>NZ_QAJJ01000005.1:0-468581 GCF_003852455.1 Rhodococcus sp. KBW08
GGCAACCGCACACGCCGCGATCCCTACCGCGGCCCTCGATCGACGATGGGATACGCCGTTTTGCGATTCGATCGAAATGAACTGCTCCTCCACGTGACACAGCAACCAGAGCGGTAGCCGACAACTAACTGAATTAGTTACCGGACGGTACCAATCGTCCTGTTTGCCCGCCAGCGCGCCATCTCCCCCATCCTGGATTTAGGGTGAACTTCCGGTAACAGATACATATCGACATGGCTCAGAGCAGGGAATGGGACTTAGGTCCCAATGTGGCGAACGACACCAAACTTGGACCATCCGCCCATTGGTGACAGTCGAGCAAATGTGCAAACAAGGCACGATCCGGAGCATTTCAGCAGATTGAATGCACCGCGGTCTCTGGCGATATGGCCACGCAAACTTATTGAACGGTCAACAGTTAATTGGTGGCGCGCAGCTCATTCGGACACCAAGCGCAAGGAGGCCGCGTAAACCACGAGCCCATCTAGCCAAGGAGGGAATCGAATTGACCACCAGCCGCACGATGCGATCACCTGGAACTCTCGTCGCCGAGCGCCGCAATGGCTGATCGTTCACCACAGCACAACGAGAACCGGCAGATTGCCGCAACATCGGACGTAGCACCGAAGTGGCGAAGCCATTGCTTCACCCGGCGACCCCAGGGCGGCAAAGATTGCTACACATCCGACTCCTCGACGCTCCTGCGCTTCGTAGGGCACGAAAAAACCCAGCCCACGCTTTCGCGCGGGCTGGGTTTGAACAACGAACATTTGGCGGAAGCGGAGGGATTTGAACCCCCGGTGGGTTTAACGCCACGCTCGCTTTCAAGAAGTGAGCGGATATAAACACAAAATCCAGCCAGAATTTCTCCTGGTCAGCCAGTTTGCCTTCGATTGGTCGGCCCGCCCCTACTCACGACTCCCCCGCGATGTGTCATATCTGTGTCATATCGGGCCTTTCCTTTGACCCGTTGTAATACTCGGCAGCGGGTCGGTCAACCACCGCGAGGGCCTCGGCACCAACAAGCTCAACTGAAGACCCCAGCCTGATTTGACCTACCCCTAACTCACCGGTGGATCCCGGCGCCGAGACCTCTCTCGATACCGCCCCGAGAGCCACAGCCTGAGACCAAGCTCGCAGTCCAACAGCAAGTCGAGGCCGCACGGACCCCGGCGACGAATCGGGCAGTGATCAGTCACGTTCGCTTCGCAGCCACCAGCCGCTCGCCCCGTCCACAGCGCGCTGGATCACACAGCTCGGGAGATCACTACCCGTGCGATCTCGTCGACCACCTCGGTGGGGGGCTGGTGCTCCCAGAATCTCAGCACCGCCCAACCACCCTCGCGCAACATCTCGCTCACACGCCGATCGCGCTCGATGTTCCCCTCGATCTTGGATGACCAGTAGTCACTGTTCGCCGCGGGTGCCCGGTGATGCGCCGCGCACCCGTGCCAATAGCACCCATCTATAAACACTGCCACCCTGGCGCGCGTGAATACGATGTCCGCCCGATTACGCAGATGACTGCGCTCCGGCGCGTAGTCCACGCGGTACCGGAGGCCCCGCGCGTGCAGCAGCTTCCTGATGGCGATCTCGGGAGCCGTGTCGCGCCGCCGGTTCGATCGCATCGACTTGCGGACCGCCGGCGTCGACGCCCAGCTCTTGATTTCCCCGCTCATTCCGCCGCGCGCCGGCTTCGCTTGTAGTCCCGCGACCTCTTGTTATGCGATTCTCTACACAGGTCACAGCGACACCCGGTGTCGTAGGAGAGTCCTGATCCGTGTGTTCCAAGAACCCGGCCGGTTGAGCGGTTTCTCGCGATGTATTCCTGATGGTGCTCGCGATTGGCTACGCGGCACCGATCACACCTGCACCGATAGTTGCTGTACCCGTTGATCGTCCCGTGCCGGGGGTCCGCGGGGTCGGTGAGCGCCACGTCATGATGGTATCTGCTGGCCGCACCGTGATGAATGCAACGCGTCAGCCGGATGTGGGTGTGCTCATGCAACGCGGCCGTCTAGTGTAATCCCATGTCTGTGATTCAGCTCCGGTCGCGCCCGCAGGTCCTCGAGTTCTTCGCAGGCGTCGGACTCGCCCGGATGGGCCTTGACCTCGCCGGGTTTGAGACAGCCTGGGCCAACGATATCTCCCCGGATAAGGCGGCGATGTACCGCGAGCAGTTCGGCGACGATGTGATGGTCGTAGGCGATGTAAACGACGTCGACGCCGCAGATCTCCCGGCAGGCACCGACCTCGCGTGGGCGTCGTCCCCCTGCACAGACCTCTCGCTGGCGGGCAACCGAACCGGGCTCGCAGGCACGGAATCCTCGGCGTTCTATGCATTCACCGGCATCCTGCGTGCGCTAGCGGAGGACGACCGACCCAAGGCTCTGGTGCTGGAGAACGTCATCGGCCTGTCCACCTCGCACGGCGGAGACGACCTCACCGCGGCGATCAAGGAGTTCAACGAACTCGGCTACTCGGTGGACATCCTCGCCATCGACGCCCGCCGGTTCGTGCCCCAGTCACGCCCCCGGATGTTTCTGGTCGGCTCCCGCGAGGCCGTTGAGACGACTGAGATGGAGCACCCCCTGCGGCCAGCATGGACCGAGCCGTTCTTCGGCGACCCCACCCTCATTACGCACCGCGCGCCCCTGCCAACTCCACCCGCACACGTCACTGATGGACTCGGCGATACGCTCGAACGCTTGGACAACGATGACCCGCGCTGGTGGGACGAGGACCGGGTGGCTGCTTTCATCGATTCGATGTCGGAGGTGCAGAGGAGCCGGCTGGACCAATTGCGTAAGCAGCAGCGGCGCTATCAGTGGCGCACCGCGTATCGGCGCACCCGCGGCGGAGTCCCGGTCTGGGAGATGCGCCCCGACGCCGTCTCCGGCTGCCTGAGGACCCCACGCGGTGGATCGTCCAAGCAGGCCGTCGTCCGGATGGGTTACGGCAAGCTCAGCATTCGGTGGATGACCGGTGCTGAGTACGCCTCGCTCATGGGAGCCGCTGAATACAAGATCGACGGGTTCCGCGACAGTCAGGTGCAGTTTGCCTTCGGCGACGCAGTGGCCGTGCCCGCGGTCGGATGGCTCGCGGAGAACTACTTGCTCCCGTTGGTCAACGGCAAGCTCGCACCAATCGCCGCCGACACCATCCCAGAGGTGGGGTGACATGTCGAGTCAAAGCCGAGCCTCGACCAGTCGTGTTGACGCGCGACCCGCGAGAGGCGAGATGCCCGCGCCCATCGTTCAGGAGTTCCGACGCCTGCTCAAGCAGGCCTTAGACAAAACCGACGATCAGGGTCGAGCTTGGTCCAATGCAAAGTGGGGCGTCTATGCGTTCTACGACTATGACGGCGAGCCGATCTATGTCGGTCAGACGAACGAACGGTTGAGGACCCGCGTGCGGCGTCACCTCACCAATCAGCGCACCGATGCCGTGGCCATGCGCATCCTCGACGTCTTCGAGGTGGCAGAGATGGAGCTCTGGCCCTTGTGGGACATGGAGCAAGCCGGGGCCGGCGATATCTCCGCTAAGGCGCGCCTCAACGCGACTGAGTACAGCGCCTATCTCCAGGCGATTGAGCGCAGCAAGTTCAAGGCGATACTCAATGAGAAGATCCCGCCGCTGTCCCAGCCGATCGACCTGCCGCCGTCGAGACGATTCCAGCTCGTCTCCGACGAGACGCGCGCTGAGCGTGGTCACCCCGATGTGCGGATAGCCCGGCGCGCAGAGACCATCTCGCGGCTCGCCGCCGTCGCCCACGAACGAGGAGAGGTCTCAGACGGTCTGCGCCGCGTGCTCGTGATCCAAGCCGTGCGACTCGCCTTCATCTCTGCGATGCGGCTGGCATCTGTCGAAGGACGCCCTGAGCCCGACCCGGCGGCAATCTCCGTCGAGGGTCTTGTCGGCAGCGTCCTGTATGAGCACTCCGACAGTGATGACAATGACGACTAGCGCCGCCTCGGAACAGGTGTGGCAAAAAATTGAGCCCGCGGTCAACGACTGGTACGAGTCGAAGCGAAGCTCGATCGGCGTTGTGAACAAGAATGTGATGAACGCAGGGCTGATAATCGCGGACCACATGGTTCACGGGGTTCCGATGAACCCGGCGAACTACCTGGGCCTATCGCAGGTCAAAGGACTGAGCGGAACGCGAATCCGCAAAATCCTGGCCCTCCATGGCGAGATGCGGGAATTCACGAAAGAAGGCGGGCGGACCTCTCGCGCCACCAAGGAATTGGCTGGCGAGCTGGCCGACGTGATCTCCGAGTCAGCCCCGTCTGCGGGCTATGGCTCGTTGTCGTTCGACGAGCAGACTGAGGTTCGGATGGCGCTGCAGGTGTGGTTCGTTGGAAAAGTTCAGAGCGACCATTTCGCGAAAGAGCGGCTGAGTGCAGTGATTAACCCCGAGTTTCCTGTTCGGGCGGCAATTGCAGCTCTACTTAATGCGGCGCGTGCCCAAGGCGGTAACTCCGCCGGCGCGGTCGCCCAACATCTGGTGGGGGCCAAGCTGAAGCTCCGTTTTCCAAAAGAGAAGATCAGTAACCACAGCTACACCACTGCCGACGACCAGACTGCCCGGCCCGGCGACTTCTCAGTGGGGGACACAGCGATCCACGTGACCATGGCACCGTCGGAGGCGCTCTTTCAGAAGTGCCAGAAGAATCTTCACGACGGATTCAGGCCGCTTGTCCTAGTTCCAGAGAATCGCGTCGACGCTGGCCGCCAGATCGCTGAGACGACTGGCGTTGGGGAGCGTGTATCGGTCCAGGCCATCGAGGACTACGTCGGAAACAACATCGAAGAGGTCGGTGGACTCAGCGCCCAGGGCATCCGCGCCGGATTAAAAGCGTTGTTGGAGACCTACAACGACCGCGTCTGCGCTGTCGAGTCCGATCCCGCCCTACAGATCAGCATTCCCAGCAACCTCTGATCATTCCCAGCAACCTCTGATTCAGAGTGCAGTGGGCCGCCCCAGATGCCAGCGCGCTCCGTAACCAATGCAGTGCCCGCCGGTTGGAACGAGAATTTTCGGCCGAATATGCACTGCCATTGTTGTCTACACAAGATGGCATTCTTCAAGCATGACAGGCGCTTCACGATCAACGGATTCGAGCGCGAGCAGATCTGGACCGCCATACGCTACGGCCACGATTGGAACGGATGAACCTTCCTGTCGGCACTCGCGAGGTACTGGAATCGGTGATCGCCGCAGTCGAGGCGGAGACCCTTCACTTCATCGAGACCGATCAAGTGGTATTGGCCGCGTGCGAGTCACGTGTGCCTGCGCCGAATCTCCCCATGAGTCTCGGCCACGACTGCGTTCGTAGTGTCGTCGTCCGCCAAGCGTGACCGGCGATCCTCCGAGCTCAGGTACTCGTCGAATTCCAATTCAGCTTTCGCTACGACCTCGGCGGTCTCTCCCCCGGAATCGCACGCCGCCTCGCACCAATCGGTCAGTAGCTCGGACTCCCGCTCGACTACCCGCGTGCGCACCCTGAGATCGTGCAGCGGCGGTGCGTGCCGGGTGAAGTGATGAACCGCGCGCTGCTGCAGGAGTAATCGCCCGTCCTTAGCCAGTGACATAACACGTTCCGCCCGGTTCAACATCGTGCCCGGAACCGTCCCGATAATCTGGAACTCACCGACATGCACACCAGACCCCTCTCCGAACAACTCAGGGAGCGGAATCTCGGAAAAGGTGTCGGCGAACCGCTCGTATGGCCGCTGCTTTTTAGTCTTCAGCGATACCCGGAATACAGTTACCTGGTCCGCCAACACGGCTCCCTTGCGCATCACACATGGATGCATGAAGATCATCGCCAGGGCACCATCGGCCTCGGGCACCTCGACTCCCGGAACCGCCACGCCCCGGAATACGTCACCCTGCTGAACGGGCACGAAGATCGGAGGCGCGTCCTCTGAACCGGGCTCGCCACGGTACGCGTAGAACTTTTCCATCCCCGGGAACGGGTCGAGAGGGTCCACGCTCACCGCGTCATCTGGCGAGGGCGCATAGAGAGCTCGCCATCAGCAGCCTCGAAGACCTCGTACTCGCTCCTCCACCTGTCGCGCCACCCTTCAGCGACGATGTCGAGTACGTCCTCAGCGGTCGTCCCGACATTTCCGGCTGCGAGGTCGAGAAGACGCTCGGCGTTGTCAGGCGAGTACACATCGGCCGGCGTCACGTTGTAGCCGTCGACCAACGCCATCGACATCCACCGAGCCGGCGAACCGACCTGTTCTGCCAACAGCGCGTAGAACGCGGTCAGCTGGGCTAGCTTGCGATGGTTCTCCGGGGTGGTGCCGCTGGTACTCTTCCTCCACTTCCGCAGCGCTGGGACGCTGATGGCGAGAGCGGATGCGATGTCAGACCAGGTGACGCCGTGAACTTCTGACAGTTCGGTGAGCATATCGGCCACAGCTCTCGTCAAATTGCGATCTGCGAGCTCTGACAACCGCTGAGCGTAAAGCGCACGGTGATCCCTTGCGTGCTTGCGCGCGGCTCCTGTCGAATGCTGCCGCCGCTCGCGCCAACTCGCCTCGATCAGCTCGGGGCTCGTCTGCGTCTCACGCCACTGCTCCGGGCTTTCACTTGCCAGTTCGCTTAGCATCGCCCACCGGTGCCCGGCGACTGTCAGCGATGTTTCGATGCTCGACATCGACATCGATATCGAGGCGCGCAGAACGGCGATCGATTGCTCGTAGGAGGCGAGCGAAGCCCGGAACGACTCCACCGAAGTCTGGACGGCGGCCGCGAGCTCTTGGGTCGGAACTGCTTTCGTCTCAGTCACTTTGAATCACCTCTGAACATTGAACGTGCTTTGCTGGTGAGTGATGCCTGGAAGACCTCGCTGACCGGCGCGTGTAATTCCTTGAAGCGCCAGACCATCTCCGTCGGGGCTGTCGCAGACGGAGTCTCCGGCACCCAGAAAGCGTCTGCGTCCAGGACGAAGAACCTGCCGGGTTCGGGGGGCTTGCGAACCTTGGACGGTGCAACCACCGAGTGCCCGATTACCTCGCCCCATTGAAAAGTCATGATTGTACGTTCGGCGACCTCGTAGACAGTCACTCCGCGCAGCGTCTCCGGCGATCTGCCGGGCAGCAGTGCGGCTGCAGACACAAGCGGCGGTGCGATCCAGGCTTCCCAGTCTCGGGTGGAGGTTATGTCAGTCGGCCGGACCTCGTCTACATACCGGAGGCCAGCGCGCTCCACATAGACGCGACCGATGGCTTTCTCGACCGCCCCGAAACAAACTTTCAGTAACTCCGAGAACGCCCAGAAGTGCTCATACTCGGTGGCATCGACGGTAACCGCCTGTGAATTAACGACCACAGTGATTGACCGTCGCTCGTTGGTTGCTCGAAGTTGACGCGTAACCTCCCCGTTCTCCTGCGTGATCGATTCGACGTCTAGCACGGGGAAGGAGCTTCGGAGCTCTTCCGCGACGACGTCCCGAATCTCAGGGATGTTGAGCCTCGGTTCATGCGCGTAGCCGAGCTGGGCGGTGACGAGGACCAAAGGCGCCTTCGCGTAGACCTCGTTCTCAGGGGGCATCCGCAACTCCTCTCCTAAATCCAGACTACGTGGGGTGTAACCAAAACTGTAACCGTGGATACCGACAATCTAGCCATCGAAGAGAAACTGCGTGGCCGCATGCTGGTCGCGGCTGCGTCCCGAAGGTTTCCCTGTTCGAAGTGACTGGTTCGCAATGAGCCTGAACCGATGGCGTGTCCCGACGTCCGACTGCGTGATTCCATGCGTTCACTCGGCAGGACGACTGGAATCGAGCTAGCACTTGCCCGGCACCTTCGGACGAGCAAATCCCACCGTTCAAACCGCGAAAGGTTGAGGGTGCGGGCATTTGTCGAGCGCTATTCTCAAGTCCACGGCGGCGAGGAACTCACGCATCAGTGCACCACGATCGCGAAGCTCGAACTACGAGTCTCGGCCTTCGGGCCGACAACGTAAATACCGGGATTGATTTCTCCCCCTGACGCTGAGGTAATAGGCCAAACGGCCACCGCCAATGCACCCAATGGCGTCACACCAGGGTCACGCTACGGCCGATCAGACTGGCGAGGGCTGTGGGGGATACTCCAGGCATCGCAACCACCACACCATAATTCGATGTAAGGGGAGACTCGCCGGTGACACACAGGCATCTACGGCAAGTGATCGACGTGGCAGAGACAGCTGCGGCCCGGCTTGAGATCCCGACGACAATGGTCACGCTGCATCGCGACCTACAGCACGCAAAGATGCCCGACGGCAGGTCTCTCCGTGGGCCACGACAGCACTCGCTGAGGTGGGGCGCCTTCTTACTCGTTTACGGACAAATCGAGGGCTTCTTCGGCGAGGTTCTCGGATACCGTGACGAGAAAAACCGGACATTGCCCCTTAACCCAGACAAGATCCGCGACGTCGCAATGAAGGAGCACGCTGTGGATCTGTTCAGTCAAAACTGGGGGCTGCGCACACGGACACTTCGGGGGAAGAGAGGTAACAGGTCGGACTGGGAGACCTACATCGGCACGCGACGGATAGGTGACTACCTCAGCGACATGAAGTCACTCAGAAACCTGCTTACCCACGGGGGTGACCCCAGCATGGCGACGAACGGCTCCGGCGCATTCTGGCTGCTGCAGAAGAAGCGGAACGCACAGGAAGGCGACGACGACGAAAATAGGCGGGTCTCAATGAGACTGATGGGCGTGGAGGGGTTTATCCAGGCTTCCACCGATCTGATGGCTCAGACGATACTTGCCTACGGTGGTTCCCTCGAAGATGTGCCCGATTGGCCAGAGCCCGAGCGGTCGAAGCCGTCAACCGAGGAGAAACCAAACCTTCCACTGATCCCGTAGATGCAAGTCAGCCATCCAGTGAACGCCGCCGCGAGATCGACTCAAAAACTGTTGCCACACTTGCAGTCGAGCCGGTGGCGGCGATTTCGTTGGCGAACTGCAATGTGGAGTAAGTTTCAGATCCGCGTATCCCAAACTGGACCTGTCAGGCCTACTGGCTTAGGCACCGCACATCGACGTGGCGCACTCACTGTCATCCTGGGTACGCCGCGCAGTGACAGATCGAAGCTGCCATCCACCGCGTCATGTCAGGCATCTCACGCCAACTGGACGTTCCCACTGATGACTTGGACCTGAACCGTCGCCCGGATCCTGGCGAACGCCTCCGCCCCGCTGTTCAACAAACGGTCGTTGGCTGAACAGGTGAAACATTGCTCAAATCGAGCCCGAATTCCCTTAACTGATGTTCATAAACTCGTTCAAATATTCATATCATGGGCCCCAAAGATGAACACCTTTTCTGAACGGAGGCACCCGTGGCGCTCGTCGGACTGGTGCGTGTGAGCACCGACAAACAGGAGACGCAGCGCCAGCGCGACGCACTCGACCCAATATGCGTCAAAGTGTTTGAGGAGAAAGTCTCGGGCACACTCAGCCTCGATCAACGCCCAGGGTTGCAGGCCGCCCTCCACTACTTACGTCCCGACGATCTGCTCACCGTCCAGGAGGTCGACCGTCTCGGTCGCAATCTCTTTGAAGGGCTGCTGGTCTTGACCGACCTGTTCGGGCGGGGAGTCGGCGTCAAGGTGCTCGAGGGCATCGCAGTAGGCGAGCACACTGAGCGGTCACTGATCCTCGACCTCGCGCTCGCTTTGGCCGAGGACCGGCGCCGCGACATCGCGCGCAAGACCCGCAACGGTCTCGCTGCCGCCCGCAAGCGCGGCAGCGTCGGCGGTCGTCCCACTGTCATCGACGACGACAAACGCGCGGCGATTCTGGCTCGCCGCGATCGCGACGAGTCGATTCGCACCATCGCAGCCGGCGTGCGGGTCTCGGTCGGTACGGTCCATCGGGTTCTTTCCGTCAATCCCACTGATGTCAACGGAGCGCCCCCAGGGAGTGACACTGATTACGCAGAGGAGAATCGCTCTGACGAACTCGACACCACGCGGATCGTCACGCGCGACTGAGGTGCGAATCAACGCCGCTCGAACGAAGAAGTTGATCATCGACAAGAAGTCGAGGAGAACATCTAGCCCGAGATCGAGAAACCCGCAGCACTCTGGACCACCAGTGCACGACGGCCAACCGCCAGCTGACTCTTCCTGCAGCTCCAGGACCTTCAGCCTCAATCCGCCAACGCGCCGGTCTTCGAGGCACAGAACACTAAAGGCCCAACGGATTTAGGCATCATGCACAGAGAGAACCCTGCATCTGATCAGTGCATGGCTCTTTTCCGGTTCGATGCAGTGTCGGACGACAGAAGGTGAGAAGTCGCTGACGGATCAGTCGCTGCGTTGGTGTGCGGTCAGCCGTAGTCGTATCGCTGATCGAAGGCCGGCGATGTTGGCGGCGGATCCCCGGAGGATCATCGGCGCGAGCGTGACCCACGGAGACGGTCGTACAGGCTCCTCTCAAGCAAACTCACGAATTGCTTGCGGCCCCAACATAGGTCGCGCGACGAGATCGTCATGAACCGGCGGCCTCGATCGCCTGTTCTTGGTCCCCGATTTGTGGCCGAGAGCTGTTCCTCTGCTTGTTGGTCGAGCAGCGACACCAACGGGTCCAACCGGCCGGCACCTCGGCCGAGGAAGCAGGACTGATAGAACTCGATCCCGACCTCGCGCAAGAGGACACCCCTCACCTAATGTCGTTCTTTACGAGGCCTTCTCGTGAAACCTGCCAGTGGGGCGGATCGGCAATACCCTCCAAAAGAACATGAAGCACCTCACGAAGCTCCGCTGCTAGTTCGCCCGTGCTGCTGGGGCGGGTCACCCACCGGAACAGTGCACCCAAGTAGAGGTCACGAAGCATGGCGCCGACAAGTTTCGTATTCGTTGCCGGAATGAACTCGCCGCGATCGACTCCTCGCTGAAGGGTCTCGGTGAAGACTTCGGCTGTATAGGGAAGATCATTGAGCGGGCTTCCGGTTTTGACCCATGCGGGCAGCATGAATTCGGTTACCTTGCGCTGGGATTCGGTCTGTTCGGCGATGCTGGCCATATATAGCTGGAGCAAGGTGCGTGCGGAGGCGTCCTCAAGCCCCTGAGACTGTCGCATCCGTTCAAGGACACGGGTGCGCCAGTCATGCACCCAAGCTGCGATCAGGTCTTCTTTGCGCTGGAAATAGTTGAAGAACGTACCGCGCGACACATCAGCATGGTTGGCGATGTCGTCGACGCTCGTGGCTTCGTATCCTCCGGCGGCGAACAGCTCAATCGCAGAGTCGTAAATGCGTTCCCGGACACGTTGCTTGTTTCGCTCGCGTCGTCCATTTCCAGAGCTGGCTGGTGTCCTGGTGTTGTCCACCGCTGCTCCCTTCTAAATCACGTCGACGCGTTGCACGTGACTGACGGTCGTTCCCACCTTGCATTGGTTTCGCTGCGGCAGGGCGGCAACTCTACCGTAGCGAAGAAGTTGTACTTGCGATCATTTTTACACTGCCATACATTAATGAAGTACAGTACAAATTGGAGCTTTCGAACGACCTTTCACGCAAGTGGCAATCCGAAGCCTTGCGCTTCTCGGCAGAGGCATGCATGCCCTGCCGGTATCGAACGCGTGATCGGCGGCACAGTCGAACGCCAAATCAGGTGGGGGAAATCTTGCGCATCGTCATCGTTGGAGCCGGTATCGCCGGCCTTGTCACAGCTGCCGCATTACGGGGCAGAGGCCACTCGATCACCATCTGCGAGCGGGCCCGAAAACTTGCACCAGTGGGAGCTGGCTTCACGCTCCAGCCGAACGGCATTCGCCGACTTGCGCACTTGGGATTGTCCGATTCGATCCGCGAGGTCGGCAGTCCAGTCGATCGTTCATTCGTGTGCGACTGGCAGGGCAATGAGATTCCGGTCGACATCATGAACAAACTCAGCGGGTCAGAAGCGTCGTACTCGATCCATCGCGCCGACTTCCAGAAGATCTTGCTCGGCGCCATAGACGACAGTGTCACCATCCATACCGGCCGCGAATTCGAGTCCTTCACCGAGGACGTGGGCATCACGGTGAGGTTTACCGACGGCTCGATCGAAGAGGCAGATCTACTCGTCGGGGCGGACGGGGTACGGAGTGCTGTGCAAACGGCGCTGGGCAACGATGTCAAGCCCGTCAGTGAAAGTATCATGGCCGTGCGATCGCTCATCCCGATCGGCGAAATCAGCTGGGCTGCAACTGAACCCCGCATGGGAGTATGGTTCGGGGAAGGTAAGACCCTTCTGTGTTATCGGGTTGCCTCGGGAACCTTGATGAATATTGCCGCCTACATCCCCACCGACCGCGATTCAGCTGAATCCTGGTCCGCGCCGAGCTCGACTGAGGAGCTGCTCTCGGTATTCGCAGGTTGGGAACCGCGAGTTATCGAGACCGTCACCAAGGCAACGGATTCCTTCAAATGGGGAATCTACGACCGGCCCCCGTTGACCAGATGGTGCACGCGTTCGGCGGTTCTGGTCGGCGACGCCGCGCACGCAATGGTCCCGCACCTTGGACAAGGGGCAAACCAAGCGATTGAAGATGCCTTCGCTCTCGCCGAGGTACTCAAAGATGCACGCCCGGAAACACTGCCTTCAATGCTCGTTGCGTATGAGAGCGTGAGAAAGTCGCGGGCCGAGGCGATTCAACGATTGTCACGAGACGCCGGCCAGCTGTACAGAAACCATGCCAATGACGATGCAAACCAAAAGGCAATCGCGATCATCGACTTCCTGCGGACAAACGGACTCGGGGAGCAAGACTCCGCCGCCCTCGCGCGCGAGCACATAAATCGGTTGCAAACCACCCGCTGAGATATCCGGCTCATCCACCAGGAGACACCATGACAGGCTGTAAGACAGTTTTCGATCTGGACGACAACGAACAGACTCGTGCGTTACAAGCACTGATCGCTCGCACTCAAAGCGAGGGTCTCGATCACGCCCTCGGAATTCGCTATGAATATGTCTCACCCGACTCTGTGCGGCTTTCCGCAGATCTGGACGCCAGCCACCACCAGCCCGCCGGAATCGTCCACGGAGGTATGTACGCGGCGATCGTGGAGGCCGCAGGGTCAGCATCGGGCAGCGCCTGGCTTGCCCATATGGGGGCTGCCCAGACCATCGTCGGGACGGCGAACAGCACAGACTTCCTGAGGCCTGTGCGAAAAGGGCAGGTGGTTGCGACGAGTTCGCCCATTCACCGTGGCCGCACCCAACAACTGTGGGCGGTCGAAATCCGCGATGCTCACACTCAAAAGTTGGTCGCTCGTGGTCAGCTTCGGGGCCAGAACATTCAGATCTGAAGCCCGTCAGGGCCTTATCGCCCCCCAATATCTCAGCAAGTACGGGAGCCGCATGTCTAAGAGCAACCGCCGAACTGGTCAGATCATTTTCTTGCTCGTGTGCGTCGTCGTGGTGATGACGCAGTCGAACATGCCGACACCGCTGTACTCCGAGTTCGGCCGTAAGTTCAGTATCGATACCTTCGACATCACTGTGATTTACGCGATGTACGCGCTTGGTGTTGCCCTCGCCCTTGTCGCAGGCCCTTCACTTGCCGGCCGTATAGGCGAGCGCAATTTGATCATTGCTGCGCTCGTCGGCGTGGTCGGAGCGAACCTCCTGTTCGTTGCGGCTCACGCGATCGGGGAATTGGTCGCAGCTCGTGTTCTCACCGGAATCGCCGCAGGGGTCGTCATGAGCGTCGGGACGGCAACGATCGTCGAACTCGCCGATCCTCGAGCACGGTCGTTCTATGCCTTGCTCGCTACCGCCTGCAATATCCTGGGAATGGGCATCGGTCCAGTCCTGGGTGGACTCGCCGTGACCTTCCTCCCTCACCCCATCGAGTGGGTCTTTTTCACCCACATGGCGCTGACAACAGTGCTTGCATTGTGTGCTGCGGTGCTTCCCCGAGACGTTTCCGAAAAAGAAACGCCCACAGGGAAATTCGTTGCACCGTCTCCGCCCGCCGACCCGCACTTCCGCAGAGGCTTTGCAGGGCTGTGTCTGATCGGAGTTGCAGGTATGGGCGTCTTGGGGTTGCTCGCAGGGTTGACGCCGACCTTTCTTCACTCCATAGATCCATCGACCTCCTATGCCGTCAGTGGCCTGGTGATCGGTAGCGTCTTCGCAGGGTCGGCAGTAGCCCAATTGCTACTCAAACGCGTACCTGACGCTATGGGGCTCTCCCTCGGCACAGCTGGAATCGTCCTCGGTTTAGGACTATTCAGCGCCGCTGTCGCCGTTGGCAACCTCGCGCTGTTCACTGTCGCCGCTACGCTGTGCGGGCTCGGGCAGGGACTGACGATCGGCCGTTCAGTGCAGGTAACCTCCGCGCATACAACGAGTGCGCGCGACCGCATCGGCAGCATCGCGCTCTTCTACCTCGCGCTCTACGCGGGCGCCTCCGTACCTGTCATCGCTGTCGGTGTTCTGCAACGCCATATCGGGTTACTCTCCTCCGCAATAATTTTCACCACATTTGCTGCGCTCGTCAGCGCATTCGGACTTGTCACATTCCTCAAGTGCATCCGCGCGTACGAATCCGCGTCAAATCGACCGGCGCGCACGGCAACAGGACAGAAAGGCTGACCAATGACCCGCACCAACGTCAACGGATTCGCAGTTGATGCTCGACTGCACGAATTCATCGAAGAAGAACTCCTACCCGCCGTCGACGTGGACAGCGGCAGCTTCTGGGCAGGGTTGACCGAGTTGCTCGCCACCTTCACCCCCCGCAACAACGCACTTATGCGCACCCGCGCAGAATTCCAGCAACAACTCGACGACTACCACCGTGCACACCCAGGTCCCGTCGATGTGACGCGCTACGAAAAGTTTCTCGCCGACATCGGCTATCTCCTCCCCGAGCCTTCCTCACGCACGTCCTCGCGCCCGGTGGTCGACCCGGAAATAGGCACCATCGCCGGACCACAATTGGTCGTGCCGGTTACCAACGCCCGGTATGCCGTCAATGCCGTCAATGCCAGATGGGGCTCCCTCTACGATGCCCTGTACGGAAGCAACGTCGTCGACGGTGACGAGCCAAGAGACCGCCGAACGCAGGTTGTCTCTTGGACCAAACAGTTTCTCGACAGAAACCTACCCCTCAGAGCGGGGTCACACGCCGACGTCACCTCTTACCACCTCGACGGAAACCACCTCGTGGCAACGATTTCCGGCGGTATCGCGACCGAACTGGTCGACCCGAGTACTTTCATCGGTTTCACTGGCGACATCGCTGCACCGACTGCCTTTCTGTTACGCCACAACAACCTCCATATCGAATTGAAGATCGACCGCAACCACCCCGTCGGTGCCGCCGACCCCGCGGGGGTTCGCGATGTGATCCTCGAGTCCGCGATCACCGCCATCATCGATTTCGAAGACGCAGTCTCGATCGTCGATGCAGCCGACAAGGTCCACGGATACCGCAACTGGCTCGGCCTCAACACCGGAGACCTCGAGGCGTCGTTCGTCAAGAATGGAGAGAAGCGCACCCGACGCCTCCAGCCGGATCGCCGCTACGACACACCGAGCGGTCAGGTGTACACCGTTGCGGGCCGTGCACTCATGTTTACGAGAAACGTCGGGCTTCACCTACTCAGCGATATGATCCTCGACCGCGAGGGATTGCCCGTACCGGAATCGCTCGTCGACCTCGTCCTCACAGCCGCCGCCGCTCTGCCCGGACTTCGCCGCGACCAACCCAATTCCCGCCACGGAAATATCTACATCGTCCGCCCGAAGATGCACGGCCCCGAAGAAGTGCAGTTCGTTTGCGACGCAGCTAGCCACGTCGAGCAGGTTCTGGGTATCGCATCAGGGTCGATAAAGCTCGGCGTCATGGACGAAGAGAGGCGCGCCTCCCTCAATCTCGCCGCATGCCTCGCTGCGGCCGGATCACGCCTTGCCTTCGTCAACACCGGGTTCCTCGACCGCACCGGAAGCGAGATCCGTTCGAGCTTCCACGCAGGCCCATTCCCCTTCAAGTCCGACATGAAGGCGGCCCCCTGGTATCAAGCCTACGAGGACTTCAACGTCGACATCGCATTGGCACTCGACCTTCCCGGCAACGCACAAATCGGAAAAGGAATGTGGACGTTGACCGACGACCTGCGCACCATGGTCGATGTCAAGAGACAGCAACTTCAGGCGGGAGCCACTACCGGGTGGGTCCCCTCGCCCACAGCAGCGACACTCCATGCCACGCATTACCACGACATCGATGTCGTGGCCGTTCACGAGCAATTGAAGCTGCGCCCACCGAGGCAGCGCCGGGAGATGCTCACCCCTCCCGAATACCTCCACTCCGACACCGACCGCACTCCCATTCTCAAAGAACTCGACAACAACGTTCAATCGATATTGGCGTACGTCGTGCGTTGGATCGATCTCGGCGTCGGATCGTCGAAAGTTCTCGACATGGACGGGGTCGCCCTCATGGAAGACCGCGCGACGCTGAGAATATCGTCTCAGCTGCTGGCGAACTGGTTGGCGCACAACATCATCAGCGAAGGCGACATACGCGCTTCACTGAACAAGATGGCAGTGCTGGTCGATGAGCAGAATCGCGACGAAGCTGACATCCCGAAAATGAGCGACAATCTCGAATCCGATCGCGCCTGGTCAGCTGCCGCCGAATTGATATTCGCCGGTGAACGCCAACCTGGCGGCTACCCGGAATTTGTTCTCCACCGTGCGCGCAGCGAATACAAGCAATCCAGCCCGATCCGTCAAACGCCGTAGGCCCAAGCACACCACCAGGAGAAGCCATGCTCACCACCAACACGGACCGCTTCGCGATAAGTCTCACCCCCAGCGACGAAGAGATCCAGATCAGAGACGCCGTCCGTCGAATCACCGAGTCATTCGGACCCGAGTACATGCGCAAATGCCAAGCAGCAGAGCAGGCTCCCACTGAACTATGGGCCACGCTCGCCGACGCGGGTTTCATCGGCATCAACCTGCCGTCACAATACGGCGGCGGCGACATGGGCCTGACAGGCCTGCAGATCGTTGCCGAGGAAACTGCAGCCGCCGGTGCATTGATGGTCATGCTCGTGATGTCATCCGGTATTGCAGGGCCGATCCTGGCCAAGCACGGAACACCCGAGCAAAAAGAGCTGTGGCTCACGGCTATGGCAGCGGGCACAAAGAAAATGTCCTTCGCGATCACCGAACCCGACGCCGGCAGCAACTCGCACGACCTGCGCTCCGAACTCACCCCCGACGGCGAGGGAGGATACTTCCTACGCGGACAGAAGACCTTCATCTCCGGTGTCGACGACGCCGACGCCGTTCTCGTCGTTGCCCGCCCCCGCACCTCCGACGGCACGCTAGGACGCCCGTGCCTGTGCATCATCGATGTACACAGCGCGGGGTTCACCAAAACCCACATCCCGATGCCAGCATTCAGCCCTGACCGCCAGTGGACCCTGTACTTCGATGACGTACGTGTCCCAGCTGACTGCCTGATAGGGGGAACCGAAGGCGGCTTAGCAGCAGTATTCGACGGGCTCAACCCCGAACGCGTCCTCATCGCCGCCTTCGCCAACGGCATCGGCCGCCGCGCGCTCACTAAAGCGACAACCTACGCCACGGAGCGCCAAGTGTGGAATGCCCCGATTGGATCCCACCAAGCAGTCGCTCACCCCCTCGCCCGCGCAAAGATCGAACTCGAGCTCGCCCGCCTGATGACCCAAAAAGCAGCACGCCTCGTCGATGCCGGGCACACCGACTCCGGAGAAGCGTCGAACATGGCAAAATTCGCCGCCGCCGAGGCTGCGATCCACTGCGTCGACGCCACGATTCAGACACATGGCGGCAACGGTTTTGCACTCGAATATGGAATATCCGACATGTATTGGCCAGCAAGACTTTTCCGCACCGCACCAGTAAGCGCAGAAATGATCCTGAATTACATTGCTCAACACTCATTGGGCCTACCGCGAAGCTATTAGATGGACGAGGGATGACGAGAGGCCCAGGTGCGCGGAGTCCAGGTACTGCTACTCGCGGTACCGACCATCGGCGGTAGAGCCCATGGCATAAGTCGGCACCTGATCCGGGCTGCCGATGAACTCGACAACCTCGATGGCGTGGCGGTGTCGATGCCGCAGTGATCAAAGTCGATCGCCAACCGGCGCCGGCGTCGACAGCCCCGGCCCCTACCCTAACTCCTGCCGGCGCGGTCACCGCTCCGAACTCGTACTCACACTCGCGACGATCCAGCACACCGACGGCTACGCGCCCGAAAGTGTTTTGGTCTGAAGCAATCGAGATCATCCAGTGGGCAATGCTGTCAACGGTTCCTGAAAATTGACCCCCTGAGGGTTGGGCGGTTTCGATTGATCGTTGCAACACTCCTGAAATGCTGGAGGGTGTATTAGAGCGATTGTCACGTCGAAAAAAGTAGGAGCCTGGCACGCCGGCCCATGTCGGCCAAGCGGGCCCGGTTCGTCGAGCTGCGTTCGCGTGGATGGAGTATCGGCGCGGCAGCCGGTGAGGCCGGGGTGTCGCAGTCAATGGGAAAGAACTGGCATCGAGGGTGGAAGCTTTATCGCGATGGTGTCGTTGTCGGATTCACACCGCCGCTCGATCGGCTCGCCGTCCGACCGATCAGTTCCCGGTATCTGTCACAGGAGGACCGGATCTCGATCGGCGACCTGCATCGAACGGGTTGGAGCATACGGAAATAGCGGAGACTCTCGGCCGGGCGCCGTCGACGATCAGCCGTGAACTTCGGCGAAATCAGTTCCCGCAGGGCGGATATCGGCGATTCGATGCGCACCGGCAGGCCGTGCAACGCCGTGCCCGGTGCCACCGCCGACGGGTGCACCGCGACATCGAGCTGCGAGAGGTGATCGGCGATCTGCTTGCAACCCGACGGAGTCCGGGCCAGATCGCTCGACATCTACCTCAGCGTTTCCCCGACAGACCAGATCGGTGGTTGTGTCACGAGAGCATCTACCGGGCCGTCTACGATCCGGGCTCGGCGTTAGTACGCCCACTTGCCGTCCCACCGGTAGCCGCGCCACCGCTACGATCGGGGCGAACCCATCGGCGAGCGCATCGTCGTAGACCCCGCTTCCAACAACCCATGCTCGGTATCGGCGACCGCCCCTTCGAACCCGCCGATCGCAGTGCTGCGGGCGCATGGGAGGGTGATCTCATCATCGGCAAGAATCAGGGATCTGTGATCGGCACGCTGGTCGAACGCACTACACGAACAAGTTCGTCCACTGCACCTGACCAGCCGCGACAGCGACACCCTTCGTGCTGCGATCGCAGCACGAATGAGCGACCTGCCACCGGAGCTGTTTCGTTCGATCACCTGGGATCAGGGAATCGAGATGGCCAGACACCGCTCGATCGCCGCCGACCTCGGTCTCGACGTGTTCTTCTGCGACCCGCACTCACCCTGGCAGCGAGGCAGCAACGAGAACATGAATGGTCTTCTACGCCAGAATTTCCCGAAAGGCACGAATCTTCGGATCCACACACCAGAGCATCTGCGTGCCGTCGAGCACGAACTCAACAACCGACCCCGAATGGTTCTCTACGACCGCACGCCGGCCCGACTTTTCGATGCCTTGATACGGTCGACAAACCATCGGGTGTTGCAACGATGACTAGAACCCGCCGGGGCCTGTGGGGGTTCGTTTTCAGGAACCGTCAACAAATGCCCGCTGGCTTCGGTACGACAACGACGAACAAGCCCCACTGGTCGATGACGTTGTCACGAGGGTTGGCCGCGATCGGCGATCTGGTGGAATCGGAAAGGACCGAAACCTTCCGCTTCGTTGGCACCCCGTACCTGGGGCTGCTCAGAACAGAATCCACGAGCAGCGACATCTATGGGCCGCTATCAACTATCCGACAGCGAGATAACTGGCTCTTTCGGAAGCATAAGGTCGATCCGGCGAGACACAAGATGTAGAGGCACACAGCCATGAGCGCTCGATCGTTCGCGCGATTTGCTGCAGAGGTACGAGGGGATTGCGATCCCGCCCGGGAATCAGGTCAACGGACGCTCGATGTGCCGCCCGTACAGCAGCCACGCCATGGGGCCTACTACTGGAAGTGCGAGGATCCCGATCAGCCACCCGGCGCGATACGTCGAAGTGAGCTGGGTAGCTCCAATGCATGTCACGAGGGCTGTGAGAAATGCGGCCGCATAGAAAGCAAGCAGTGCCGCGAGCCCCCACGCTGCAACTCCGTTCAACATCTTGTCTCCTTAGCTGGTACGTAGATTCGGCAACTTCATGCAGGTAATGGCCCGATATCGGCGCGATCGCGGAAGATCCGCCGCCAATTGAATCAGAGCTTGCGGTCGTTGCTGCCCGCCCAAATCGGGCTATCGGCGACCTTCCGAAACCTCGGCGACCCGCCGATTGAAGAAATTTTGAGCATCAACCAGTTCCAGATTTTCACGGCTGCCTCCTTGTAGTGGTTCACCGTCCACGGTAACCGACCGGAAGGACTCTTCCGGAGGTGCCGCCAGGGTGGTCTCGATACAGCGCTGTTCCGCCAGCAACCGCGTTCGGATAGTTGGCGAAGCCAACCTCGGACGAGATTGACGAAACCGGGCACCCTCGAACATCAGGAGACACCTTTGAGTAGCGCAACTCATTCGACCGCGCAGTTCCAACTCCCGCTCAGAACGACAGGTCGAGCCCTCAGCCAGCTGGCGTCAGAGCTCGTCGCCCTGTTCGAGGGTGCGGTCCCTCTGCACCCGCAACCGGGCCCAGAGGGATCAATCCTCACCCTCTGCCTCGCCATCAAACAATCGCTAGGCCTCGGTGACGACGGTTGCATCGAAGCCGACCGCGCGTTGACGCGGTTGACGCAAAAGCGGACACTGGGGTTGACGCAGTTGACCGCATTGGAGGATCTGATGAACACCCTCGCCGAGCAGGAACGCAAGCTACTCGACCTGCTGACCAACTCCGTCCACCGGACGTTCGCCGACGCACGCGCAGCCGGCGTCCCCGCCGAGGTCTTCGACGACGTCGAATCAATCGCACGTTCGATGGCCGCTGCACTACCCACCACTCACGTCTACGACCTCCTGGTCGGCCCGTTCTACGACACCACAGGCCTGACACAGTGGCGGAATATGAGCCGCCAGGGCATCAACAAGGCAGTCGCCGCCGGCAGCCTGATCGCCTGCCGCCTCGACGGCGGGCCGTGGGTCTATCCCACCTGGCAGTTCACCGACTCGGGCAGCGTCCACCAGCACCTGATCACCCTGTGGACGACCTTGCGCGCTGCCGCCGACCCGTGGACCTGCGCGATCTGGCTTCGCAGCCCACAATCTGAACTCGGCGATCGAAGTGCAGTCGACTGGATCACCGGCGGTCATCCCGTCGATACAGCCCTCGAGCTGGCCCGCGCCGACGCCCAGCGGTGGGCAGCGTGAGCCGTGACGACGTCGCGCTCGGCCCTCCGTCCCGCCCGCTGCACGGGTTCCCCAGCTGCGAACTCACCTCGGCGCAGTCACTGCACCGCGGGCATCGCACCGGAAACGGTCCGTGGTGGTTCTCCTCGAGTGGGGGAGGGCGGTTCGATCTGAACCCGCCGCGTGGAACCTGCTACCTCGGGTTCGACGAGCTCACCGCCATCCGCGAAACCGTCGGCGAAACACTGGCGAAAACCAGTGTGATCAGCGAGGACTTCGCCACCGAACGCCAACTCTCCACCCTGACCGTCCCCGACGATCATCAACTGGCCGACACCTGCACGGACGAGGCCGCGGATTTCGGTCTGACCCGAGAACTCGCGTCCATGACCCCCTACGCGGTGCCTCAGGAGTGGGCAGCAGCGTTCGACGCCCACTTCGCCGGCATTCGCTATCAGACACGGTTCACCACCGGGCCGAACCCCAACGCGGTTGGCTTGTTCGGGGACGCCGGGGAGGCCTCCTGGCCGATCGATCCAAGCCCTGAACCCTTCGTCGCCGCTGCTCGACAATGCGGCTTCATCGTCGCCAGCCCGCCACGGGCAGTGCGCATCGTTCCACCACCCGTGGCCTGAAACGCCCGCGACCATCCACTACAGAAAAGGAGAACTCTGTTGTCCGCGATCAACATCACCGACCTGGCCGGCGCCGTCTACTCCTCGGGAAGGGTGTTCGACGGCCTCGCCACAGGTCGACTCGACACCGAGAACTTCCTGCGATCGGGAAGCCTGGCCGGAGTCTCCTCGCGCTCCGACCTCGCGCTGCTCGAAGACCTCCGGGACGTGGCACAGTTCATCATCGATCACCATGATCGGGCGATCGACGCCACCTACGTCCGCGCCGTCAACGCCCAGATCACGCGCAGCGGTGCACTGCACCCCGGTCAGCTTCGCACCGAGGATCAGCAGATCGGCGTCCACACCCGGCACGGGCGGCACACGCCTCCCGCGTTGACCGAGGACGGGCTACAACAGCTCATAGCCTCGTTGACCTGCGAGGATGTGACCGAACACGCGCTGGATCTGTTCGTCGAGCTCGCGAAAGCTCAACCCTTCGAGGACGGGAACAAGCGCACAGCGTTGTTCGTGGCGAACAGCCTGCTCATCGGTGGCGGCCGGATGCTCGTCGTTCCCGTCGACGAGAACGATCCGCAGCTCTCGGACACCTTCAACGACCTGCTCGCCAAGGCGTACCTCCGCGGCGAGCACGACGCGGTCAAGGATCTGCTGCGCGAGCACGGCCTCATCGACCTGCCGCGCTGAGATCCGCTACGTAGTTCAGGGGAGAAACCCCAGCCTCGCACGAAATCCGGACTCCGAGAGGAACCACCATGCCGAATGATGAGTCGAATACAACCCCGTCGCACGAAAATGACTCCAAGACGCCAAGAAAGGCACCAATCGATCAATGGATTGACGGCGACATTACTTCGACCTCGATTCTTGACCGACTTCTAACATCGATCGGTATTTCTCCGAAGAAATGAAAACGGGACCAGCACCAACTTGTTGCTGCCTACCAGGAGTTGAGGGCAGCAGATGACGCAGTCGGAGGACGGCTCGGATGCACCCGTGGAGCCGATATGACCGACCTGCAGCAGGTCTGCGCTCTCACTCAACTCTTGCGCGGTCTTCCGAGCAAGGATCGCGGGCAGTAGTCGGCGGGGTACCGTCGCCGCATGGAGAGCAGGGCGTACTTCGGAATTGCTGTTTTCGAACTTGGGACGGTGGACGGAACCGGTTCGTTCTACCGAGAGGATTCGTACCTCATTCGCGCCGCCGACGATGTCGTTGCGCGAATCAAATTTGAGGGCATCGCTCGGGAGCAGGAGTACGAGGCGGGGACCGCGGAGGATAAATCGTACGTCCGGCTGGCGCATCTGGTAGACCTTGCGCCTGTCTTGTCTGATTTGAACGACGACGCCAGTGATCTCTATTCACGTCATTTTGCGTCCCTGACGACGTATACCGAGTTCGAGATGAAGCTCGGCGGACGTCCACCATTGTGTTGAACGGATCCGCCAGCAGGGCACCATCACGGCGCCGGTCGGCCGCTGATAGGGATACGTTTATCTCGTTGTAGGAATTGAACGCAACGCTAGTGAGGAGGCAGATGTGGTCAAGGTCTTGGCGTTCGACACGTTCGGTACGGTCACCGATTGGCATTCGGGTGTGAGCTCGGTGCTAGCGGCACAATTCCCCAGTGTTGACGGATCCCAGCTGGCCCGTGACTGGCGCCGAACTTATAGTCCCGCACTCGCTGAGGTCGAATCCGGTGCACGTCCGTGGACGCTGCTGGACGATCTACATCGTGAAGCCCTTGACGGTCTGTTGAAGGATTCGTACGGCATCGTGGCGACACCGACTCAGCTCCACACAGCGGTGCGCGCCTGGCACACGATTCCAGGTTGGCCAGACTCGGCCGAAGGTATTCGCCGCCTCAAAGCTGAGTACGTCGTGTGCGCGTTGAGTAACGGAAACGTGGCGATGCTGACCGAAATGGCCAAGCTCAACGAGTTCGCATGGGACTTCATCGGCGGCACCGATGTGTGGAATCACTACAAGCCTGCTGCTGAGGTGTACCTCGGGATCGCGGAGCTCATGCAGGTTCCACCCCACGAGGTAATGATGGTCGCCACCCACGCGACCGACCTCGCAGCAGCGAGGTCATTCGGCTTGCGCACTGCGTACATCGAGCGACCTCGCGAGTGGGGCTCAGAAACCAAAGACGAGACCCCGAATCCGCTTGACGCGTTTCACGCGACGGGGATCGATGACCTGGCCGACCAGCTCGGCTGCTGAATCAATGATCTGCTGAGCGGGTACGGACTCACCGTCTTACCGCGTTAAACCCGACCAAACCGAGGACACTGACAACCAGAACGAGCAGGAGGACCCACGATGACCACCGCAGAAGCCCGCAAGACCTGGACCCCGAGCGAACGGCGCAATGTCGCTGCCGCAGCAGCCCGCGCCTCGATCGCACTCCGTGAACGCAGCGGCCGCGAGGTACCCCAGTGGATCCGTGACGCCGCTGAAGGTCGCCCCACCACCCCTCCACCCGAAAAGCCCTGACAAGGCCACATCCGCAGACCCCCAAGAACCCGCACCCGACACTCAGGGGGCGGGTTGTTCTTTTTGAACGGTGACGACGCCGTATCAGCGGAGTCGAAATCGATAAGGTTGCAACATGAGCGGTCAAATCGTGGTCACGGTGCGTGGGCACTGGGTCAATGCTTGTTATCTGTGGGTCGCGGCGCGTCCCGTCCTAGTCCTGGACGGCGTCGAGCACCCGACCCGCTGGGGCAAGGCGACGACTCTGTCAGTCGACGCTGGAATGCACACCCTCGCAGCTGGCATCCGCTACCGGGGCACACCTTGGCTTCTCGCCCTTCTCCCGCGCGAGTTCGACGTTGCCGACGATCAAACAATTCACGTCATCGCGCGCAACGGCCCCATGAACTCGGACCCGTTCTCCCTGACAGTGACAGACTCGCCTTAGCTGTTGCGCTGGTGCTGCTGCTGGATTCTCGACCGTCAACGACCGGAGTCGCGCTTACAGAACCGGCATGACCGTCGGCTCAGCCGGGAATCAGTGCCGCCGCTGCACCGCCGGAGTTAGCCTTAATGTTGTCCAGGCGATGGCGCCGTTCCGAAGCGACGCAGCACTTTCCGGCTGGTCATGCGACCTAGCTTGAGTGCTTGATCCACCGCTCGGCGCCGAGCACACGGAGGCTGGACGGGTCGAGAATCGCACTCCAGTGATTATCGCGGTGTCCGGTCATCAGATCGAACCTGAATGCCAGCAGCTGACCGCCTTCGCGAAGCGCGTCGAGGTACTCATCGTGTCCGTACACGTCCCAGTACTTCGAGTACGCCGAAATGGGGCGCTCGGAGCTGATCTCGTACACCCGGCGGGCATCGACGAGGGAAGTGAACACACGAAATCCTGCCCGGGCACGGTAATCCAGCAGGCCGACTCGGAACTCCTCGAGCGCCCCGGGCCACGGGCCGTCGCCCATCGCCTCGATGATGTCGTCGACCTCCGTCATCTGCTCCTCAGGCTCGGTGAGCTGTGGCTGGGTTGCCCTGTACACCCCGTCCGAGTCAGCCGCCGCAGAGTAGTCCTCGAAGTCGAGATTGCTGATCCACAGGTTTGCTACGACGTCCGACAAAGTGTGGGCCGAGACGGGCAATCTCCCGGGAGGGTTGGCGGCGGCGATGACGGTGAACGGGTGGTCCGCATCCACGAGTGTTGAAGCATCGGCGACCACGAAGAACTGATACCCCGGGTCGTCCTCGTTGAGGCGCGCCAGCAGTTCGTCGATATCTATCCCGTTGAATTCGGGGCTTTCTACAATGGTCAGCGGGTCCGTGCGATCGGATGCCGGACCGAGAGCTTCCCGCACGACCTTGTGCCATGTCTGGTCATCGCTGTAATCGAGCCGGAACAGGGGTACCTCGACGTCGGGGAAGGTCACGAGCGTCTCCAATCGCAGTCAATCGAATCGTATGTCGACGGAGAGCTCCCAGCTTGACAGCACCGTCGATATCCAGCGAACCCGGCGCGTACTGGTCATGCCGACGGCGCGAAGCTGTCGAGGTCGAGGGTGATCTCGACACCTTCTTTCTCAGCGACGATCTTCGCGTGGAGCGCGCCCGTCGCAGCCAGATACTGGCGCAGGGTCGAAAGCAGCAGGTCGTCCCGATTCTCGATCCTCGACACCGTGCCCTGATCGGTGTCGAGGATCTTCGCCACTTCGGTCTGGGTCAGCTTGCCAGCCTTAGGGATGTCCGCGAGGCCTTGCGCATAGATCCGGTTCACTTCCGCCCGCTCGGCCGCGTAGCGGGCGACATCGTCGGCGATCAACGGGTCCGCAACCAGTCGGTCGATGCGATCATTTCCGCGAATGAATCGGGTCTTGCCCGGTTGTTCGATCATCAGTGATCTCCTTCTGTCTGGAACTTCCATGCTCGGACCGCTCGGTGTCCGTTGAACTCAATCGCAGACGCGCGTGAAATCAAGTGGTATCACTACGGCGCAGACGCTAATCCAAAGCATTTGAGAAACAACACCATTGACCAGATAGTTCGCCTTGGTTGCCTCAGTGCATCCTCACAACTGGCTCTTCAATGGCCGTAGTGCTGCCAGCGGCGCGCGATAGTACGTCTTACCGTCACCAACGTGGCTCTTAGGTGACAGCAGTGCTGTCAACGGACGTACTGCGACATCTACATGACCACGTAGGTGGCTCTTAGGTGGCTGCAGTGCTACCAACGGGCCAGCCGGTGCATTTATACCGTCATGTAAGAGCCGGTTGAGTGACCGTAGTGCGGTCGGCTAGCGAGTGCGTGCATTTATACCGTCACTTAAGGGCCGAAGCAGCGGCCGCGACCCCAGTAATTCGGGGCGGCAATACCGCAAGCGTCCGCGCCATTCATCTACTAACTACAGAATAACTCATGGCGAGTTCTGACGCCTGTTCGTAGATATTCGATCAGGTGTCCCTCGACCTGACTCTCGCGGCTACGTCCGAGAACCCTCGCTTCGGCCGATCCCACAGATGAGCCATGGCCCACTTCCTCATCGCCCTCGGTTCTGGTTTCACGGCCGGGTTCAGGCCGGTGCAGGCTCCCCTCCGGCCCTTAGCTCCGGACACGAGTCACCCGCAGAAACTCGCGGCCTGCCGACTCTGAGCGCGCGACACGCATCGTCCGACCATCACCGATCACTTTTCATCCGACGTTGACACCGCCCCGGACATCGTTGACACCGCCCCGGACATCCGGGGACGGCCACTCCCTCAACGGCCGGGGCCACGCACCAACCCCGACCGCAGATAGAGGGGCAAGCCTCCCCCGGCCCCAGGGGAGGGCTCCGCCCGGCCACGCGGAAACGCTCGCGCCAGCGAACCGTTTCCGGGCGACCAGGCCGCAACGCGGCCTGGTGCAACGCGCCTCCTCGCCGCAACGCGGGGCGAGGCGACAACCGCCGCCAGGCGGTGCCCTCGGGAGGGTCCAGGGACGGGCGAAGCCCTCCTTGGCGAGCACGGATGAAAACAAGGACGCGAAGCGTTCATGTTTACATCCGGGACACTCGCCGCCTTAGAACCCAGCCATGTACGATCGTCACATGACCATGGACGACGGGAGTGGGAGGCAACGCCGGATCGGAGCCGAAGGCTCTCGATCACGGCGGAGCGGACCGCGCCCGTCGGGAGTGGGGACACGATGACGGGGATGGGCGGTGGTGTCGGATCGGAGCCGAAGGCTCTCGATTCCGGCACCCCGACCGTTCCTGTCATCGTGTCGGATGCGGACCCACAGGGTCCGCATCCGACCCAGCGTGCGGGGCGCAAGCCCCGCATAGGTCGGCCGACAACGAAGGAGGGGCCGATCGCTTTCCGGCCGCGCCCCGGCACTCGCGCGCAGCTCGAAAAGCGCGCCGGAGAACAATCGCTATCAGTGGTGGTCGCCGCCGCCGTCGACGCCTACCTCGGCCGCAAGGCCCGAGAAGTGGACCCGAAACTGCGCGCCGCTCTCGCGGCTGAACTTGCCCCTATCGGCGATCAACTCGCAGCAATCGCCACACAAGAATCGGCCATCGGCAACAACCTCAATCAACAGGCGCGATTCCTGAACACCTACCGCGAACTTCCATACTCCTACGGCGACGAGCTGGCCGCGCTCAACAACCGCCACGAGGAAGTCTTGGCGGAGCTGCGCGCTATTCGCGCCGCTCTCGAATCGCTAGTCACTGACAGATAGCTATGGCTACTACGATGATCAGTCCAGCCGGAAATGCAACCGCGCTGGATCTATATCTCAGTAGCTCCCCCGCCCATGACCTCCACGCCCCGGAGGGCTTCAAACGACGGGTCGAGTTCGAATCAACGCTGGGCGACTGCTCCACGGAAACGTTCATCGCCGACATGCGGCGCACTCGCGAGACCTTCGGCAAACAGTCCCTCAAGGTCGAGACCTATCACGTGATCGTGAGCCAAACACACGAGGAAGCCGACCCCCTCGACATCCAAGCCGGGTTCCGTCAGCACGAAATGGTGCGGGCCTTCATCGCCGAAGCGTTCCCCGGTCACCAAGCGAAACTGACCACGCAACGCGACAACGGCCGGTACGAGGACAACGCAGACGGCGCCGTCTGGGTGCCGGGCAAATGGCACTCTCATTGCCAGATTGCGTCGGTGTCCGAGCGAGAAGCGACCTTGCTCCGGATCGGCGTCGACGGCGCTGAGACCCGACTCCACTACGCGGCCGGTCGCGCAATCGATGGCCACATGAAAGACATCTACCACCTCCGCCGAACGAACAACCGCGTAATCCGCCGCGAACTCGGCTACGACAATGCCGCCTATGTCGAGGCCTGCCGTCGCCACTCGGCAGCGGCCCGCGACGGCCGACCTGTGTCACACCTCGGTGAGAACGTGACACGCAAGGACTACGCCGGGCGCGCCGATCCGGACGGTCCCGGCTATTCCGCTCACGACGCGGTGCGCGCCAAATTGCGTGAAGCCCGCGCCCTCGCGAACGACTGGGATGACTACACCGACCGGCTCCAGGCGAGCGGCGTGCAAACCCGGGTGACCGGCACATCCGGGGTGTCCTACGCCTGGATCGCAGCAGACGGCGCCGAGATGAAATCTCGCGCACGCGGAAAGACGGGCCTCGGCTCCGACTACACGAAAGCGAGCGTCGAGAAGCAATGCGAAATCAATGCAGCCGAACGTGCGAAGGGCATCGAACCTGCGGCTCCCGAGCTGATCATGGCGCCACCGTCGCCGCCCACCACCGATCGACCGGTGCCGATCTACCTGACATCGGACGGCCGGCCACCGTGGGACCTGGAGTTCGAGGCGTACGCCGAGAAAGTTCGGCAGGCGGGCGAAACGTACGAGGAACGAGCACGCCAAGGCCTTCGCAAGACAATTGCGGACCCCTGGGTCACCGACCGGGACCGACTCATCGCCGCATCACTCGACTACGGCATCACTGTCGAGGGCCGGACCGGTGAACCGACCGTGAGCATCGCCGCACTCGACGGGCGCGGGCAGTTCACGATGGACACGGAGCGGTTGGGAGCAGCCTGGACCGGGCGGGCATTGGACGAACAAATTCGTATCGAGAGAAACAGGACCACCGATGACCGCAACCGAGGACCGGAACGCGAGACTGGCGGCGCTGCAGAGCAACGACCCACCGAACCCGGACGAATTAGTAGCGCTGCAATTGAAGATCGCCGAGCTCAAAACGTCCGTCGAGCAGCTGACCAGCGCGCAGAAGAATATCTCGGAAAGCGTGGGCGTCCTGGTGGCGACCCCGCTGCCAACGGACAACAGCAGCCAGATCGAGACGCTGGCCGCAGCAGTCGAGACGCTGACAAACAACCACGAGACACTGACCGCCGCAACCAAGACACTGGCAAACCGTCCACCCCACCACGCCGACCCCGACCTCTCGGTAACCCTGACCGAGGCCGTGACTACGGCCGTTGACACGGCGATGAGCCGAGCGGCAGCCCGGATGCAACCGATCACTACCGCTACCGCAGCCAAAGAAATCGGAATCACAGAAGAGCTGCGTGAGGCGATGGTCACCGCGGACAAGCTCACCAGCTCGCTCAACCGCACCGCGTGGAGTCGGCTGGCCCTGGTGGCTGTCCCGTACACCGTCGTCGCGGTACTGCTCTGGCTGCTGGTGATCCCGATCGCAGAGGTCTTCGGCGTCGGGCCACTGAGCCGCTGGGCCTGGACCAGCTTCGAAACCGCCGACACGGCATGGGGTCGTCTCGGAATCCTCGCCGCGACCCTCGCCGTAGTCGCCGCACTGGGCTACGGGATCTACCGGGGCGGCAAGAAACTCGCAGGAATCTACCTCGACTGGCGCTGACGTGGGAGTTCTCGACGATTTCAGGGCACAAGTGGAGGCCGCGAAACCGAAGTGCAAACGGTGCGGCGCAGTGAGCGCCGCGAAAATCACCTACACCCACAAGGCCGGCCACCGAAGCATCTGGGCAGAGCAGCACACCTGCCTCGACCACGCAGTAACCGCCATCGACCATCTGCACTCGATCGGCAACGTGATCGACGTCAAATGGTTGGACGACTAACCGATCCCCACGACAAGGAGCAACACGATGGACCACGATCGAGAAAAAACAGGAACCTCACCAGCGAAAGCTGACGAACTCGCCACGGCCGCCGACAACGCCAGACGCCAAAAGGAAGCCAAAGACTGGGCACAGGACAACGCGGAGCGAGCGGAAAAGGAATTCGCCGAGGCCACACGGGCGCTGACCGAGACGGAAAACGCCGACCCCAGCAAGGGCCATGCCCTCGACCACGAACGCGTCGCCGAAATCAAAAGCCTCCTTGCCGAGGGCGGCGACAAGGCCGTCACGAAGAAGTTCGGCGAGGCCGCACTCGGCACCCCCGAAGCCGCGAAAGCAAAAACCCAACGAGCCTCGATCCGCCGACACGAACGCGAACTGGCAGAACGCGCCCTCACGGACACAGCGACCGAGAACACCAAGCAGACCGCGCAAGCAGCGCAACAGTCCCGAACCCCGCTGTACGATCAGGCAATCGAACGTCAGCGCCAGCGTCAACAGCGCGACCGAGAGACGCCCTCTCTCGGACGGTAACCACAGCAAAAAGCTGACCCCGAGACCAGAAGGTGCCGGGGTTCTGCTTTTTGCTCGCGTGCGGTCAGACAAAGACAAATTCGATGGGCAGTTTGCTGATGTCCATCAAATCCACTTCCAATCCGGCTTCCCGAACCGCGGGATTGCCCGCGTCCGCAGCCCGTGCACCTCGCAGCAACCGCCCGTGATTGATGTCTTTGGGAAGAAGATCGCTGCCGTGGAAGGTATCCACGATCTCGGAAGACTGCGACTGGTGACCGTTGTGGTCGGTAGTGACCTTGTGGCGCTCACTGCGGCCGTGCGCCCACGCCGCCTTCTCCAAAATCTCTCGCTCCGGAGCGCCCGTCAGAACCAGGATCGACGGAAAAACATCCCGCAACTCATCCATTCCGTCGCGGCCGTAGCGGCGTGCGAACTGCGACGTGGCCTGTACCGCGATCAAGAGCGAAATGCCCATCGCACGCGCCTCCGTGACCACGATAGGAGCCTTCGCCCACGGCAAAGTATTGCAAAACTCGTCACAGACAATCAGCAAGTGCGCCAACGGTTTCGGCCTCGTCTGCCCCGCCCGCCAATGCGCACTGATCGCATCGACGCACGCGACCGCCGCACCAGCGGCGACGCCGGTCGCCGGAGCGACGATGTACAAGGTGCTACGACTCTTTTCCAACATCGCGGGGACGAACGGACGCTCCCCGCGCCCTATGACAGTGCTTCGCCACCAGGGCGCAAGGGCGCTTTTCATCGTCACGCACACACTGTCACGCATCTTGTCGTCCAGCTGCGACGCACTGTCCAAGTCCTCCGCGAGCATCACAGCACCCATCAATTCGAGGCGCCTGATCGCATTTGCCCAACACGGCTGTTCCACGTCGTCGGGATCGCGGGACTCCGCCCTGCCCACAGCCGCCCGCGCCCAAGCAATACCGTCCGCACCTGCGGCACGCAGAATCCCCGCCAAAGGTGCAGTCGCAAGCGTTTCCCAGAAGGCAGAACCTTCATCACCCTTCGCTGCACTGGACGCGCCCGCCGACCCCGCTTTCATCAACACCGACGATAGGTCCAGAGCCTCGTCGTCATTCGTCACGAGCGCGACCGGATCGATGACGATCTTCTCCACACCGTCCGGAAGGACGGAGTCGGGTACCTCGCCCGACAGATCCAGAACGTAAGTGCAACCATGGCCGCCACCCTCGAGGCGCTTCTCGAGGGTCAAGTCGATCAGGTCCGGCTTCGACGAAATCGCCACCACGGGCCCTTGCCACATCACGATTCCAGGAGCCAAAACTCTCCGAGACTTACCGACGCCTGAGGGACCACTGACCAGCAAATGTGGACCCGAGGCGGCGGGGTGACCGTCGATAAATCCACCGAACGGCGTCGGCTTCGGCTTGTATAGTCCGGTTTCCTTGCGATACAAGCTCATTTGGTTTCCTTACGTCGTCGTTTTTGTGTCAGCGCGCGTTGAGCTGACCCAATATCGACTGGCCTTCGGTGCTGATCCAATAGCTGTCTTCGCCGGCTACCTGCGTCAGTACGATCCGCTGTCCTGCGATGGTGGCGATTCCACCATCGGCGGTAGCGGTGATCTGTCCGGTCAGGCCTGCGATGGTGAGGGTGTCACCGTGGACACCGACCTCTGCAGTGAGCTGCGGGCCGACCTCTGCGGTGAGTCCCGGCAGGAACATCAGGGGCGCCAGCGGAAACACCTTCGCGGTGTACGGACCTTCGGAAACCGCGGCTGATGCGATGCCGGCCGATGCGGCGACAATCGCGGATGCTGCGAATGCGGTGAGAGTGATCTTTGTGACGATGTGCTTTGCGTTCATTGTGTGCGCCTTAGGGTTTCGGTGTATCTGGGCGATGCTCGAGTGATGTGTACGATCGTTCATTCATCAGGGTCAGGGGTGTACTCCAAGGTTGTTTCGAGGAGTCGATCGCCTGCGACCGCCCACACCGTGGTCGGTTCGGCGCCATCGCCCTTGAGGGCGCTCACATTGACCAGATCGGCTTGCATTTCCTGCGCTCTGGACGGAATGCCTTCTCCTACAACGCGATATACGCCACCGATCACGGTTTTGCAGGCTGTGGCGGCGTCGATGTCGCCGCCCGGACCTTCAGCCTCGCCGGTCACTGCAAGTTCCGGAACTGTGGCGACCGTGACCTTCCACCAGCGTCCGGCGCCCAATTCCGCGTCTGCATTCTCCTCGTAGACGCCCAGACTGCGGTCGCCGAACTGCAGAATTGTCGTGTCTGCGAGCGGATTGTTCGAGACCCTCGTCCGATCGGCGAACCCGGCCGGAAGCTGGACGGATTTCACCACTGCCAACTGCAGCGACGGTGTGCCCTCTCCTCGCTCCCAACCTGCCTTCTTGAGGGCCGATCCGTCGCATGCGTCCAGTGGAGGGCGCACGCCCTTGGCAACTTCTTGCCGTTTGGTCTCGGCCGACGATTTGACGTCATCGACGGTGTTTTGATTGCCGACCTGCGAGAAGGCAAACGCTGCGCCGCCGCCGACGAGCAGCACCGCGGCCAGGGCGACGACGATGATGCCTTTCGAGCTCTTCGAGACAGTCGCATCGGAAGCGTCGGGGCTAGTCGGCGACGTGTACGGGACTGGCTCGTCGATTACTTCGTAATCGAAACCTTCGAGACCGTCGAGTTCGCTGGGGTCGATGGGGTCGCCGTATTCATCGAAATATTCGAATTGCTCAGGCATGAGCTCCACCTTCGGTGTTCTTCTTACGCACGACGACGCGTTTGACGGTAGGTGTCGGCGCAGGTATGGGAGCTGTGGGCGGCCGCGGTGCAGGCGCGGGTTCGGGGATGGGAGCTGTGGGTGGCTGCGGTGCAGCTAAGGGGGCTGCTCGAACGACGCCCTTGGCCTTGAGAGTGCCGATCACGTTCGGGAGCAGCTTCGGCATGACGACGATCGAGCCGAGGATCGCTGCCGCACCACCAGCAATGATCATATTTTGAAAGATGCTCAGTGCATTGATCATTCCGGCGCGAAGAATCAAGAACGCCACGGCGTACGTGAAGGCGATAGCGACCATGCGGGGCGCGGGTGAATCGCTTTGGTACTTCATGAGAACGCGGTAATTCGCGGCGACGAAGCTTCGGATCGATTTGATGTCGGAGTCTTCGGATTCACTGCTGGAACTTTTGGCCGGCAGGCCGATCAAACCGGATATCCACATCATTTTTATAAGCTGGACAGTCATCACCGTCAGGCCGGTTCCGGCTAACTCTGCGTATCCGTTTTGGGCCACGGCCCACGCCAGTGCGCCTGCGCCGCCGAACATCAAAAGCGTTGCAGCAATGCGAATCACTTCGCCCGCGCCGCTCTGGACATTCACGTGAATCGGGGGCTGGTTCGTCAATGGTCGTCTCCTTCGTTCCGGACGATGATCGGGATCGGTGCGGGGGTTGGTGTTGTGGGCAGGACTTTGCGGCGGATCACGACTCGTTTCGTGGGTTGTGCTGACGGCGTCATGGGCAGTGGCGGTTCGGTGCCGGTCATGATTCGGATCGGAGCGACGCGGGGACCCGATGCAGCGCGTTCGATCGGACTCACGGCCTCCCATCCGTAGGCTCGGCTGAGCCACGAGAGCCGAGTCACCGCGATCATGACCTGTGCCATTGCGTACCAGGCCAGCAGTGGCACACCGCCGTCCATCCAGGCCACCGCGACGACGGCCGCGAGCAGGACGGGGACGGCCACGGCAGCGGCGAACGCGACCGGTTTCCACCGCAGCGGCCCCCAAGCGGCGACCTGGCGCCACCACAGTAAATATGCGCCCCACGCTGCGGCGATGCCCGGACCGGCGGCAAGCGCCCGGCCGACCTCGCGGGCACAGGCCCAGAGCACCCGAGCGATCCGGTGATCGTCAGCGGCGTAGATGCGTCGGTGCAGACGATTCGGTGTCACCACCTCGCCGACAGCGGAATCACCGACGCCGGCCTCATACCGCGTTGCCCGGCGCGCCCTCGAGGCGAGTTGCTCGCCGCGTCTGCGGGCGGCCGGATTTCGGCCGGCATGGGCGAGCACCCACGCCGCCCGTTCCGGCGTCCGGTGCGGATCCGACATCAAGCCACCCGCGCAATCACGACAATCGCGCTCGCTGCTGCGCCGCACTTGTCCTCGGCGTCGTGAGTCAACTTGGCACCCGCGCCCACTGCTACGCCGCTGAGGAAAATCGCCATAACCGCGACGACCAGCCATATCCAGCGCCGGGCGAGGAGCGGCGGCCTGCTCGACTTGCTCATTTCGTCCGTCCTTTCATCTCTCCCGACTCCGTCAGCTCGACCGCCAGATCCGGCCGGCCGACGTAGAGCGCGAGCACATCCGACACGAACTGGCTGAGCGATGTCGCCGCGACCGAGTGGCGTCGACGATCCTCGAGAATCGCGTAAATCTCGGTGGGGATCCGGCTTGTAACCCTGGTTCGCGGGCCTTTACTGGTCATGCCCATCTTCGACCCCCTTTCACATGTTGACGCACCTTCAGGATGGCACACGAAACATGTTTAGGCACAACTGATTACGAACATATCGGATGGTGACGTCACCAAAATCATGATCGGAGCTGCGACTATAGCGAGGTTTGCGTCACGAAAGTAGATAGACGAATAACGCTGTCGCACAGGACATGAAGCTGCAACAGCATGAATTGGAATGAAACATCGAAAAGCATTGCCTCGCAGGCCTATTTGGCGAGACTCTACTTTCGAGCCAGCTGAAAAGCCGCCCAGCTAACTGCAATACAGTCACTCAAGAGACAGCCCAATTGTCGAGCCAGCTGAAAAGCCGCCCAGCCGACTGCAATGCAGTCACTCAAGGGACGGGTCAACTGTCGAACGTGCAGCCTGGGGCCGGCAATACGCGAATCCAGTCCGTAGTACGGCCACCACACTGCCGCATATATCGCCTTTGTATCGCCGTATTGCTGTCACGGCGCGCGCCTCGCCACTCAGGTACGACGTGCCGAATCCATATGGGATGTCACCAAGCTCCCCACACCATGAACTACCTCCGCCCAGACCTCCCCGGACCACAGCCAGTCACGCCGTACGGGGCTGAACCCTCACGCCCGAGTCACGGAGGTAAGCCGGGGACCGGACACGAGCCACGCCAGATTTATTCGTTCTTCTGGCATGCGAGGCGGGGCGTGACGGGACAGCTGCGATTACCTCGACCGATGGCCAGGTCGGCCTCTGTCAGGGCAGTGAACCAGGCTCAGCTGCAAAAAGTGGGTCAGTCATCAGGTGGTCCTGCGGCCATCGTCGCTGCCCACATGAGCTCGGCATCGCGTACGTCGATGTCCGGAGCGCCCCATCCCGTCACCTCGAACCCCCTGGGGCCTGCAAGGTCGGCCTCGGAGGGCGTCGAGAATCGGATCTCGAGCCAGGTCTGCCAGAGCACCCGTTCGGCGCGGTGCCGGGTGATTCTTTCGCTGACGATGGTGTCGATGCCCGCTGAGGCAGCGACGTCGTCGAGCGTGCGTTCACCGACCGCAAGGACACCACGCTCGAGCGTGATCAGACCTGCGGACCGCAGGTCCGCCAGGGCCGCGTATCCGGCTGAGGAACCCAGCTGCGCTGCAGCAAGCGCATCGTGGACGGTGCTGACTTGGCCGTTGAGAACCAGCTCGTAGATTCCGCGTCCTCGCAGGCCGAGCACGCTCCAGCTCGCATGAACTGGTGCGACATGTGCGCGGTCCAGCGCCACTCGATCGGGGCGGCGACCCGCTGCGGGAGTGGTTAGGGCATACCGGTCGGCAAGCTGACCTGCTCCACGAGCCACTCGAAGCACTGGCGAGCCCGGTGTATCGCGAAGCAGCCGCAATGCACTCCACACTGTGGATTCGGACATCAGCCCAGCGGCGTGGGACAGGCTGCGGCCTCCAACAGCCACCACAGGTACACCCTCGACCAATTCTCCGGCCAGAGCAGAGCTGTAAGCGAGGGCTTGCACGGTTGCAAGCAGAACGGGGCGTTGGCGGGATCCCGGAAATTCCTGGTTTATCCAAACCTGTGCGGCGGCAAGCCAGTTCCTACGGATCGGATCGTTCCGAAAGCAACCGTAAGAACCCTCCCCCCCTGTGTGCTTGTTCTTGTGCGTGACATCGCGGAATTGTGGTCCAACACTTGCTGCCCAGGCCAAGGCCTTGTCGACATCTCGTCGGAGGGCTGTCGCGATCGCTGTCGATGATCCGTACCGGGAGTAGGCGTGGCGGAGTCCGGCGAACGACTCGGTGGACAGCGCGGCCTGCAGGTCAGAGGCGCTGGCGCCACGGAGGACGGCGTGCGCGATCGCAGATTGGCGAGCCTCGGACGGCGTAGGCCAGCGGTCTGTGTCGATCTCGCCGGCGCGGGTGAACAACTCGACAGCGGCGGGAACGGGGGAGTTGCGGCGGTAGCTCGGATCGAGTCGCCGGCTGTCTCCGGTGCCGATGATCCTGTCCGCGAAAGACAGAGAAGCAGCAACCGTGGCGACGGCACTACGGCGTCCGCGACGGTGTTCGCTGCTGACGCCGCCGAGGAGAGCGACCATGCGGGCAACGACGCCGCGCTCTGATCGCAACGTGAATGCGTCGACGGCTTCCGAGAGGGTGCCGTCGAGCTGGCGGTAACCACCTTCGCGGCAGCGCGAGCCCGGGACGCTGATGCAGCCGTGCGCGGTCCCGAGCATCGGGGTCTTGTCGAAGGTCGGTAGCCGGGCTTCGAGCAAGGACAGGAGCAGTCGCACGTCGTCGACGCGGAGCGGTGTGTCGGTGGCAAGCGGAACCAGGATGTGGCGGCCGCCGCTGGTGGATGTGTCGGTGACAGCGCGGCCGCCACATTCATTCAGCCAGGCCAGAACTCGCGCGACGTCGGCGTCGACCTGGGCTGAGCCGTGGCGTTTGGCATCGAAGTCGAGGGCAAGCACCACGGTGCGGCCGCGGGCGTTGTACAAGGGAACCGCGGCGGGAAAGGCAGGTAGACGCGTCGTCAGAGCGCGTGAGGTGTCGAATTTTCCGTCGGTGCCGCACAGACGCATCGAGCGACGCGCAGCAAGAAGTGGAGACAGCTGTTTCCACACAGTCTCCGGTGCCGGCTGTCCGACACGCGAGAAAACTGGTTGTTGAATCTTCATCAGGGCACGACGTACCCTGGGCTTGTCCGTCAAGACAATCCCTTCGGGGATAAGATCGAGCTGGTAACTCGATAGACCCCCGGCCTAAACGTGCCGGGGGTTCTTCAATTTGTCGGCTAAATGGCGGCCATGGGGGATACAGCAGTCAGGCGCGGATAGTTCCGAACGCATTGGCATGTACGGGGATTCGCCATTTTGTCCCCGGGCCAACGCGCACCGCGCCCGGAATCAGGCCCCGAACCAGGTGTCGCTGCAGCGTGCGCAGCGGTATGCCAGTCGATCCCGCAAAATCCCGTGCGCTCACGAACCGTGGCAAATCGGATGAATTTCCATGTGCGCCAGCGGTGCCGCTTGTGTCATCCACGCCCATACCGTAACGGCCAGAGCGCCGCGGAGCAAGCTGAATTCCCTTTTGCGAGAACAGGTTTCGTGCGACTAACTCGTTGGACAAACTCGGGATCGCCCATTTTCGCAGGTCATTGCCGTCGTTGAATAACTCGCTCGAATAACACTACTTCTACAGTTGAGTACTTCGCCGGCGATCAGAGAATGATCCAAATTCGGCTGCGGCAGGGAAACCTCAACCGAGCATTTCTGCCAGAGCGTCCACTTCAGACACGTCTGTGTGGGCATATGTCCGCAACACCAATGTCCCGCCGTCTGCGTGGCCAAGCCACGCTGCGACCGCGGATGGCGTTGCCCCCGCAGCAATTAACCGCGACGCAGCGGTATGACGCGCAGCGTGGAGCTTGCGGTGATCCACCCCTGCGTACCGCAGCGCCTCTTTCCACCAGTCATTGAGAGTCCGGGGTGCTACTGCACTGCCGTCCCAGTGTGTGAGCACGTGGAGATCTCGTTCTCCGACCCACGCTTCACCAGCTCGCTTCTCGGCTATTTTCTGCCGTTCCAGCGTGCGCTGCAGAATGGTCAGTACCGATGCGGGCAGCTTCAATGATCGCCGCGCGCGGGCGGTCTTGCCATTCTTCTGATCGATCGTGCGGCCTGTGACACGAACCCGAGTCCGCATGGCCACCGTGATGCGGCCGGCTTCCAAATCGATTGCACTCCATCGCAGTCCGGCGAGTTCGCCGCGTCGCAGTCCGATCAGCGCCAAGTGGACCATGGGCGAATGGGCAACGGCCATATATTGAGGCGACCGCGGGCCGCCGACCAAAGGCAAATGCTCCCTGGAATGCATCGCTACTAGCCGGGCAACCTCGGCCTCACTGAGTCGGCTGGACAAGTCCAGCGCGCCCTCGTAGGTGTCGGTGTCATCCTTCTTTCGTAGCGGCTTGATGAACTGGATGGAATTTTCACTCAGCACGTTGCGCCGCTCGAGGTCCTTCCAGACGGCTTTGGTACGCGCGAGCATCGGATTGATCGAGGTTCTCTTCCACTTCCGCCCGCCCGGCCCGACACCACTAGCCAGGTCTTGTACGAGCTTCTCAACCTCGTTGTCACTGATCGTCCGCACATCGCGATTGCCGAACCGTTCAACCAGCGGGGCGAGCGCTGCTGTGTAGGCCGCGAGCGTTGTCGGGTTGATCCGCTGCGCGGCTAGCCAGCGCTCGACAGCGTCAGTCACCGTGACGACCCCGGCCTCGTCCGCCGCAGCCTGCGCGGCCGATTCTTTGAGTTTGTCTTGCAAGTCGTCGAGGAACTCTCCGGCAGCCTTCGAGGTCTCGAACCTCCTGCGCTGCTGAACTCGCGCGCCGTCTGGAGCAGGCACCCATACCCGGACCTGGTACCGAATGTCCCCGCTGGGCAGTTCGACTTTTTTGACGCCATTTCTCAAGGCCACGGTCGCGATACTAACGACTGCGTGTCATACCTGTGTCACATCAGTGCGGCGTCGGATCTTCCGACGTCAGGGGCGGTTATTTGAAAACCGCCCCTGACCTTGGCGGAAGCGGAGGGATTTGAACCCCCGGTGGGTTTAACGCCACGCTCGCTTTCAAGGCGAGTGCATTCGGCCGCTCTGCCACGCTTCCGTGGGCGATCCTATCGGGTGTTCCCGCGGACCGCGAAAACGGCTCCAGAGTCAGCGCTCGCCGATGGCTTTGTCGACCTTCTCGAAGACGTCTGCCAGCACGTCCAGTTCCTGGGGAGTCAGCAGATCGACCAGATTGTTCCGAACCCCGGCCACGTGAGTAGGTGCCGCCTCGGCGAGGCGACGCCTACCCTCTTCCGTGATCCGCGCGAGCACGCCGCGACCATCTTCGACGCAAGTGTCGCGCACGACGATGCCCTGAGATTCCATCCGCCTGATCTGGTGCGTCAGGCGGCTCCGCGAAGACAGCACGCCGTCTGCCAGGTCACTCATCCGCAACGACCCGTCAGCTGACTCCGAGAGCATGACCAAAATGCGGTAATCGGCCAACGACAGGTCGTGTGAATCCTGCAGTTCGCGGTTGAGAACCTCCATGAGGCGCTGATTACCGTCCATGTAACCGCGCCATGCACGCATCTCGCATGGCGTCAGCCACGGTGTCTCACCGTGCGCCGCCTGCGATGTCTCCTCGGTTGTCGCTTCAGCTGTCACAGGTTCCAAGTTTAGACCTGTGTCCGCCCGTCACAGTAAGACTCACCCTAAAGTCACGAATTGGACATGAGGATCGAGGAATCGATTTCGGCGACCGATGCCAGCCCCGCCAGCCCCATGGTGAGATCCAGGTCGGCCAGGAGACTGCGCAATGCATGACGCACTCCGTCCGCTCCGGCCAATCCCAACCCGTACACCCACGGCCGCCCGTACAGCACTGCGTCGGCACCCAAGGCCAGAGCCTTGATTACGTCTGCGCCACAACGAATTCCGGAGTCCATCAGGATGTCCACCTCATGCCCCACCGCATCAGCGACGGGACCGAGAGCGTCGAGCGCCGAAATCGACCCGTCGACCTGACGCCCACCATGGTTGCTCACGACAATGCCGTTGGCGCCGGCCGCAACGGCCTCACGTGCGTCGTCGGGATGGACAATTCCCTTCACCGCGATCGGAAGTGTCGTCCACTGGCGAAGTTTCGCGATATCCGCGATCCGCACCGCGTGATTGCCGAACAACGACACCCACGTCAGAACCGCGATCTGCAGGGCTTCTGCACTCTCCTCGGGAGGTGTGGCCAGTTTTGCGCGGAACACCGGATCCGACAGATAGTTGGCAATTCCCTTCGCCTGCAGGAACGGAAGGTGACCGAGCTCGAGATCCCTTGGACGCCAACCCATACCGGGAGTGTCGGCAGTCAGGACGATAGCCTTCGCGCCCGCCGTCTCCGCTCGGCGGACAAACGACTCCGCAAGTTCGTCGTCGGCCGGCCAGTACAGCTGGTACCACCAGTTCTCGCCGGAGGCCGCCGCTACGTCTTCGATGGTCGAGGATGCCGCCGTCGAGAGAATCGATCCGATCCCCAACTCGGCAGTGACCGAACCGACCGCAACCTCGGCGTCGTCGTGGACCAAGCCGAGCACGCCCACCGGAGCCGTCAGGATCGGTGCAGCCAACCGCGTCCCCAACACCTCGACGCTCAGATCGCGTGCGTCCGGCGCCGCAGTCCCCCGCAACATCCGCGGCACGATCGCATGCTTGTCGAACGCACGCAGATTCGACACCGCGGTCCGTTCGGTCGACGCGCTACCGGCGATGTACCCGAAAGCCTCTGGTGAGAGTTGCTCGCGCGCGGCATCTTCCAAGCCCGCCGCAGTCATCGGCAAAGCCGGCTTCACGCCGCTCAGTCCCGTCAGATAGATCTCGTTCTGCATGTTCCCGAAGTAAGTCACGTCCGCGACGGTAGCGGCAAAACACGCGTCAGCGGGGAGATTCGCTAGCGTCGTATCCATGTACGCCATAACGATCGATCAGCCCGGCGGTCCCGAGGTCATGAAATGGGCGCAGCAACCCGATCCCGAACTGCTTCGCGGGCACGTACTCGTCGAGGTCGCCGCGACCGCCGTCAACCGCGCCGACCTGCTCCAACGCCAAGGCTTCTACCCGCCGCCGCCCGGCGCGAGTGACATCCTCGGCCTCGAATGCTCGGGCGTGATCGTCGAACTCGGCGAAGACGTCACCGGTTGGTCCGTCGGCGACGAAGTCTGCGCACTGCTGGCCGGCGGCGGTTACGCCGAGAAGGTTGCGGTCCCGGCAACACAACTTTTCCCGGTTCCCGCGGGCGTCGATCTCCGAGTCGCAGCGTCACTGCCGGAAGTTGCGTGCACGGTGTGGTCCAACGTCGTGATGCGCGGCGGCCTACGACGCGGACAGGTCCTCCTCGTCCATGGCGGTGGCGGCGGAATCGGCACCCACGCCATCCAGGTCGGCAAAGCCCTCGGCGCCCGCGTCGCAGTTACCGCGGGTTCGGAGGACAAATTGAACCGCTGCCGCGAATTGGGCGCGGATATTCTCATCAACTATCGCGACAGCGACTTCGTAGCATCACTCGCCGAAGCCACCGACAACCACGGCGCCGACGTGGTTCTGGACAACATGGGAGCGTCGTACCTCGGGCGCAACGTCGACGCACTCGCCATGGACGGCCACGTCGTGATCATCGGAATGCAGGGTGGCCGCAAGGGCGAAGTCGACATCGCCAAGCTGATGGGAAAGCGCGGAAACATCACGTCGACGGGCCTGCGCGGGCGTCCGCTCACCGGACCCGGCGGTAAAGCGGACATCGTCGCCGACGTCCGTGCGAAGTTGTGGCCGTTGATCGCCGACGGATCGGTTCAACCGATCGTGTCGACCGAACTTCCGATCGCCGAGGCACCATTAGCCCATAAATTGCTGGATTCGCCGGAAACCGTAGGCAAGGTCATCCTCACCGTCACGTGAGCCGAGCGGGGTCGATCAGCCCAGGGCGCCGAGTTCGGCGACCAGCTGATTGATCTCGTACCGAGTCGTGTACGGCGCGAGGCCGACGGTGACCGCGCCGCCTTCGTCGTTGACACCGAGTGCGTCGAGCAGCCTGGAACCACCGTGCGTACCGCTGACCGTCGCGATGCGCTTGTCGGCCAGGTGCGCCGCGACCTTGTCTGCCGCCATCCCCTCGAGCGTGAAGCTGAGCGTCGGCACCCGCGTGGGTGCGCCGCCGATCACCATCACGTTGGGCAGGGCTGCGAGAGAACGCATGAGGTGATCGAACAGACCGTCCTGGTAGTCCTGCAGCGAGCTGATCGAGGTTTCGAGGCGCTCACGCCTGGTTCCCGTTGCCGATTCGTCCAAGCCCGCGAGGAAATCGATCGACGACGTGAGACCGGACAGCAGCGCGAACTGATGACCGCCCACCTCGAGTCGCTCGGCGCCACGTGCATACGGATTGAGCGACACGGCCGGAATTCGGTCGAGCAGTCCGGGATCACGGAAGACGAGCGCGCCCACCTGCGGACCGCCCCACGACGGCGCACTGACGGCAACGATGTCCGCTCCGAGATCAGCCATGTTCACATGCGCATATGGCGCTGCGCCGACGGCGTCGACCACCATCAGCCCACCGAATTCGTGCAGACGATCAGCTGCGGCACGGACGTTCGGAGCCGAACCGACGATCGGCGACGCGGCCGTCAGGGCCACCAAGCGAGTAGTCGAGGTGATGAGATCGTTGAACTGCCAACTCGGGAGCTCGCACGTTTCGATTTCGACTTCGGCCCATCGCACCTGAGCGCCGTAACGACTGGCCACACGGAGCCAGGGCGCGACGTTCGCCTCTTCGTCGAGGCGCGAGAGCACCAGACCGGTTCCGAGGCCCAACCGCGAACTCAGCGACTCGGCGAGCCAAGCCAACAACACCGCTCGGTCTGATCCGAGAACGACTCCCGCAGGATCTCCGCCGACCAGATCGGCGACAGCGGTGCGCGCACTCTCGAGAATGGCAGCACTACGACGGTTCGAGACGTGGCGACCGGAAGAAGAAGATGCAGAGGCACGGAACGCGGTGGAGACCGTCCGCGAGACGGCGTCCGGGATCTGCATTCCGGCCTGCGGATCGAGGTGGATCCAGCCGTCACCGAGTGAGGGAATCAACCCCCGTACGCGGGCAACGTCGTAAGCCATGCTCGACACTCTAGGTGCAGACGCCCGCTTAGTCGAAGGCAGTCACCCAATTACCCGCCAGTACAGTTATTCGATAGCTAACTTTTCGGGGGTTAAGCGGCGTTTGTCGCCCACACACGACAAGATGGAAGCATGACGAACCCCGACAAAGAGCAGGTACTCGTTATCGGACCCGACGGTCGACCCGTCGCGATGCCGACTGCCGAGCCAGAAGCCGCCACCTCCGGCACCACCGAAGGCGCGGAAACAGAAGCCGAGTCCGTCGCCGAGATGGTCGAGCAGCCGGCCAAGGTCATGCGAATCGGCACGATGATCAAACAACTCTTGGAAGAAGTGCGCGCCGCGCCGCTCGACGACGCCAGCCGTAAGCGCCTCAAGGACATCCACACGTCGTCCATCCGAGAACTCGAACAGGGCCTGGCACCCGAACTCCGTGAAGAACTCGAGCGACTGAGCCTCCCGTTCACCGACGACTCCATTCCCTCCGACGCCGAACTGCGCATCGCGCAGGCCCAACTCGTCGGCTGGCTCGAAGGACTGTTCCACGGAATTCAGACCGCACTGTTCGCCCAGCAGATGGCAGCGCGCGCTCAGCTCGAACAAATGCGTCAAGGCGCACTGCCTCCCGGCATGAGCATCGGGGCTCCGCATTCGCCTGCGCATCCAGACCAACAGAGCCCGGGAACCGGCCAGTATCTGTAACGGGCAGCGCTGCGTCCCCAGCTGAAGTCTTCACGGTGTTGCGCCCCGGTAGGCTCGGTGCTCGTGCCCGACTCCGCGAACTGAGCGGATTCAATCCCGGCGACGCCGAACCGGGGAGCCCGCCCAACCAGGCGCTCCACCGGATGCAAGGAGCAGAATGACCGAGAACGTCAGCATCGAAACACGCGGAGCGTGCGTCGACTTCCCGATCTTCGACGCGAAATCGCGTTCGCTGAAAAAGGCGTTCCTCGGTCGTGCAGGCGGCGCAATCGGACGAAACGACTCCGACGTCGTTGTCGTCGAAGCTTTGAGGGATGTGACGTTGTCCCTGAAGGAAGGCGACCGCATCGGACTCGTCGGCCACAACGGTGCAGGCAAATCCACATTGCTCCGACTGTTGTCCGGGATCTACGAGCCGACTCGCGGATCAGCCACAATTCGTGGCCGCGTGGCCCCTGTCTTCGATCTTGGGGTGGGTATGGATCCCGAGATCTCGGGATACGAAAACATCATCATCCGCGGAATGTTCCTCGGAATGACCCGTAAACAGATGCTCGCGAAAATGGATGAGATCGCAGACTTCACCGAGTTGGGCGACTACCTCTCGATGCCGCTTCGTACCTACTCGACCGGAATGCGGGTCCGAGTGGCGCTCGGTGTGGTGACCAGCATCGATCCGGAGATCCTGCTCCTCGACGAAGGCATCGGTGCCGTCGACGCAGAATTCATGAAGAAGGCGCGAACCCGTCTCCAAGACCTCGTCAAACGATCTGGAATCTTGGTTTTCGCGAGCCACTCGAACGAATTTCTGGCGCAACTGTGCGACCGCGCGATGTGGATCGATCACGGAACGGTCAGACAGTCCGGTGGAATCGAAGAAATCGTCCGCGCGTACGAGGGCAACGATGCCGGCGACCACGTCGCTCATGTGATTCGCGAAATGGAACGCGAAGATGCCGCGGCATCGGCGATTGCCGAAGCGAGCTCGGACGATGCCTGAGCGGATAATCGGCGTCGTCGTCACTCATCGGCGTCGTGAACTTCTCGCTTCGTCCTTGAAAGTACTCACAACCCAGACGCGCCCACTCGACCATCTCGTCGTCGTCGACAACGCCGACGAATCCGATGTCCGGACGCTCGTGGACAACTGCTCGATCCCCACCACGTATATCGGGTCGGCACACAATCTCGGCGGCGCCGGTGGTTTCGCCCTCGGAATGCTGCTGGCATTGTCGCTCGGTGCAGACCGAGTCTGGCTTGCCGACGACGACGGCCGCCCCGAGGGACCCGAGGTACTCTCGACGCTTCTCGATTGCGCAATTCGTCACAACCTGGCGGAGGTATCTCCCGTCGTCTGCGACATCTCCGAACCCGACAAGCTGGCCTTCCCGCTGCGTCGTGGGGTCGAATGGCGTCGACGACGTAGCGAGCTGGGTGAAGGTGATCTACTCCCGGGAATCGCGTCCCTCTTCAACGGTGCGCTGTTCACCGCGGAAGCGATCGAGACCGTTGGCGTTCCCGATTTGCGGCTCTTCGTCCGTGGCGACGAGGTGGAGGTCCATCGCCGACTGATCCGTTCAGGACTTCGGTTCGGCACATGCTTGCAGACTGCGTACCTGCACCCCGACGGCGCCGACGAATTCAAACCCATTCTCGGCGGCCGCATGCATACGCAGTACCCGGACAACGAGACCAAGCGTTTCTACACCTATCGCAACCGTGGCTATTTACTCTCGCAACCCGGGATGCGACGGCTCCTTCCACAGGAATGGGTGCGATTCGGTTGGTACTTCCTCGTCACCAGGCGTGACGTCTCCGGACTGCGTGAGTGGAAGAGGTTACGCAAGCTGGGTAGATCCGAACGCTTCTCTCGCATCTGATCGGGCCCGCTCGGCGACCGAGTAGGCTTGGCGGCTGTGTCTGCCCCAACCCTTGCCGACAAGGCCCCCATAGCGCCGGCGTCCCGCACGTTCGCGCGAGCAATCCAGGATCTGCGCGAGGGTCTCGGCCATCGTGAACTGTGGTTCCATCTCGGGTGGCAGGACATCAAGCAGCGCTACCGACGATCCATCCTCGGACCGTTTTGGATCACTATCGCCACTGGCACCACTGCAGTCGCGATGGGCATCCTCTACTCGTCATTGTTCAATCTGGACATCGCGGAGTTCCTCCCGTACGTCACTCTTGGCTTCATCGTGTGGAACATGATCTCCGGTGCCATCCTCGAGGGCGCCGAAGTCTTTATTTCCAACGAGGGACTGATCAAACAACTACCCACGCCGTTGAGCGTTCACGTGTATCGGCTGGTCTGGCGCCAGTTGATTCTCTTCGCCCACAACTTCGTGATCTACATCGTCATTTTGATCGTGTTCCCGAAACAGCTGTCCTGGACGGATCTTTCGTTCATTCCCGCTTTGGCGTTGATCGCGATCAACGCCGTGTGGGTTTCCCTGGTTTTCGGCATCCTCTCCACTCGGTACCGTGACATCGGCCCGTTGCTCGCGAGCGTCGTTCAACTCTTGTTCTTCATGACTCCCATCATTTGGACCGAGAAGTCACTGCAAGGCACAGCCAACGCTGAACGAGCACGAATCGCGGAGCTCAATCCCCTGTATCACTTCCTCGACATCGTGCGAACGCCGCTCCTGGGCGGGGACCAGCAGCTATACCACTGGGTCATCGTGCTCGCCGTCACCGTCGTCGGGTGGGGCCTGGCACTTCTGGCCATGCGCAACTACCGTTCACGCGTCGCGTACTGGGTGTAGTCACCTGTGTGTGGAAGGAACCATCTGCACGATCTGTAGGTGGTTCAGCGGTGTCGCTGTTTCGACAACGAACCCTCGCTCTGAAAGTTGCGTGAACAGTTCCGTGTCGATGAAATGGAATGGCTCGAAATTCCACACGACATTGGCCGTATGAAGTAGTGCCTCATAGCTCTGACGCTCACCGTCGGTGACGACCCACACGGTCTGGCAGCCCTGTGCCCGCTCGGCCGTCTCGTCCACTGAATATTCGGAATCCCATAGCTCGTCGATCGAGTTCGCATCATGCTCGAGGCCGACATCTCGCAAACCTTCGATCGAGTCGGGCCGCACCTCGGCGATAGCATGCAACGAACTCGGCGCCCAGGACACCACCGGTTGGAACGCGACGCAATCGCCCGCATTCGCATTGGCTTTCAGAAAATCCGCAGCCGTGCTGTAGTCCATCCCACCCGATTTTCCCCACGGCTCTCGCTGGCTGACGTACGAAGGTAGCGACGCCGCAGCAAGAAGTATCATCGCCGCCGAGGCCAGGACCCAGCTCGACGTCAGGCGGCTGATCATGACACCCAGCAGCAACGCCACACCTGGCGCAGTGAATATGACGTACCGATCGATGTAGATGTTTCCCAGGACGAACGAATACACGAGAAACAGCGCCATCGGGACCAAAATCCACACCAGTGCGACAGTCGACGCACCGCGATCCCCGACAGTCCACCGACTGCGTGCGAAGAAATAGCCCGCCGTCCCTGAAAGCACGATGATCCCCGCTACGACAGCAAACAAGGGACTCGAAAGGAACCATTGGTCAAGGGCAATCGTCGTGAAAATATGCCGGTCCAGCGGTGGTATCCAACTGACTTGCCTCGATTGTCCGAGCGACAGGGCGATCAACGGGGACACAAGCAGGACCGCGGACGCGGAAGCACCGACAAAACACAACCCGTTGAAGCGACTCCGCTTCGAATCCGCCTCCGGAATCACCTGGGCGCCGAACACCACGATGACAGCGTGTACCAGTAGCAGCGCGGCACTGTAGAGGAACAGCGCTACAGAGACAGCAGCCAACAAGCCGTACAGGATCCACCACGCGCGCTTCGACGTTCGTAGCGAACACACCAGCACCAGCATTGTGACCGTGGACAATGCCAGCACCATTGCATACGAGCGTGCCTCGGTGGCTGCCCAGGTAACTCGGGGAAGCACCATGAAGGTCACGCCGACAATAACGCCGAGCCTGGTACCCCCGAACATCCGCGCCAGCACAACCAACGCTGCCGTCGCGATTCCGACTGCCAGCCCACTCGGTGCTCGCGCAGAGAATTCCGATACCCCGAAAACCTGAAACCACCAGTGGATCAGCACGTAATAGAGCCCATGGACCGCATCCACGTGTCCGAGGGTGGCCAACGTCGAACGGATCGATCGGTCCGCCATCGAGACCGTCGCCGCTTCGTCCCACCAGAACGACGGACGACCGGACCACGCGACACCCACGACGGTAGCCGTGAGCCCCAGTAGAGCCGGCAAGCGCCACTGGGCTAACCTCTGCCCCAGCGGGAGGGCCACAAGCTATCCGATCTTGTTTCCGTACAGACGTGTCCAGTTCTCGGCGCTCGTGAGGCGCGGCATGGCGTCCGAATACGCCTTCTTCATCTCAGGCGCGCGCTTGCGCAGCTCCCAACAGACTTTGGCCGCACGCTTGGCCAACTCGGTAGCCTGCTTCTTGTTGCGCCGACGGACGCGAACGCCGTTCTGCGACGCGTCCGTGACAGCCGCATTTTCGAACAACGACACATGCCACCAGTCGCCGAAGATCGCAGGAACCGTTACCGGTCGACGGTCGACACGCCCAGTCCACTGTTGAACTACACGTTTGAGAAGCACCAGACCCTCGCGGTTCTCGTCGGGCTCGAACTCCCACACCGTCATCTGCGTATGTGGATCGGACTCCGCACCGACCGCCGAGGCCGGCTGCATTTTCGTCTCAGGGTATTCATCACGTAGAGCGCGAACGTCGACAAGAGCAGATTGCCCGCCGTCGTTAAGGAAGTCAGGCCCCTGCAGGAAATCCTCAGCCGCCTTGACGAATGTTGCCGCCAACCCGTACTGCATTCCTACGATGAGCTGAGTAATCTTGCGCAACAAGAACTTCGAGATCACCTTACCGTCGAACGGGCCGTAGATCGAAGAAACGATCAACCCATTTCGAATGCTGAAGTACCGGGACCAGTCGTCGTAATCCTTCAGGTGGAAATCCGCATGCCAGACACCGGCATTGGGCAGAGTAATCGTCGGGTGGCCCGCGAAGCGCGCTCGGATTCCGTACTCGATGTCATCCCACTGGAAGAAAAGCGGTATCGGCAAGCCCAGCTCGGAGATGATCTCTGCCGGCAACAGGCAAGTCCACCAACCATTCCAGCCGGCGTCGAAGCGCATCTCCTGCTTCTTCTTCAACAGGTCGACGCCCATCATCGCGCCAGGAGTCAGGACCCCGGCCTTGAGCTCGTCGAGGACCTCTCGCTCCGCACTGACATGCAACATGGTCGGATTGTTCAGTGACAACATCTGAGCCCCGACGATTGCCGGCTCGACCGTCATGTTTGCGAATGCATTCATCCTGAGCACCGATTCGGGCTCACAGAGAATGTCGTCGTCCATGAGGATGACGTTGGCGTGCTCAGAACCTGACGAGGAGGTGATTTCGAGCATTCCACGCGAGAATCCGCCCGCGCCGCCAAGATTCGGCTGCGTCAGGTAAATCAACTTCTTGCCGAGATCATGCGCGACAGTCTTGAAACGATCCCTGGATTGAACCTGATCCGTGCCCTGATCGACCACACAGACGGCGTCGATTCCGGTCATCGCACCCGTATCGGACGCCATGGTTGCGACGGTTTCGACACAGTCGTCGGCGCGATTGAAAGTGCAGATGACAACAGCCGCCGGGCGTATGAACTCGGGGGCCGAGACAGTCCATGACACGCCGGAAACCACAACTGAACCTTTGGTCGCGACGAATTCCAACCACATTGCCCCGCCGTCGACGAAATGAGCGAGCGGCGCGTCGATCGAGAGTTCACCCGATCCGGCGACCGAGTGAAGCGAAATCGTCCGCTTGCGTCCGCGCACATCCGATGCACGCAGGCTGACGTCGAGCCCGCCGTCGCCGACGTAGCTCAGCTGAATCCGCACCGAGCTCACACGCGTCCACCGCTGCCAGAAACTGGCAGCAAATCGTCCGAAATACGTGTTGGTGCTCGCGGTCGCCGCTTCGCCCAATGTCAGAGAATGCCGACCGACGAGCGCGTCTCCCTTGGTAACCACATACATTGCCTCTGGCACCTTGGGGGACATCGATCGGAAGATGCCACGCTGGACCAGAAATCGATCCCCGTGTGGATGCTCGACCATTACCTCGTCAAGCACTGCCGTGTCATTTGCGACCGGCGTATCCGCGGAGGCCTCGTTCATCTACTGATCCCTACCGTTGTTGATGTAGCTACATCTGAGCACGTATCGGGCTCGAGGGTATCAACCGCGGCGATCGGAGATTCAGCGGACGACGGATTCTCCGGCTGAATACGTTGCCTCGACACCGGCCTTCTGCGGACGCCACCACTGTTCGTTGTCGCGGTACCACTCGACGGTGGCTTCCAGACCGCTTCGGAAATCGCGGTACTGCGGCTTCCACCCAAGTTCCTGCTGCAGTCGCGTCGAATCGATCGCATACCGCAGATCGTGACCGGGGCGGTCGGTGACGAAGTCGAAATCGTCCGGCTTGCGTCCGAAGATTTCGAGCAGGGCCGCGATCACCGTTCGGTTGTCGGTTTCACCGTCGGCGCCGATCAGATACGTCTCGCCGGACTTGCCTCGGTCCAGGACGTCCCAGACTGCACGGTTGTGATCCTCGACGTGAATCCAGTCGCGGACGTTGCGGCCCTCGCCGTACAACCGAGGACGTACCCCGTCGATCAGGTTCGTGATCTGGCGCGGGATGAACTTTTCCACATGCTGATAGGGGCCGTAATTGTTGGAGCAGTTGGAGATGGTCGCCGCGATCCCGAACGACCGCACCCAGGCGCGCACGAACAGATCACTCGATGCCTTCGACGCCGAGTACGGACTCGACGGGTTGTACGGTGTCGTCTCCGTGAACCTCGTCGGATCATCCAGTTCGAGGTCGCCGTACACCTCGTCGGTGGAAATGTGGTGATAGCGGACCCCGTGCGAACGCACTGCCTGCAAGAGCGAGAACGTCCCCATGACGTTGGTCCGCAGGAACGGTTCCGGATCGGCGAGGGAATTGTCGTTGTGGCTTTCGGCAGCAAAGTGCACGACTGCGTCGGAACGCGAGACAAGGTCGTCGACCAGAGGCTCGTCGGCGACGTTGCCGTGAACAAACGTGATCCGGTCCTCGACGGACGCAAGGGACTGGCGATTTCCGGCGTAGGTCAGAGCGTCGAGAACCGTGACTTCCACGTCGGGACGAGTCGACACCGTCTGATGAACGAAATTGGCACCGATGAAGCCGGCACCCCCGGTGACCAGTAGTCGCACTTCATCTCCTCAGACTCATCGAACGAACTCCCACTTTAGCGGCCGAATTCGCAGTGTCCCGTTTGCGTCGGCAGGCAGGAGTGCAGGACACTGCACGCATGCGCGGAATCATTCTGGCCGGTGGCACCGGGTCGCGGTTGCACCCGATCACCCTCGGAGTGAGCAAGCAACTCTTGCCTGTTTACGACAAGCCGATGATCTACTACCCGCTCTCCACTCTCATGCTCGCCGATATTCGCGACATCTTGATCATCACGACTCCGCACGATGCGGAGCAATTCCGTCGAGTGCTCGGCGACGGCTCACAATTCGGCGTGAACCTCACGTACGCGATCCAGCACGAACCCAATGGCCTTGCAACGGCATTCACTCTCGGCGCGGATCACATCGGATCCGAGTCCGTGGCGCTCGTCCTCGGCGACAACATCTTCTACGGCCCCGGCCTCGGAACCCAACTCAGACGTTTCTCCGATATCGACGGTGGCGCCGTGTTCGCTTACTGGGTATCGAATCCGACCGCCTACGGTGTTGTCGAATTCGACGACTCGGGTCGGGCGGTGTCCATCGAAGAAAAACCGACGTCACCGAAATCCAATTACGCCGTCCCCGGTCTCTACTTCTACGACAGTGACGTCGTGGACATCGCACGCACTCTGAAGCCCTCTGCGCGTGGTGAATACGAAATCAGCGACATCAATCAGCACTATCTCGAAGCTGGCAAACTTTCTGTCGACGTCCTCCCCCGCGGAACCGCGTGGCTCGACACCGGCACACCCGATTCCCTGCTCGAGGCAGCGAACTACGTGCGGACCATCGAACACCGCCAAGGCCTCAAGATCGGTTCACCTGAAGAGGTCGCGTGGCGTCAGGGATTCATCAACTCCGACCAATTACGCACTCAGGCAGAAGCATTGGGCAAATCCGGCTACGGCAACTATCTACTCGAACTGCTCGAGCACGGCAAGGAATGGTGACGTGGAAATTCGTCCACTGAAAATCGCCGGAGCCTGGGAGATCACGCCGAAGCAGTTCGGCGACCATCGCGGCGTCTTTCTCGAATGGTTCAAAAGCTCCACCTTCACCGCCGCGACCGGCCGCACTCTCGACCTCGCTCAGGCCAACTGCTCGGTTTCCGAAGCCGGCAGCCTCCGCGGGATCCACTTCACCGACAATCCGCCCGGACAGGCGAAGTACATCACCTGCGTCAAAGGTGCCTTCCTCGACGTCGTCGTCGACCTGCGCGTCGGATCACCGACCTTCGGCGAGTGGGATGCGGTGGTGATCGACGACGTCGATCGACGAGCAGTATTCCTGGCGGAAGGCCTCGGCCACGCGATCCTTTCACTCGAAGACGGATCGACAGTGATGTACCTCTGCAGCATCGAATACTCCCCCCATCTGGACCGCGACCTCGATCCCTTCGATCCGGAACTCGCGATCGACTGGCCGAAGACGGATCGTCAGGGCAACCCCCTGACCTACGAACTCTCCGCAAAGGACGCTGCTGCACCGCCCCTGACGACGCTCCGCGCAGACGGTCTGTTGCCCGGTTTTGTGGCCGAAGAATCGCCGAATCGGTAATCTTCACCTTTCACACTCGATGGGGTGACGACCGGCGGGACGGACGGCTGGATGACCAAACGCGCGAGCAGACGCGGCCTGTGGACGGCCGTCGTTCTCGCAGCCGGCCTCGGCGGTCTCGCGCTGGTCGCCCCGCCCCTGACTCCAGGCACGATCGAGTCCGCCCCCGTCACGGTCATCACGACCACCCCACCCGCGCCCGTTGTTCCACTCACTCCGGAGGAGCTCTCGGCCCGGGTGGTCCCCACCATCGTCACCATCACGGCGCCGGCCGGATTCACCACCACTGCCGGGACCGGGATCGTGCTCTCCCCTGACGGGGTGGTGCTCACGAATCACCACGTCATCAGCGGAGCCTCGGACGTCACCGCCGTCAGCATGTCCAACGGACTGATCTACGACGCCGAGATCCTCGGGTACGACAGCGTCAGCGACCTTGCCGTCCTGCGCCTCGCAGGCGCCACCGATCTGCCGGTGGCAGTGGTCGGGAAGTCCGCGGAAGCCGCTCGCGGGGACGCCGTCACCGCAATCGGAAATGCCGAAGGTGGCGGCGTACCCGTCCCAGCTCCCGGCGTCATCACCAACCTCGGTGTCACCGTCAACACCCGCAACGCGTCCGACGGATCGCGAAACCAGTTGAAAGGCCTCATCGAGGTGGACGCGGACATCCGGCCAGGCGATTCCGGTGGCCCGCTGGTCAACGCCGTGGGCGAACTGATCGGCGTCAGCAGCGCGGGCAACGCCGTCACCGACCGCACCGAAACCTCGCCGGCGCCTCAGTCCTACGCGATACCGATCGACACGGCACTACCGATCGTCGATCAGGTACTCGGTGGCCGCTCCTCCGAAACCGTGCGCGTGGGACCGACTCCCGTGCTCGGTGTCGCGGTGAAGGACCACGCAGACATGCCGGCCGGCGCCGAAGTTGTTGCCGTGAGCTTCGATTCGCCGGCCGAGCGGGTGGGGCTCACCAAAGGTGCGGTCATCACGGAGTTCGGTGGCAGCCGGATCGCGTCGTCGGCCGATCTCAATGCGGCGATGAGCTCGCACCGCCCCGGCGATACCGTCGCAGTGACGTGGGTGGATGTAACGGGGCAACCCGGGACCGGTTCCCTGGTCCTCGACGAGGGGCCACCTCGCTAGTCGGACAATGCGCCAGCCGTGAAAGCATCGTGGCATGACCACGGTTCTCCTGCTCACCTGTGACGGCGCCGCCCGCGAGGCGGATGTCGAAAGCAAACTCGTCATGGAAGCTCTCACCACCTACGGCATTGCGTCGACAATGGCGCCGTGGTCGAGTCCGTCCCTCCACGACATCGACGCCGACCTGGTTCTGATCCGTTCGACCTGGGACTACACCCAGCGCCTCGACGAATTTCTTGCCGTTCTCGCTCAGCTGACCGCCCCGATCGCCAATCCGCTCTCGATCGTGAAGTGGAACGCCCACAAGGGATACCTGACTGAACTTGCCGCGGCCGGCGTCCCCATCGTCCCCACTGCGGTGATCACCCCCGGAAAGAGCGAAACACTCACCCTCCCTTCGTTCGAGAGTGCCGACGTCATCGTCAAGCCTGCGGTGTCAGCCGGCGCTGTCGGAGTGGGGAAGTTTGCCGCGAGGTCCGCGCAGGCCCGCGCTCACCTCACCTCGATCCTCGACGGCGGTAACGACGCATTGGTTCAGCCCTTCATCTCGGACGTCGTCGACGGTGAGCGCTCGATCATCCACCTCGGTGGGCGTTACTCCCATGCCGTCCGGAAGATCCCGGCCACCAACGATTTCCGTGTGCAGGAGTTCCACGGCGGAACCAACCACGTCCACGAACCGTCCACCGCCGAACTCGCGGTGGCCGACGCGGCGCTGGCCGCAGCCCCCTGCGGTCCCGGCGAATTGCTTTATGCGCGTGTGGACGTCGTGGGGCCGGTGGATCAACCACTACTCATGGAAGTGGAATTGATCGAGCCCGAACTCTTCCTGCCCTTCGCCCCCGGATCTGCCGACGCCCTCGCACGTGCAGTTGTCTCGTCACTAGGTCTGTGAAGCTCCTCGGAGTGCCTTCTTGTCGACCTTCCCCAAGGCAGTGAGCGGCAACGCTTCCAGAATTGAAATCTCCTTGGGTGCCCAGATCGGGCCCTTGTGTGATCTGACGTGCGCGATGAGCTGCTCGGGCGTGACCGACCATCCCGTCTTCAGTACGACTGCCGCGGTAACCGCTTCTCCCCATTGAGGATCGGGGACACCGAATACTGCACAGGCGGCCACTGCGGGATGACGTCCGAGCGAGTCCTCGACTTCGCGCGGGTAGACGTTGAATCCACCGCTGATGATCGTGTCCTTGATGCGGTCGACGATCGAGATGAGCCCAGTTTCGCCGATCCGAGCAACGTCGCCGGTGTGCAACCACCCATTCGCAAGCGCTGCAGCGGTTTGTTCAGGTTTGTTCCAATAGCCGTCCATCACGAGCGGACCTCGCACACAAAGCTCGCCGGGTACACCCGTCGCGGTCTCGTTTCCCTGCTCGTCGAACAACACCACTTCGACACCTGGCATCGCACGCCCACAACTCCCCAGAACTGCGGGATCGTCCGTGTGCTCACGTGTATCGAGCACCGTCAACGCATTCGGGGCTTCGGCCTGACCGTAGTGCTGGCTCAGGATCGGCCCGAACACCGCCCCTGCCTGCGCGAGCCTGGTGGGGTCGATGGGTGCAGCACCGTAAAGCATCCAGTTCAGCCCGGACAGATTCGCATCCGACAGACGTGGATGGTCGAGCAAGGCGTAGAGCATCGTAGGAACGACGAATGTAGCTGTGACTCCGCCATTTTCGATTGCGTCGACAACCCTGTCCGGGTCGAACGACCTGTGCAACTCGAAGCTTGCACCTCGCAGCAGACCGGGTGCGACGAGCAGACCGGCAGCGTGAGACATCGGCGTAGTGAGCAGCATGGTGGTATCAGCCGGCCACTCCCACGTGGTGCAGGCCCAGGCATTGGCGACCAAGGATCGGTCCCTGAGCATGACGCCTTTCGGCTCACCGGTAGTTCCACCGGTGTAGAAGAGATACAAAGCTCGACCCTGACCGCCGAAGCCTGAACCTTTTCCCGCCGTGGACAATTCACACGCTGATTCGAGGGCTGACAGTGACATCACTCGAGTCTGCGCCGCTTCGGCGCGCGCCTGGAACTGTCCGTCGGCAACCAACAGGAGATCGGTACCACTGTCTTTCAGCACCATCCTGTCGTTCTCTTCGGTCGCGAGCGGATGGAGTGCCGTGTAGCGCACGCCCGCCAGACACGCCGCGGCCATGACCGTGAATGCTTCAGGACACGGACCCGCAAGCAGGGCTACCCCGCCTCCGTCCGGCAGAGCGAGGCTACCGAGGACACCTGCAATCCGCTCGATCTGTTCCGCGGTCTGCCGATATGTCAGCTCGGCCCGATCACCGTTCCGATCCGTGAATCGAAACGCGATGTGGTCTGGTCGGCGTCGCAGCGCCGACAGAATCAGATCCGCATATCCCGCTTGCTCCTGCAAGCCTGACGCCATCGGTTCATCGTTCATCATGTCCGCGTTCATCGTGGCCCTCCCAAGATCGTGACCGCGGCGACGGCTTCCTCGATGCCGTAAAGACCTCCGCCGTTCTCTGCGACCGCGATTCGAGCCCCGGGAACCTGTCGCCGCGCTGCTTGTCCACGCAACTGCGTGACAAGTTCGAAGACCTGCGCCAGTCCCGTTGCCGAGACCGGATGACCACGGGATTCGAGCCCACCTGACGGATTGACCGGACGCACGCCTCCCAATGAACTCGCACCGGACGCCGACCATGCGCCGCCCTCACCGATCGGGCAGAACCCCAAATTCTCGACCTGCTGTACTTCACCGAAGGCCGTGGCGTCGTGGACCTCTGCCACATCCACATCGCCTGGCCCGACTCCGGCTTCCTCGTATGCGCTCATTGCCGCTCGGCGACCGATGTGACTCTCCACGTCATCTGCGGCCCGATCCGTGCCTGACACCAAGCTGCAACCGAGTACCCGCGCCGCCCGCCGAGAGGAATCATGCCTTCGCGCAAAGTCTGCAGTGGTCACAACGACCGCCGCTGCACCGTCACTGACGGGCGAGCACATCGGAACGGTCAGAGGCCACGCGACTCGCCTCGCGGCAAGCACCTCGTCGACAGTGAAGGGTTTGCGAAAGTGCGACCGCGGATTGTGCACGGAATGCGCATGATTTTTGGCTGCTACGGACGCGAGTTCGAACTCGGTCGTTCCGAATCTCTCCATGTGCGCCCGAGCAAGAGAAGCGTAGATCTCCATGAACACCGAACGCTCACCCTGCGATCCGAGTTCACCCGGCACCGGAGCGGAGAGGGAGGCAAGGCCGGCGAGCGTCTCGTCGCGATGCGCAACGTCGAGCGCACCGTCGAACACCTCCAGACTTCGAGCCGGATCCGAGCACACCAGCTTGTCCACCCCGACCGCCAATGCGACCTCGGACAGACCGGCGCGAACGTGGGCGATCGCCAGCCAGAGTGCCGTTGCCCCGCCGGCGCAGGCATTTTCGACATTGACGACCGGGACTCCACCGAAACCGTAAGGTCTCAAGGCAATCTGGCCTGGGATCATGTGCTGCCGGTCGATCGCCTTCTGACTGACGGTCGCGTAGAAGACTGCACCGACGTCACCGCGGGTCAGGCCCGCGTCTTCGACGGCGTCGATCGCTGCACGACCCGCCAATTCCGAGGCCGAGGTATCCGCGTGCCGCCCGAAGGGAGTCGCGCCGACACCGAGAACCATGACTTCGCCGCTCACGCCACTACTCGATTCCTCAATACCCCGAGGCCGGCGACCTCGAGTTCGACTACGTCTCCCGGTTCGAGGAACCGCCCGTGTTCCAAGCCGCATCCACTCGGCACGGTGCCGGAACAGAAGACTTCACCCGGGTACAGCCGCGTGGAAGTCGAGGCGAACGAAATCACGTCCTCGAAACGATGGTCCATGTCGGCGCTGGTTCCTCGGCTCACCTCGTCTCCGTTGATTCTCGCGGTCATCTCGAGTTGGTATGGATCACCGACTTCGTCGGCCGTCACGATCCAGGGGCCGAGGACATTCGCGTTCGAAAAGTCCTTGCTCTTACTGAGACCGAGTCCGGTGGAGATCTCCTCGAGCTGAGTATCGCGGGCGCTGAAATCGTTGAAGATGGTGTAACCGAAGATATGCGCAGAGGCATCCGCGCGTGAGATGTCGGTTCCACCGCGCCCCAGCACACAGGCGAATTCGAGTTCGTAATCGCGCAGGCTCGAGTACTCGGGCCACACGACGTCAGATTCGTGTCCGGTCACCGCCAATCGGTTCGCTATGTAATACAGCGGGCGCTCCAACTGGATCTTCGGCAGTTCGACGTCCTCGAGTGCGACCCCTTGAATTCGGGCGCGAGCGTTGCGGAAGTGATCCATGAAGCAGCCGAAGTCTCGGATCTGGACCGGCTGAGGAAGCGGCGACATCCAGCGCACATCACCCGCGTCGACGATTGCACTTGCCGGCTGCTCGTCTGCAAGCCGATCCAGGATCTCCCGTGCCGCCGGACCACCTTCGATGATGGTTTGCATGGTTTCCAGTTCTGGAGCCGGTTTTCCCGTCACATCATGATGAGCTCGCTCGAGTAACAACAGTTGCTCGCCGCTGCCCGTCACCAGAGCCGTCTGCTGGGTCTTTTCGTATTCGACGGTCGCAAGTTTCACTGTGAATCAATACCTTTCACTGAATTGTTCGTTAGTTGAGGCGGGAATTCTGCTCAGACGAACGCGACCACACGAGCCGGGGCAGCGCTGGCTCGCGCAAGCTTGATCGGGAAAAACGCCACGTGAAATCCCGAGGGCGGAAGCGCGGCGAGGTTCGACAGCTGCTGAACGATGAATACTTCACGTTCGCGTCCGGCCCGGTGCCCGTCCCAGAGAACCGAGTTGTCGCCGGTGTCACGAAATTTCTGCGCCATGACTGCAAAGCTCAAGTCCCAGCCGGCAGCGTCGGTGCCCAGCACCTTCGCGCCTTGCTCGGCGAGAAACAGCGTGCCTTCGCGACTCATCCCTGGATACTGAAAGAACCCTGGATCGGCCAAGGTGAAGCTCTCTTGTCCGGTACGGAGCAACACGGCACCACCCTGTGGAACGGACGCACCGTTTTCCGCCAGGGCAGCTTTCAGCGCGTCCACCGAGATCGGCTGATTCGCCTCGCACCGGCCGCGCAGGTCGAGCACCACTGTCTCGCAGAATAATTCATCCAACGCGATGTCTGTGATCGTGCGAGAAGGCTTACCCTCTGAGGTTGATCCGTAGTGCAACGGCGCGTCGACGTGTGTGCCCAGATGGCTGTTGAACTCACTCAACATCTCCGATCCCCACCCCTCACCGTCCGGAAGATCATGAACTCCGCACTGCAGTGCTGCCGCGAACTCGTCGCGTCCGGCACCTGCGGGGTGCGAGTAGGCCACCGAGGGGGCAACGACGGAAGCCAGTGCCTTCAAACCCTCGGGGAGCAGTTCCCGATCGGCCGGATCGAGAGTTCTAGTCAGATCGATGAGTTCCATGTCCGCCCATTTCCGTTAAGTTATTGGACGCTCAGCATAGAACTGGACGATCAACATAGGCAAGAGGGTATCGAGAGAGGAATACGGCCGTCCGATGGCCGGCCTCGTAGCATGAGTGCCGGTGCGCAGGTCTCGGCCCCGACGGGCACGTCGACGTCACCGCGTGCCGGAATTGGCTGCACTCGAGAACGAAAGAAGGCAGGAACACCGAATGGCGTCGACACGCAAGCAGGAGATTTCCGAGGAAACCAGACGGCGACTGGTGAAGGCCGCGGCCGAACTGGCTGCGGAAGGCGGGTCGGCCGCCATGTCCGTACAAGCCGTGGCGGAAAGATCCGGCATCAGCCGAGGGTCTGTGGCCTGGCACTTCGGATCGAAAGACGGGCTTCTACGAGCCGTCGTCGAAGACGCATTCCGGTGGGGCATGGAGAAGTTGCGCGCAGAGTTGGCATCATCCTCGGCGACCGGAATCGAAGCATTGATCGAAGCCAACTTCGTGTTGATGTCGTACCCCGAGGCACGAATTTTCTCGACCATCCTGATCGAAGCCGTGATTCCCGGGTCCACCATCCGCGAGACCTACGCAGAGCAGTACGTCGCAATGCGAACGCTGTACGCGGACTACCTGCGTTCGATCGACACACCGGTCGCCAATCCGGAGTTGGTTGCCGTCACCCTTCTGGCCGGCACTCTCGGGATCAACCTCCAACATCGCCTCGATCCCGACAACGTCGATCGACGTTCGGCGGTAACCGAACTCGAATCGATCTATGCCCGCGCGATGGCATCTACCGCAACGTCAGGGCACGAGAATCCGGCAGCACACGAGAATCCATAGGCGGACCGGAAGTTCAACTTCCCGAACAACTTTCGCCCGCGGTTTGGGGTGGGACCGCATCGAGCCTGGTGCGAATGAACCTGGCAACGTCGCGTAACGCAGCCCGGCTCTCCGGCAAGCCAGGCCACACGGCGGGAAACGCGTGAACCTGACCGTTCCAGATCTGCAGCGAGCACGGCACCCCCGCGGCGGCGAGCCGCTGCGCCATCACCTCCGAATCAACTCTGAGAACCTCGGATTCGGCGGCGATCAGCAACGACGGTGGCAGCGCGGCCAGATCGCCGTCGACAGGTGAGTTCGTCTGTCCGCCAAGCTTTCCGATCGCTATCAATGCCGACACCGGGGCGATGACGTCGCGTCGAGCATTGGCGTGAACCGATTTGGTGGTGCAATCGAGATCGAGGAGCGGCGAGAGTCCGACCAGCCCGGCGGGAACCTCGATTCCGGCGGCAACAGCTGCAAGCGCCGTCGCGAAAACCAGAAAACCTCCGGCCGAATCACCAACGAAGACAACCTTTTCCGGCAGTACTCCCTGTTCGAGGAGCCACCGGTATGCACCCAGACAGTCGTCGACGGACCCACTGATGCTCGTGCTCGGCAACTGCCGATACGCGACGTGCAGGACCGGAAGGCCGGTTCGCTTGGCGATGCCGGCAACCACCGGTCGATGCGTGTTGAGCCCGCAACACATGAACCCGCCGCCGTGCAGGTAGAGAACTACACCGTCGCGCAGATCAGCCGTCGAGCCTGCCGTCCGCACGAGCTCACCGTCGAAACCTGGAAAACGAATCGCTTCCCGATCGATTCCGGAGGGAATGCGTACACCTGCGGCCGAGTCCAGCACTGCGGCGCGGCGCATGGCGCCAGGCGTCAGTGGAGCGATCCCGACCACTGGCCGAAGCATCCATCGACACGCGTTGTAGAGGACCTGCGATTCGATACTCGGCCTGCCGTAGCGAGTTCCGGTCCTACGACTGACAGTCGGCAACAGAGACATCTGTCCAGATTAGAAGCGATCAGGCACCGAAGAGGTCGACTTCGTCGAGATCGTCGACGATCGTGACCTTTCGTTTCCGCCCGCCGATGACCTTCCCCAGACCGCGCAGTCCACCGGACTGAGCTTTCGGGGCGGGTTCGATGCGCTGCGGCGCAACTCTCGTCCGCGCTGCGCGCTGTACGGGCTTGGGCGCGGGAGCTGATGCCGGTGCCTCCGGAACGACGGGCGCCGCCGGAACCTCGGGTTCGGGAATCTCTGTTGGAACGACCGCTTCCGGCTCCACGAAGCCCTGAGCAACCGGGGCCTCGGGTGCGACCTCAGCCACCTGCTCCACCTGCACCGGTCCGTCGATCAGCGGGATGTCCGACGCCCACCGGACCCGATACTCGAGGCCGCGCGCCGCCAGTTCACGCGCGAGATCCGCGTGCCAGACCCCGTCTTCGCCGTCGCCGTACGCCCGTGCGTCGGAGCTGACCCAGATCACGTCGACGCCCGGGTTCCGGTCGGCAAGATCGAGCACGGTCAGCCAGTTCAGGGTCGCCGGATATCCGTCACGTTTCTTCTTGTCGGTGTAGGGCCGACGCAGCGAGATCGCCCTCTCGGCCACCTCGAGATGCGACACGTCGACTGGATCGACCACTTCGACGCCGATCGCCACGAGGTCTTCGATCACGTCGTCGACATAGCCGTCGGCCTTGTCGTGAGCTGCGTCGACGAATCTGGTGAGGTCGCGCCGCAATCCCAGTCGGTCGTACATGCGCGCCTGGACGCTCAGGGCCGCGATCATCTCCGCCGATTCCTCGCGATAGCGACTCGCAACTTCGAGAACGACCAATCGCGGCACGACGACGCGGTGTCCGAGTGCGCGAGCGTCGGCGATGGCGGCGTCGAACCGTGCGCCCCTGGTCAGGGCCGAAGAATCGAGAACGATGATCATGGGCTCGATTCTCTCCCACGAAACCGGACGAATGCGCTAATCCACCCCGAACCGTTACTTGATCTTGAAGATCACTGCCCGCTGAACGATGAAGTTGATGACCGTCGCGGTGCCCTGCGCGATGACGAAGGCCAGCGGTGTCCGCCACCAATGTTCGTCGAAGACATGGACCATCACTTCGTTGAGTCCGACCTGGACCGCAAAAGTGACCGCGTACAGCGCAACAACCGCGATGAAGCGGGCGCGAGAAGGCTCGGCCTTGAACGTCCACCGACGATTGATGAGGTACGCCGTCGTGGTGCCCGCGACGAAGCTCAGCGATTTTGCGGCGACGCGCGGCAATCCCAACGCAAAGAGCAGTACGTACAGCCCGTAGTCCACGACCGCCGACAGCCCACCCGTCGCGACGAACCGGACGATCTGCGTTTTCAGGTCCATCGCGTCGTCGGCGATGTCCGTCGTGACCGGAATCTCGACGGGCAGCGGGACGTGGGGTTCGTGCTGGTGACTTGCAGGTGTTTCGGGCACGACGACGAGAGTAACCACTCGAGTCGGAGCCGTCGGCACTACTCCCAGGTAACCTCTACCTTGATGTCCACGACAGCAGAAGAGACGCCGAAGCCGGCTCTCCACACCCAAGCCCGCACCCTCACCGGTTGGGGACGCACCGCCGCCACCACCGCACAGGTGCTGTCCACCCCCGACGTGGAAGTGATCGCGAACGCGGTCGCCCAGGTTGCGGAACAGAACGATTCCAAGCCCTCGCATCTGCGACGCGGCGTCATCGCGCGCGGCCTCGGCCGCTCGTACGGCGACCCGGCACAGAACGCCGGCGGGCTGGTCGTCGACATGAATGCACTCAGCCGCATTCATCGCATCGATCGCGACACCGCTCTGGTGGACGTCGACGCCGGCGTGAATCTGGACCAGCTGATGAAGGCTGCTCTGCCGTTCGGCCTGTGGGTTCCGGTCCTGCCGGGTACTCGCCAGGTCACGATCGGCGGCGCCATCGGCTCGGATATCCACGGCAAGAACCACCACAGCGCGGGCAGCTTCGGCAACCACGTCGTGTCGTTGGATCTGCTGACGGCCGACGGCAAGGTTCGCACTCTCACCCCCAAGGGCGGGCGCAACGATCCCAAGGCCGCGCTGTTCTGGGCCACGATCGGCGGCATGGGCCTGACGGGCATCATCCTGCGCGCCACCATCAAGATGACACCGACCGAGACGGCGTACTTCATTGCCGACGGCGACGTCACCAACAGCCTCGACGAGACCATCGCGCTGCACAGCGACGGCAGCGAGGCCAACTACGAGTACTCGAGCGCCTGGTTCGACGCGATTTCCGCGCCCCCGAAGCTCGGTCGTGCGGCAGTCTCGCGCGGATCGTTGGCGAAGCTCGATCAGCTTCCGGCCAAACTGCAGAAGAACCCGCTCGCATTCGATGCACCGCAGTTGCTGACGTTCCCCGACGTCTTCCCGAACGGGCTGGCCAACAAGTTCAACTTCACCGCGATCGGTGAGGTCTGGTTCCGCAAGTCCGGCAAGTATCGCGGCAAGGTCCAGAATCTGACGCAGTTCTACCACCCCCTCGACATGTTCGGTGAGTGGAACCGCGCGTACGGATCCAACGGATTCCTGCAGTACCAGTTCGTGGTTCCGCCCGAGGCCGTCGACGAGTTCAAGAAGATCATCGTCGACATCCAGCGCAGCGGGCACTACTCGTTCCTCAACGTGTTCAAGCTGTTCGGCGAGGGCAACCAGGCGCCGCTGAGCTTCCCGATCCCGGGCTGGAACATCTGCGTCGACTTCCGTATCAAGCCGGGCCTGAACGAGTTCGTCACCGAACTCGACAAGCGTGTCCTCGAATTCGGTGGACGCCTCTACACGGCCAAGGATTCGCGAACGTCCGCGGAAACCTTCCACGCCATGTACCCGCGCATCGACGAGTGGATCGCGACGCGCCGCAAGTACGACCCCACAGGCGTTTTCGCCTCCGATATGTCCAGAAGGCTGGAACTGTGATCAACGCTGTAGGTAACCCGCAAACCGTTTTGCTTCTCGGTGGAACCTCCGAGATCGGCCTCGCCATCTGTGAGGAATACCTGAAGAAGGCGCCGCTCCGCGTCATTCTGGCGGCTCTTCCCGGCGACCCGGGACGCGAAGCTGCGGTCAAGCAGCTCGAAGCGAAGGGCGCCACCTCGGTGGAGCTCATCGACTTCGACGCCGTTGATTTCGAATCGCACCCGAAGGTCATCGACCAGGCGTTCTCCAACGGGGACGTCGACGTCGCCATCGTCGCCTTCGCGCTGGACGGTGACTCCGAAGAGCTGTGGCAGAACCAGCGCAAGGCCGTTCTGGTGGCAAACGTCAACTACACCGCGTCCGTCTCGGTCGGCGTTCTTCTCGGCGAGAAGATGAAGGCTCAGGGCTTCGGCAAGATCATCGCGATGTCGTCGGTTGCCGGCGAGCGCGTCAAGCGTGCCAACTTCGTCTACGGCTCCACCAAGGCGGGCCTTGACGGCTTCTACCTCGGACTCGGCGAGGCTCTCGCGGAATTCGGACCGCAGGTAACCGTCGTTCGCCCCGGCATGGTGCGCACCCAGTTCAGCGCCCACGTCAAGGAAGCTCCGCTGACGGTCAACAAGGACATCGTCGCGAAGCTCGCTGTTGCCGCCTCGGACAAGGGCAAGGAAATCGTCTGGACTCCCGGCCCGTGGCGCTTCGTCATGATGGGTCTTCGCCACGTGCCGCGCCCGATCTTCCGGAAGTTGCCGGTTTAAGCTCCTCCCGTGCCAGAAACAACAACTGCTCCGAGTACAGACCTTTCGACCCCGTCGCCGTGGCGCAATGCCGCGGCGACGGTGGTGGAAATGGTTCTCGGAGCGCTGGTCGCCGCTGTTGTAGCCGCTGTCGGGCTCTTTGCTTTCGGCCGAGTGCAGTGGCCGGCGTTCACGTCGTCCAACGTCACGCAGGCGGTCACGACGGTCCTGCAGGTGCTCTGCATCGCGGTGATCGGTATCGCGGTTCTGATGTTCCGCGCCCGCAAAGCCGAGCGGGTCGCGAAGCTCCTCTCGTGGGCAGGGCTCTCCGGCTTCGTCACCACGACGCTCGGTCTTCCCCTCGCGGCGACAAGTCTGTATCTGCACGGCGTCTCCGTCGATCAGCAGTTTCGCACCGAGTACCTGACCCGGTTGACGGATTCTGCTGCGCTGCAGGACATGACGTACGTGGATCTGCCGCCGTTCTACCCGGCCGGCTGGTTCTGGATCGGTGGACGCGTCGCGAACCTACTGGGCATGGACGGCTGGGAAGCCTTCAAGCCTTATGCGATCGGTTCCCTGGCAGTCGTCGCCGTCGTCGCACTCGTGTTGTGGACCAAGCTGATTCGACGCGATTGGGCCGTCGTCGCAGCACTGGCCGTCACTGCCGTCGTGTTGGCGTACAACTCTCCCGAGGCGTACGGCGCCGTCATCAACCTCCTGATCCCGCCGGTGCTGATCCTGGCGTGGGGGGCTCTCGATCGCCCGGGTGCCTCTCGATTTGCCGGAGCCGGCGCAATTCTCGGAACTGGCCTGTTCCTCGGTTTCGCCGCAACCGTCTACACGCTGTACCTCGGATTCGCCGCATTCGCCGTGACTCTGATGGCCGTCGTTGCCGCAGTACTTGCCGCACGCGCCCAGAACACATGGAAAGCCGCGCTTGGCCCCCTCGTCAGGCTCGCTGTCATCGCCGTGATCTCCGGACTGGTCGCTCTGACCGTCTGGACGCCGTACCTGTTGAAGGCACTCTCCGGTGCCACCGCAGAATCCGGCACGGCAATGCATTACCTCCCCGATTCCGGTGCGGTGCTGCCCTTCCCGATGCTGAGTTTCTCGCTCGTCGGCGGCCTGTGCCTACTCGGCACGGTCTGGCTGATTTCGCGGTTCCTGTTCTCCCGCCGCGCCCGAGCACTCGGTATCGGTGTCATTGCCGTCTATCTGTGGGCGCTGCTGTCCATGACGTTCACCGTTGCCGGCAGCACGCTCCTCGGATTCCGGCTGGAGCCAGTGCTGATCGGACTGCTTGCCGCCGCCGGTGTGTTCGGTTTCTTCGAGTTCGCCGGCTGGATCGTCCTGGCCACCAGCGAAAATCCCCGCGTCAAAGCGGTACTCGTTGCACTCGGTGTCATCGGAGCCATCGCCTTCGCGCAGAACATCCCGCAGGTGCTGGCACCGGATATCGCTGTGGCATACAGCGATACCGACGGCAACGGTGAGCGCGGCGACAAGAGGCCACCCGGGGCCGAAGCCAATTACGCCGATATCGACCGGATCATCCGTGAGCAGTTGGGACGCGAACCCCACGACACGGTGGTGCTCACTGCCGACATCGGCTTCCTGAGCTTCTACCCGTACTTCGGCTTCCAAGGATTGACGTCGCACTACGCGAACCCGCTCGCCGACTTCCGCGCCCGCGCCGCGCTGATCGAGCAGTGGTCGGAACTGAAGACCCCTGACGAACTGATAGCTGCACTGGACTCGGCGCCGTGGCGCAGCCCCGACGCCTTCGTCTTCCGCCAGGGCGCCGACGGATACACACTGCGGTTGGCCGAGGACGTCTATCCCAACGACCCGAACGTCCGCCGCTACACGGTCACGTTCCCCAAGGAACTGTTCGACGATCCGCGATTCACGGTCACAGAGCAGGGTCCGTTTGTGGTCGTTACCCGCTCTGACGCGATCTAACCAGGAGATACGTCACAAAAGGCTTACCGCCGGGGTCGTTGACGCGACCCCGGCGCACCCCTAACTTCATACCGTGACCCGAACCGATGCCCGAGCGGCAATGATCGATGCAGCCGAGCGTCTGGTTGCCGAGCGAGGTCTGGCCGCTCTGACGCTTCGAGATGTTCAGACCGAAGCCGGGCAGGCCAACAAGTCGGCTGCGCAGTATCACTTCGGTTCACGCGAGGGTTTGCTGGCGGCGGTCGTCGAGTCCAGAATGCGACCTGCCGGTGACCGTCGGCGTGACTTGCTCGATGCATTGGATCTGGAGTCGGATCCGCCCACGATGCGTGCTCTCGTCGAGGCTCTGGTCCTGCCGTTGGCGGAACAGACCATCTACCGTGAGGGCACTTTGTACGCACGGTTCCTGGTGCAGTCGATCTTCGACCCGGCCATGTCGTCGACCATCCGCGATCACATGCAGGCCGAGAGCTTCCGCGAAGTCCAGCGACGGATCGTCGCTGCGTCCTCGTTGCCGGCAGAAATCGCCGAGCTTCGGGCGGGAACTCTGACCGTGCTCGCCGTCGTCACTTTTGCCACCTGGGAGGGCCGCGTCGACAGCCGAGAACGTGCTCACGTCATCGTGGCCGACCTGATCGAAAGTTGCCTCGGAGCACTCTCGGCCCCGGCTGCGCAAATCTGACACGCCACCCGGCGAGTTTGTTTCCGAAACTGCCGGGGTACTCAGCCCCTCCAAGCGCAGTCGAGCAAACGGCCGCATCAACCACCGGCGGGGTAGGTGATGACAGTGAGCGAACTCGTTGCGCAAAGCCGCGAGCTTGTACCGCATCGTGCAGTTCTCGATTCCGCAGAGCATGTTCTGGTCATTGCTCGCGGCAAACCGTTCGGGCGCGAGCAGGCCTTTCACGAAGTGTTGAGTGTCGCGATTCGCAACCGCATCGAAGTCCTCACTCTGGCAAGGGCTCTCATCGACGTGTCCGAGTCTCGCGACTACCGCGCGATCCCGACCGACACCGCGCACACCGTTGCGGTGCTCGAATGGGGCGAACTGCTCGAGATCCCGACCGAACACCACGAGAAGTCCAGAGCCGAATCGGCTGGGGACGTCGATGAATCCAGCGAACCCGACGACCCGGTCGAACCCGAGTATCTGGTCGAGACCGACGTGGGCGGGCGCGTCGTCTTTGTCGCCCTCGCGTTCACGATCGGCGGGATAGTCGGATTCTTCGCGCACGACTGGGCACTCCTGCTTCTGATCACCGCCGTGTACCTCGTGTGGATCGCGGCACGACTGGTCGCGAAGCTCGTGAGTGTTTCCCGCAGCGCTCATTGGGCGGACGCGGAGCCTATTCGTGGCACCGCGTCAACCACTCACAGCGCGGAACGCTCCCACCACCACGCTGTTGCAGCGTGACGGCGGGAGCGCCGGTACTGCACTACAACCGTTGCGGCACACCGTAAGTAACTACGGTATCGCCATTCGAGGTGACAGCCTTCGCGTACGGCCTGATGGTCACCGGCCCGATTGCTCCCTGAACGTATCCGTGAACTCCGGAAAGCCGAACGGCCGCTTCGGGACCGTCGAATTCCTGATCTTCGAGCAGCGCGACGTCGGTGATACCGCCCGGCGCCAGATCGACGTCCAGTTCCTGTGACGGAATGATGTCGCCGCCGATGGCGAACCCGTTCGAAATGTCCAGGCCCAGTTCGAAGTCCGGAACCAGACCGATACCGAGGTTGGTTCCACTCTCGACAGCCCAGTCGAGACCGGGGCTGTTGAGAACGACCGTCGCGCCGGTCAACGCGATCGGATAGCCGATCTGATAACCGATCGTCAGCTTCGTGCCGGTGAAACTTGCTGCGTCCGGCCCGTCGATCTTCACGCCGGCAACCCCGTCGTGGAAGAACTCGACGCTCAGCGGTGAGCTGTCGAGAGGCGGAAAGACGTGGATAGCGGTATCAGCCTGGTAGACCTCTATCCGATTTCCTTTGACGTCGGTGATCGAACTGGTGTTGTCGACGCCTGCCGACGCCGTCCCACCCCCCAGGACAACGGCCAACAGGGCCACTGCTCCCACTGCGCTACTGCGAACTGCTGTCTTCGACATGCACAAGCACCATCCCATCCGGTATAGGCCCCGGACGTAGGTTCCAACTCTTCGTCGAGGATGGGATTCGTCGGGGCTGCCTGAACAAACGCGAGCAAGATCCTTGTTGCGATACCCCGGTCACGAACCCGTCAAACGATGCACGAAAACATTACTTTCCGGACAAGTCGGGCGGACCGGTTTGTCCCGCTGACTACGCCCGCTCGCGGACGCGAACCGTTTTGTTCGTTACTCTGACAGTGGAAGTTATCGAATCGAGACCTAAATAGGCCACCCCGAACTTCTGAGAACTGCGACTTCAGGGATGGGCGCCAGAACCGAAAGGCACCGACTGCATGACCGAGACCTTGCCCGACGTCCAACTGCTCGAAGAAGCACGTCCAGGGCGAGTCCGTTCAGCAGTGCGGCGCTCGGTCGTCCAGCGTGGGCGTCTTGTGGACCTCGCGATCATGGCGACGTTCACCGTTGCGGCGATCTACGTGATGTCGAACCTGTGGAGCGATCTTCAGTCCGGCTACCTCTTCAACGCAGGACGCGATCAGGCGATGTGGGAATGGTTCTTCGCCGACACCGCCCACGCGCTCGCCCAGTTCCGCAGCCCGCTGTTCAGTGACCTGCAGAATTACCCGCTCGGTGTGAACCTGATGGCCAACACCGCGATGTTCGGCATCAGCATCCCGCTGGCCCCGATCACGCTGATCTTCGGACCGACGGCCACGTATGCGATCGGGCTGACCGCCGGCCTCGGCGGCACTGCCATCGCCTGGTACTGGGCATTCTCGCGGCACGTACTGACCGGTGTCTCCGTCCGCTCCAAGATCGCCGCCGCCGTCGGAGCGGGGTTCTGCGGATTCGCGCCCGCCATGATCTCGCACGCCAACGGTCATCCGAACTTCGTCGCTTTCTTCGTACTCCCCTTCATCTTCTTGCAGGTAGTACGCATCTCGAACGGCAAGCGTCCGGTTCGCGACGGAATCGTTCTCGGCCTACTCGTCGCGTGGCAGATCTTCCTCGGCGAAGAGCCGCTCCTCATCTTCACGATGTCAGCCATGGTGTTCGGCGCCGCCTACGCCCTGCCCGACCTGGCCAAGTCCCGCCAGGCGATCAAGCGCGCGATGCCCGGCCTCGTGATCGGCGGCGCAGTCACACTCCTGATCACCGCGGTGCCGCTGTGGTCGCAGTTCTTCGGCCCGGCGAGCTACGACGGCGTCTCACACGGTCAGGCCGGCAACGACACCGCTGCACTCACCACGTTCCCGACCGAATCGGTCGCGGGCGATCCCGAGGGCGCGGAGTTCCGGATGAACCCGACCGAGGAGAACGCGTACTTCGGCTGGCCGTTGGTGCTCCTGCTTCTCGGTGCAACGGTGTGGTTGTGGCGCATCCGCCTGACCCGCGCTGCGGCCGCCGTGATCGTCGTCATGGGTGTGCTCTCACTCGGGTCAGAACTGACCATCGACGGTGACAAGACCGGCATCACCCTGCCGTGGAAACTCCTTGCCGACTTGCCGTTGTTCGAATCGGTGCTCGAATCCCGATTCGCCATGGGCGCGATTCCGGCGATCGGACTGCTGCTCACCCTCGGCACCTACCGCGCTTTCGTCGAACTTCGTGGACCGCGCCGCACGGCGGCCGGTGTCTGGCTGGTGGCGCTCGCCGTCGCGATGATTCCCCTCATCCCGACGCCCATCGACGCCGATCAGCGATCTGCGACCCCAGCATTCATCACCAGCGGCTCGTGGGAGAACTACGTCAGCGACGGCACCTTGGTGACGGTCCCCGTCGCGAGCGCCGAAGACGCCCGCGCACTGAGCTGGCAGGTCGACGCCGACTTCGGCTTCCCCATCGCCGGCGGGTACTTCGTCGGCCCGGATTCGAAGACCCGCGCCGGAATCTACGGCGCCGAGTCCCGGCCCACCTCGACCCTGCTGGTCAATGCCAAACAAACCGGCAAGGTTCCGTTGATCGACGTGGGCACCAGAGCCAACGCGCTGACCGACCTGCGGTACTGGCACGCCGACGTCCTGGTGCTTCCCCGATTCTCCGGCGACGACGCCCTGCGCCACACGGTCGACGAGCTGGTCGGCTTCGACGCCAAGCGCGTCGACGACGTGTGGGTGTGGGACGTACGAGACCTCGTGAGCGGCAAGACCTCGAACCAGAGCTAGCCAACTGCAGGGTTGATCAGCGGGTCATGATCACCGGACCGTCTTCGGTGATCGCGACCGTGTGCTCACTGTGCGCAGCCCTGGCGCCCGAAACGGTACGGAGGGTCCACCCGTCGGCGTCGTGCCGGTAGTCGTCGGTTCCGTCGGCGATGAGCATCGGTTCGATGGCGATGACCAGGCCGGGCCGCAGCCGGAAGCCTTTGCCTGCTCGACCTTCGTTGGGCACGTCCGGCCCTTCGTGCATCTCGCGGCCGATGCCGTGCCCACCGTGATCGGCCAGCATGCCGTACCCGCGTCCGCGCGCGTACTGTCCGATCGCGGCACCGATGTCGCCCAATCGGTTTCCGGGCTGAGCGGCGGCAATGCCACGGGCAAGTGCCTCGTCGGTCGCGTCGATCAGTGCCTGATCCTCACTGCTCCCCTGCCCGACGGTGAAGCTGATGGCGGAGTCACCACACCAACCGTCGAGTCTCGCACCGCAGTCGATGCTGACCAGATCACCGTCACGGAGTCGGTACCCATTCGGGATACCGTGCACCACGGCATCGTTCACACTCGCACAAATGGCGCCGGGGAACGGTGTCGGTGCCGTTGCCGGCCGGTAGTTCAAGAACAGCGCCGAGGCACCGGCCGCCGAGATAACCTCCGCGGCAACGGCGTCCAGTTCGAGCAACGTCACCCCGACGTTCGCCGCCGCACGCGCCGCAGCCAGAGCCTGCGCCGTGATTCTTCCCGCCGCCGCCATCGCCTCGATTTCACCTGCGGTCTTGATTTCGACCATCTCGAACACCTTCCTTGTCGAATAACTATACCGGTATTACTATAAGCACATGGTGCGCGTGCCGCTGACGGCGGAAGAACTCGAACGAGGACTACGACTGGGTGAACTCCTGCGATCAGCGCGGGGGGACCGAAGCATGGTTCAAGTAGCGCTCGACGCCGGGATCTCGGTCGAAACTCTGCGCAAGATCGAAACCGGACGCATCGCGACACCCGCCTTCTTCACCATCAGCGCGGTCGCGGAAGTGTTGGGTATTTCACTCGACACCATCGCCCGAACACTTGAAACACCACAATCCGAACAGGAAGTTGCATCCTGAGTAGTTCTCTCAGGATGTGCGGGCCCGCACTCGCCTAACATCGTTCCTTGTGCCGTCTGAAGTAGTAGTGCCCCCGAAACCCGTGCCCACTGGCCCCGACGCTCCCCGAGAATCGGATTCCCAGAGAGTCCGGACGGCACGACTCATCGCGATAGTCACCGGCCTTCTGGGCTTGCTACTTGCACTCGCGACGCCCTTCCTGCCCGTCAAGCAGGAAGCCGCGAGCATCGACTGGCCGCAGGGTGGGACCGTCAACAGCGTCTCGTCGCCGCTGATCTCCTACTCGCCCACATCGCTGGACATCAGCATCCCGTGTTCGACCCTCGGCCAATTGGGCGGCAGCGGCGGCACACTGCTCTCGACCATGCCGAACGGTGCTCCGGACCGAAACGCTCGCGGCCTCACCGTCCGCACCACGGCCGACCGCCTCGAAGCACTCACCCGCGATTCGGTGCTGATCTCGGCCCCGCTCGATCAACTGAGCGGATGCACCGCGCTCACCATCACGACCAACTCCGAGCAGACCGTCGCAGCCGTCACCGGAATCGACGGCGTCGGCGCCACCTTGACCGGCGACTACCGCCCACAGGTGGTCGGCATCTTCACCGACCTGCAGGGCGCAGCCCCCGCCGGACTGTCCGCCCACATGGACGTCGACTCCCGGTTCTCGTCCAGCCCCACACTTCTCAAACTGTTCGCGATGATCGTCGCGGCACTCTCGACCATCGTCTCGCTGTACGCACTGCACCGGATCGACGGCGTCGACGGCCGTCGTGCGCGGCGGTTCCTACCGGCACGGTGGTGGAAGTTCACCGGCATCGACGCCCTGGTTATCGGCACGCTGGCGCTCTGGCATGTGTTCGGCGCCAACACTTCCGACGACGGCTATCTGCTCGGCATGGCCAGAGTCTCGGAGCACTCCGGGTACATGGCGAACTACTTCCGTTGGTTCGGCGTCCCCGAAGCGCCCTTCGGTTGGTATTACGACGTGCTGGCTCTGTTCGCGAAGGTCAGCACCGCGAGCATGTGGATGCGCCTGCCCGCGTTGATCGCCGGCATTCTGTGCTGGATGGTCATCAGCCGCGAGGTGATACCGCGACTCGGTGTTGCGGTGCGCCGCAACAAGGTTGCCATCTGGACCGGCGGGCTCGTGTTCCTCGCCTTCTGGTTGCCGTACAACAACGGCCTGCGTCCCGAGCCCATCATCGCCCTCGGCGCTCTGCTCACGTGGTGCTCCATCGAACGCGCCATCGCCACCGGACGTCTGTTGCCCGCCGCGATGGCGGTGCTGATCGCCGCATTCTCGTTGGCCGCCGGGCCTTCGGGCCTGATCGCGATCGGCGCGTTGATCGCCGGCGCCCGGCCGATCCTGCAGATCCTGATCGCCCGCGGCAAGCGCGTCGGCTTCCTGTCCCAGATCATGCCGATCCTCGCGGCCGGAACCGTGGTGCTCGTCGCCGTCTTCGCAGATCAAACCCTCGCGACAGTTCTCGAATCCACCAGGGTGCGAACCGCAGTCGGACCGAACGTTCCGTGGTTCGAGGAACGGTTGCGGTGGGACGCACTGATGACCATCTCCCCCGACGGTTCACTGGCGCGCCGCTTCGGCATGTTCGTCATGATCGTCGGACTCGTCTTCTGCGTGATGATGATTTTGCGCAAGGGCCGGATCCCCGGCACCGCGATCGGACCGTCGCGCCGAATCCTCGGCATCGTGTTCGCATCGCTGCTCCTGATGCAGTTCACCCCGACGAAGTGGACTCACCACTTCGGCGTGTACGCCGGGCTGGCCGCCACGGTGGCCGTGCTCGCTGCCGTCGGCGTGAGTGCGTCGAGCATGCGTTCCAAACGAAACCGCGCGCTGTTCGCCGCCGGCATCCTGTTCATCCTCGCTGTGGCGTTCACGAGTTCCAACGGCTGGTGGTACGTCTCGAGTTACGGCGTCCCGTGGTGGGACAAGCCGCCGTCAATCGCCGGCAAGGGATTCTCGACGGCCTTCCTCGGTCTCACCATCCTCGCGCTGCTGCTGGCAGCCTGGTACCACGTCATGGAGCCGCGCGAGCGAAACGGCACAGAAGACGGCGTCGAGAAGACGGACAGCGTCGAGAAGACAAGGCGCCTTCGCCTCCTCGCCCCGTCACCGTTGACCATCGCAGCGGGAGCTGTCGTGCTCTTCGAGGTGCTGTCCCTACTCAAGGGAGCAGTCGCGCAGTACCCGGCGTATTCGATCGGCAAGTCCAACATCGAATCGGTCTTCGGTGGCAGCTGCGGTCTCGCAGGCGAGGTACTCGTCGAGTCCGATCCGAACGCCGGCGTTCTGCAATTGGTCGACAGGCCCACCGATCTCGCCGGCGCCGGTGCATTCGGCGCGAGCGAATCGACCGGATTCTCCCCGGACGGGGTCGCAGGCGATCTCACGGCCGATGCCGAAGACTCGACGGCAGGTAGTGCAAACAGCCTCGACACGACCACATCTCAGTCCGGCACCACCACCACGCCCGGAACCGGATCCGGAACTGCCGGCGGCTCGCAGTCCACGGCGGGCGTCAACGGCAGCAGCGTCGCGCTCCCGTTCGGGCTCGATCCCGCAAAGACGCCGGTGCTCGGCAGCTACGGAGCACCCCAGAACGCGTCGCTGACCACCGGTTGGTACTCACTACCCGAGCGCAACGACGCCGCACCGCTCCTCACCGTCGCGGCTGCGGGACGTATTCGCTACGTCAATTCCGACGGCATCGTCACCCCCGGCGCGGTACTGCAGGTCGAGTACGGCAAGAAGCAGGCCGACGGAAGCGTCGATGCGCTGGGACGAGTCGATCCGATCGACATCGGCCCGTCGCCGTCGTGGCGCAACCTGCGCGTTCCGATGGATCAGCTGCCGGCCGACGCCGACACCGTGCGTCTGGTGGCCAGTGACACCGACATCAGTGCGGACCAGTGGCTGGCGGTCACACCGCCGCGAGTGCCGACGATGCGCACGCTGCAGGATGTCGTCGGATCCACCGATCCGGTACTGATGGACTGGGCCGTCGGTCTGGCCTTCCCATGCCAACGTCCGGTCGATCATCTGTACGGCGTCGCCGAGATCCCCGAGTGGCGCATCCTGCCCGACCGCATCGGCGCAGAGTCCACCAACGCCTGGCAGGACCACTACGGTGGCGGACCACTCGGTTGGACCAGCGAACTGCTCTCGGCCAGAGCGTTGCCCACCTATCTGGACAACGACTGGGATCGGGACTGGGGTTCGCTCGAGCAGTACACACCGCTCGATTCGGACGCGGTTCCCGCGCAGATGAACGTCACCACCGAGACCCGGTCGGGCACCTGGACACCGGGCCCGATTCGTTACCAGTCGTAACTGTTACGCGTGGACCTACCAACCACCCGGGCACGGTAGGTCCACGCTCAGCCCTGACATACCATCGGTAGCCGTGCCCGACGCCGTGACAGCTTCACCTCAGACTTCGAGTTCGCCGCCTCCTGCTGGTCAGGATGCCCGCGAGCGTTTCCATCGCACTCGATGGGTCGCGATCATCGCCGGCTTGCTCGGCTTCGTGCTCGCACTGGCAACTCCGTTGCTTCCTGTCGTGCAGACGACGGCCACGGTCAACTGGCCACAGAACGGCGTGATCGGCGACGTCGAGGCACCTCTGATGGCGCAGGTTCCCATCGACGTCAACGCGTCGATCCCCTGCACCGCGGTCAGCTCGCTCCCCGAGGGTGGCGGCATCCTCATGTCGACAGCGCCTGCTCAGGGCGACGGCGCCGCACTCTCCTCGATGTTCGTCCGCGTGTCCGCGACCAGTGTCGACGTGCTCGATCGCAATGTCGTGGTCGCTTCGGCGGCGCGCGAGGACGTCGAGTCGAGTCGCTGCGGAGCCATCGCGTTCAGCTCGGACGTCAATCGGACCGCCGCAGAGTTCGTCGGCCTGACCTATCCCGACGGCAACCCGATTCGTGGCCAGCTCGACGGCGACTTCCGCCCACAGGTGGTCGGTGTCTTCAGCGACCTGCCCGACGGCGCTGCCCCCGACGGCCTCGGCTTCTCGATGACGATCGACTCACGATTCTCGTCGAGCCCCAGCGTCGTGAAGCTGGTCGCGATGATCGTGGCCGTCCTCTCGACCATCGTCGCGCTGATCGCCCTGGCCCGCCTCGACGGCACCGACGGCCGCAAGCACCGACGCTTCCTGCCTGCACGCTGGTGGAAGTTCTCCGGCATCGACGGAGTTGTGGTCGGCACACTGGTCGTCTGGCACTTCATCGGCGCGAACACCGCCGACGACGGTTATCTCCTCACCATGGCCCGAGTCTCGCCGGACGCGGGATACATGGCCAACTACTTCCGTTGGTTCGGCGTTCCCGAGGCTCCGTTCGGTTGGTACTACGAAGTGCTGGCCGTGATGGCGAAGATCTCGACCGCGAGCCCGTTCATGCGCCTGCCCGCTCTGCTCGCCGGAATCCTCTGCTGGATGGTCATCAGCCGCGAGGTCGTCCCGCGTCTCGGCCGGGCGGTTCGCCGGAGCAACGTCGCCCTGTGGACCGGCGGGCTGGTGTTCCTGTCCTTCTGGCTGGCGTACAACAACGGTCTTCGCCCCGAGCCCATCGTGGCTCTCGGCGCACTGCTCACCTGGTGCTCCATCGAGCGCGCCATCGCCACCGGACGCCTGCTTCCCGCGGCCACCGCAATCTTGATCGGTGCCTTCACTCTTGCCGCCGCACCCACCGGATTGATGTGTATCGCAGCCCTTCTCGCCGGTGTGCGCCCATTGGTGCGCATCGTCGTCAAGCGTCACCGACTGGTCGGCACACTGCCGCTTCTCGCACCGATCGCCGCTGCCGGAACCATCGTGCTGGTGGTCATCTTCGCCGATCAGACCTTTGCCGGCGTCATGGAAGCCACGCGCGTCCGAACGATCATCGGCCCCAATCTCGAGTGGTACCAGGACTTCCTGCGCTACTACTACCTCTTCGTCCAGACCGTCGACGGCTCGGTTGCCCGACGCTTCGCGTTCTTGACGATGATCCTGTGCCTCTTCACGACGCTCTTCGTGTTGTTGCGCCGCGGCCGCGTCCCCGGCGCCGCAACCGGTCCGTCGTGGCGCCTGGTCGGCGTCGTCTTCGGCACGATGTTCCTGATGATGTTCAACCCCACCAAGTGGACTCACCACTTCGGTGCGTACGCGGGCATCGCCGGTTCTCTCGCCGCGCTGACCGCCGTCGCCGTGTCCGCGTCGGCCCTGCGCTCACGTCGTAACCGATCGGTGTTCGTGGCCGGACTGCTCCTGATGCTGGCGTTGACGTTCGCCGGTATCAACGGCTACTGGTACGTCTCGAGTTACGGCGTGCCGTGGTTCGACAAGACCATCTCCTACGACGGCCGTGAATCCAACACACTGTTCCTCGCGCTCTTTGCTCTCGCTTTGGCCTTTGCCGCCTGGCAGTACCTGCGTGAGGGATTCGCAGCTCCGCCCGAGAAGCCGAACACAGCCAAGGGCAGACGAATTCGCAAGTTCGCAGCCGCTCCGCTCACCGTGATCGCCGGTCTGATGGTCCTGTTCGAGGTGCTCTCGCTGCTCAAGGGAGCGGTGTCGCAGTACCCGGCGTACTCGCTGGGCCGAAGCAACATCGAGGCACTCGCGGGCAAGACCTGCGGCATGGCCGAGGACGTTCTGGTCGAGACCGACGTCAATTCCGGGAATCTACGGCCGCTCACCGCTCCCGGATTCAACGCCGAGGATCCGTTGTCCGGAGTTGATTCGAAGGGCTTCTCCCCCAATGGGGTTCCGAGCGATCTGACTGCGGATTACATCGAAGTCAAGCAGGGCATGGGCAATACCGACACCCAGAGTGTCGGCCCCAGCTTCGCCACCGGTTCCGGCGCCGGAACCAGCGGCGGCACCGGCAACATCGGCGTCAACGGCAGCACGGCCAAACTCCCCTTCGGTCTCGATCCGTCGAAGACGCCGGTCATGGGCAGCTACCAGCCCGGCGTGCAGGAACCTGCTTCCCTCATCTCGAGTTGGTACGGATTGCCCACTCGCAGTGAAGAATCACCGCTGGTGGTCATGTCCGTGGCGGGCCGCGTGTGGTCCGTCGACAACACCGGTGCGATCACGTACGGCCAGTCGCTGCTGGTCGAGTACGGAAAAACTCAGCCCGACGGAACCGTGCAGGTCCAGGGTTCGTACATGCCGCGGGACATCGGGCCCGCGCCGTCGTGGCGCAACGTCCGCATCCCCATCGACGAACTCGCGCCGGACGCCGACGCCGTTCGAGTGGTCGCGTTCGATCCCAACCTCACAGGCGATCAGTGGATGGCATTCACGCCGCCGCGCGTGCCGAAGCTCGAGTCCCTGAACTCGTACATCGGCAACGAGCAGCCGGTCCTCCTGGACTGGGCTGTCGGCCTTCAGTTCCCATGCCAACGTCCGTTCACACATCAGAACGGTGTGGCCGAGATGCCGAACTTCCGCATCCTCCCGGACCGTCCCCTGGCCGTCAGCTCCACCGACACCTGGCAGTCCGCGGACAACGGTGGCCCACTCGGATTCACCGAGGTCCTCGCCGGTGCGACGACGGTTCCGACGTACCTGAAGGACGACTGGGCGCGGGACTGGGGATCACTCGAGCGGTACGACCGGTACTTCCCCAATGCTGTTCCGGCAGAGGTGGAGACGGGCACGGCAACCCGCTCGGGCATGTGGATGCCCGGCGAGATGCGGGTGCACTAGCCTGCGCTGCCTACTCGGGTGACTGCTCGGGTGCGACGTACGGAGACGGCCGAGACCGCTCCGACAACGACGATGCACCCGAGTAGTTGCCCAACGCCTGGCCGTTCACCGAGCAGCACAACCGCCAGCAGTACGGCGAGCACCGGTTGCATGAGCAGGAGCGTCGCGCCTACCTCGGCGGGAAGCCGAGGGAGCGAGTGTCCCATCAGCATCCAGCCGAACACCTGGCCCACCAGCGCCAGTGCCGCGAGCCAGCCGAACGCTTCCCAACCCGGAACGAAATCGATCCGGCCCCACAGTGATCCGATCACGGAGCCGGCGATGCCCGCGGACGTCGTCGAGATCAACACCTGGCTCGCTGCCCGATCCGCCTCGCCCGTCCGGCCGACCACGAAGATGTAGCCGCCGTAGGCGATTCCGGAGACGAGCGAGAGCGCCGTTCCCCACAGCAGTTCGTCGCCAGTGCCCCCGCCCCCGAACACGCCGCCCGCCAAGGCGATTCCCGTGAACATGAACGGCAGGGCAAAGACGAAGCGCATCGGAACCTTGTTACCGAACACCAACCAAGACAGTGTGGGCACCACGATCACCTGCACGTTCACGACGACGCTCGCCATACCCGCGCCGATCATGAGAATCGACTGCGACCACAACGCGAAATCCAATCCGAGCAGCAGACCGCCCAGCACCTGCAGAACGACTGCCCGCCTGCTCGGCTTGCCCACCCGGCGGTACTCCCGCCACGCCAACCACAACAGCGGCGGCAAAGCGAGGAAGCAACGGAAGAAGACTGCCGTCGAAGGCTCGACATCGGCCAGCTTGATGAGGAGCGAACTGATCGAGATCGCAGCTGCGCCTCCGACGACAAGCAGTCGAGGGTCGATGCGCCCCCGAGGAGTTCGGGTGGGTGTCGGTGTCTGCGCAGTCGCGGAGGTCAGAGTGGTCACTCGACAATGTTCCTGCCGCTAACTATTCAGCACAAGCAAATGTTCAGACCGTATATTCAGTAGTATTACTACCGTGTTGAATCTCGAAAGACTTCGCGCCCTGCACGCTGTCGCCGAGAACGGATCAGTGGCGGCAGCCGCCCGCACCTTGCATGTCACACCGTCCGGCATTTCGCAGCAGTTGAACAAACTCGAGCGCGAGGTCGGTGTTCCGCTCCTCGAACCACAGGGCCGCGGTGTGCGACTCACCGAAGCGGGCCGGATCCTCGCGCGCCGAACCGCAGAGGTTCTCTCGACGCTTGCTCAGGCCGAGGCGGAAATCGCGTCGCTGCAGAGCGAAGTGACGGGCCGCGTACGTATCGGCGCCCTGGTCTCCCCCAGCAGGACGGTGCTGCCGCGAGCCATTGCCGAGATCAGGCACGCACACCCCCAGCTCGAAATCACCTTCAACGAAGGCGAATCCGAAGAACTGCTCCCCGCACTCATTCGCCGCGACCTCGACGTCGTGGTGGTAGACAGCTGGAGCACTCTGCCCGTCGAACTTCCCGACGGACTCTCCTTCACACCCGTGTACGACGACGTGGCGCTACTTGCACTCCCGGCATCACATCCGCTGGCGGAGAACAAGGTTGTCGCACTGAGCGAGCTGTCCGAGCATGCCTGGGCGACGTGGACGCGGGGAACGGATTTTCACACCTTCACCGTCAGGACCCTGCGTGCGCAGGGGTTCGACCCTCGAATCGAGTACGAGGTCGCCGAATTTCCCACCCAGGTCGAATTCGTCGCTCAGGGTCTCGCCGTCGCTTTGATTCCGCGACTGGCGAGAGTTGTACCGCCGGAAGGTGTTCGAATGCTCGACACGGTTCCGCCGTTGGGGCGAGACATCTACCTCGCCTGGCGGACCGACAGCGAGAGGCCGGCCGTCCTGGCGGCGATAGAAGCGCTACGCCGCCAGTTCGACCTTCTGGGATGAACCTCAGTGATCGCTTCGCCAACCCGTTCCGTCGAATGACGGACACCGTCGGCCAACAGCATGATGTTTGAGGGCTAACCGACCGATACCCTTTGTCATACATGCCTTTTAGGCTCGAGGGTATCCACCCCTTCGAGTACCAGGAGCATCATGATCGATCTGACCGGCAAAGTTGCACTCGTAACGGGGGGCTCTTCGGGTATCGGCAGGGCTATCGCTGAAACACTGTCGGCGGCGGGTGCCCGAATCGTGGTCGCCGATCTTTCCGAACAACCGCGAGAGGGTGGACCCACGACTACGGAGTTGCTCGAATCGCGTGGAGGAGTGTCCGAGCACGTCCACCTCGACGTCTCGGACAGCAGAGAAGTGACAACCGTTTTCACCGAGACCTCTCAGCGACACAACGGAATAGACATACTCGTGAATAACGCCGGCATTCTCGTCGCCGGGACTGTCCTCGAAACCGACGACGATCTGTGGCGTCGACAGATGTCGATCAATGTTGACGGCACGTTCTATTGCACCAGGGAGATGATCCGACAGCTTCGCGCAATCAATCGGGGTGGAAAGATCGTGAACATCAGTTCCATCAGCGGGTTTCGAGGAAACCCCGGCTTCGCGGCCTACTGCGCCTCGAAGGGCGCGATCGTCAACTTCACACGACAGGTAGCGCTCGACTACGCACCTTACGGCATCAACGTCAACGCAGTAGCTCCCGGATTCGTAACGACTGCGATGACGGATTCATACGACCAACCAACACGCGAGATATTGACCGGCCAAACCCCGAGGGGGCAGTGGGCCACTCCGAAAGATATTGCAAACGCTACCTTGTTCCTGGCATCCGATCTCTCCGATCATGTTGTCGGAGAGAATATCCTGGTCGACGGAGGTTGGACCATCGGCACTCCGACGGGCGGACAGTAGCAAAATCGTCGGGCGGTCTCGGTGTCGAGCGACGCCGAGACCGCTTCGTTGTCACCGCAGCGGCAGGACAATGCCCTCAGCAGTCGCGATTCCCGCCGCCGCCACTCGTGAGTGGCAGTCGAGTTTGTCGAGTATGCGTTCGACATGTGTTGCAACAGTGCGATGACTCGCATGTAATTCTCTGCCTATTTCGGCGTTACTGAGCCCGCGGGCGAGATACGTGAGTACCTCGAGTTCCCGAGCCGTCAGATTCCGGGGCGCCTTTTCGTGACGGAGCGTCACCAGCGATCCAGCAGCTACGGGTGTGACGGACATACGCATCGTATGTCCGTCGGGCGAAACCCAATAGAGACTTCGAGGGCCGCCGAGGGAAACTGCAATACGCATTTGTTGGTACAGCGCACCATCCTCGTGGAGATGTTCTCCACGCGCCGTGCCCTCAACATCGGACACCGATCCTTCGTCGGTCAAGAATGCAGCCTCTTCCGAACCATCGACCAACAGTTCCCAACTGTCCCCATCGTTTGCCCGCAAACCGTCGGTCAGCGTCGCGATGAGGGGCTGAACAGCGATCAAACAGTCTACGGCCGCGTCACTCAATGGAACCGGAAATGTTGTGCTCAGGTGAAGTGAGCCTGTATATCGACCGTCCCGTGTGAACAGACAAGTCGTGACTCCTTCGTAGAAACCGGAAGGTTGAAAGACCTCTCGCGCACTGAAGTTGTCAGCGTAATTCGGAATATCGCACCAGCGCAGCGGCCGCGAACGTCGAAATCGCATAGCGAGAAAGGCGGGGTCGTCGACGGTGAACCCCTGATTGAGATACGAACTCACTTCTCCCGGGTATTCGGATGCTGCAACGGTGAAGTGACGCTGCCTTCCCATGTCGTAACTCGCGATCGATGCGGCCTCGAACGGTATCTCCTCGTTCAGCCGATCCATGACTGCCGATGCTCTCTGGCCGACAGGTGCATTTTCTAAGCATATCGACGCGATGTCCGCCACAGTGGCGAGCGTGTGATGAGTGAGCGCCATGTCGCCATCCTCACTTCGATCGATGCGCGCCACATGGCGACAATCGACCAGTCGGTTTCTCGTGCACGATCCCTGTCGAAAGTTGAAGCGCATCAAGACTTTTCCAGGGATTCATCCGAAGATTCATCGGCTGATAGCACCGTAGAATACCGCGGAACCACGCTTTTCGGGTGACAATGACCGCTTTGCCGAGACAGTGGGCTGCCTCCCCGGGCGGCCATCAACAGATCGCTCGCAGTCGGCCGGAGCCGCTGCCCGAGGATTCCGCGAAACGGACTCCTAGCAGCGACTCCGACCGAATAGTGAGAACGAAGCGATGGGTGTGTGAACGGCATCCAGTCAGGACGCTCGCAGTGCCCCGTCCTGTCGCACACGCACCGGGCTCCGACCGGCCTCGAAAAGGGTATCGACGCGACGACGATCTGCGTCGGTCCGACCAGTGATCGCCGAGACCGACAGGAAGACAACGAGGTTCACTGCCATTCCGACGATACCGGCGGTGAGCCCGCCAAGGCCCGCAATGTCGTCAGGGTAGATCCAGGTCAAGATCACCGCGACGCTGAACCCGGAGAGCATGCCGGCAACAGCACCATGCTTGTTACCACCGCGCCAGAAGAGTCCCAGAAACAGAGGAATCGACAATTGCACGATCCCCTGGTACGAGATCTGAGCAAGGAGCTGCAAACGAGCCATGTCGAACGTGAGATACGCGACGACGCCGGCGACCGCCATGAATACGACCATGCTGGACTTTGCAACAGCCGTCAACTGTCGATCCGATAGCGGACGCTTTTCCGAATTGATGATGTCGTTCGCAATCTGCAGACCGCACACCTGGACGCTGCCGTCGATATGCCCCATGGATGCTGCGAAAACAATCGTGACCGCCAGACCCAGCATCCAGGTTCCACCGTATTGGTACATCAGGGTGAACCAACCATTCTGCGGCACCTCGTGCACTTCTGCGATGGTCGACGCAGCGAGTCCCACAAGCATCAACAAGCTGTAGAAGACCCCCGAGATCACGACGGTGCGGATAGTGCCCGCCTTGACTGCTCGCACTCCGGAGGCCGTGTAGATACGCTGGAAACTTGTTGGCCAACACAGTGATCCGACAACACCAGTGAAGATCAGTGCAAACAGGTAGAAGGGCCCGTATGCGTCGCCATCACCTGGTACCCGCAACATCTCCACCGGCAGTTCCGCCAACGCCCCGAAGCTGATGGGTGATCCACCAAATCCGACGAGCATGAGCAGACACACCAATCCGGCAACCACGTAAGCGACTATCCCCTGGAACAGGTCGGTCATGATAAGCCCGCGCATGCCCATCTTGACTGTCCAGATCTGGCGAACGACGATGAGCGCCAAGCCGACCAACAGGCAGGTTGTGACGGACCATTTGCCTTCGCTGGCAACTTCGAGGAGTTGCCCCAGCGCTTGCATTCCGAGCACCACCCACGGGAACAACGACACCACACCGATCACACTGGCAATCTTCTTGACCAATGTCGAGTCGAACCGCAGCCCAAGAAGGTCTGGTTGAGAACGTAATTCGTATCGAGCTCCCCATCGCCAGGCCTTTGTGGCCATGAAATACATCATCGCGACGCCTAGCCCCGAGTAGGCCAGTCCGTAAAATCCGAATACTCCGGCACCAGCCGCCAAACCGAAGAAGGCGATGAAAACCGCACCCGGCCACCAAGAGTTGACGTAGGACATCGCGACGAACCATGGACCATAGCTACGACCACCCACCGAATACTCGGTGAAGGACGGCGCTTCGCTGCGCTTGGTGGCGTAGAGGATATAGACGACGACAGCATAGAAGACTGTCAACATTCCGAGCATGATCAACATGTCATTCTCCAGTCGGCGAACTCGGTGACCCAACAGAGGGGCCGGATACCACAGCGAAGGCCTCGTCCAGTTCGCCCCTGATGCCTTCGACCAGATAGAGCGCCCACAGACTCAGCCCGACCAACAACCCGTCGAAGAGCCAGTAGAAGATACTGAACGGCAGCCCCAAGATTCGTGTCGAGACACCACTTGCTGCGAGATACAACGGCGGAAACAGCGCGAGCAGAAGGCTTATGCCATATAGGAAACCGAATGTCACATGAATTGTTCGCGGCTCGAGTTGCCGAATGAACTCTTTCATTCTGCCTGCTCCTCGAGTCCACACCAGTCGATCGCAAGCGCGGCAAAAGTTCTTGCAGCAGTGTGAACTTCGTCGATCAGACAGTACTCGTCATCTGCATGAGACACCCGCAGGTCGCCGGGTCCGTAGCTGATCGCGGGAACGCCTGCCATTGTGAGAAAAGAAGTATCCTCAACCGCACAGAACCCGGCAACGGTTGGTGCACCGGCAAACCGTGTCCCACCCGCGGCAGCGATGTGTGCCTGGGAGATCGCTTGGGTGATCTCAGCTGCCGACTCTCCCGGGTCGTTCGCCGGCCAACTGAGTTTCCATTCGACGGTCGGCGGATTGTCCCGCAGCCAGCCGTCGGTCCGCGCTATCGAGTCGATTTGCGCCTCGATCTCCTGCTTGACTGTTTCAGGGTCGTCCTGAGGTGGGTACCAAACGCAGTACTCGATGGTCATGTATTCCGAAAGAATGAACGGCACAAGCACTCCGTGTGGACCACCCGTCACTACACCGGGATGAATCGAGAAATGCCCAGGAGCGAAGAGCGGGTGCGTCTTCGTGAATGCCCATTCTTCTTCGAGGCGTTGAAGTGCCTGAAAGACGAGAAACCCCTTGTCGATTGCGTTGACGCCGACCTTGGACCCGCCACCGCCGGCTCTGATCGTCTGACCACGCATCGACGAGTGAGTAGCTTTTCCTGCCACTGTCACCGAGAACCAGAGCAGACCTGGGGTCACCGGGATTACGCCGAGTTGAGTCGGACCGCTCGGTTCGGCCACGACAGCAGCATCAGCCCGATACCCGCGTTCCAGGGTCGACGAGATCCCGCATTCATGGTCCATGACCTCTTCCCCGACAACCGCCTGGATGATCAGATCGCCACGAAGTGAGATACCGGCACGTTGCAGTGCCTTGACCGCGAAAGCCTGTGCGACCAGCCCTGCTTTCATATCGCTTGCGCCGCGACCCCACACTCGGTCACCGTCGACTCGACCAGAGAACGGGTCTCCCGATTCCCACCGCGCAACATTTCCTGGGGGTACGACGTCCACGTGCCCGTTGTAGATCAACGAACGCCCACCACCGGAGCCGGAAACAGTCCCCACAGCGTTGGTCCGCTTGGCTTCGACTTCCCATCTCTCCACATCGGCGCCACTGTCCTGATAGATCTCGGACAGCACGTTACTGACTTTGCCCTCCAGGCCTACGACTTGGTCGTAGGCCTGGCCGGGATATTTCGGATTCACGCTGGGAATAGCGATGATCTCCGACAACACTGTGACCATGTCCTCAGCCAACGCATCGACAGCGTCGAACGCGCGACGTTTCGCTGCCACTTCGGATGGGGGTCCGGACAACTCCGTGGGATTACTCACCATGTGCTCCTGGAATGTAGGTGAATCGACTTGAACCAGAAAGAGTCCCGTGCATTCATGGACGGAATACTTACTGCGGCAGCAGATTCGCCGCGAGTAGACAAAGACTAGATGTGAACAAGGTCACGCAACATCAGCAACTCGACCCCAGATGAGCACCTGCGGGGACACGTTCATCCGTCAATCAACGGATCCCTGGATCGTCCGACAGGCAGCCCGCACCCGGATCGACCCAGATTTCGGCACCGGCTGGCAGCCGGATCACACAATCCGACGCTATCTTGTTTTATTGCAACAGAACTCAGGATTCGGAGTCGGTACGAACTTCCAGGACGGTGGTTTTGGTCTCTGTTCGTCCAGCCGGTCCCCGGGCAGTCACCGAGATTCGAGTTCGATCGGCGCGAAACAGGTCGCGTGAGTATTCGAACGGAACGCCCGTCTGGTCTCGGGTGGTGCGCGTGATCAACAACAGAGCAGCATCAACGCGGGTGCCGAGTACCGAAGCCTCAGTCGTGGTGGCGTTGACAGCTTCGATCTGCTCCTCGGCCGCACCGGGAACCAAACCGTATGCCTGCTCCATCAATTCGTAGAGCGAGCCGCCGAGAGGACGCTCCAGCAGACCCGGAAACCTACCAGCCGGGAGTTGTACGTGTTCCAACGAGATGGGAGACCCGTCGGCGAGCCGAATGCGCCGAATATCGATCACGAACTCGTCCTCGCCCAAACCCAGCGCATCTCGCGCGCTACGGTCGGGAACGGTCATTTGAGTGGAAAGGATCCTGCTGCCGGCTACGTATCCTTGGCTCGCCAGATACGCGGGTAACCCGATGACACCGGAGAGATCTCGCTCGACCGTTGCATGACTGATGAACGTCCCGCCGGAACGCCCGATCGCTCGACGAACGACCCCGGCTTCCTCCAATGCAGCAAGAACCTGCCGCAGACTCGAGCGGCTGACTCCGTAGTGTTCTGCCAGTTCCCGCTCGCTCCCGAGCCTCGACCCGGGAGGCAATGCTCCGGAATTGATCTCGGCAACGATACGCCGCCGGACCTCCTCAGTTTGCGCACCCATGGGGCAGCCTCCTGAACATGGCGGGTATTCGGTCTGACCAAATAATAGCCGTGCGCGCCGACGACGGATTCACCGGGGACAGGTGAATCCGTCGTCGCTGTTCTTACATTTCGCCGAGCGCCATCGCCGACTCCGGAAGGACCTGTCCCCCATCCACGATCAACGACTGACCGGTGATGTACGCGGCTTCGTCCAGGGCAAAGAACAGTGCCGCATTGGCGATATCCTCGACGCTGCCCAGACTGCCGGCCGGGACACTGGACGCCATTTCGTCCAGATACTGCTGTCCCAAACCGTCGAGTCCCTCGGTGATCACATTGCCGGGCAAGACGGCGTTGATCGTTATCTTCTTCGGGGCCAACTCAATGGCAGCAGTTCGGATGAAGCCCATCTGCGCGGCCTTGCTTGCCCCGTAGTGCGACCAACCCGGATAACCGGTCACGGGCCCGGTGATCGAAGATGTCACGACGACCCTTCCATGCCCGGAAGTTTCGAGCCACGGCATGCACGCTTGCACGGCGTGGATGGTGCCCTTGACGTTGACGCCGAATACGCTGTCCATGTCCTCCGAGGTCATCTCCCCCAGCCGCTTCGACGGGAAGATCCCAGCGTTCGCGCACAACACGTCAATTCCCCCGTGTCGCTCAGCCGCAACTTCTGCCATACCGGCCAAGGAGTCAGGATTCGTGACGTCGACTTGAAGCGTGGAGACGGCGCCAGGAAGATCGTTCAAACCCTCCGCCGCACGTGCGAGAGTCGGAGCGTCTCGCGCGGTCATGAGCACATTGGCCCCTGCGCGCGCGAACACCCGAACCATTCCCAAGCCGATGCCCTTGCTACCGCCGGTGACGACGACCGAACGACCTTCAATGGAGTTGAACATTTGGACCTCATCAGAGTTGATTGATCGGGACTAGTCGGTCAGCGAACAGAACCGGTTCGTTCGAGTGAGGAACCGGCGGAATCGAGGTATCTAGTCGCCAGATCGCACGTTCCCGCCGCATAACTCGAACTCTTTGTGCGCGACTCTTGGGAATGCGAGTGGGAACCCATCCAGGCCACCAGGAGCATCCTGCGCAGCATGACGAATGTAGCGAGCATGTCTTCGTCCTCGTCGGACAATTCCGCGACGGTTCGGTACCCGGACATCCACGCTTCCTGCCAACGCGGCAATGCCGGGTCGTGCTCGATGAAAGACACGGCGGTACCGAAGTCGTACAGGAACCAGCCGAAACCACAATCGTCGAAATCGATCACGTTGACCTGATCTGCATCGACGAGAAGATTCGCCAGTCGGAGGTCTGCGTGCACCAAACCAAATCGGTCCGGGCCCTGCCCGTATCGTTCCAACCTCCGGTGGATCAATTCCACGGCAGGCTCCAACGTCGCAATCTCGTTGGTCCCGATGCCGACGGCATCTTGCCAGCGCCCCCACCGCGGTGTCTCGCCGAGTGTATTGGTCCAATCCCAGGAGAAGCGAGCGAAACCCGCCGGCTTGCGCCAACGCTTCGAATGAGAATGAAGTCTCGCTGTCACCGCTCCGAGTGTATGAAAGTCGTTTGCACAAATTCCCGCTTCATCCGGCTCCAAGCCACCCATCGTCTCGAAAAGGACGGCGTGCCGCGTTCGTCCGGAAACTTCCGTCGTCACGATTCGACGCCCGTCCGATGTCCGAATAACTTTGGAGGCATCAACGATGTTCTCCTCGTGGAGGGCATCGAGCCAATCCAGTTCTGACTCGATCGCCTGCGCATTGTGGTAACCCTCCCGATGCACGCGGAGGATTCCACCCGAGCCTGTCCCCGGGTCTTCGACCAGATAGGTCGCATTTTCCGACAAATTGATCATGCGCCACTGCGCATCTCGCGAGAACGTGTATTCCTTGATCGCACGATCTGCGACCAGATCTTCGGCCGATCCCGCACCTTCGACAAACATCAGGTGGTCCTCCTCTCCTCTCAGAAAACTGACTCAGCCGTGTTCGCGGCCTTCGATACCTGCCAAGACGTCCGTGATCCTGTCTCGGGCCGACGTCACCTCTTCGGTCGATCCTGCGATATACAGCCGTCCGGCTGCACCGATCATCTGCACGTCTACGAGAGTGATTCCCGGAGCTGCGCGTTCGGCCTCGTTGGCGGCCACCGTCGCGAACAGCGCCGGGGTCATTTCGTACACGAGCAGTGACTGCCCAGGCATTACCATCGATGCCTGTCTGTTCCGATTGATGATCACCGCATGCTGATCCGTGATGTCCTCGATCACGTCGTGGTAGAGCACCTTCGGTCGCAGCTGATCAGCTGCCTCGCTACCAGTGCCGTCCAAGATCGCCTGACCCGCACGTTCCACATCGGCGAGGTTGTTCGCATGAATCTCGAGAACTCCGAATTGCCTTTCCACGTAAAGTATCCCGGGCTCGACCGAAGGAACCGCCCTCAGCGCGAGGTCCATCACGCGTTCGATCGCGAGAGCTGGTGACACCTCGACGATGAGTGCGTAATCGTGCTCATACGGCGGGTACCCACGCGCGCGAGTGGGTGTACCCATGTACGCCGCAAACTGACGTTGCAGGTCGTGCACCATCAGGTAGACACGGATATCCGTTGTTGATTGCACTTGTGCGGACACCGAGGTGCCTCCTCCTCAGATTTTGATCCCGCCAGGACGTTGACCCTGCTGGGCCTAACCGATGCGAGCGAGCTACTTGGAGACCACCGAGAAGTGCGCACCGAGTTCGGCATGCGGACGCGGAATCACATGGACGCTTACCAATTCGCCTACCTGAGAAGCTGTTTCAGCACCAGCCTCCGTGGCGGCCTTCACCGCCCCCACTTCACCGGTGACGATGACCGCCACCAATCCGTCCCCGACCTCTTGCCGATCCGTGATGGTGACGTTGGCTGCCTTGACCATTGCATCGGCGGCCGCCAACGCTGCAACGAATCCCTTGGTCTCGATCATTCCGATTGCTGTGCTGGACATTTGTCGACTCCTTTGTTGACGGTTCTGTCGCGAGGTACGCAGACAGGAGGATCACGATCCGGTCAGAGACCGGAGTTCGGGGGAACTTCGGGGGTGGCGTCTCGATCGATCGATCCGATGACGAGAGCGTCCACAGGTGGTGGTGTACCGGGAAACCAGTTGGATGCGACGGAGCCCTGCGCAACGAGGACGTGCTCGCCGACACCCGAACCCAGAACATCGAACGCGATGAATCGGTCGCCCGACTCCAGAGCCTCGACGCGCAGAAGCGCGCCGTTCGGCAGTCCGTCGATGCGTCGCGACGACCAGATGCTTCCCGTGACAACTGCGGCAATCATCAGCGCTCCTTTTCGAATGAGACCCCGAGAGCGCGTGCCTTCTCGCGAGCCAGCGGGGTTATCACTGCTTTGCGCCCGAGAACAAGGCGCGCACCGGATTCTGCAAAGCGAGCTATGTGCCGCTCGGTCACCACACCCTCGTCGATACGGTGAACTGCCGATGTTGGTCCTGCCGCCTTGGGGCCGGGGGCGAGTGTGAATTTCAATCGGCCGGCACGCAGGTCTTGCCGCGATTTCGGATTCTCGAACAATTCCAGCAGCTTGAACACGAAGGTCTGCAGTTCGGCGCTGGTGCTCAGCCGCACTGCTTCGGTCTTGTTTCGACGAGAGACAGCCATCGGACCAGTCGGCGCCGGAGCGAGCTGAGATGAGGCGGGCTTGCTCGGGGCGGGCTTGCTCGGGGCGGGTTTATCCGGAGTGAGTTTATTCGGGACCTCAGGTGTGACTTCCCGGATGATCTCTCGAATCATAGTCCGAAGCTCTTCGGGCGGAGGCAATTTCATCAGAATTCACCTCCCAGAGCACTCTGAGCTGCCTCGGCGGCCTGCCGCACATCTGCTTCACTACCCGATAGATACACTCGACCAGTTGCACCCATCATGCGAAAGTCGACCACCTTGACGTCGGCTGCCTTCTCCGCCTCGTTCGTGGCCAGGATCGCATATGAGGCAGGCTGAACTTCCAGAACGAACAGCGAATCTCCAGCCAGCACCATCGATCCGATCTTGTTGCGATTGATCAGGAACGCATGCTGCGGTTCGATACTGGAAATGATCTTCGAAGCGAGAATTGTCGGCGAGATCGCAGAAGATCTGGTCGCCTCGAGTGCGTCCAGCGCCGCGTCTGCGGCAGAAGTCACCGCCCCTGTTTCACCGTGAAATTCCAAGTACCCGAATTGCCTTTCGACAACCAACACGCCAGCCTGCACATCAGCATGTTTGAGGGCAACGTCGGTTATGCCTTCGATATCGAGTCCTGGCGCAACCTCGATAATTTGAGCGGCAGAATCGGCCCGCGGAAGCGTTCCGCGGATGAAGGTACCCAGATAGGACATCGTCTGTGGTTGCAGCCTGTCAATGAAAATGAACGATCGAAGTTCAGCCATGGGTCACCTCTTGTTCAGTTGGGAGAGTTCTTCGACGACTATCCGACGAAGCTCTGCACGGAGCCGATCCGCATCTGTCGACGAGCCTCGAACAGGCGAGTCAGCGCGGATTATCCGCGGAACCGATTTCGGCACAGCCGCTCCCGACCTGGGGGCAGCGTTCGAAGCGATGGGGTAAACCGGCACGGCACCGGCCGGCACCTGCCAGATTTCGACGCCCGAAAGATTCGCCATGCGGACACTTTCGTCCGAGTTGTAGGCGACGCGAGCCCAGTTCAGTAGATGCTTCGGCTCGAGATTGTCACCGATCGAACTGCGCCCGGCGAATCCGGTACCGATCGTCATCGATGGAGCCAGATTCGTGTCGAGTCCAGCGCTACCCGTACTGTTTCCGACGTTCACCGAAATACGCAGCACCGGCACCAGCGCCGCATAGTTCATGATCGTGTGCGAATTCTCGCTGTGAATCGCCGCAGAATGACCGGCGCCGGCGATACGGACCACTGCCCGCGCAGCTCGTACACCTCGATCAGCGTCAGGGACCCGCACCATCCCGATCACCGGTGACAGTTTCTCGTGCGCCAGAACCTCTTCGGAGCGAACAACATCGAACGGAGCTACGAGCAGTCTGGTTTTCGCGGTCAGTCGCAGTCCGATCTTGTCCGCGATCCACACTGCATCCTTGCCGACGACGTCCGTGTTGAGGTGGCCCTCGGGAAACATATACTCGCGCAGTCGATTCACGTCATCGACATCCAGGAAGTGAGCCCCCACACGCTGCATCTCGCGCGTCAAGCCATCCGCAACTGCATCCTCGGCGATGAGTACGGATTCGTTGGTGCACAGAAGAGAATTGTCGAAAGCCTTGCTGTCGACGATTCGTTGTGCAGCCAAACGCACATCCGCGGTGGCGTCCACGAACACAGGTACATTGCCCGGACCCACTCCTAGAGCCGGATTGCCCGACGAGTAAGCCGCGCGGACAACGCTGGACCCACCCGTTGCCACGATGACGTCTGTTCGATCGTCCGACATCAGCGCTTCCATCAACGGAATCGTCGGCTCGTCGACCACCTGAATGATGCCGTCCGGTGCGCCTGCTTCCACCGCTGCGGCACTGAGCATGTGCGCCGCATCCGCACACGACAGCTTTGCCCTCGGATGTGGTGCAACCACGATGGCATTTCGGGTCAACATCGCGATCAATACTTTGAAGTACACCGACGAAACAGGATTGGTAGTAGGAGTGAGAGCAAGCACGACACCGGCAGGGCGTGGAATCTCGACTATCTTGTCGAGCTCGTCCACCCTGGGGCTGACAAAATCTTGCCCACGGTAAAACTCGAGGATTCCGCGTGAGCATGCCTGATTCTTCCGAATCTTGTCTGCAACCACCCCCATTCCCGTCTCGCGAACTGCCCATTCGGCATAGTGCCCAGACGCTTCGTATGCCGCGTCGGCTACCGCCTGTGCAATACGACCCACCGAGTCGGCGTCGTAAGTGGCAAATGACTCGGCTGCCCAAACGGCGCGTTCGAGCATATGTCCGGCAAAAGCCGTACTCATCAGATTGCCCTCCGGTCAGAGTTGTGAACGTCGTCGCGTGCTCGTCCGACAGCAACTTCAACGCGGTCGAGTACGTCTTCGCATAGCTCACGCGACATGAGAATGCCTGGTTTGAACTGCAGCACACGCGGATCCAAAGTCGAAAAGATCGCCCATACTCCCAGTTCGTACAGCTGGCGCATCACGAACTTCGCCCCTTCGGGGTGGTCGAATCGCAAACCGAGGATCACTCCGTTCTGACGAATCTCGGCGAACCAACCGGGGTATTGATCTTGAATTCTGCGAAGCCCGGCACCCATGAGTTCGGAGATGTAATGCACCATCGATCTCACCTCTGGGCGGGTGGTGATCTCGAGTGTCTTGAGCGCTGCGACACAACCGAGTTCGGCGCCACCGAACGTCGAGATGTGACCGAAGCCGTCCTGCTCGAGCCACTGCCCCGCCCGATCACTGAGCAGCACAGCCGCGATCGGATAGATGCCGCCTGAAATTCCCTTACCGGTCACCATGATGTCGGGGTCGATCCCGTGCTTGGTGATACCCCACAGTTCACCGGTACGCATCAGCCCTGTCTGCACCTCGTCTGCGATGTACAGAGCGTCGTACGCTTCCGTCATCGCTTTGACCGCCTCGAGGTAGCCCGGCTCCGGTAGTGGAAATCCGTACGTTGCCGGAATCGTTTCCATGATCACCGCTGCTACGTCACGGCCAGACAAGGCCTTGTCCATTGCATCCAGATCACCGAACGGCACTTGAATGAACTCGTCCGGTCGATCCGCGAGGAAGAGCTTCGCGAACCGATCGTCACCGGTGCCTACCGCAAGTCCGGTATGACCGTGATATGCCTTCACGATCGATACGATCTTTCGCTTCTGCGTTGCGTGCCGAGCACTTTTGAGCGCGATGTCTATCGCCTCTCCACCTCCGGACGCGAACGCAACCTTCGTCAGACCTGCAGGAGCCGTCTGGACCAACGCTTCAGCGAGTGCGGTGCGCGCGACCGAGGGAAAGTGGTGGTTTCCGATGTCGAACAGTTCGAGTCCCTCGGCCACTGCCGCCACCACCTCCGGATTTCGATGCCCGAGGTTGTAGGTGCCGCCATTCAAATGAAGGTCGATGAGGCGGCGGCCCTCCATATCCCACAGCACGTAACCCTCGCGTCGGCCGATGACCAGATCGATGCCACTGTCGGTCCAGAACTGAGTCTTGTCGGGGTTCCAGTACCGTTTGGCCTTCTCCAGCACTTCGCTCTTGGAATCGAAGCTGAATGAGCCGTAGTCGTACATATCCCACCTGTCCTGACTCGGGCCCGATTCGTTCGGGCTTTCGACTCTCTGTACATGTGAATCATTAATGGTCGGACCAATAAAGTCAATGCCTTGGGTAGGAAAAGGTTGAATCTGCCGACTTTGCACCTCAATAATGCTGCACAACATCATGATTCGAACGCCAACCGGCTTACTCGCAACCAGACATACCCGCCACGCCATGATTGGTCATACCAAATGAGAATCAGTTGATCGAAGGTTCAGCTTCCGGTTCCGATTCAGGTGTGTCATCCAAGACGATGCGTCCGATTCGGGCGTATCGTTCGGGAGCTCGGTACTTGTACCAAACTGCGACGAGCATTCCGAAAAGAAACAGTCCGCCCACGATGTACGGACTCAAGCGGAACAGCAGGGTATCTGCAGCAGCACCCGCCGCGAAACTGCGGTTCTCCCACAAGAGGTACACCACGTACAGCATTCCCAACCCGCCGAGGAGGGGAGCCAGAAGAGTTCGAAACCAGTTGGCCGTTTCCGGGTGGTTCCTGGAAACATGGAAATAACCGATGACTGCAAAAGCGCAGAGCGACTGAACAATCAGGATTGCCATCGTACCGAGAATCGCCAACAACCCGAATAGGTGGATGTACGGATCCATACCGGCAACCGCGAAGGCGATCACAATCGCAGTGGCCATGACGGTCTGGACGAACGACGCGATGTGTGGCGACCCGTGGACGGGGTGGGTTCGACCGACGGAGGCTTCGGAACCGGGAATCAGCCCCTCCCGCCCCAGCGCATAGATGTATCGAGATGCGCACTGATGGAAGGCCATTCCGCACGCGAAAGACCCTGAAATGAGTAGTACCTCAAAGACACTTACGGCCCAACCACCGACGAAATCACGTGTCGGACCGAAGAATATTTCACTGGAAGTCGAGGAATCTTGCGCCAGCTCGATGGCCCGGGCCGGACCGGTACCGGCGATGGCCATCCAGGAAACGAATACGTAGAACAGTCCAATTCCCAGAACCGACAGGAGAATTGCACGCGGAATGATTCGTTTGGGGTCGCGCGACTCCTCGCCGTACATTGCCGTCGACTCGAAGCCTACCCACGACCAGAAGGCGAAGAACAGTCCGATACCTGCCACTGCACCGCCGACGCCTGCCGCAGGCTCGAATGCATTCACCGGGTTGATCGAAGACACCGCGAACCCGTCCGGACCACCGCCGTGAACGAGCACTGCAACGGCCATCAGTCCCAACATCAAGATTTCCGTTACCAGAAAGGCCCCCAAAACCTTTGCAGCCAAATTGATATCGAAGTAAGAGAGGATCGCGTTGGCCGCGAGCATCACCAAAGCGAACACGATCCACGGAACGGATATGCCGGTGTATTTCTCCACCGTGCTGTGCGAGAAGAAGCTGAAGATGCCGACGAGAGATGCCTCGAACACCACGTAGGCCATCGTGATGATCGTCCCCGAGGCCATCCCGAGTACCCGTCCCAGCCCATGACTGATGAATCCGTAAAACGCCCCGGTCGCGGTGATATGGCGTGCCATCGCTGCATATCCGACTCCGAAGAGGCCAAGCACGATGGTCGCGACCAGATACCCCGCCGGAGCGCCACTGCCGTTGCCGAAGCCGATAGCAATCGGAACATTCCCGACCATGGCAGTAATCGGCGCAGCGGTCGCAACAGCCATGAAAACCACACCTGCGAGGCCGACTGAATTCTTCTTCAGACGTTGGACTGGCTGACCAGACTTGTTCTCACCGGCGGCGGCCGCACCGTCGGCCTCGGATACATCGGTCACGACGAAGGTCCTCTCAGTATTTGCCGAACGGATTCGACGACTCGAACTGCGACCTGTCGCCGCAGCGCACCTTGCGATCGACTGAGTGTGACACACGTAACATACCAAAACAAGACCTGTCTAAACCTTTTAAATAGCCATGTACTGCGGTTATTCTAATTGGATTGAAATTTGGTATGGCCGTTGGTTGAGAATAATCAGCGTTTGGTCCAACTCTCTCAGTGCTCATTTAAAGGGGTCAACCATTCGACCCCGCCAAGACGCTAGAAGCTCCGATCAACCGCCCACCATGCGATAAGCTGCCGAAACAGACCGCAGCGGCTCCAGCAGTGTGCGGGATTGGCGAATGGGTGATGAACGTGCCGCACTCCGGCGCCGGGGCGGGAGGCGATTCCGATGACGACTGGCATGGGTGGGCCGGTAGCCGAGCAGGTTCGCCGAAAGATTCTGAGCGACATCAGTTCCGGGATTCTCAAACCTGGGGATCGTCTCCCGAGCGAGCGAGACCTGGCCGAACACTTCCAAGTGAGTCGATCCACATTGCGGGGCGTTCTGACAGGTCTGTGCCAGGCAGGAATCACACATCGCCTACCAGGCCGGGCTGGAGGCACCTTCATCGCGCAGCGGAAGTTCGAGCGGGACCTTGATCGAGTTGACGGGTTGCCGTCCTATCTCGCGAGGCAGGGGATGACATCCGGGTCACAGGTGCTGTCAGCCGTCTTGCAAAACCCTGAACAGTCAATTCGAATCCGACTCGGCCTCGACGACGAAGCCTCGCTGGCGTTCAGCATCCTCCGATTGCGTTTCGCCGACGGAACTCCATTGTCCATAGAGCAGGCATGGCTCCCTGCTCAACGCTTCCCCGGGCTACTGGAGCGGCCATTGGGTGGCTCCGTCTACGAACTTCTACGAAGTGAGTACGACGTCGAGGTCGTGAGCAGCGAGGAAAGACTCGAAGTAGCCTCGGCGACACCGGAAGAGGCTCGATTGCTTTCCGTCCACACCGACGCGCCACTCATTTCAATTCAGCGAACTGCGCGGGACGCGGCCGGCGCAATCATCGAATGCTCGAACGACCTGTTCCGAGCCGACCGCACCCAGATCCTCGTTCGCTCGGCCGGTCACGGGATACGTGCCGAATCGGATAATTCTGATTCGGGGGTAGAACTCAACCTCATCTATTGAGCCAACCCCCCGACCGAACCCGCCAGTCAGTACCCCTCAGAAAATTAGAGCGGCATCAAGTTGTGCTTGCGCGGGTTCTTGAAGATCGTCTTGTCCTTGAGCAACTTCAGAGCCTTGCGGATTTCGAGACGCGTCTGCGAAGGCTCGATCACCGCGTCGATGTATCCGCGCTCGGCCGCGATGTACGGCGTCGCGACGAACTCGTTGTAGAAGTTGATCAGCTGCGCACGCACTGCGGGAGCATTCTCGCCCGCCTCGGCGAGCTGGCGACGTCCCATGATGTTGACGGCACCCTCGGCGCCCATCACGGCGATACGAGCGGTCGGCCACGCGAGGTTGATGTCGGCACCGAGCTGCTTGCAGCCCATGACGGCGTAACCGCCGCCGTACGCCTTACGAACCACCACGGTCACCTTCGGCACGGTGGCTTCGATGTACGAGAACAGGAAACGTCCGCCGCGCTTGATGACGCCGACCTTTTCCTGATCGACGCCGGGAAGGAAGCCCGGTGTGTCGACGACGAACACGAGCGGGATGTTGAAAGCGTCGCACAGGCGCACGAAATGTGCGGCCTTGTCGGAGCTGTCCGCGTCGAGGGCGCCACTGAGGTAGGTGGGCTGGTTGGCCACGACACCGACGGGCAGTCCGTCGACGCGGGAGAACCCGGTGATCACGTTGTGCGCGACCTGGGCTCCGATTTCGTGGAAGGTTCCGTCGTCGAAGATCCGGAGAATGATGTCGTGCATGTCGTAGCCGGCGTTGTCGGCATCCGGCATGAAGGCATCGAGTTCGAGATCCGACTCGGTGATCTCGGGTTCGAGACCCGGGTTGATCAGCGGAGCCTTCTCCTGGCACGAGGACGGCATGAAGCTCAGGTACTCACGCACCCAGTCGAAGGCAGCCTTCTCGTCAGGAGCGACGTGATGGATGTTTCCGTACTCCGCCTGCTTACGCGCTCCGCCCAGGTCCTCGAGGCTGACCTCTTCGCCGGTGACCGACTTGATGACGTCGGGTCCGGTGACGAACATGTACGACTCTTCGGTCGCGACCACGACATCGGTGTTGATCGGGGCATACACGGCACCGCCGGCGCACTTGCCGAGGATGACCGAGATCTGCGGGCACAGCCCCGACAGCGGCTCCTGACGTGAACCCATGTTGGCGTACCAGGCCAACGAGGAAACGGCGTCCTGGATACGGGCTCCACCGGAATCGTTGATACCGACGACCGGGCAGCCCACCTTCAGTGCAAAGTCGTTGACAGCCGCGACCTTACGGCCGAACATCTCTCCGGCGGCACCGCCGAACACCGTCTGATCGTGCGCGAACACGGCAACCGGACGCCCGTCGACGGTTCCGTGACCGGTCATGACGCCGTCGCTGTACGGGTTGCCCTCGCCCGCCATCTTCACCAGGGCGCCGATCTCGATGAAGCTACCGGGGTCGAGCAACATGTCGATGCGCTGGCGCGGCGTACTGTGCCCTGCTGCATCGCGCTTGGCAATGGCCCGAGCCGAGCCGGGTTCCTTTGCCTTCTCCAACTTTTCGCGGAGTTCAGCGAGCTTCTCCGCGGTGGTTGTCGTCACTTCTGAACTCCGGTTTCCGCTGCTTTGGTCTGAGCTGTCTCGATCTGGGCCAGCTTGGTGGTGAGGTCTGCCGCAACCTTCGCGATGTACGGCTCGTCGACGATCTGCAGGTGGTCCCCGCCGATGTAGACGACCTCGAGGTTCTTCACGTAGTCACCCCAGCCACCATCCGCCTTGCGAGTCTTGAATGCAGGCTCGAGCGTCATCAGCTCGTCGTGGTATTTGTCGGCCATGTAGAGCACGACGTCGCCGTCGTAGCTGCTGAACTCGGCGGTCTGGATGGCGCGATTGTCCAACCACGACGTCCGCTGATGCTCGATGATGCCGCCGGGAATCTTGGCGCCACTCATCTTGATCATGTCCATCAAGATCTGGATCTGATCCTCGTCGGCTTCGGTGGAAGCCAGAACATCGAGCGGCAGCGGCACATCCAGGTTGTAGGTGCGCTTGGCGAACTTGCCGTAGCGCTCCCACCGCTTGCGTCGTTCCGCCTCGGTGTCCGGCACGACCTCGCCGGCCATGACGGTGTCGAGCAGTCCGACCACACGCACGTCAGCGCCCTGCTCACGCAGCAACTTCGCGACCGCATACGACATCACGCCGCCGAACGACCAGCCGCACAGCACGTACGGCCCGTCACCCTGGATCTCACGAAGCAGCGGAACGTAGGCCGCAGCGCGGGTTTCGATCGAGCCTTCGACCCGCTCGAACCCGTACATCGGCGTGCCGGCAGGCAGGCGCTTGAGCAAAGGCTCGTACGTCACCGTCGAACCACCGGCAGCATGGAAGACGAATACCGGTACGGCCGTGGAGCCTTCGGGACGAGCACGCAGCGTACGAACGAGTCCGTCGATCTTGCCGTCGTCCTCGAGGTACTGGCGAACGACGTCCGCGAGTTCTTCGATGGTGGTGGAGTCGAGCACGTCGTCGAGAGTGATCTCGCCGCCCGCACGCTCGGAAAGCCGAGCTGCCAGCTTCTCGGCGACCTCGTCACCGACGATCGGCAGATCGTTGAAGATGCCCTTGGCCGACTTCCCGGTGACGACGGCCCACGTCGCAAACGTCAAGCGCTCGGCCGCATCTCGCGGCGGAACGTCGGAGCCGGCGTCGTCGGCAGTTCCGGCACGGGAGGGATCGGCAGGCGCGGCAGCAACCGGAGCAGTCGCCGGCAGTTCCACCGACACCTCGGCGGGAGCAGCGTCCTCGTCAGCAGCATCGGCCGCCAGCTTCTCCGCGGCCTGCTTGTCGGCCATCGCCTGAACCTCTTCGCGATTGTCGATCGCGTAGCGCAGGTACTTGTTGACCTCGTTGAGGCTCGCGTCCTTGACTGCCTGGAGCTGGAGTTGCGGAATGTCGAACTCGTACTCGACGCGGTTCTTGATACGCATCGCCATGAGCGAGTCGAGGCCCAGTTCGATCAGCGGAACCTCGGCCGGAAGATCTTCCGGCGAGTACCCCATCGACTCGGCAACGACGATCTTGAGGCGGTCGTCGAGGCTCTGCGAACCGTTCGGATCCCACTTGTCTCCGGCGTCTTCGACGACCTCGGCCAGGGTTTCCATCGGCGCACTGGTCTTGACCGGCGCACTGACGACCAGCTCGGGAAGCGGCTCACCGGACGTGACGACGGCGTCGAACAGCAAACGGAACGTAGCGCCCTCACGAGCATGCACCTGCACCGACGCTCCACCCGGGTGCGGGTTGAGAGTTGTCGTCAGGGTCGCAGCACCGGCCAGCTCACCGTGGGGAACCGCAGCCGTCAGAGCGACGTCCGAAAGAACCTGTCCGGCAGCGGCAGTCACGAGCACCGCCAGGTCGGTGACGGCCGAAGCGTCGATCTCCCACACGTGACGGCCGTCGGGCAGAGCGACGTGCGAACCGGGAACGCGAGCCGACCCGCCGGCACTGACGCGAATGTCGAGCCAGTACGGCTTACGCACGAACGCGGTGCGCGGTACCGACGCGAAATCGCCTGCGGGAAGCAAGGACTCGAGGTTCACGGCATGACCGTGGACGTACAGCTGCGCGAGAGCTGCAAGCACACCCGCGGACTCGTCTTCCTTACGCTTGAGCGTCTGGATGAGCTCCATGTCGTGCAGACCCGAATCGAAAGCAGTAGCCGCCACCGACATCAGCGTCACCGGGTTGGGTGCGAGCTCGACGAAGGTGGTGTGGCCGTGGGCAACCGCACCGCGCACCGCGTTGGTGAAGTACACGCTGTGGCGAAGACCCTTGACCCAGTACGCCTCTTGATGGATCGGCTCGTGGCCGGGACGGTAGAAGGTGTCCTTGTCGACGGACGAGTAGACACCGAGCTTCAACGTCGTCGGCTCGATACCGGCCAACTCCGCGGCAAGCTCACCGAGCAACGGATCTACCTGCGAAGTATGGCTGGCACCCTTGGTCTGCAGGACACGCGCCATCTTGCCGTCAGCCTCGGCGGCCGCGACGATCGCCTCGATGTCCGGCTGCGGTCCACCGATCACCGTGTGCGTCGGAGCTGCGTAGACGCAGACCTCGAGCTTGGGGTACGTGGGCAGCAACGCCTCGATCTCGGATGCGCTGTACTCGAGCAGTGCCATCAGACGGATGTCGTCACCGACGAGTGCGCCCTCGGCCTCACCCATCAGCCGTGAACGTGAACAGATCACGCGCACAGCGTCTTCCAGGTTCAGACCACCGGACACGTATGCGGCAGCGGCCTCACCCATCGAGTGCGGAACCACGGCTTCGGCCTCGGCGCCGTGGTGACGCAGCAATGCGGCCAGACCGACCTGGATGGTGAAGATTCCCACCTGTGCGGTCTCGACGTTGTACTCGATCGAATCGTCGAGGAACATCTCGACCATCGAGTAACCGGCCTCGTCCTGGATCAGCGCGTCGACCTCGTCGACGGCTGCCTTGAAAGCCGCGTTCTCCGTGTAGAGCTGCTTGGCCATCTTGCGGTGCTGCGAGCCGAAGCCCGAGAACACCCACACCGCGCCCTTGGGCGACGGCGAGTCGGCCGAGAAGACTCCTTGAGCCGGCTTGCCTGCGGCGACGGCGCGCAGCGAGCTGATGGCCTCGGACCGCGTCTTCGCCAGAACAGCGGCGCGCGAGCGTCCGTGGTTGCGACGCGCAAGTGTGCGCGCGACGTCGGCGAGGGGCGTCTTGCTTCCCTCTTCGGTTTCGAGCCAGTCGGCCAGATCTGCAGCTGCGCGGCGACGACGCGAAGGCAGCGCACCGGACACAGCCAGCACAACGGTGCTCTCGTCTTCCACAGGTGCATCGGCGACAGGGGCATCCACTACCGTCTCGGCAGGCACGTATTCCTTGACCACGACGTGCGCGTTGGTTCCGCCGAAACCGAAACCGGAAACGCCGGCGACAGCCTTGCCGGTGTAGCGCGGCCAGTCGGTGGCCTCGGGCGTCACCTGCAGGTGCGCCTTCTCGAAGTCGATGTGCGGGTTCGGGCCCAGGTAGTTGATCGTCGCGGGAATCTTGTTTTCCTGCATCGCCAGAACGACCTTGATCAGGCCGGCGGCGCCCGCAGCTGCCTCCAGGTGCCCGAAGTTGGTCTTCGCACTACCGAGCAGAGCAGGCTTGTCGTCGTCACGGCCACGACCGACGACACGGCTGAGTGCGTCGGCCTCGATCGGATCACCGAGATCGGTACCCGTTCCGTGCGCCTCGATGTAGTCGACTGTGGTCGGCAGGATGCCGGCGTCGCGGTACGCGAAACGCAGCACGTCGGCCTGGGCATCGGGATTGGGTGCGAGCAGACCGTTGGAACGGCCGTCCTGATTGATCGCGGATCCGGCGATCACCGCGAGGATGGAATCGCCGTCACGCTCGGCGTCTTCGAGACGCTTGAGCACGACGAGTCCGCCGCCCTCGCTGCGAACGATTCCCTGAGCCTGTGCGGAGAAGGCACGCAGTTTGCCGTCGGGAGCGAGCATCCCGGTCTGGTCGAAACCGAGGGTTCCGGGAGGGGCCAGCAGCATGTTGACGCCACCGGCCAGCGCGATGTCGGAATCACCACTACGCAGCGAACGCACAGCCTCGTGAACGGCAACCAACGACGACGAGCATGCGGTGTCCAGAGCGATGGACGGTCCACGGAAGTCGAAGAAGTACGAGACACGGTTAGCGACGATGGCCGTCGACGTTCCGGTCAGCGCGTAAGGATGCGCCGTCGTCGGATCGCTGACCGCGAGCAGCTGGTAGTCGTTGGCGGAACTGCCGATGAAAACACCGACCTGCTTGCCCTTGAGCCCACTTGCCGGAATGCGCGCGTGCTCGAGCGCTTCCCACGCGAGCTCGAGCGCGAGGCGCTGCTGCGGATCGACGTTGACGACCTCGAGCGGAGACATCGCGAAGAACTCGGCGTCGAAGCCCTTGACATCGTCGAGGTACCCACCCTTGGTGTTGGCGTTCTCGACCGCGGCCTTGATGGCGGGATCCGACATGAACTCGGCCCAGCGGTCCTCGGGGAGGTCGCTGATGCCGTCGCGTCCGGCTGCCAGCATTTCCCACATGTCCGAAGGCGTGTGCCCGGCACCGGGGAATCGTGTGGACAGTCCGACGATGGCGATGTCGTGCGCGTCCGTCGCGCCGCCTGAGACGTAGTACGACGCGTCGACGGTCTCCTCCGGCGCCTCGGGCTCACCTTCGATGATCCGAGTCGCCAGCGAAGCGATGGTGGGGTGTTGATAGGCAACCGTGGCGGTCAGCGTGACGCCGAGCAGATCCTCGATGTCTCCGCTCAGAGCGACTGCGTCTCGCGAGGCGAGCCCGAACTCTTCCATCGGGCGATCGTCCGTGATCGCCCCGACCGGCTGACCGGTCGCGTTGGCGATCCAATTGCGAAGCCACTCCCGCAGCTGCGCGACACTCATCTCGCTCACGACGTCTTTGCTCTGCGCACCATCTTGTTCAACCATCAACTCACCAAGCCACCGATCATGAAGGGACTGCTCCTCAAACGCTATCGGGGAATGCGGTCTGCTGATAGCCGCCTCGCAGCGTTCCCTCGATATAGCTCGCCTTACATGCGCGGCGAGCGATCTTGCCGCTGGACGTTCGCGGAATCGAACCGGCAGGAACGAGCAGGATGTCTCGGGCTGTAACGCCGTGACGGGAAGAAATCGCCGCACGCACGGTGTCCGCGATCGGCTGCGGATCGGCCTTGCCTGCGCCGGGAGCACGCTCGGCCACGATGACCAACTGCTCCGAGGAATCGTCGTCGTCGAACTTCAGACCCGAATGCGTGTTGGAGAACACGACGGAGGGCAGCTGGTTGGCCGGCACGGCAAACGCAGCGATGAAGCCGGGGCGCAGGGCGGGGCTGGCTTCCTGAGCCGAAGCCTCGAGATCCTGCGGGTAATGATTGCGGCCGTCGACGATCACGAGGTCCTTGACGCGACCGGTGATGTACAGCTCGCCGTCGACGTAGACGCCGAAGTCGCCGGTACGCATCCAGTTGGCATCCGCGGGCGTGCCCTCGGTGTGGCTGTCTTCGCTCAGCCGGTTGTCCAGCTTGTTGTGGAAGGTCTCCGCCGTCTCGTCGGGGCGTCCCCAGTAGCCGATGCCGATGTTCTCGCCGTGCAACCAGATTTCACCGACGTGATTGTCGGGGACCTCGGTCAGCGTCTCGGGATCGACGATCGCCGCCCACTGACTACGCGAGACGTACCCACAGGAGACCTGCGCGATGGCGTTCTCGGAGTACTGGTCGACGATGACCATGCGGCCCTTGTTGAGTTCCGTGCGGTCGACGTAGATGACCTTGGCCTCGTCGGAATGCTTGGTCGAGGAGACGAAGAGCGTCGCTTCGGCCATGCCGTACGACGGCTTGATCGCAGTCTTGGGCAGACCGTACTGAGCAAAAGCGTCGTTGAACTTGCGCATCGACGACGTCGTGACCGGCTCACTGCCGTTGATCAGTCCGATGACATTGCTCAGGTCCAGGGTCTCGCCGTCCTTCGGCAGGCCGCGCGCGGCAGCGTGCTCGAAAGCGAAGTTGGGAGCGGCAGCGAAGGTGCCGGCGCCGTCCGAGACCGCAGCCAGTTCCTTGATCCACCGGTACGGCCGCTGCACGAAAGCACGCGGGCTCATGATGGTGATGTACTTGCCGCCCAGAGCAGGCAGGATGACCGTCAGCAGGCCCATGTCGTGGAACAGCGGCAGCCACGTGACGCCGCGTGAGTCCTCGTTGAGTTCGATCGAGTCGACCATCTGGAGCGCGTTCGTTCCGACAGCGCGGTGGGTGATCTCCACGCCGGCGGGAACTCGGGTCGAACCGGAGGTGTACTGCAGGTACGCGATGTCGTCGAGTTCGATGTCGGGACGAACCCACGTCTCACCGACGGTGTCGGGAATCGCGTCGACGGCGATGATGCGCGGACGCTCGGCAGCGGGAAGCGAGCGGAACAACTGACGAACACCGGCCGCCGACGATGCGGCAGTCAGAATCGCAGTCGGCTTGCAGTCACCGAGAACAGCGTGAAGACGGTCGGTGTGCCCGGGCTCGTCCGGATCGAAGAGCGGCACCGCGATGGAACCGGCCTGGATGGCGGCGAAGAACGAAATGACGTAGTCGAGTCCCTGCGGAGCAAGAATCGCGACACGGTCGCCACGCTTGGTGACCTGCTGCAGACGGGCCGCAACAGCGCGCAGACGCACACCGAACTGCTCCCAGGTCAGCTCCAGGGCTTCACCGTCACGTTCGCGTGAGTAATCGATGTACCGATACGCGAGCTCGTCCGCGTTGACACGCGAGTGTTGCTCGACGTAGTCGACCAGCGTGAAGCCTGGTTGCAGGCGGATCTGGCCCTTCTCGTCGAGAAAGCCATCGAACAGCGCGTTCATTCCATCTCCTCCGAAGCGATCACACAAGCACTGTCTTTCATGCCTGCGCCCCAGACTTCCTTCGCTCTCTCGGGTCCATCTTCGATCAATCGAATCGCACTTTGTGCGCAACTCACCTGAATCACTTCATCGATCCCAAACCATCGATATGTTACAGATTCGCATCGTCCGTATTCTCCGGCCTACTCGCCCGCCAGTAACGGGATGATCGGGGCGAACGCTTCCATCTGCGTCGGGAAGACCCCCACATACGACATCGACGTCTTCTCGCGGACCAGTCGAATCTGGTCTGCGATCTCCTCGAAAGTGCCCACAGCCAGGTATGGAGAGTTCAGCAACTCCTCCACGCTCAGCTTACGATCCACTTCGATGTTCGGCGGAAAACCTTGGCCCAGAGCGGCGATTGCCATCTCGGCAGCCTGCTCTCGGTCGTCGGTGATCATGATCATGGTGATGGTCCAGTTGAGTTCGATCTCATCGAAACGCTCGCCGGCAGCTTCGCGGATGCGCTCGACACGTTCGATGGTCTTTTCCATCGTGATTCCGGAGAGCAGAAGTCGCCCGTCACGGTTGGTCGGTGTGGCGACCGAGATGATGTCCGCGTACTTCGCGGCGAGAGCGAGCATCTTCGGTCCGCCGCCACCGACGATGATCGGCGGCCGCGGGCCCTGCCGCGGTCGCGGGCTGCCCTTGAGACCACGCACCTGATAGTGCTTGCCTTCGAAAGTGCATTCCTGCCCGCGCAGCAGTGTGTCGAGAATCTGCAGAGACTCCTCGAGTTTCTCGATTCGAACGCCGGGGCTTTCGTAGGCGATGCCGCCCTTGTCGAACTCTTCCTTCATCCAGCCTGCGCCGATACCGAGTTCGAGTCGACCACCGGACAGCACGTCGATGGTCGCCGCGTCCTTCGCGAGCACAGCAGGATGACGGAAGCCGTTGGCCAACACGGCAGTGCCGAGACGAATCTTGTCCGTGGCCACCGCGAGCGCTCCCAGAGCGGCAATCGGGCCGACCTGATTACCCAGGTGATCCGGAATCATGAACGAGTCGTAGCCGAGTTCCTCGGCCTTCTGCGCAAGCTTGACGAAGCGTCGCGCACCACCCTCTTCGGCGTTGCCCTCGCCACCGGCCGCAAACCGGAATTTGCGTAGGGCATCGCTGCCGTGGGTGGAACTCATATAACGATTCTCCTGTGATGGACACGTACGTCGTACTCGGACTTCGAAACCGGACAAATCGAACCTACTCGCCAGTCACTTACGTGACAGCACTGTAGAGGAAGCCCCCGGACCGTGCAGCACTCTACCGGGACCAAACGAGCAGATTACCCGCGAGCGAACTCCCGAGACGCCCGATTGTGACGAATCAACAGTGCGGCGGTGACTCAACTGTGGGGCGGCGTCGGCGCGGCGTCGATCTTCTCCGCAGCCCACTGTGCCATCCATTGGGTGGCCGTCGTGCCGTTCGGATCGACTTGGAAGGAGTTGTACATCGCGTGCACAGGGTTGTTGTAGTACTCGAGCAGGCGCGGCGCCGAACTCAGCCAGTTGGTCGGATTGAGAGCGGCGGCCGGAGCGTCGCAGATACCGTCACTGGGCGCGCATATCTGATAGGTCCGATCGTTGAGGTCACCGAACCCGCCGGGCCTCGGGCCGGTCATCGTGAGACCGGGAAGTTTCAGCCCGTTCAGTGACAGCTCGGCACCGACGCCGGCAACGCTCGGGCCAACGGTGTTCCCGAACGCCGGATCGCGCCGACCGTCGGCGATCAGACCGACGCCGAGAACCAGATCGGCCGGTACCGCACCGGTACCGTCACCGATGCTCGCGGCGACGTCACCCGCGATCACCGCGCCCTGGGAAAATCCGGTCAGGACGTAGCTCGTGAGCGGGCACTCGGCGTGCCGCTTCATCAGAAAGTCGTTAGTGGCAGCAGTTCCCGCCGCCCGACTGTTGTTGTAGGACTGCTGTCCGTCCGGCGGGATCGCAACCGGATTCGAAAACTGTGCGACGTACGGAACGGTGTAGACGTCGGCCCTCGAAGTATCGAACTGCTCCTGCAGAGGACGGGTCACGTTCAGCATCAGCGACGCCGGGTTGGCCGTCGGGTTGTACGGGTCGTCGGTAGCGCTCGACTCCCATGTACCCGGTATGGCTACTACCTGGACATCGGGGCAACTGGCCGGCTGAGACACCGGCGGCTCCGGACTCGGCGGGATCGGGGTCGGCGAAGGCACCCGCCCGGCCAGGATGTACCAACCGCCGATCACGACCGCTGCGACCACAAGAATGATCAGCAGCGGGATCAGGCACCCACGACGCTTTCCAGACCTCGCCATGACCCGCGCCTACTTGCAGTAGGTGGCGTTGGCGACGTCGACGTAGATCTGAGCGTTCGCACCTGCCTGCTCGGGAGTGATCTGCTTGCCTTCCGCCGACGCTTCCTGGCCGACGAAGGCAGTCACGAAGGTCAGGACCTCGTCGTCGGTCTGAGGACCGGCAGCACAGATGTAATTGGCTGTATTGACGGCGATGCTTCCGTCACCGGCCGGGGTGATGCCCTTCGCCTTCAGTCCGTCGAGGAACTTCTGAGCCTCGGGACTGACCTCGACGACTGTGGGACCCGGGAAGCCTTCGATGCTCTGCGGCTGCTCCGGCGGCGCGGTGGCCGCTGCTCCCGGACTGGTGGGCGCAGCCGACGCCGTCGTGGTCGCAGAGGCGGACGCAAACGCCGAACCGCTCGAGGACGAAGCCGCAGCGGACGTCGTGGTGACCGGATTGGAGGTTGCAGTGGAGTCGTCACTACCGCACGCGACCAGTGCGCCACCCGTGGCGAGCGCCAAGGCGCCGACCGCGATCGCGCGTGCACAAGTGTTTCGGTTACCCGAGAAAAGCGACATCAATGTCCGTCCTTGCCTTCAGTCGAAAGTCCATCAACAGGTTACGCAACGCACGCGGGCGGGCACCGATCCGTGATCGGGCCCGCCCGTCGTGCACCACTGTGAGTTAGTGAACTTCTGTCTTGTCACCGATCACCGTGATGTAGCCGAACTGGAAGTTCTGCTGGACACCACCGGGAATGTCGAACTTGTCACTGATCGGGAATCCGAGGCGGCCGCCTTCGTATCCGACGCTCTTCCAACCGTCGAACAGCGGGCCGTTCTCGACGGACCATGCACCGGTGCCGGGGCTCCAGTAGATGTTGCCGCCCTCGAACTCGGTGAAGCGCCCGTTGTCCTTGATCGGAACCTCGTTCGACTTCGGGAATCCGAGCCAGCCGTTTTCCCAACCGAGTTCGCCGTACTTGCCCATGATCATTCCGAGAACGGCATGAGTTCCGTTGGCGCTGCTGTACATCGCGCCGATCTCGAATCCCTGAACCTTGCCGGGCTTGCCGGGGGTCGCGATCTCGTCGGCAGTCGGGTAGCCGAGCGGGCCGCCTTCCCATCCCTGTGCGGACCACTCGGTGAGGATGTCGCCGCTGACGGGGTGAGCGCCGGTCTGCGGGGTCCAGTAGATGGAGCCGTTCTGGAAGTGGTTGAAGCGTCCGCGTCCGTCGGGGGTACCGAGTTCCGGGGTACGCGGGAAGCCGAGCGGGCCGGCCGCTGCTCCGGTGTTCATGTACGCGCCGGCGATACGACCGGCGACAGGCTGGGCGCCCGTTCCACTGGTGAAGTAGATGCGACCGTTGCGGAAGTCCTGTGCCAGGCCACCCGCGACGCTGTACTCGGGGGTGATGCAGTCGCCGATCCAGCCGTTGGCTGCGGCCGTCGCACCGATCGCACCCGAAGTGCCACAAGCCGGCTTCTCGACCTCGACGCCGATGGCGTTGGCCAACTGCGGCCACAGCTGATGAAGCTCGAACTGCCAGTACGGCCACGAGTGGGTTCCGGACGGGCGGTAGTTGACCTGTGCGGGGATACCGAGCTGGTTGAGCTTGGTGGCGAAAGTCTGCGAAGTCAGGCGAGCGAGAATCTCGAGGCCCATACCTGCGTAGTTGGTGCTGACACCGGGAATTCCCGACGGCTGGTCGTAGGGGCCGGTCGTACCGCTACCGCTCGAGACGTACAGGCTGACGCCCTTGAGCTTCTCGGCGAGCGCGTACGGATCATGTGCGGCCCACTGCGGGTTGGACGGGGGTCCCCACATCGCGGCGGAGTTGTATCCACCGGCGTCGGTCATCGCGAACTGGATTGCCTGAGGCATTCCGAGCGAGGTGGTGGTGAGGATGCCGGAGAGCGAAGCGGCGAACTTGAAGAAGCCGGGGTTGCGCGCCGTGAGGAACATCGCGGACGTGCCACCCATCGACAGTCCGACGACACCGCGTGTCTGCGTGGTCCGCCAGTCCTTTTCGAGGATGGGGGGCAGTTCCTTGGTCAGGAACGTCTCCCACTGGTAGTTCTTGCCGTTGTCGGGCTGGAGCCAGTCGGAGTAGAAGCTGGACTGACCGCCGACCGGGAGGATGACGTTGACGTTCTTGTCCGCGTAGAAGGACTCGGCGTCGGTCTCGTAGGTCCAGGCGTTCTCGTTGTCGGTCGCGCGAAGACCGTCGAGCATCCAGACCGAGGGGAAGCTGGCCGACGGATTGACGTTCCAATCGCGGGCCAACAGGATCTGCACCTGAATCGGGGCGCCCATCGCGGGAGAGTTCACCCACAGCGCGACGCGACGCTCGCTGAGCCAGTCGACTTTCGTGACCGCTGCACCGGTGGGGTTCTGGGTGGCGGCCGGTGCGGCCTGAGCAGGTGCCGGCGCGGCTGCCGCGGTTCCGGCCGTGGTCAAGCCCGCGGCGATCGGCAGAACCAGCATCGCTGCCAGTGCGCCGACGACCTTTGTCCGGAAGGTTGCCCGGGACCGGCGACGGTCCTCCGTGGCAAGGCCTACTCGCATGAGCTCACTCTCTTTCCTTACAGTCGGTCCGCGCGTCGATCGTGTGGCCGCCTGAGCAGCCAGACCCCCGTTGAAACTATTTCTACACGCAAACGATCCCCGCTTGGGGTAGCCGCGCTGTTACTGGTGGTGCAATTGTTACTGACATCGGGCGCTTGTGCAGCACCTGAATACACAAGTGCCGTCCCGGTTCTCCTTCGAGGGAGTCCGGAACGGCACTGGTGAAGTGACTAGGTCACGGGATCGCGCACGATCACCAAGCGTTCATGGTGTCGAGGATCTGGCCGCGAGCCTTCCACAGCTCTGCCGACCAGTACGGCCACGAGTGCGTGCCGTTGGACGGGAAGCTGTAGGTGGCCGGGATACCCAGCGAGTTCATGCGGATCTGGAATGCACGGGTGTTGACCAGAGCGAGAGCTTCGAGGCCCATGCCGTTGGCCGTGTTGTAGTAGTCGATCGGTGCGCGCGGGTGGTCGTATTCACCGGGCAGGCCGCTTGCCGACGAGATGTACATCGACAGGCCCTGCAGACGCGGTGCGAAGACGAACGGGTCGTTGCGCAGCCAGGACGGGCTCCACGGCGGTCCCCACATGGAGTCGACGTTGAAGCGACCGGCATCGAGCATTGCGACGCGGATTGCTTCGCGCATGCCGGGAGCCGAGATGTTCAGGTAACCCGAGAGCGAGCCGGCGAACTTGAACTGGTCACGGTGGTACGCAGCCAGCGTCAGAGCAGCGCTGCCGCCCATCGAGAGACCGAGAACCGCGTTGTTGGTGGGCGAAACGCCGTAGTTCGCGAGGAAGTTGGGGAGTTCCTGCGTGAGGAACGTTTCCCACTTGTACGTGATCTGCTGGCCGTTGAAGTTCGACGGTGCGTACCAGTCGCTGTAGAAGCTGGACTCGCCACCGACGGGCATCACGAGGGTGATGTTGTCGTTCTTGTACTGGTCCATCGCGTTGGTCTCGAAGCTCCACGCGTTGGCGTCGTTACGCGCACGCAGGCCGTCGAGGAGGTAGAGAGCAGCGTTTCCGCCGCGTGCGGCCCACTGGACCTGGACCTTGATGTTGCCCATCGAGGAGGGCACCCACAGCTCGTCGTATCCGCCCGAGGGAGCGGTGTGGCTGGGAGCAGTGTGCGCGGGCGCAGCAGAGGCGACAGCACTACCGGCAACACCTGCAGCAAGGGGGAGCACAAGTGCTGCGGCACCGATGGCCAACGCTCGGTGCTTGAGGCGCTGGGTCAGCCTCTTTCTGGCAAAACGCATGGATACTGCTCTCTCTCTTCGTCTGCGGAACCCACTCGGTGGAGTGGTTCCGGCGGATTCCGTCGGGGAACAGGCTTTTCTGCCAGCCCGAACGAGTTCGGGTCGGCAGCGGACCTCTTCCAAGTCACACTGCGCTCGCTGGACTTTATGTCACAGGTTCAGCTGTGACAAATAGGTGGACCGTTACGTCCCAGTCTGCGAGCGACGCCGTCTTCACCCCTGGGGGTGATTCAGGTTAGGTGAATCGTCTTCGAGTACATCGTGGTCAATCAATTCGGTGTTACTGAATCGAAATATTCAAACCTTCAACAGCCGGTGATGCTGATCACATCACCGGGGTGGCTCTGGCGGAACGAGCCCGCAGCGTTCCAATTCGTAGGCCGGAACCCGGTCGAATCGGTACTTCGCGAAGTCGAATGCCTGCTGGAAATTCTGCTTGAATCTCGCCCAGGTCAACTCGGAGCGGTACGACGTGAGCAGCTCCTGTGTTTCCGGGCAGGTGATGGCCAGCTTCGCATCGGCAACCCAGTCTTCGTCGAGGAAGAACGGCAGCCACGGGCGAACGTCGATCATTCCCGTATCCGCGACCACCCAGTCCGGATAGAGATTCTTGTCGTGGCCGATCCGGCCGTCCTCGAGTCGCTCGGTGTGAGCGGCCAAGGGGTACGCCAGCCCCATCTGATCGAGCACCCGAACGTCGAGCCCGACGTTCATGCTCGTCATTCCGAGGTTGAGGAAGAAGACCACGTGCTCGGCCGGCTCCTCGAGCGGCCCCGGCGGGGGGACGACGAACCAGGAATCGTAGTTGGCGGACGGCAACAGCAGCCCGCCCTCCGGAGTCCGTGCGATGGTCTCGACCATGGCACGCATCCGTGGATAGTCGAGGTAGTCCTCGGCAAGGATCGGGTGCTTGTGACCGGTGTTGAGGGCGTAGAACGCTCGCTCGTCGACGATTCCCGAGCGCCCCACCACGGACCCTTCGGGCATACCCGTCGTGTTCGCGGCGAAGAAGGCCCAGATGATCGTGCCGATCCACAGCACCGCCGAGACCCCGAAGATCGCGGTGTCTCGGTTGCTCCCGAACGCTGTCCGCGCCGGAACTCGCAACGGAATGACGGCGACCGGGATGAGCAGGCAGAACAGCACCGGCAACAGGACGCGTCCGTGCATGAAGTCGCCGCCGACGCGCAGAGAGTAGATCCCGAGAATCAGTCCGCTGCCGAGAATGAACGTGACGACGGCCCGCGGCGTGCGCAGAAACTGTTGAAAGCGCTGCCACAGCGGGCGTGCAGGTCGATCGGTGGTGGTGGCCGGTGCGTCCGCTCGGTTTCGCCACACGAGCAGCAGCGCACCGATGAGCAGGAACAGCAGCGGCAGCCAGAGCAGGTACGGCCCGACGAGGTTCCACAGGTACGCAAATCCCTGCGCCCACTTCGCGCCACCGGCGTCCTTCGACACTGCCGTGTTCGGGTACGGCAGGGCGTAATAGCCCATTCGCCAGATCTGATAGCCCACCGGGACAAGTCCCGCCACGACCACGATCAGTGCGCGAATCTTCCAGGTCAGGCCGGCGGAGAGAACGATCATCATCAACGCGGCGGCACCGGGAATTGCCATCTCGGGTCGGACCAGTGGTCCGAGTCCTGCCACGAACGAGAGAATCAGGATCGACGCCGTGGACGGCGTCGACGCCTGCGCCCACCGAACGAGCAGTAGCCATAAGAGCGCGATCCAGAAGATCACCAAGCACGTCTCGAGGCCGGAAGTGGCGAAATCTCGCGCAGGCGGAACCGCGATGTAGACGAGAACACCGGCCGGTACCAGCAGGATCGTTCCGCCCGCCGACGGCCGTACGCCTCGGTACAGACGACCGGTACCGAGCATCGCCAACACGACGGCAGCAGTCGAGAGTACGAGCGCGATCGTCAGAACGACGTATTCGAGGCGGATCTGCGTGAGCCAGCTGAATGCGTAGACGATGTACGTCCACGCGGTACTCGTGTTCGCCTCGACGCGCTCACCCGCGTTGAAGACCGGGCCGTTCCCCGCGAGCAGGTTGCGGACGGTTCGCAAGACGATGAGTCCGTCGTCGGCGATCCAACGACGCTCCCACGCACCCCAGAACATGAGGGCAGCAGCAAGCACCACCCCGCCGAGAAAAACTCCTCGACTGAGGGTGGTGCGGTTCGCCGCAGTGTCGACGTGCGGGTCGGCCTCGGTGCGTGGCTCAGACGAGGTAGACAGCGACACCCACTACTCCGATCCACGCAATCGCGAGGAGTTGCAGCACCCGGTCACCGAGCGCGATCTCCTCAGGCTCTCCGGCTTCGCCGCCGTCGACGTCCACCGCGTATCGCAGCACCGCGATGGTGAACGGCACCATCGAGATGGCGTACCAGTTGGTGCCCTTGATGGCGTCCTGCTGGAACGCCCACAGTCCGTAGCAGAGGACCAGCGTCGTCGCTGCCATCGTCCACACGAAACGCAGGTACGTCATCGTGTAGCTCTCGAGGGACTTACGGATCTTCGCGCCGGTCTTCTCGGCCAACTGCAGTTCGGCGTAGCGCTTGCCTGCCGCCATGAACAGTGAACCGAACGCCATCATCAGCAGGAACCACTGCGAGAGGTCGATCTCGGCGGCAACGCCACCGGCGATCGCTCGAAGCAGGAAGCCGGACGAGACGATGCAGATGTCGATCACGGCCTGATGCTTGAGACCGAAGCAGTAGGCGAGCTGGATGACGATGTACACGCCCATGACCACGGCGAGTTGCCAGTTGGCCAGGAACGACAGTCCGATCGCACCGGCCAGCAGCACGACTGCCATGCCGTACGCGATGTTGACGGGTAGAACTCCGGCCGCGATGGGACGGAAACGCTTCGTGGGGTGAGCGCGGTCGGCTTCGACATCCATCGCGTCGTTGACGAGGTAGATGCCCGATGCCGCCATACAGAACACGACGAACGCCAGCGCGACGGGCAACAGCACGTCGGCTTCGGTGGCGGTTCCGGCCGCGATGGGCGCTGCCAGCACAAGGACGTTCTTGACCCACTGACGTGGGCGAAGCGCCTTGACGATGCCGGCGGGCAGGGACTTCGGGGGTCCGCTGACCGTAGCCGGTTCCTCGCTCATTTATCTCCACATTTCTGTTCGGCTCTGGCTTCTTCGACCCGGCGAACTACCGCCGCGGATGCGGCTCCCAGTGCCGCTCCGGCGAGTACGTCGGTCGGGTAGTGAACTCCCAGGACCAGACGCGAGAGCATCATCGGGGGCACCAGCAACGCCGGTAAGGGTAGCCCGGTGAGCCGACCGATCAGCACAGCCGCCGCCGTCGTCGACGTCGCGTGTGAGGACGGGAAGCTGAGCTTGCTCGGTGTCGAGACGTTGACCTGCACCGAAGGGTCGGAAGGTCGCTTGCGCCTGACCACTCGTTTGATCACGACGGAGGCGGCGTGTGCACCGAAAGCTCCGACGGCTGCTCCGGCCCATTCACGTCGACGCGGCTTGTCCACGGCAGCTCCGACGGCAGCGATCGCGATCCACCCGAGGGAGTGCTCACCGAAGTGAGACATACCGCGAGCGACCTTCACTGCTCCCGGAAGCTGCCCGACGGTCGATTGAATCCCGGCCAGAATCTGTACTTCAGGAGATGCCGAAGACACGTTCCCACCTTTCCGTGCTGGTCAGTGAAGGAACGGCGTCCTGGTACTGCTTCTTGAGCTCAGGGAAACGTGCGGCGAGTTCGCGGCGCAAACGCATGGCTTCCTTGAGCAGTTCGAGGGCCTGCTTGGGGTTGCGCTTGCGGTAGACCACGCCGCGGCCGTCGGCGGTGGTGACGGTGACGCCGTCGACCTGCGAGAGCAGGTACCACCGGGCGTCGATGGTCGGCACGTTGAGCTGAGGACGCTCGTGATGCTCGGAGTGCGCAGGCTTGAGGTTGTGTACCACGGCCTTGCCGACGCGGACGATTTTCGCGACGGGGTTGGTCGGCGCGCTGACGTCCCCGACCTCCGCGCCGGAGGGCAGCGGTAGTGCGGTTGCCGAGGACACCACGACAGCGTCGGGATACTCCTTGCGCTGCGCATGGACCTCACCGAGTGCGGTGGGCAGCATGTTCGCGACGTGTTCCGGTCCGGCGAGGAAGTCCGCGATGGCCTTGTTCTGGATCGCAACGGTGGAGTACTCGAGGCACAGCAGGTGCTTGAGAGTCGCCTTCACCGTGTTGACGACCAGGCCGCGGCCGTTGCCCGGCATGTGGAGCGCGGCCACCACCAGACGGTTACGGAGGTGGAAGTACGCCTGCCAGTCGATGGCGTCGTCCTTGTCGCTCCACGCCATGTGCCAGATCGCGGCACCGGGCAGCGTGACGGTCGGGTATCCGGCTTCCTTTGCGCGCAAACCGTATTCGCAGTCGTCCCACTTGATGAACAGCGGCAGCGGTTGCTTGAGCTCTTCCGCGACCTGGCGCGGGATCATGCACATCCACCAACCGTTGAAGTCGACGTCGATGCGGCGGTGCAGGAGTTTCGAATCACGTAGCGAATTCTTGGAGAAATCGTGATCGTATTCGACGTTCGGCGCCGCAGACCACATGAAGATCCCGCGGTTGACCACTTCACCCATCACGTGGAGGTGGCTGCGTTCCTGCAGGTTGAGCATCTGCCCACCCACCAGCATCGGAGACTTCGCGAAGCGCGAGAAGGCAAGCGCACGCAGGATCGAGTCGGGTTCGATCTCGATGTCGTCGTCCATGAACAGGATGTGCTGGCACTGCGTGGTCTTGAGCGCCTCGTACATGATTCGGCTGTATCCGCCGGAGCCGCCGAGGTTGCCTTGATCGTGAATGGCGAGCCGATCACCAAGTGCTGCAGCAGCTTCGGCGAACCCGGGCTCGTCACGCACCTTACGGGTGCCCTGATCCGGCATGATGACGGCCTTGATCACATCCGACACCAGAGGATCCGACGACAATGCAGCCAGCGCCTTGACCGCGTCGGTCGGGCGATTGAACGTCGGAATACCAACGGCGACCGTCGCCTCACCGGGAGCCTCGACGGGCGCGTACCAGCCGCCGCTCTCGACGACCACTGCCGTGTCGGTGGTGATGTCGAACCAGATCCAGCCGCCGTCCTCGAACGGCGCCAGTTCCACCTCGAGTTCCACCGCGGCATCACCGTCGGCAAATTCCTTGCCTTCCACGTGAATTCGCGAGGAGTCCGCCTTGGACCGGTAGACATCCACGCGACCGTGTCCGGACAATGCGAGTCGAAGGACCACAGAGTTCAGGATCGACCAGCGACGCCAGTAGCTGGCGGGGAACGCATTGAAGTAGGTGGCGAACGAGACTTCGGTCTCGGCGCCGAGCGCTACGGACGTCCGCGAGGTGGAGTGCGCCCGACGACTGTTGGTCGAAGCTTCCTCCAAGTACAGCGTGCGGACGTCGAGCGGTTCGCCGGCGCGGGGAAGGATGATCCGAGAGAGCAGGGACTTACCGAGGTAGGTCACCTCGTCGCCGGTGACGGCTTCTTCGCCTTCGAGTAGATGACGTGCGTTCATTCGCTCTCCCCTGCCAATTCCGCACCCGATTCGAGATGCGGGCGCAGGGTGTTCTCGAACATGGTCAGCGCGCTGGCGATCGCCATGTGCATGTCCAGGTACTGGTAGGTGCCGAGCCGTCCACCGAAGAGGACCTTGTTCTCCGCGGTCTCCTTCTTGGCGCGCGAGCGGTACGCGGAGAGCTTCTCGCGGTCCTCGGGGGTGTTGATCGGGTAGTACGGCTCGTCCGTCGACTCGGCGGCACGTGAGAACTCACGCATGATGACGGTCTTGTCGGTCGGGTACTCGCGCTCCGGGTGGAAGTGACGGAACTCGTGGATACGGGTGAACGGCACGTCGGCGTCGTTGTAGTTCATGACCGGGGTGCCCTGGAAGTCTCCGGTGGGCAGAACCTCGGTTTCGAAGTCGAGGGTGCGCCATCCCAGCGCACCTTCGGAGTAGTCGAAGTAGCGGTCGAGCGGGCCCGTGTAGATGACAGGTGCGTCGGGGCTCGCGGCGCGCAGTTCGTCGCGGACGTCGAAGTAATCGGTGTCGAGACGGACCTCGATCTTCGGATCCTTCGCCATGTTCTCGAGCCACGCCGTGTAGCCGTCGACGGGCAGGCCCTCGTACGTGTCGTTGAAGTAGCGGTTGTCGAAGTTGTAGCGGACCGGCAGGCGGCTGATGTTCGCCGCGGGCAGCTCGGTGGGGTCGGTCTGCCACTGCTTTGCGGTGTAGTCGCGCACAAATGCTTCGTAGAGCGGGCGCCCGATCAGGGAGATCGCCTTCTCTTCGAGGTTGGAGGCATCCTTCGAATCGATCTCGCTGGACTGCTCGGCGATGAGGGCACGTGCTTCCTCGGGCGTGAAGTACCGGCCGAAGAACTGCGACACGAGGCCGAGCCCCATCGGGAACTGGTACGCCTGTCCCTTGTGCAGCGCGAAGACGCGGTGCTGGTAATTCGTGAACTCCGTGAACTGGGTGACGTAGTCCCAGACCTTCTCGTTGGAGGTGTGGAACAGGTGGGCACCGTACTTGTGGACCTCGATGCCGGTCTCCGGCTCAGCCTCCGAGTATGCGTTCCCCCCCAGGTGGTGACGGCGATCCAGCACCAGCACGCGCTTACCCAGCTGGGTAGCGGCACGCTCGGCGATGGTCAGCCCGAAGAATCCCGAGCCGACGACGATCAGGTCGTACTGGGCACGGGCGGTCTCTGAATTTGCAGCGGTCACGATGAACCAGGGTATCGGACCTGTTCGGAAGCCGAGGGTTGGATGCGTCACCAGGGACTATGGCCCTTGCTTCCTGATTTCAGCATCTTTGGCGGGTACTGCTCGAGAATTACTTGGCAATACCAACGATTGTCTTGCCAATCATTGGTCACGCTGCTTATATTTTGGGAACAGTGACCATCAAGAGAATTCGAGGGAGATCATCGTGATCCAGGAACTGTCGTATATCGGAGTCGCGTCACCCAGAGCTGAGGACTGGAGAAGGTACGGAACGGGACTTCTGGGCGCGAAACTGTCACCAGACGGACCGGATGGCGCAATCCGGCTCGCAGTAGACGACGTCAACTATCGAATTGCCGTCCACCCCGGCAAGGTAGACGAATTCCTGTATGCCGGTTGGGCAATGGCCAATGAATCCGATCTTCACTCGTTTGCCGCACACCTCGACCGGAGCGGCATCACGCTGCACTACGGCAATCCCGACCTGCTCGCCGAGCGGCAAGTCGCCGAACTCGTGTGGTTCACCGACCCATGGGGAACTCGCCACGAAATCTCGTGGGGAAAGGCATCGACGCCACTGTCGTTCACACCGGGTCGTGTCATGCGCGGCGGATTCGTGACCGGAGATCAAGGCCTGGGCCACATCGTTTTACAGGTACCGAATATCGAGGAAGCCAACAAGTTCTATGTGGATGTGCTGGGATTTCGACTCTCGGACCGGGTCACCGACGATCAATTCACCGTGCGCTTCTATCACGTCAACGGACGTCATCATTCACTCGCGCTGGCCGAATATCCCGGCCACGTCGGCTTCAACCACCTCATGCTCGAAGTCGAATGCATGGACGATCTCGGACGCCTGATCGATCTTCTCGACAGCCACGACACCGAGGTCATGCAAACACTGGGGCGCCACACCAACGACCTGATGACATCGATCTACATCGGCAGCCCGTCCGGTCTCCAGATCGAGTACGGGTTCGGTGGACTCACCGTTGACGATCTGAGTTGGGTGGCAAGAACTTACAACCAACCGAGTTATTGGGGCCACAAGCGTCCAGCCAAGACGAGCAAAAGAATACCCGGAATCATCAGGCCTCTGACGGCCGCGCCGTCGGCCCCGTGAGCTTGGCGGATACGACCGTCAATGTCTCACGTTCCTGATCGGTCAACGACTCGAAAACCTCTTGTTCGACGGCGTCGAGGGCCTCATCGCCCTCGATCAACTTCGCTACTCCGGAGTCCGTGATCGAGACGACCTGCCTACGCCGATCAGATTGATCACGTTCGCGCACAACGTATCCTGACTCCTGCAGACTGTCGAGATAGGCAACTATGTCACCGGGGTCGACCACCACTCGGGAAGCAAGCTCCTTTTGATGGCATGGGCCGAGCTCGTCAAGTGTGCTGAGAATGGCGTGATGATTGGGCAGCAGTCCGGCGTGAGACAAGGCCTCTGCGTATGACTGCCTCACGCGGAGTGCGGCTTTGACCAAGCCGTACCCGATTCGACTCGAAAGCGGCCTGCCGGAGAGCGATGGCGTCGATTCGGTCGCAGGCATGGCCCCATTCTATGCAGGACTCGCAACATATATCGAAGGTGCCGTCGGCAGACCGTCCGCGTCGAACCGAACCGTGATCGGTTCGTCGACGGAGAAGTGCGCGGGAAGCAGAAGGAGTCCCTCCGACGCGCAGCGTTCGAGAAGTTCGCGGCGGGTGACCCTCGCGATCTCGGGATCCGCGTCGCCGCCCTGACTGAGGTCCGGGTACAGAAACTGGATCGGATGGTGGATCACGTCGCCGGAGATGACGGCGCCGCCGTCGGCAGTGCGAATCTCGATCACGATGTGGCCCGGAGTGTGGCCGGGCGCGCTGCGCACGACGACGCTTGTGCCTGCCGATTCGGCCAGGACGTGACCGTCGCCGACCGCCTCCCACTTCGCCCCGTCCAGAACGGGACGGACGCTGTCCTCGAAGGTCTGCGCGAGATCCGAGACCACTCCTTCGTGCGGACCGTCGGCGGCGAGTTGTTCGAGCGCGGCCAGTTCGGTGCGATCGAAAACGTAGGTCGCGCGGGGAAAGGTAGGCCGCCAGGTTTCGGCGTCGAGGGCGGTGTTCCAACCACAGTGGTCGGGGTGCAGATGTGTGCTGACCACCAGATCGACGTCGTCGACGGACACACCGGTGGCTGCGAAGCGGGAGAGGTAGTCGGTACCGAACATGTGATGCGGCAGGAGGTTCGGCCGGTGCTTGCTGTTGCCGTTGCCGGTGTCGACGACGATGGCTTTGCCGCCGATCTCCACCAGGTAGGTGTGGATGGCAAGTACGAGGTCACCGCTACCGGCGTCGAAGAACTCCGGTGTCAGCCGTGCCGACGCGTCCTCGATCTCCGCCTCACCCGCGTGCGGAAAAAGCTCTCGCGGCGGAAACGGCCAGTGTGCCAGCTCTGTCAGTTGGGTGACGCGCGCCGATCCGACGTCGATGGTGAAGCTCATCAGTGATTGCCTTCCGAACAGCTCGATACCGCTTGTAGGCACACACAAAGGCACCCACCGAAATGCTCGGTGGGTGCCTGTTCGGTGTCAATGGTTTTCGACGCCGGTGATCAAAGACTCTTCGCGATGATGCCCTTCATCACTTCGTTGGCGCCGGCGTAGATCTTCTGGACGCGGGAGTCCTCGTACATGCGCGCGATCGGGTACTCACGCATGTAGCCGTATCCGCCGTAGAGCTGCACGCACCGGTCGACGACGGCGCATTGCTGCTCGGTGAGCCAGTACTTGACCATCGCGGCGTCTGCGCCGTCCAGCTCGCCGTTGAGGTGATCCTCGATGCAGTTGTCGAGGAAGACACGGCAGGTGCGTGCGATCGTCTGGCACTCGGCCAGCTCGAAGGCGGTGTTCTGGAACTCGAAGAGGCTGTGCCCGAACGCTTGACGCGCCTTGGTGTACGCGACGGTCTCCTCGACGGCGCGCTCGATGGTGCCGATGGCCTGCGCGCCGATGATGAGGCGTTCCTGCACCAACTGTGCCATCAGCTGACCGAAACCGAGCCCCTCGGACTCACCGAGGAGGTTCGAGACGGGAACGCGGACATCGGTGAAGGACAGCTCGGACGTATCGGCGCCGTGCTGACCGACCTTGTCGAGGACGCGGCCGACGGCAAAGCCTTCGCAGTCACGCAGATCCACGATCAGGAGCGAGACACCCTTGGCGCCGGCCTTGGGATCGGTCTTGACGGCGAGCACGATCATGTCTGCGCTGCCACCGTTGGTGATGAAGGTCTTCGACCCGTTCACTACGTAGTGGTCACCGTCGCGGATCGCGGACGTGGTGATTGCCTTGAGGTCGGAACCTGTTCCCGGCTCGGTCATTCCGATCGCGCCGAGGATTTCACCCGTCGCCATCCCTGGCAGCCAGGCCTTCTTCTGCTCTTCGCTTCCGTACTCGAGCACGTAGTGGGCGACGATGCCACTGTGCACGGAGTTACCGAGTGCATAGTCACCGCAGTAGCCCTGCGCCTCGAAGACCGCGAGATCGTGTGCGAAAGTTCCACCGCCCCCGCCGTATTCCTCGGGAATCGAGCAGCACAGCAGGCCGAGCTTGCCGGCTTCGAGCCACACGGACCGGTCGACGCGATGCTGGGCGTCCCACTGCTCACGCTTGGCGATCAGTTCACGATCGAAGAAACCACGGGCCAGTTCGGCCACTGCCGTGATCTCGTCGTCGTGCCACGACGGCTTGCGCTTGGTCGCCATGATCAGACCCGCTTCAGCAGGGCAGCGAGTGCCTGTCCGCCGCCGATGCACATGGTGACGATGCCGAATTCGAGGTCGCGGCGGACCATGTCACGGGCGGCGCGCAGGGTCAGGATGGCTCCGGTGGCGCCGACCGGGTGTCCGAGGGCGATTGCTCCGCCGTACGGGTTGGTCTTCTCCGGATCCAGGCCACTGTCACGGATGACGGCGATGGCCTGCGAAGCGAACGCCTCGTTGACCTCGGCGGTGCCGATGTCGGACGGCTTCAATCCTGTTTGCGCAAAGAGCTTTTCGAGGGCGAGCACGGGCGCGTAGCCCATCAGGCCGGGCTCCATGGCTGCCGTCGTGACAGTTTCGAGCGTGACCATTCCGGTGAGGCCGCGCTTGGCTACCTCGGTGCCCGTCGCGAGGACGAGTGCGCCGGCGCCGTCGTTGATGCCCGACGCGTTACCGGCGGTGACGGATCCGCCCTCTTCGAATGCGGGGCGCAGCTTGGCGAGGGTTTCGACGGTGGTTCCGGGCTTGGGGTGTTCGTCCTCGGTGACGGTGACCGAGCGCCGGCCACCGGTCTCGACGGGAGTGATTTCCTCGGCGAATGCTGCCTTGGCTGCATCGGTTGCAGCGCGGCGCTGAGATTCGACGGCGAACTCGTCCTGCTGCTCGCGGCTGACGCCGTACTTGCGGGCGACGGCTTCGGCGGTGCGGCCCATGTGGGCTTTGCTGAACGGGTCGGTGAGCATGGCGACGGTGCCGTCGACGAGGCTGCGATCGCCGAGCTTGTAACCCGAGCGGGCGGCGAAGTCGTAGAAGGGCATGCGGGACATGCTCTCGTCACCGCCGGCGAGCGTGATGGCAGCTGCGCCCCAGCGCATCTGCATCGCCGCCGACCACACTGCCTGCAGGCCGCTGCCACAGAGGCGGTTGACGGTGTAGGCGGGGACGTTCTCGGGCAGTCCGGCGGCAATGCCGACGCGGCGTGCGTTGTAGGCGTCCGGGCCGACCTGGCCGATGCAGCCCATGACGACCTCGTCGATGTCTTCGGGTGCAACGCCGGCGCGGCTCAGCGCAGCCTTGGCTGCTGCGGCACCCAGCTCGTGCGCGGGTACGTCCTTGAAGACGCCGCCGAAGCTACCGACTGGAGTCCTGGCCCCGTCGACGATGACGATCGGTTCGGGTGTGGTCATGATTGTCCCCATCTGCTGTGCTCACGTCGATTTCTCTGTCCGTGGCCGATACTAGGACATCGAAGTATCTCGCAGATGGGGACGTTGGTGTCAGGGTGTGGGAGCGCTCTCGGCTACCGGCACGACCTCGGCTTCGGTGTCTTTGTGGTTCCGGTAGCGGTAGAGCCCGATACCCACGAGGATCGCTGCGAGTCCCAGGGACACGATCATCTGACTGCGCGTCGAGTCCAGGGTGAGCATGCCGATGCAGAGCGCGATGATGGCGGCGATCGTGGCGTAGGTCAGATACGGGAAGAACCACATCTTCAGCTCGAGTTCCTGGCCCGAGGCTTCGAGCTTGCGGCGGGTGCGCAGCTGAGACACCGAGATGACGAGCCAGACGAACAGCGCGATCGCTCCGGAGGAGTTGACCAGGAACAGGAAGACCTTGTCCGGGGAGAGGTAGTTCATGCCGACGGTCAGGAAGCCGACGATCGTCGAGACCAGGACGGCGCGCATCGGGACGCCGGTCTTCTCGATGCGTGAGAGCGACTTGGGGGCGTCGCCGCGGCCGGCGAGGGAGAAGATCATGCGGCTGGCGGTGTAGAGACCGGAGTTGAGGCAGGACAGAACCGACGTGAGGACGACGACGTCCATGATGTTGCCTGCGGCGGGAATGCCGTAGGAGTCCATGACGGCGACGTACGGGCTGAGCGCGACCGACGCACTGTCCCAGGGAAGCAGGGTGACGACCACCGCGATCGAGCCGATGTAGAAGATGAGAATTCGCCAGACGACGGACTTGACGGCAGCGCGAACGGCTTCGAGCGGGTTGGCCGATTCACCGGCGGCGATGGTGGCGATTTCGGCGCCGAAGAACGAGAACACGACCACGAGGACTGCGGCGAGCATGGCTCCCGTGCCGTTGGGCAGGAAACCGCCGTGACCGGTCAGGTTGGTCATTCCGGGTGCTTCGACGCCGGGCATCCAGCCGCAGATCGCCACGATGCCCATGCCGAGGAACGCGATGATGGCGACGACCTTGATGGAGGCGAACCAGAACTCGAACTCGCCGAACGACTTGACCGAGATGATGTTGGTCAGCGTCAGCACGATCATCAGAATCAAGGCCCAGGTCCACTGGGGAACGCCGGGAACCCAACGATTCATGATGAGAGCACCGGCGGTGGCCTCGATGCCGAGCACGATGATCCAGAACCATGCGTACAGCCAGCCGATCGAGAAGCCCGCCCAGCGGCCGATTGCCTTGTCGGCGTACGAGGAGAACGAGCCGGTTTCCGGCGACGCTGCCGACATCTCGCCGAGCATGCGCATCACGAGGATGACGACGACGCCGGCGAGCGCGTAGGAAATCAGGACACCCGGTCCTGTCTCCTGGATCGCCACACCGGAGCCGACGAACAGTCCGGCGCCGATGACGCCCGCGATCGCAATCATCGACAGATGCCGCTTCTTCAGCGTGTGCTGAAGTGCCGGCTGGTCTGTACTGGACATCAGTACTCCTTGTGGGCTGTTCGGGACGTGGATCTCGGTGACGCTCTTCTGGAGCGCATTTTCGATAGCGCCAGTGTCGGACCTTCGGCAAGCTCGCGTCAGGCTCCACTTTGTACAAACGTGACCGCAGGCACTACAAAGTGGCGAGTCCGAGGTGTCAGACTGGACCCATGCCCGTCACGCTCCGCCAGCTTTGTGCGACCGAACAGTTCGGCCTTCGCGTCCTGGCTGGGCACGACCAGCTCGACCGCACCCTGACCTGGGCACATGTCTCCGAACTTCCCGACCCGACGCCCTTCCTCGACGGCGGTGAACTGCTCCTCATCACCGGGGTGTCACTACCGACGACGGCCGCGGAAACGACCCGATTCGTACGGACCCTGGTGGCGGCCGGAATTGCCGGAATCGGTTTCGGAACCGGCCTCGGATACGAGCAGGCGCCACAGACTCTGGTGGATGCGGCCACCCGTTTCAGTGTGCCCCTTCTCGACGTCCCATTGCGAACACCTTTCATCGCCCTGACCAAAGCGGTGTCGAAGGCGCAATCCGACGACGACATGAAAGCGCTGCGCAGCAATTACCAAAGCCTGCGGCGGCTGCTTCAAGCTGCGGTGACGGTCAACGGCACCCGGGCAGTCGTACGACGGGTGGCGGAATTGATCGGCGGATGGGCGGCCCTGCTGGACTCCGCCGGCCATACCGTCGAGATCTCACACACCGCCGCGGCCGCAGGAATCGAGCGAACGGCCCCCGAGCGCGACGCCCGCCCGATGGAAGTCAGTTTCCTCACGAGCGAGAACGAGGACGTCATCTCCCACCCTCTGCTGACGTCGAGGGGAAAGCTGATGGGATATCTCGTTGCCGGCTGCCCCGGCGCCGTCGGTTCTCTGAATCAGGGCATCGTCATCGCAGCCGCGTCTCTGCTCACCTTGATGACGGCTCGAACCCGGGACGCGCAACTGACGATGAACCACCTGCGCACCGTTGCGATGCATCAGCTCTTCGAAGGCCAGAATGCGCTCGCCCGCAACATCTCCGGGGAATTGTGGGGAGGATTTCCGGTCGAGCCTTTCCAGGTCTTCCATGTGGCGGGCCCGAGCGGACTGCTCGAGAGCGTGTCCGTCTCACTGCTCGACGGCCTCAGCCGCGATCTGGCATTCGGCATCACCGACGGTGCGCTGATCGCCGTCGTCTCAGCCACGGACAGCGGGCGAATCCTCGCCCGTGTCAACGAAATCGACGTAACCGTCGGCGTGTCGGACATGTTGTGGTGGGACGATCTCTCGCGCGCCAGACGCCAAGCCGCGCAGGCAGCAGCCGAGGCCGGCGCCCGCAACCTGCCTTCGATGCGGTTCGCCGAACTCTCGGAGAGCGGATTGTCCGCGTTTCTCGATCAGGATCGCTCGACGGCATTCGCGGCGGCACACTTGCGCCCGCTTCTGGAAGCGAAGGGCGGTAGCGATCTCTACCGAACCTTGGCCATGTGGTTGGCACACAACGGGGTGGGCGACGCCGCGGCCACTGCACTCAACATTCACCGGCATACGTTGCGCAGCAGACTCGCTCGGATCGAGAGCCTTCTCCAGCTCGACCTCGGCTCCCCCACCGAACGTGCGGAGTTGTGGCTCGAGTACCGCCTGCTCGGTGACGCTCCAACCATCTGACCGTCAACCGATACAACACCCGAAGCGACCTGAAGGGCCCCCACCGGATTGCGGCGGAGACCCTTCAGAGTCGATACGTGCGAGTTTGTTACCGACCGACCTTCCCCTAGCTTCCGCCCGTCGGTATCCACTCGCGGAGCACGTTGGCATCAACTACCTGCGCACCCAAAACCTTTGTCCAGATGATGGTTCCGTTTTCGTAGACACGGAAAGTGCCTGCTTCGGAGGGCAACTGCATCTCCGGGCCGACAGGAGCACCGAGAGTGCCGGTTTCACCGCCGAGCTCCCGATACTTCTTCTCGATCTGCGTCTCCGTAACCGTACCCGATGGATCCTCGGATGGCGAATTGGATTCCGGCACTGTCGATTCCGAATCAGGCGCCACTACCACACCAGCCCCGTCACCAATGGTGAACCAGTCCGATTTGAGGCCGAGTTTCTGACGGAACTGAATACCGGTAGCGCCGACAGTTGCACCCGTACCGACTACCTCGACTGCCGTCACTCGCCCACCGTCGGTACCGAAGCCGTTGCGCGAGAGAATCTTGAGCGACTGCAGCTCGCCGACACCGAAAGCGTCCGCAATCTGCCCTGCGGTCAGATTCACGGTCCAGTCATGATTGGGAGACAGGGCGTCACCAAGATCCTCGACGGCCGGGAATTCACCGCCGGAGCTGTAACCTCCTGTGGACGAAGAGAATTCGGTGGCCACGATCTTGCCGTCACGCGACAGAACGGCGCCGGCGGTGGACCGAACGGCCTCGGTGGTGCGGGGATCTTCCTTACCTGCTCCCCCGTACACCTGGCAGTCCTGTGTATCGCAGGTGTCGGCGTACGAAGACCGATGTTCGGTTGCAGCGTACGAACGTGCTGCCACCGCTTGCGCCCGTAGTGCTTCGGCCCCACCGGAATCGGCCCATTCCGCCTTGGCCTCGACCGGCACCACGCCGAGCAGGTAGTCCTCCATGTCGAGAAGATTCACCGTCCGCGCCGAGCCGTTGTCGAGCACCACGCCGAGGGCACCTCTGTAGGGCGCGTCGTTGTCGCACAGCTTCAGGAACTGGTCGGCGGGTCGATCAGGACTGAGATCCACCGGATCCACCCACGGATGATCGGTGACCGCTTCCCAGACGACTCCGCCACCGCAACCACTGGTGACAACCACCTGTGCACCGCCGCCAGGCAGCGCGGTGAGATGGGCCGCCTCGCCGGGCGCGGTGCGCTGACCGTTGACCACGAGGCCGGCGTCGGAGTAGACGACGAGTGTCGAGTTGTCCTGAGCGGTCAGCCGCACACTCATCTGCGCGGGCGGCATGGAGTCCAGGACTGTTCCGCCGTAGTAGTGACTGAGGATTCGCTCGCCGGACCAGCCGTCGTTCTTGGCGTAACCGTAAGCGCCCCACTGACCCATTCCGCGGCCATGCCCGTTGCCGTGACCGGAGAGCGTGAATTGCGTGTCGGCGGCGACGGCGTGCAAAATCGACGGCTCGTCAGCACGGATTTGCGTGAAACCTCCGATCGCGACGCCGAGTGCGAGAGCTGGAACCAGCCCGAGGACCGAGACCCGCATCAGCGAGGTCCGCCTCCCGGGTCCGCCCACCAGAAAGCGACCTGCGCGACCGGATGCAGGCTTCTTACCTGCAGTTCCGCTTCTTCCGCTTCTCGCCATCAATGCTCTCCTCATCGCTACCGGCCTCACGAGTCCGCGAAGTCGGTACTCCGCGCGCAGGCCAGTCCACAACGATTTAACTAAAGTCTCACCCTAAGGTTGAGCGTTATGGACTTTTGTGACTAGTGTGGCAAGAGTGTTTGGAGTTAGCAACACCAGTCACACGAGTCACACCAGCATCACGAGTTGCAGACGTACGCGTCCGAAAACTGGAGTTCAACCCCAGAACATGGCATCCGACCTGCTCGGATCCGGTTTTGAAGGATTCCGTTCACGGCCGTCATCGGCCCTGAAGTTCGCTCGCAAGTAACTACAACCGAGGAGTAATCCCTTGCCACACCGTCGACCGAAGCCCTCGCTCGTACTCGGGGCTGTAGCCGCAGTGGCTGTCGCAAGTCCTTTTGCGGTCTACGGCCTCACGAGCACTACGTCCGATGTACGTTCCGCGAACGAGACGACGTCAGTAGCAGTGCCGACCCAGATCGCAGAGGTGCTCCTCGCGTCGGTGCCCGACATCATCATCCCGGTCAAGGAGCTGACCGGTCTCGATCTGCCCGACATCAACCTGGGCGATCTCAGAAACCTCAAGCTCCCGACCGAAATTCCGCTTCCGCCAGGGATCACGTTGCCGACCGAACTCTTCCCGGCACCCGCTGCTCCCGGCACTCCGACCGAAACCGCTCCGGTTCCTTCCGAGGAAGAGCCAGGCGCAGTGGTCAAGGAAGTCACCCGCGACACTCCGTTCAGCATGGTCGCGTTGACCTCGGACACGATCGCCTCGGCGCAGTCCAAGGTCCGCGCCCTGGCCGAAGACGGCACCTGGGGCCCGTGGTTCACCCCTGACGCCATCGACTCCGCCAGTTCGGATCAGGCCACCAACGCCGGTACCGCCACCGAACCCGTCTTCGTCGGCGCCACCAAGTCCATCCAGATCCTCACCCCGCAGGGCGTCGCGGCTCCCGCCGCCGAGGCTGTGCCGGCTCCCGCGCCGGAAGCTGTCCCCGCCCCCGCACCTGCTGAAGCGCCCGCCGAAGCACCTGCACCTGCTGAAGCACCTGCACCTGCTGAAGCACCGGTGCCTGCTGAAGCCCCCGCAGCCACCGGCGAACTCGGATACACCCCAGCTTCGGTGTCCAAGCCGCTTCGCCAGGCGACGACGGCAGCAGACGCCGTCACCGCCGTGTTGATCGATCCGGGCGCCAGCGAGGCAGACAGCAATCTGCAGGCCGTCGCAGCGCCGCTCGGCGGCAGCGGGCCTTCCGTCATCACCCGCGCACAGTGGGGAGCTGACGAGTCACTTCGCTGCGACTCCCCCACGTACGACGACTTCATCGGTGGCGCGACCGTTCACCACACCGCAGGTAGCAACAACTACACGAAGGCCGAATCGGCCGGAATCGTCCGCTCGATCTACGCCTACCACGCACAGACTCTCGGCTGGTGCGACGTCGGATACAACGTCCTCGTCGACAAGTACGGTCAGACCTTCGAAGGCCGCGCAGGCGGACTCGACAAGGCAGTTCAGGGTGCACACGCCGGCGGCTTCAACGAGAACACCACCGGTATCGCGATGATGGGCGACTACTCCACCGTCGAGCCTTCGCAGGCGACGCTGAACTCCGTCGGCAAGTTCCTCGGATGGAAGCTCGGCATGGCCGGCCTCGACCCGAAGGGCCGAACGACGATGTACTCCGAGGGCACCGAGTTCACGCCGTACCCGCAGGGCGCAGCAGTCGACCTGCCGATCATCTTCGCGCACCGCGACGTCGGAAACACCGCTTGCCCGGGTGATGCCGCGTACGCACACATGAACGACATCCGGAACATCGCGGCCGCGAATATCGGGGGAACGTTGAACCCCTCGAACCCCTCCAATCCGTCGACGCCTGCGCCCAAGCCGACCACTCCGGTCGACACGGTCACCGGTGGCACCGGTTCGTCGATCCCGGATCTGGTCACCCAGATTCTGCAGATCACCGACAATTCACCGCTCGCGCAGAAGTGGATCGCCGAAGGTGGCGAAATCGGCCGCCTCGGCCAGGCTCTGTCCGGAATTCTGCAGGCGAAGCTCGGCAACCAGGGTGCGCTGTTCCAGAACGGTGCTGTCTACACCTCACCGAACGGCGGAGTGTTCACCGTGCTCGGCGAGATCTTCAAGTCGTGGCAGAGCTTCGGTTCCGACGCGGGTGAACTCGGATTGCCGATCTCGGACGAGTACTCGATCCCGGACGGCTTGCGCAGTGACTTCGAGAACGGTTCGCTGATCTTCAACCAGATCACCGGCAGGGTCACGAAGGTCCTCAAGACCTACAACGAGACCTTTGCCCAGGAAATGGCCAACAGCGCGCCTGTCGGCTGACGCTCGAGCAGTACACGTCCTCGGGCGCTGGTGGGTTCTACGACCACCAGCGCTCGAGGACTTTTGCGACCCCGTTCTCCGAATTGGCGTCGGTGACCTCGTCGGCTGCGGCTTTGGCTTCGGGGTGAGCGTTACCCATGGCCACGCCGAGCCGCGCCAAGCCCAGCATCGGGATGTCGTTGGGCATGTCCCCGAAGGCCACCAGACCCGACAGGTCGAAGCCGAACCTTTCCGCCGCGGCAACCAGCCCCGACGCCTTCGTGATTCCCGGTGCCGAGAGTTCGATCAGTCCGTTCTCGGTGGAGTACGTCATGTCGGCGAGTGCACCGACGTGCGGAGCAAGAGCGTCGTACATTGCCGTGCTGGTCATGCCCGGGCGGCGAATCAGGAGTTTGACGGCCGGCGCTGCGAGCACTTCGTCCTCGGACATCTCGGTGTTGTCCGGGTTGAGCCAGGCGTGTTCGTAATCCGGTGAGCTGACGAACTGTGGAGTGGCGGCATCGTGTGCGCTCTCCCCCACCCGTTCCGCGGCCAGCCCCGCCCCGGGGAGCGCGACCAGAGCCAGCTCGGAGAGCTCGGTGAGTGCGTCGACCGACAAGGTCGCGGCGCTGAGGACGCGGTCGGCGTAACTGTCGTAGACAACAGCACCGTTTGCGCAGACCGCGAGTGGCGCGTATCCCAAACCTTCGACGACGGGCGAAATCCAACGCGGAGGACGCCCGGTTGCCAGCAGGAACGGCGTGCCGGATTCGACGACGGCATGCACGGCGGCGCGGGTGCGGGCACTGACCAACTCGTCGTGATCGATGAGGGTCCCGTCGACGTCGGAGGCGACCAAGGTCGGACGGTCAGGGCTGATACGACGGTCTGGGCTCACACCGCCATTGTGCCTGTTGGCTACGACGGTCTCGCTCAGCGCGCCCGCTTCGCGCGTTCCTGTGCGTCCATGGCTGCGGCTTCCTCGGGTGTCGGCGCGCCACCGCCGAGTCGACGAGGCACCCAGTACGCCCCGGGCTCGTGCACGAACCCGTCCTGAACGTGGCGCAGGATCGCATCCATCTCGATGCGCAGGATCTCGCTCAGCGCTTCGGCGGGTTCGACCGGATCGATCGGTGCACCCACCTCCACCGAGATCGGGAAATGATTGCGGCCCAGATTCTTCGGTCCGCCCTTGGTGACGATCCGCTGGGCGCCCCAGACGATCAGCGGAATGATCGGCACGCCGGCGTCGATGGCCATCCGAGCTGCGCCGGATTTCATTTCCTTGATCTCGAAGCTCCGGCTGATCGTCGCTTCCGGGTAGACGCCAACCAATTCGCCGCGCTCGAGGGCGTCGACTCCGGCTCGATACGCCTGCGCTCCGGCAGAGCGATCGACTTCGATGACGCCGCATCCACGCATGAGGAAGCCGAGTACCTTGTTGTCCGCAAGCTCAGCCTTGGCCATCACCCTCAGCTTGCGTTTTGCGGTCCCGACCGCCAGAGCCGCCGGGATGAAATCGAGGTAGCTCGTGTGGTTGATCGCGATGACGGCACCGCCGGACACCGGGACGTGCTCCGTCCCGGTGCGGGTGACTTTCACGCCCTGGAAACCGCTCAGACCACGCGCGACTACCTCGACGGCGGTGTAAACGGGTTCGAAGGACATGGGTCAGCCTTCGGACTTCCGTGCCTCGCGTGCTTTGGCTTTCGCCTCAGCCTCGTCGGCATCCATCTTGTCGGCCTGCTCGAGCGTCGGCGCGCTGCCACCGAGGCGGGCAGGCACCCAGTACTCGCCGGCCGGATGGTCGTAGCTCTTCTGCAGATCGAGTAGCAACTCCTGCATCGTCGACCGCAGCTTCGCCGTCAGCTCACTCGCCGGTTCGAAAGGCGCGATCGGCTCGCCGACGGCGATGGAGATCGGAGTGTTGGTGCGGCCCAAACGCTTCGGATAGCCCTTCGTCCAGACTCGCTGAGCGCCCCAGATGACGACGGGAACGATCGGCACTCCGGCCTCGATCGCCATCCGAGCGGCGCCGGACTTGAATTCCTTGATCTCGAAGCTCCGACTGATCGTGGCTTCGGGGTACACGCCCACCAATTCGCCGCGTTTCAGGAAATCGACGGCGGCCTTGTAGGAGTCGGCGCCTGCCCCGCGATCGACCGGGATGTGCTTGAGGGCCCGCATGATCGGTCCGGAAATCTTGTTGTCGAAGACTTCCTTCTTCGCCATGAACCGGATGTAGCGCTTGGGGGTCCGCGCCGGCAGTCCCGCATACGTGAAGTCCATGTATCCGGTGTGGTTGATCGCGATCACGGCGCCACCGGACGCCGGGATGTTCTGCTCTCCCTTGACGGAGAACTTCAGGCCCTCGAAAGCGAAGACGGTACGGGCGATGCCGATGACTGTTCTGTAAACGGGATCCACAGTTCGCTAGCGTAGACGGGAATCCGTGATCTGACCCGCAGCAGTTATGGGGTGGATGTTGGTCAGAATGTCGCAAAAGGGGCGTACGAACGAATGAAGTCGGCAGGACGAGCGGCAGTGGGGGCAGTCGCACTCGCCATGACGTTGGCGATAACCGCATGTGAGGACGACGGACGGACGGGAATCCTGACGGACGAACCGTCTCCGCCGACGACTGAAACCACGACGACAACCACTCTCGCGCCCACGACCACCACTGCCCCCGCCGCGCCGGTCGCGCCACCTCCGGTTGGTGACGTGCCCGGCAATCCGGCTGCTGCGCCGGCGCTGGCGGCCTGGGCGACAGACCTGGTGTCTTTGGACGTCGACGCGCTCACGAACGCATGCTGGACCATGCCGCCCACGACGATCGCCGACCGATACTCGGACGTGCCTGCCATCTTGACGGCCATCGCCGCGCCAGGTGTCGACGGCCAGTACGCGGTCACCTGGAGCGGCGGTGGACTCTCCGTCGCCGCCAAGCGCTCGGAGATCGCTTCCGGCTATGCGTGCCCGTTCGTCTTCCCTGCGGGGCAATCAAACTTCTACACTCCGGCCGACGCTTCCCACGCCGTCGTCAGGTTTCTCTCGCGCGCAACGGGGCGGCCGGTCAACACCCGTGACGTCGAGACGTTCTATCCGCTGATCTGCCCAGGCAACAGCCCGTGGGATCCGGATGGCACCGGCGCCACCGGCCAGCCTCCACTCAAGCTCGATCCGAATCAGCTGGCCGGTATCAAGTCTTTCGACGCCGACGCTGCAACAGTCACTCCGGTTCGAGGCGACTACGTCCGTGTCACGCTGCCCGTCACCGACGGGACGGGTAACTCACGCTCGATGCAGTTCACTCTGTCGATCGGCCCCGAGGGTTATTGCCTCGGGGCCGCGACCTGAACTGTTCCGGTCAGGAACCGAACGGAAGGAAATCGCTCGAACCAGCGCTGCCTGAACCGAGGCTGCCCGTGCCACCGCCGGTTGCGGCCTTGATCTGAATTGCCTGGGCCGTCGAGGTCGAGCCCGTGAATCCGGTTGCGCCACTGAAGATTGCCGAGATCGAGTGCGCACCAGTGGTGGTGAAGGTGTGGTTGAGCGCCGCAATCCCGTTGACCACTGCCACAGCGTCACCGATCGGTGTATCCCCATCCATGAACTGCACAGTTCCACCGTTCTGCACCGAGGTCACGGTCGCCGACAGGGTCACCGACTTGTTCACGACGGCATCGGTAGGCACCGTCACCACAGTCTCTGTGGTGACATCCGAAGGTGCAGGGTCCGCAACGTTCACCGTCCGGGCCGGAGCCGAGGACCCGACTACGCCGGTTCCACCCGAGTACACCGCCGTGATGCTGTGCGCTCCGGCGGAGGTAAACGTATGCGATAGACCAGCGACTCCGGCCGTCACCGCTTCAGGACCGCCGATTGCGACGCCACCGTCGTAGAACTGCACGGTACCGACACCGACAGCGTCATCCGACGAAGTGCGGACGGTGGCCCACAAGTCGGTTGCCACACCAGTTTTGGCGTCAGTGGGGATATTCAGTTCGACTACGGATTCCTGATCGGAAACACTGACCTGAATGGACTTCGCACTCGCAACCGAGTTCTTGAATCCGGAGCCAGCGGTGAAGTCCGCGGTGATGCTCTGAGCACCAGCAACATCGAACGCATGCGACAGAGTCGCGGTCCCACCGGCAACCGTCACCGGGGAACCGATTGCCGTGCCGTTCGACTTGAACTGCACCGTGCCCACTGCGTTGTTCGGAGCCACGGTAGCGGTCAGATCAACCGCGCTGCCCGTGATCGCCGTCGCCGGAACCGACAACGACGTCGTCGTCTCGACATCGGCCGGAGCCGGATCGGACACCGTCACCGTCTGAGCCGACGCCGACGAACTCACAAACCCAGCGCCAGCGGTGAAATCAGCGGTAACACTCTGAGCACCAGCAACATCGAAGGAATGCGACAGAGTCGCCGTCCCACCGGCAACCGTCACCGGGGAACCGATCGCAGTGCCGTTCGACTTGAACTGCACCGTGCCCACTGCGTTGTTCGGAGCCACGGTAGCGGTCAGATCAACCGCGCTGCCCGTGATCGCCGTCGCCGGAACCGAGAGCGACGTCGTGGTCTCGACATCGACCGGAGCCGGATCAGAGACCGTCACCGTCTGCGCAGATGCCGAGGAGTTGACAAATCCTGCAACAGCGGTGAAGTCAGCCGTAACACTCTGAGCACCAGCAACATCGAACACATGCGACAGAGTCGCAACACCCGAGGAGACTGTCACCGGGGAACCGATAGCCGTGCCGTTCGACTTGAACTGCACCGTACCGACCGCATTGTTCGGAGCAACCGTCGCCGTCAGATCAACCGCCGTACCCGTGATCGCCGTAGCCGGAACCGACAGCGACGTCGTCGTCTCGACATCCACCGGAGCCGGATCAGAGACCGTCACCGTCTGAGCCGCCGCCGACGAACTGACGAAGCCAGCACCGGCGGTGAAGTCAGCCGTAACACTCTGCGCACCAGCAACATCGAAGGTGTGCGACAGAGTCGCGGTCCCACCGGACACCGTCACCGGGGAACCGATTGCCGTGCCGTTCGACTTGAACTGCACCGTGCCGACAGCGTTGTTCGGAGCAACCGTCGCGGTCAGATCAACCGCCGTACCCGTGATCGCTGTCGCCGGAACCGACAACGACGTCGTGGTCTCCACGTCCACCGGAGCCGGATCAGACACCGTCACCGTCTGCGCCGCCGCCGACGAACTCACAAACCCAGCGCCAGCGGTGAAATCAGCGGTAACACTCTGCGCACCAGCAACATCGAACGCATGGCTCAACGTCGCAACACCCGCGGTCACTGTAACCGGAGAACCGATCGCCGCACCGTTCGACTTGAACTGCACCGAACCCACAGCATTCGAGGGAGCCACTGTCGCCGTCAGATCAACCGCACTACCCGTAACTGCCGTAGCCGGAACCTGAAGCGTCGTGGTTGTGCTCTGCGCTGAGCTCGAGATCTCAATGGACTGAGCCTGAGAACTCGAACCGCCGAAACCTGCAGTGCCGGAATAGACCGCGGTGATCGAGTGTGTTCCCGTCGCGGTGAACGTATGATCCAGGGTCGCTGCTCCGGCAGTCACCGCGATGGATCCGCCGATGTCCACGCCACCGTCCTTGAACTGGACCGTTCCACCTTCGGCTGCCGGTGCAATGTTTGCGGTCAGCGCGACCGAGGTCTGCTCGACAGCGCTGCTCGGCACCGTGAGCGACGTGGTCGTCTGCACATCGGCAGCAGCCACACTGACTGTGTGCGCCGCCGATGTGGAGGTCAGGAACTCGAGAACTCCGTCGTACACAGCGGTGATGGAGTGATCTCCCGCCGCGGTGAATGTATGAGGCAGTGTGGCAACGCCATTGACAACGGTCACGGGGGCGCCGATGTCAGTCCCGCCGTCCTTGAACTGAACGGTGCCGCCTGTCGGTGCCGGGGAGACCTGCGCAACCAAATTCGTCGATTGACCGATCGTTGCCGACCCGCCGGACGTCACTGCCGTCGTGGTCCCGGCTTGCGCGACGATGTTGACGGTGGCCAACGCCTGACCACCCGCATTCAATCCCGCGCTGCGTGAATCATGCGGTGAGCAGTTGTATCTCTCCCAGTATGCGACGGTGAAGAAGTCCTTCTCGCGCTGCAAGAAGGTGAAGGCATTTTTCGGAGAATCAAAGGATCCCGAATTGCCATCCGTCACCCTTAACTTCGGCTGCACAGTGCTACCCGCACCACCGGCAATCACCGTCACATCGATCGCCGGCAACCGGAATGTCTTTCCAGCCTCCGCGCCGATGCCGCCATCATCGTTCTTACTTGTGCTCGGACCGTTTCCACCGCCGCCGTTGGAGTCAGCGGTCTGGTTGTTCCCAGCAATACGCAAGTGAGTACCTGCAGCATCCGGCGAACCACCGTCGTTGATTCGAATCACCGAGGGCGCCGCACCCGACAAATTCGACGACGTACCCGCCACTACCTGAGCGTCAACCAAAGACACCCCCGCAGGAATGTCGAAGTCGTACTTCATCCGTGTCCACCTGATCGCCGAACGCCCCGCATGACCACTCGTGGGAACAGTCATCGCGCCTGGCTGAACTCGGTAGGTGAACGTCGACCCCGCCACGACCTTCTCCGGAGCCGAGATCGTCACGCCCGTGGAGTGGAATTCGTCGGAGATGCTGCCCAAGCCAGGATGCTCGTAACCATCGCAACCCAGCTTGAACCCGATCGAGTTCTCCACTGCGGGAGATGACGTCGGAGCTGCCGAAGCAACACCGCCGGCCACCAGCACGCCACCGACCAACGCCGCCACCACAACCGCGGAACTTCTTCTCACCAACACGAACTCTCCTCAGCTAGCAACAGACGTGGATCGGGAACCGCACGGAAGGAGGTCACTCGAACAGGGCGGAATCGGAATGGAGCTGGACGCTCGTACAGTACCCGTCAAAAGTAGTACTTGTATCAGTAATTTCAGACAAATATTCGCGAATTGCCGGTAGTTCCGCTAACGACCAATCATCGATTCGCGAAGAGCGATGCCCCTTGCACCCGTGGGTGCAAGGGGCATCACGTCATCGGAGAATCAAGAACCGAACGGCAGCGACAACGATCCGAGCGAACCGAAGTCACCGCCCCCGTTACCGACGTTCACAACCGACGCAGTCGACGTGGAACCCGTAACGCCCTGGGCTCCGCTGTAGACCGCGGTGATCGAATGGTTGCCCGTCGTGGTGAAGGTGTGGCTCAACACAGCCTGCCCACCGACAACATCGACGGCAGCACCGATCGGAGTCGTTCCGTCGAAGAACTGGACGGTTCCCGACGTCGCGCCGGAAGAACTGACCACAGCCTTCAGCTGCACCGACGTGCCGACCTTTGCCGAAGACGGAGCCGTCAACGACGTGGAACTCTCGACATCCGACGGAGTCGGAACGGTGACATTGACGTCGACGGATTCCGCAGTGGACGACGTGAACACACCGGATCCACTGAATACAGCCGTGACTGCAAAGGTGCCTTCAGCTCCGAACACGTGCGGGAGCTTGGCAACTCCGTCCACAACCGCGACCGGGGCGCCCTGATCGACTCCACCGATCTTGAACTGGACCGTTCCGCCGGATGGCACCAGAGCGTCCGAGGGATCTTCGGACACTGTCGCGAAGAGATCGACGGGGAGTCCGACCTTGGCTTCACCCTGAACGCTCAGAACCGTCTTCGTCGCTTTGTCGACCGGAGTCGGATCGGAGACCGTCACCGTCTGAGCCGCCGCCGAGGAACTCACAAACCCAGCGCCAGCGGTGAAATCAGCCGTAACACTCTGAGCACCAGCAACATCGAACGCATGCGACAGAGTCGCCGTCCCACCGGAAACCGTCACCGGAGTGCCGATCGCCGTGCCGTTCGACTTGAACTGCACCGTACCCACAGCATTGGAGGGAGCAACCGTGGCCGTCAGATCAACCGCGCTGCCCGTGATCGCTGTCGCCGGAACCGAGAGCGACGTCGTCGTCTCCACATCGACCGGAGCCGGATCGGAGACCGTCACCGTCTGAGCTGCCGCCGACGAACTCACGAAACCTGCACCGGCGGTGAAGTCAGCGGTAACGCTCTGCGCGCCAGCAACATCGAACGCATGGCTCAATGTCGCAACGCCGCCAGTCACCGTGACAGGGAAACCGATAGCCGTGCCGTTCGACTTGAACTGCACCGTACCGACAGCGTTGTTCGGAGCAACGGTAGCCGTCAGATCAACCGCCGTTGCCCGTGATGGCAGTCGCCGGAACCGAGAGCGACGTCGTGGTCTCCACGTCCACCGGAGCCGGATCGGAAACCGTCACCGTCTGAGCCGACGCCGACGAACTCACAAAGCCAGCGCCAGCGGTGAAGTCAGCCGTAACACTCTGAGCACCAGCAACATCGAACGCATGGCTCAATGTCGCAACGCCGCCAGTCACCGTGACAGGGGAACCGATAGCCGTGCCGTTCGCCTTGAACTGCACCGTACCGACGGCGTTGTTCGGAGCAACGGTAGCGGTCAGATCAACCGCGCTGCCCGTGATCGCTGTCGCCGGAACCGAGAGCGACGTCGTGGTCTCCACATCGACCGGAGCCGGATCGGACACCGTCACCGTCTGAGCCGCCGCCGACGAACTCACAAACCCAGCGCCAGCGGTGAAGTCAGCCGTAACACTCTGAGCACCAGCAACATCGAACGCATGGCTCAACGTCGCAACACCGCCAGTCACCGTGACAGGGGAACCGATAGCCGTGCCGTTCGACTTGAACTGCACCGTGCCGACCGCATTGTTCGGAGCAACGGTAGCCGTCAGATCAACCGCCGTACCCGTGATGGCAGTCGCCGGAACCGACAGCGACGTCGTCGTCTCCACATCGACCGGAGCCGGATCGGAGACCGTCACCGTCTGAGCCGACGCCGACGAACTCACAAAGCCAGCGCCAGCGGTGAAATCAGCCGTAACACTCTGTACACCAGCAACATCGAAGGAATGCGACAGAGTCGCAACACCCGAGGAGACTGTCACCGGGGAACCGATCGCCGTGCCGTTCGACTTGAACTGCACCGTACCGACCGCATTGTTCGGAGCAACGGTAGCCGTCAGATCAACCGCCGTACCCGTGATGGCAGTCGCCGGAACCGACAGCGACGTCGTCGTCTCCACATCGACCGGAGCCGAAGCAATGCTGATTGTCGCGAGCGGACCTGCACCAGCGTTGAGAGCGCTACCCTTCGCATCTCGAGGCGTGCATCTGGTCGGGGCCCATTGCGTGCCGAGGAGACTCGCTTTTGCAAGCTGTGTATTGAAATTCTTGTCGTTGCCGTATGTAGCAGCATCACCGGCAGTTCTGACCTTCGGCTGAATCACACCGGATGCGCCGGCGATCATCGTAATATCGATTGCAGGCATCCTGAACCAACTGTCACCGTTGGTGTTGGTGCTGCCGTCGAGGTTCTTTTTCGTCTTGGGTGCGCGGATCCCACCCTCGCTGTTCGTGCTGGTACTGGGACTGTTTCCGATCACCTCGTTGTTACCCGAGATTCGGAGATATGGACCCGCCGCGTCAGGGCTTCCAGCCTCGTTGATGCGGATGACACTGGGGGCGACGTTCTCCAAGTTGAACGAGGTTCCGGGCACGATCGCCGCACTGATGAAGGTGGCATTTGCCGGGACATCGAAATCGTTCTTCAAGCGCGACAAATTGGTTGTTGTGGCGCCCGAATCCGAGTTCGGAAAGGACTGGCCATTGGATTGCATTCGGATGGTGAAGGTTTCACCCGGAGCAACTGATGTGGGGGCATCCACGGTGACAAAACTCGTAGTCACTTTGTCGACAGTGATGAGTGCTTTCGCCTGGCATGAGGTGGAGAAGTTGAATTGGCTTTGAACTGCTGAGGCTGGGGACCCGATCAGCAGCATTCCGGCAACCATGGCGGTTCCGGTTATGGGCACGGCGAATCGCCGCAACTGAGAGATTTGGGGCATGGGCACTTCCTTCGGAAGGGCAAACATGAGCAGTGGATTCGGACAAAACGTGTGCGCGCCGTCACAACATAACGAAAAAACTAGTACGTGTACTACTTTTGGCAAGACACTTGTCCAATTCACCCCGGACTCACCCTCGTATCACCAGACGCGGGATGGAAAAGCAGGGTATGGAAACCCGATTGAACGCAAAACTATCGCCAAAGCGGCCTATCGACAACGCTTTTGGTGGCCACCACGCCCATCGGCGGGAAAAAGTTGATTTTCCGTCAGTTCGGAAAAAGTTCCAAACCTACCAGTACGAAAGTACGAATCAGGGCCGCGACGGAGTCCGCCGCGGCCCTGATTGTGTTGTTCAGTGTGTCAGCGAAGCACATCCGTGCCGACAAACGGCACCAATGCCTCGGGCACTCGCACCGAGCCGTCGGCCTGCTGATGGTTCTCGAGAATCGACACGATCCAGCGCGTCGTGGCCAGGGTGCCGTTGAGAGTGGCGGCCGTCTGCGGCTTGCCGTTCTCGTCGCGGTACCGAACTCCGAGGCGACGGGCCTGGAAGGTCGTGCAGTTGGACGTCGATGTCAGCTCGCGGTAGGTGCCCTGCGTCGGAACCCACGCCTCGCAGTCGAACTTACGCGCGGCCGAAGAACCGAGGTCTCCGCCGGCGACGTCGATCACGCGGTACGGAACGTCGATGGCGGCCAACATGTCTCGCTCCCAGCCGAGCAGACGCTGGTGTTCTGCGTCGGCATCCTCTGGACGGCAGTACGTGAACATCTCGACCTTGTCGAACTGATGGACACGGATGATGCCGCGGGTGTCCTTGCCATAGCTGCCGGCCTCGCGGCGGAAGCACGAGGACCAACCGGCGTAGCGCTTCGGGCCTTCGTTCAGTTCGAGGATCTCGCCCGAGTGGTAGCCGGCCATGGGCACCTCGGAAGTTCCGACGAGGTACAGGTCGTCATCCTGCAGGTGGTAGATCTCGTCCGAGTGAGCACCGAGGAAGCCGGTACCCGCCATGATTTCCGGGCGTACCAGCACCGGCGGAATCATCATCGTGAATCCGTTGGCGATCGCCTTCTGCGCCGCCAACTGCAGCAGTCCGAGCTGGAGCATGGCTCCGTAGCCGGTCATGAAGTAGAAGCGCGAACCCGAAACCTTGGCGCCGCGTTCCATGTCGATCAGGCCGAGCGACTCACCCAGCTCGAGGTGATCCTTCGGCTCGAAGTCGAAGCTCGGAATCTCCCCGACGTGTTCGAGCACGATGTAGTCGTCCTCGCCTCCGGCCGGCGCACCTTCTTGTACGACGTTGGAAATCGCGCGGTGTGCGGCGTCGAGCGCGGCCTGCGCTTCGTGCTGCGCGGCCTCGGCTTCCTTGACCTTGGCTGCCAGTTCCTTGGAACCCTCGAGCAGCGCGGGGCGCTCCTCCGGAGATGCCTGGCCGACCTTCTTGCCGAAGGCCTTCTGCTCTGCGCGGAGGTTGTCTCCGGTCAGGACGGCAGCGCGTCGGGACGCATCGGCTTCGAGCAGAGCATCGACCAGTCCTGGATCTTCTCCACGGGTGCGCTGCGACTCGCGGACGATTTCGGGGTTCTCACGGAGAAACTTGAGGTCAATCACGACTTCGAACTTTACCCACTCACCGCAGCTCGCCGACGGTCACGTCCACGTCGGAGAGGGGGAGATCACGATTCGAGCAGACTCAGGTAGTCCTCGCGTCCGAACATCCGAGCCGCGTCGACGGCAGTCGGGTGTCCACCTTTCGGGTCGGCTCCCCCGCTCACCAGCGCTTTCACCACCGCGTCCTCGCCCTTGAAGACGGCTCCGGCGAGGGGTGTCTGGTTCTTGTCGTTGGGCCGGTTGACGTCGGCACCGCGCTCGATCAAGGCAATGACGGCGTCAGCGTGACCGTGGTACGCCGCCAACATGACGAGCGTGTCGCCACTCTCGTTGGTCAGATTGACGGGAACTCCGGCATCGACGTACGACGCCAAGCCGGCCGCGTCGCCGGTCCGTGCCATGTCGAAGAGCCGGCCCGCCAGCTCGACAGCCTCGGGATCGAGTGGGGTGTTTTCGCTCATGACTACAAAATACTCACAGACGCGTTTGTGAGTTTTGTAGTGAAGGTTCGATATCGCCACGGCAACAGGCATGATGGAATCGATGTCCGAAGACAAGATCGAGAATTCGCCAGATCCGGCAGATCCCCAGGGGACGCCGGCGAAGAAAACTGTCTCAGCGAGTCGCACCCGTCGGGTCCTGGCTGCCGTGGCGGTAGGTGCGGTGGTCGCCGCGATCGCAACGATCGCGATTTCCGGTGGATTGAACAAGGACGAATCGTCCTCGGTCAGTGTCAGTGGTGGCGGTCCAGCAGCGACGGGATCCACTCGCGACGACGCCTTCACCGCGGCGGCCGCCGGCGACTGCCTCAACTGGACGCCTGCGACCGAGTCGGGCGGAGACCGCACGGACATGTCGAAGGTTCAGTGCGGAACTGAACACCGCTTCGAGGTAGCCGGACCACTCGACCTGTCGGTCTTCCCCGGCGCCGAGTTCGGCCCCGGTTCCCGGTACCCGGGCGCCCTTCGATTCGCCGAACTCCGCGACGAGCACTGCACACCCATCGTCATGTCCTACCTCGATTCGAAATTCGATCCCAAGGGCAAGTTCAGCGTCGGCCTGATGTTCCCGAGCGAATCGGGTTGGGCTTCGGGCGAGCGCGCACTGCGTTGCGGCTTGCAGTTCTCGACAACAACCGGCGAACTTCAACCGTTCGTGGGCCGCGTGGCGGACCAGGACCAGTCGAACGTGTGGGACGTCGGCACGTGCATCGGCATCAACCAGAACCTACCGACCGATCCGGTCGACTGCGCGAAACCCCATGCATACGAGGTCATTTCGGTTATCGACCTCGGCACTCAATTCCCGGGCGCAATGCCGTCGGTCGAAGATCAGGACCGTTACCTCGAGGGCGTCTGCACTCAGGCGTCCAACGAGTACCTGGGTTCCGCAGACGCACTTCGCGACAAGACGCTGACGCTGTTCTGGGACAACATTTCACTGGAAAGCTGGTTGGCCGGTAGCCGCCGCGTCAATTGTTCGATCGGCAAAGAGGTCGAAACCGGCGGGTTCGCCGCGATCACCGGAAGCGCAAAGGGCGACATCCTGATCAACGGCGCCGCCCCGGTCCCGCCACCCGCTGCACCGGAAGGTCGGTCGTTGCCGACGCCGTTGCCCGGCGCAGCTCCCCCGTCGTAAGCCATGACGGTGACTATGACGCCCGACCGGTTCGAGGAACTGGTCGGCGAAGCACTCGATCTGATTCCGCCTGAACTTGCCAAGGCCATCGACAACGTCGTGGTGCTTGTCGAAGCACGTGACGAGGAAGAACCGGGGCTGCTCGGGTTGTATCAGGGCGTCGCCCTGACCGAGCGCGATTCTCACTACGGCGGGTACCTGCCGGACACTGTCACCATTTACCGCGATTCGATACTCGACATCTGCGCATCGGAGGACGAGGTTGTTCACGAGGTTGCAGTGACCGTCATCCACGAGATCGCGCATTACTTCGGAATCGAAGAAGACAGGTTGCACGAACTCGGCTGGGGCTGATCTCAAAGTCGTCCGATTTCGGGGGAACCGAAAGCGGCCGGTATGCATCAAACTATGTGCGGGGGGGATTTCGACGGCTGTGTGCACGACCTCCCGACCACTTATCCGCCCTGGTCAGGAAGGAGTTCGGCACTATGTACGTCGACCCTCAAGCCCTAGTTGCCGCCGCAATGGAACTCGAGTCTGCGGCGACGCGATTGCGCGGAATCGTCTCTACTGCGCAGCCGACGCTACGCGTTCTCCCAGCGGGATCCGAAGAAGTGTCCGGTAGCGCGGCCAATTATTTCAACACCATCTCGGGCAGCCTTGCCTCGTCCACCGATCGGGCAATCGAGGAGCTCACCGCTGCTGCGGCCGCTCTGCGCAAGAATGCAGCTGCCTACGAACTCGAAGACCAGCTCACAAAGACCAGCCTGGCCGCCGCACCGATCTGATCGACAGAAATCGAACGCGACACCTTCGAGCGCGACACAACAGTCACACTTCCTGGGGGGAAGAACAATGGTCGGCATCACCGGCGTCATCTGGTATCCACGGGGCGCAGCACCCAACTCCGCAGCACTGGTCGCCGGGGCCGGGCCGGTCCCTCTCGGCGTGGCGGCCGGGGCCTGGTCCACGGTTTCGTCCGGACTGACAGACACCGCAGCGTCCATCTCTCGCGTGATGGCGGACCTTCGCACCGGGTGGTCAGGCGAAGCCGCGGATGCCGCACTGAGCAAGTTCGCACCGTTCCAGGAATGAGCTGCCGCTGCCGCGCTGCTCGCGGGAGAAACCGCAGGTAAAGCCCAAGTGCAGTCCGGTTCCTACACCGTCGCGACCCTGGCCATGCCGTCCTTGGCGGAGATCGCGGCAGTTCAAGCAGCCAAGGTCGCCGCGTACTCCGTCGGCGGTGCCCTGGTCGGCGGTGCCGCTGCCGCCGAGGCTGCCGAAGAAGCTCTCAAGATTCGAGCGGCGGTGACGATGGAAACATACGACGCCGCAACGGCCCATCTGGCCGTGCAGCAGAACTTCGACTCACCACCGTCCATCGCGGAACCCACAGCTGGGGCATCCGCTTCGGCCGAAAGCCCAGGGCGCGCCGCACAACAGTCCGTCGTGCAAACGGCATCAACGCTCGCTGACGCAGTCGCGGATCCCGTGCGCGCCGCAACCGCTGCTGTCGCATCCGTAGTGTCCAACCCGGTATTTGCCGCCGCTGCCTCACAGGCCGGTGCCATCTCCGGTGGAGCGTCGGCCGCTGTCAGTGCCACGACCACCGCCGTCACGGGCGCCACCACTGCCGCCTCAGCCCTCGTGACGGCCGGAGCAGGGCTCACCGGACTGGGCGGCGCAGGCCTCGGCGGCGCGAGACTCGGCGCTTCCACACCATCGCTGTTCGGCACCCCGTCGGCAAATCGGGCACCGGCACAGGTCAGCGCAGCTTCCGCGGCTACCGGAGCCGGAGCAATCGCGGGCTTGTCGTCGAGCAGCAGCACCGGTCGGCACGCTGTTCCTGATCCCTCCACCGGCCAGAGCGCCGCACGCCAGAACCCCGTGACCTCGCCGGTTCAGGGCACCGCGGATACCGTCAAGGTGGATCCGGCCCGAACCGCTGGCGGATCTGCGCCGATCGCCGGCGGCCGTCATGCGGCCCAGCCTGAAGACGAGACCAAGCACGACACACCCGATTACCTGAAGCACTTCGAACACTTCGCCGACGGCCGAACAGTCATCCCGTCCGTGATCGGTGGCGCACTCGAAACTGCAGAGCGTTGATGGTGGACCTCGGCACCTCACCTGATGGGTGGAATTTGCCTGTCGTCGCCCTGTCACAGAACGAAATCGATTATGTACGTGAGCGACTCGGGCTCGATGCGCTTCCCGTGGTTCTCGGTGGCGCGACGGTTCACGGCAGTGCGAGCGCTCACCGTACGGCGATGCAGTCCGCGGCAGATTCGCTCTCCGAGCGCGATCTCCTCCCCGGCGGGGAGATCCATCACGAACTCAGTGCCCGCCTGCGCGTCCTGACCCACCCCAAGTGGGAGTTGGCTCTGCGTCGGCATGCCGGTGGAAGAATTTCACGCCTCTGCGTCGCGCAGGGCGAATTCCTTTGTGTCGAAGCAACTTCAAATGAATCTTCGTTCGCGTTACGCAGTGTCACCGCCGAACCGGCGTCACCCGTTGTCACCGCGCTCGGCAGCACCGAAGCAATGCCGATTGCCGTGATCAACGCACCGACCGAGATACTCAGCCTGGCATTCGGCGCCGCCCCGGATGCAGACAGCGTGACCTCGGCCTTGATCAACGCCGGGATACCCGAAGACGACGCGCGCCAACTGGGTAGTGCCATCGTCACCTGTACCACCTTCGCCGAATTGGTCGGAATACCACACAGTTTGGGAGCGACGACGCTCATGACCGGCGCAGTGACTGTGTACGACACGTTGGCCGGCCGACTCGTAGGTTCGACCACTCGGGCTGCCGACGGCACCGAATGGACGTCCATCAGTTCCGGAACACCCCATCGCCTGCGACAAGCCGTGAATGCACTGGTAACCGAACTCGAGGAATCTACTCGGGAGCCTTCCAGGTAACCTCGGGGCGTCCCTTCAACGCCCGGAGCCTTTCTTCAGCATGCAGTTCTCGCGTCAACCGTCGTCACCGGGCGAACAAGGCTCGGTCGCCACTATCGACCGGCCGGCTGAAGAGCGGGCAACAACACCGCACCGACAAGACCTGAACGGACTGCGTGGCCTCGCCATCGGTTTGGTGGTCGTGTTCCACGTGTGGTTCGGACGGGTATCGGGCGGGGTGGACGTCTTCCTGGTTCTGTCCGGATACTTCTTCGTCGGCTCATTGGTTCGTCGCGCCGAAGCCGGGGGTTCACTGAATCCGCTACCGGCACTGCGGCGGGTATTTCTGCGGCTGTTCCCCCTGATCGCGGTGGTCAGCATTTTGACCGCACTGGGGACCGCGTTGCTGCTGCCACGCACACGCTGGGCCGATCTGGGTGATCAACTGATCGCGGTGCTCGGTTTCTTCCAGAACTGGCAGCTCGCCAGCACCGCAAGCGATTACCTGGCCGCCGACGGCTCGGTCACTCCCCTGCAGCACCTGTGGTCGATGGCCGTGCAAGGTCAGTTCTACCTCTTGGCCATCGCACTCGTCTCCGTGATCGCTTATGTGGCTTCACGCGTGAATCCCAACTATTTCCGCCCGTCACTCGCGGTCACCCTTCTGATTCTGACCGCAGGATCTTTTCTCTACGCACTCGCCAAATCTTCACGTCACCAAGCCTGGGCGTACTACGACTCCGGTGCCAGGTTGTGGGAATTGGCCCTCGGTGGTCTGCTCGCCGTTCTGATGACCAGCACGCGCAGTCGGCAGATCGCATCCCTGCCGTTCTCGGTCAGAGCGACGATCGGCTGGGCGGGTCTTTCGTCGATCCTGTTGTGCGGCATAGTGCTCGACGGTGCCCAGCAGTTCCCCGGCCCGTGGGCGCTGGTACCGGTGCTGGCCACTCTTGCGCTGATCCTGTCCGGAGTCGGCGACGACACACCCTGGACGTCGAAGACGCTTGCCCATCCTGCCCTGACGTGGCTCGGCTCGTTCGCGTTCGCGCTGTACCTGATTCACTGGCCGATTCTGGTGTTTGCACTCGTGATCACCGGACGCCCCGAAGCCGGCCCGCTCGGCGGGGCACTGATCATCGCTCTCTCCGTCGCCGGGGCGCTTGCACTCCGGCGCCTGATCGAGGTTCCGGTGGAACGTGGAGGCCGCTCGCGCCGGTACACCGTCCTGGCTTGCGTCGTCACTGCTGCCGTGGTCCTCGCCGCTTCGGTCGCCTGGCAGTCGTACGCGAGCAGTCAGACGACGGGCCAGCGGGCGGTCGATACCCTCGACCTCTCGACCCATCCCGGCGCACTCGCGCTCACCGACGGTACCGATGTGACCAAGGCGTCGATGGTTCCCTCGATCTTCGATGCGCCACTGGACCTTCCGGCCAGTACGCTCGACGGCTGTATCGCCGATTTTCTCGAGCGGGACGTCGTCCACTGCACCTACGGCGACACCGACGCGGACAGAACCATCGCGCTCGCGGGTGGTTCGCACTCCGAGCACTGGCTCACCGCGCTCGACGAACTCGGCAAGAGCCACGGGTTCCGCGTCGACACGTATCTGAAGATGGGCTGCCCGCTCACTGTCGACTCCATGCAGACGTTGTCGGACAACGACTATCCGGATTGCGTCGACTGGTCCCGTGGCGTGCTGACCGAGTTGGCCGACGCCTCACCCGATTTCGTGTTCACGACGGCAACCAGGCCGAGTTCCGACGGCCCTGGCGACGTGACGCCCGAGTCGTACGTGCACGTGTGGCAGGAACTGGGGCGCGACGGTATCGACGTACTCGCCATCCGCGATACCCCCTGGCTGCACCACGACGGCGTCGCCTATCGCGCGATCGACTGTCTGGCGACAACCACGTCACCCGATCACTGCGCGATGCCACGGTCCGAAATGCTCAGCGACGTCAATCCGGCGCCGTCGGCAATTGCCGATCTGACCAACGTCCGTCTACTCGACCTCAGCGACGGCGTGTGCGGACCGGAACTGTGCCGGGTCGTGGAGGGAAATGTGTTGGTGTATCACGATTCCCACCACCTGACAGCCAGCTACGTGAGCACGCTGTCCGCGGAACTCGGGCGCCAACTGAGCGTCCAGACCGGCTGGTGGTGAAGCCGGCCGTCAGCCCATCACGTCGTCGGCACCGGGGATGAGCCGGTGCTCGAACGGCGGGTTGACGGTTCCCCAACGCAGGCACTCCCAACCGCCGTCGACCGAAGGCAACAGTTCGACGGTCTCGGTGTTGGCCAAGTGGTTGTTGGCGGCGAACAGACCGGGGACACCGGCAAGTTGGGCGGCGACAAGACGGATCGCAGCACCATGACTCACCACGACGATGTCGCCGCCGTCGCGTGAGCCTTCGAGAAATTCTTCCCGCAACGCATTGACGACGGGGACGTACCGTTCCAGGACGTCGTATCCCGTTTCACCGCCGGGAATGCGGGCGCCGAGGTTGCCGGTGTGCCAGTGATGGAACGTCTCCATGAACAGTCGGTGCGCGGCCTCGTCGGTGCGATCCTCGAGGTCACCGGCCTGGACCTCGTGCAATCCGTCCCGCACGTCCAGGGATACGCCGGCGGCTTGCTCCACGAAACCTGCTGTCTGCCGGGCGCGCAATGCCAAGGACGATACGAGTGCCAGCGGCGGCGCCGAAGCAAGGCCGATGCCCAACGTCTCGGCCTGCGCCAACCCTTCCGGCGTGAGCTTTGCTCCGGGTAGGGCGGTGTCGAGGCGTTTGGCGACGTTCGCCTCCGTCTGACCGTGCCGAACGAGGATGAGCCTTCCGGTCATCGTTCTCCCCCTCCATGCTTGAGTTCGTCGATCCACCGAATCGCTTCTTCGTCCGAAGGAGGTTGTGGCCCGGTCGAATTCGCTGTCGCCCACGACCCCAGGAAGCGGACTCCGGATTTACGATGCAGCGCACGCATCGCCTCGGCCACCAGCGAGTCCTCGACGTGTCCGACGCAGTCCACGAAGAACCGGTAGGTGCCCAATTCCGTTCGCATCGGACGTGATTCGATCCGAGTCAGATCGATACCGCGAGCGGCGAATTCGGAGAGTGCGCGCACCAGGGAGCCGGGAGCGTTGTCCAGGTTAAGCACCAACGCGGTGCGATCGGCACCGGTCCGTGCCGGAACCGGGGCCGGCTTGGTGACCAGCACGAAACGCGTGCGGGCGCCGCCCACGTCTGCGACGTTGTCCGCCAGGCTGCCGAGTCCGAGCATCTGACCTGCCAAAGCCGTGGACACACCGGCGTCGACGGTTCCGGCCTGCACATCCAGCGCTGCACCGGCGTTGGACGAGGCCAACACCACCTCGGCCTGGGGCAGGTTCTCGGAAATCCAACCGCGGACCTGCGCACCCGCATGCGGGTAAGCCCCGATCGTCCGGACCTGATCGGCGGTGGTCCCGGCCCGAACCAGAATCGAGAAGCTAACGTCCAGGTCGGTTTCGGCAACGATCTGCAGGGGCGAACCGAGAGCCAGTGAATCGAGCGTCGGAGCGACGCCGCCTTCCACCGAGTTCTCGAAGGGAACCACGGCCCCGTCCACGGAGCCGTCCCGAACCATGTCGAGAGTCGCCGGCGGACTGCCTGCCGGTACTCGCTCGACGGTTTCGCCGAACGCGCCCTCAGCCTCCAACTGGGCGAGAGCTATCTCCGTGAACGTTCCCGACGGACCGAAATACGCGATTCTTGGCACGCCTAAAAGATTACGCACCGACCCACGCCGGTCACTGCAAACCCGCGGCACGCAAGGCCGTTTCCACCGCCGGCAGATCCGCGACCTCGATCGTGAGCAGCACCTCGCGCATGGCCGACGCGGCTTCGGGGATCAGGGCGGCAAGTTTTTCCGGCTTCGGATCGACCATCGCGGCGCGCACGTCGTCGCCGCGCAGTGCAGCGACGGTGCCACACAGCAGAGCGATCACCTCGTCGCCGTCAGCCGCGCGGGCTACGAAACCGACGGACTCGTGCGCGAGTACCGCGAGGAAATCAGCCACTTCGGTGGGCGTACGACCGGCGGCGAGTCCGGGGATCCGTCCACCTTCACACAGGCGCAGCGCCGCTTCGGCCGGCGTCAGATCCTCTTCGCCGCCGTCGACGTACACCGCGAGCGGAGCGGGCAGACGTAGCGCGATCGCGTCGTCGATCTGGTCGGTGGTGACGTCGACGTCGAAACGGACGGCCTCGTACGACGCATCCGTGTCCGCGCGCAGTTCTTCCGGATCGATATCGAGGCGGACGACGACCCGGCCGGCCGCTTCGGCACCGATCAGGGCGGACGCCGGCACGACCGGGAGAAAGAGTGCTTCGAGGAGTCCGCGCGAGTTTCTCGGGGCGGGCAGCCCGAGTGAGAGAGGAATGGCCACAGACAAACCGTAACCCCGGCGAAGTCGACGGATTCCACGCGAGTTGCGCAAAAGTCTTGCGATTCACACCGAAGCACCTTAGGTTAGGGTTACCTCATCGTCCGATGGAGTTCGAGAGAACACCCGCCAAGGGGGCAGCATGGCAACGAAGACCAGCTCCGGCCCGTCCACCGCTGAACGCGTCCGCAGCGCCTGTGTGCGCGCACAGGACGCAGTTCTCGCCATCGAAGGCAGTGATCCCACCGCCACGTCGGTGCATCACCTGCGTTCGAACGGTGACGTCGTCGTTGCAGTCCCACATGCCTCCGCAGCTGCGGCCCTGGCCTGGAACTCGGGTGGCGGCGGCTTGCCTGCCGTCCTCGAGATCACCGATCACGCACCACTGCGACTGCGTGAGCCCGTGCGCTCCCTCGTGTGGCTTCGCGGCTCGTTGCACGCCGTGCCCGACTACGAGGCGCGTGTCCTCGCCGACGACGTCGCATCCGAGCACCCCCACCCGGGTCTCCTCGACATCGGCCACACCTCGGTTCTCCTTCGCCTGAGCCTGGCCTCGGCCGTTGTCGCAGACTCGACAGGGGCAGAACCTGTCGCCGTGGACGAACTGCTGAACGCCAGCCCCGATCCCTTCTGGGAAATGGAGACGGCGTGGCTGCAGCATCTCGACGAAGACCACCGCGATCTCGTGGACCTGCTCGTGCGCAAACTTCCCCCGTACATGCGCACCGGACGCGTTCGCCCACTCGGCATCGACCGCTACGGACTGCGCCTGCGGGTCGAGGATCACACCGGTGACCGCGACGTGTGGATGCCGTTCGCCAACCCCGTCGACGACGCTCCCGCGCTGAGCCGCGCCATCCGCATGCTGGTCGGGTGCCCTTTCCTCAACGGCCTCCGATCGGGAGGCGCTGCAAACGGCTAGCGTTGCGCGGGTGAATGCCCGCGAAACCGTCCGCACCTGGTTACGGCCGCCGTCTCCCGTTCGAACCGGCCCGGAACTCGATCCCGCCGCCAGACGCGGAATTCGGATCGAGATCACCATCGTTCTGCTGGTCACCTTCGGGCTCAGCGGATTGTCCGGAATCCTCTCGCTCGCCGAATCCTTGGCGACGCCGGTTGCGCTCTCGGATCAGACGGTTGCACTCAACCCGTCGCGGGCCGCCATCGACTGGATCGACCTGGCGCGCCAATTACTAGGCGTTGCAAAGCTTCTCGCGTGGGCAGCGCTGGGACTCTACCTGCTGTGGCGCTCGGGGATCGGTCCCCGTGCCGCGGGCTTGACTCCCAAACCTCGATTCGGGCGCGACATAGCTCCGGGATTCGGCTTGGCCGCCGTGATCGGTCTCCCCGGTCTGCTGTTCTACCTCGTCGCTCAGGCACTGAGCATCAACCTCACCGTCCAGGCCAGCGCGCTCGACGACCACTGGTGGCGGGTTCCGATCCTCGTCCTGTCCGCGATCGCGAACTCTGGCGCCGAAGAGGTACTGGTTGTCGCCTACCTGATCACTCGCCTCCGGACACTCGGCTGGAGCGAGAACAAGTCACTGCTCGCGTCGTCACTTCTGCGGGGCAGTTATCACCTCTATCAGGGCTTCGGTGGCGGTGTCGGAAACGTGATCATGGGGCTCGTGTTCGGTCGATACTGGCAGCGCACCGGCAAGCTGTGGCCGCTGATCATCGCCCACGCGCTCATCGACATGGTGGCGTTCATCGGTTACGCCCTCCTGCGCGATCACGTCTCCTGGCTGCCGTGACCGGTACCGTGAACTGGTGACCGGCGACTCCGAATATCCTCAGCGCCCTCCGCGGCGCCAGCCGCCAGGGCCACCTCCGCGTGGACCGATGCCGCCGAGGCAGAACCCGCCCCGCCAGAATCCACCCCGCCAGGGCCCACCCCCGCAGCGACGTCCACCGATGCCGCCGGAAGGGCCGACGGTCATTCGCCGCGACGGACGTCCACCGCAGCAGAATCCGGCCAATCAGGCCTGGTCACAGGTCCCACCACAAGCGCCGCAGCAACCCAGGCGTGAGGACTGGGCACCGACCCAACGCCCGCAGCCGTTCCAGGACGACCCCCGCCGTCGGGATCCGCAGCGCCAGGCCAAGTACGCACCCGCGCCGCCGCGCCGAACCCCGCCGAATGCCCCGCCGCGCCCGCCTGAACCCCCGAAGCAGCGACGCCCGCGTAAGCGTCGTAGCTGGGGTAAACGTATCGGCATCACGTTGTTGGTGTTGCTGCTCGCGCTGGCCGGTGCGATCTATTACGTCGACAGTTCGCTCAATCGAATCGACGCGCTGCCCGACTACGCGGGACGCGTCGCCGATACTCCGGGCACGAACTGGTTGATCGTCGGCTCCGACAGTCGTGAGGGGCTCACCCCCGAGCAGGAGCAAGCTCTCGCGACGGGCGGCGACACCGGCCCCAAGCGCACTGACACGGTCATCCTGGTCCACGTCCCCAAGAGTGGGAAGACGACCATGGTCAGCATCCCCCGCGACTCGTACGTTCCGATTCCCGGCTACGGCTCCGACAAGATCAACGCCGCCTTCGCTTTCGGTGGTGCCCCCTTGTTGGTGCAGACCGTCGAGGAAGCAACGGGACTTCGCATCGACCACTACGCCGAGATCGGATTCAGCGGGTTCGCCGGCATCGTCGACGCCGTCGGTGGCGTCAACGTGTGCCTCGCACAGCCGATCGACGATCCGCTGGCCGGGATCAACCTCCCCGCCGGATGCCAGGACCTGAAGGGTTCGGACGCACTCGGGTTCGTGCGAACTCGCGCGACGGCACTCGCCGACCTCGACCGCATGAACAACCAGCGCCAGTTCATGTCGGCGTTGCTGTCGAAGGCGACAAGTCCGAGTACATTCCTCAATCCGTTCCGGTTGTGGCCGCTCGTCTCCGATACCGCCAAGTCCCTGCAGGTCGACGAGGGCGATCACATCTGGAATCTGGCCTCACTCGCCTGGGCGCTTCGCGGCGGGATGACCACCACGACGGTTCCGGTCGCCGGTTTCGAGGACGTGGACGGGTCGGGCAACGTGTTGTTGTGGGACAAGGCGCGCGCTTCGCAGTTCTTCGACGCCCTGGCCGACGATCAGCAGATTCCGCAGGATCTGATCACCACCGGGTGATCGCCCTGAGTTTCGGTAGTACCCCGGGAGGACGGGCCGAGCGAACAAATCGCTTTCCGGCAGGACGCGAAAGCGGCGGCCGAAAAATATCGTGAAGGTATGAATAAAGCGCACCGCCGATTCCGCACTGTCGCCGTCATCGCCGCCTCGGCCGGAGCGGCACTACTGGCAACGTCCTGCTCCGGAACCTTCGACAAGTTCGACGATTCCAAGGCGCACAAGAAGACTGAAACCTTCTCTTTTGCACGGACATCCAACGGAATCGACACACTGCCGAGTTGGGTTCCCGCCGGCGCGACGGGTATCGACGAGGTCATCCGCACCACCGGCAACGAACGCATCCTGCGCATGACTGCGAACATCGCAGAGATAGATCACAACATTTGCACAGCACTACCTGCTGTCGAAGCTCGTCCGGCGTCGCTGTCCGCACAGTGGTGGCCGGCGGGGGTCGAGAAGAGCAGCTCGTTCCAGTGCGGCGACTGGTACGTCGGCGAAACGGACTCGTTCGTCTACGGGTACCGACCGGAAACTCTCGGCTTCATCATCGATCAGCTCGACAAGAAGTAGCTCCCGCTCAGCGGCGACGACCCAGTAACCTGTTGGGATGACACAGGCGAAGAACTCGAGCGAATTCACCACTCTGCTGCGTCAGCAGATCCGTAACGAGTTCACTGCATCACAGCAGTACATCGCGGTAGCGGTGTACTTCGATGCTCACGATCTTCCGCAGATGGCCGCGCGCTTCTACAGCCAGGCCACCGAGGAGCGCGGTCACGCGATGATGATGATCCAGTACCTGCTCGACAACGACCTCGACGTGGACGTGCCCGGCATCGACGACGTCGTGACGAAGTTCGACAGTGTCCGGGCCCCGGTCGAACTGGCGCTCGAGCAGGAGAAGACGGTCACCGAGCAGATCACGCAGTTGGCGCGCACCGCGCGCGATACCGGCGACTACCTGGGTGAGCAGTTCATGCAGTGGTTCCTCAAGGAGCAGGTCGAGGAAGTTGCAAGCATGACAACACTTCTCACCATCGTCGACCGCGCCGGCGACAACCTCTTCCACCTCGAAACGTTTGTCGCACGCGAGATGAACACCCCGGCCGCTGCCGACGCAATGGCGCCGACGCCCGCCGGTGGCGTCGGCGTCTGAGGACCACCGGGCTACCGAGTCTCTGGCCGCTCGACGGCGCTCAGTGATCTGAGGAAATTGTTGTACGCCTCCAGATCACTGTCGCCGTCGATCTCGGCGCGACGGTCCAAGGCGGCATTCATCCGTTTGTCGTCGCGGTTCCAGCGCATCGCGAAGATCACGACCACCACCAGCGCGACGGGCTCACCGTACGACCACGCGAGGGCGCCGGCCAACTGCTGGTCCTGCATCACGTCCACGCCCCACTCCGGAGGCGGATCCACGAACGTGGTCAGCAGCGGCTTTGTCGCCATCATGAGTACGACGCCGATGAACACGTGCAGCGGCATCTCCACGAACAGGTCGAAACACCGGCCGAGGTAGCTCTGTCGCACCGGCAGTGGGCCGGTGGCGAGCACCGGCATGATGAAGAGCAGACCGCTGGCGAGAAAGAAGATCTCGAGCGAGACGTGTCCGGCCGGTACCGCCGAGACGGTGTCGAAGATCGGCGACAGGTAGATCCCGTAGTAACTGAACAGAAATACCGGGATCGTGAACCCGGGGTGCAGTATCCACCGCGCCGGCGGGCTACGCAATGCCGAGAGGGCAAGCGCAAGAACGCCTCTCCCCATCCCTCGGTGCGGCGTCGAACGCAGTAGCAGCAGTCCCGGCGAGCCCAGTACCCAGAGCGGCGGGATCGCCATCGAGAGCGTCAGGTGTTGGAACATCCAGACGCTGAAGAGTTCGTAGCCGTAGCTCTCGACCTTCAGTCCGGTTACCGCGATCAGCAGCAGGCATCCACCCAGGAAACACGCTGTCCGATGCCACGGCCATGGTCGCCCACTCGCGCGAACTCGCTGAGCGCCGGTCCAATACCAGAGTGCAAGAACAACTCCCAGCACAGGAAGAAGCGGGAGGGCCGAAGTATCCCACTCCAGCATCTGCCCGATCGACGGCGGCGGCGTGTCATTCACGAACGCTTCACCAGCGGGGGCCTCCTTCGTCTCCATGCGGGTACCGTCGACTCTACACCTAACTACTATGTTGGATAGTATTTAGGAATTCGACGGAAGGTCCAGGTGCACAGCAGTGTCCAGAAGCATGAAGATATCCGCCGCCCTGATCGCGGTGTTCGCGGTAGCACTGATCACGTTCATCACCATCGATCCGATCAGGGCGGACAACGAGAGCACCGATCGGGCGGCACAATCCACCGCCGTCCTCACCGACGACGCGTACCGATTGACCTCGGCCGCCGACGGCAAGGTGAATCTTGTCGAGTTCCTCGACTTCGAATGCGAAGCCTGCCGCGCGCTGTACCCGACGATGGAGCGAATCAGAGCCGAGTACGAGGATCGAATCACCTTCGGCATCAGATACTTTCCGATTCCGAGTCACACCAACAGCACTCTCGCGGCGCAGGTCGTCGAATCCGCATCTCGCCAGGGCAAGTTCGTCGAGATGTATCAACGGATGTACGAGACTCAGTCGCAGTGGGGTGAATCCGCCGAATCGCAGGAGGCGCTGTTCCGCTCCTACGCACAAGATCTCGGCCTGGACATGACCCGATTCGAATCCGACCTCAGCAGCCGCGGAGTCCGCGAGCGGGTCGAGCGAGACTTCGAGGAAGGTCGACGCCTCGGCGTCCAGGGCACGCCGACCCTCTTTCTGAATGACGTGAAGCTGGACCAGATGCCGACCTACGAAGATCTGAAAGCCCAGATCGACTCGGCTTTGGGAGAATGATCAGGTCAGAACAGCGCAGATACCCGCGGAGACGGCCACCGTCGCGGCTGCGGCAACGGCCGTCGTGACAGCGGCCGGCACACACGCCGCCACGGCGCAGGTCAGTCGCCGGGGCGACGCCACCTCGCCGTTGTCGAGGGAACGCAATCGCACCGCGGTCGCACCGCCGCGATCGCCCAAACTCCAGTCCGGCTGAGGAAGCGGCGATTTCGACACCACGGCAAGGGCGGAACGCACTGCAGCCGGACTGGTGACGCGGGCAGCGTGCCGGTCGGCCGACAGTTCCACGATCGCACCGACGGCAGCGGGCGCCGCCGCGAACAACGGCACTCGCGGAAGAACAGCGGCCAAGACTTCGCACACGCCGACGATTCGGTGGTGACCGCCGCTCAGGTGCGCGCGCTCGTGCGCCAGGACCGCGTCACGCTCACCTTCCGTGAGGGCAGATGACAAGCCTTGCGTCGCAACGACAAATCCAGGCTTTCCGGCGACGCTGTACGCCATCGGCAGCGGATGATCCAACCACAACACGTCGGACTCCGAGTTGTCGCGGCGCGCGACGATCGAGAGAACATCACGATGGAAATCCCGGACCCTCGCGTGCTCACGCGCTTGTTTACGTCCGGCGAGCACGATCCGAACACCGATCGAACCGACCACGCCAACGGCTGTGCCGGCGATCAGTTCACCCACCCACGAGCTCGTGCCGTGCGCGAAGGCGCTGAAACACCTAGCGATACCGTCGACCAGGCCCTCGACCGGCGCGTGGCTCGGCCACACCAGGACCAAGACCGCGGAGAGAGCGAGATACAGCGCCGACGCCATACTGCCGAGCCATGCCGCGAGCAGCACTGTCGGTGACAACGCCGAGGAGACCGCTCGCAGCACTCTCGGAACCAGGAATCCCACGAACACCGCACCGAGAAGCATCGGCAACGCCAATGTCATTGCGCACCTTCCCCGGAAAGACCCCGGCGCAGGGCCTCGTTCTCGGCGTCCGTCATGGTCTTGGCGAAGTGCAGCAGCACGGCAGCGGAATCGGAGCTGCTGTCCAACAATTCGCGCAAAGCCCTGGACGTGGCTTCTTCACGACTGCGACTCGGCCGATAGAAGTAGGCGCGACTCTTCTTCTCACGACTCACCCACCCCTTGTCGTAGAGATGAGTCACGACGGTCAGGATGGTGGTGTACGCGAGTTGTCGGCGCTCACCCAAGATCTCGACCAGATCTTTGACCGAGAGCGCGTCGTCGGACTGCCAGAGCACATCCATGACCTCGGCTTCGAGTCCGCCCAGCCCCTGCATTGCTCCTCCATCGCGTCGTGACAGAACTTCAGTCGCCCGCGGTCTTCTCCCCGAACGACACGCCCCGGGAATTCAGATACGCGAGCGGATCAGTCTTCTGCCCGTCAGATTGCCACACCTCGTAGTGCAAATGTGGTCCCGTCGATTGTCCACGATTGCCGACGGTCGCGATCAGTTCACCCGCCCGCACCTTCTGACCGGCGACCACGAGCGCCTCGTTGATATGTCCGTAGACGCCGACGGTCCCGTCGTCCTGCTGGATGCGGACCCAGAGCCCGAACCCCGCGGCGGGTCCGGATTCGAGCACGACACCGTCGGTCGCCGAAACGATGGGCGTACCGATCGCGTTCGCGATGTCGAGACCGTAGTGGGTAGTTCCCCAGCGTGGACCGAAGTTGGACGTCATCGTCCCGCTGACGGGGGCCATCACCTGTGGCTTTTCGGCCTCGAACACCGCCCGCTCGGATTCGAGTTGTCTCGTCTTACCGAGTTGTTCGGCTATCCCGGCAAGATCCGTCGTCCGGACAAGGTCGAGAATCTCCGGCACCGACACCGCAGATGCATCCTCGACTGCAACCGGCGGCGGCGACGCGTGCCCGATCGATGTGCCAGACGCGAGGATTGCGCCCGTCGCCACGGAAACCGCAGCCATGCGCCCGCCGGGTCTGATCGGCTCGGATTTTCGATGTCTTCCCACTTCTCGGTCCTCGCGTCGATGGCAAATGAAGGTCTACGCCGCAACCTTACAACTATGTTGCATAGTTTTTAAGACATGCACTATTGCGCATATATGCATATGTGTCTAGGCTGACGTCGACGAAAGGACCTTCGATGTCACACGGGCACGGGCACGGGCACGGAATCTCCCCCGCCGAAGCTGCGACCAGCAACAGCGGCAAGCATGTCAACAAACTGTGGATCGCCGCCGGCCTCGGGTTGGTGACGTTCGTGCTGCAGGTGACGGTCGGCCTCTTCACCTCGTCGCTGGCACTGCTCTCGGACTCGGCGCATGTTTTCACCGACATCTTCGGCATCTTCATGGCGCTCGCCGCAATCCTCGTCGCACAGCGTGCGGCTCGGCGCCCCGACCGCACTTTCGGCATGTATCGCACGGAAGTGTTTGCGGCACTGGCCAATGCGATCCTGCTCTTCGCAGTCGCCGGGTGGGTGCTCTACGAGGCGGCCAGCCGCTTCTCGGATCCGCCCGAAGTCCCCGGCCTGCCCGTCGCGATAGTCGCCGTCGTCGGTTTGGCGATGAACGTCATCGCCTTCCTGATGCTCCGCAGCGGTGCGAAGGAAAGCATCAACATCCGCGGCGCCTACCTCGAGGTCATGGCAGACATGGTCGGGTCCATAGGCGTCCTGGTCAGCGGCTTGGTCACGCTCGCGTTCGGTTGGCGCTACGCCGACCCCGTCATCGGCGTCGCCATCGGACTTTTCGTCTTGCCACGTGCCTTCAACCTGGGCCGCCATGCCGTCCGCATCTTGCTCCAGCAGGCTCCCGATCGCATCGACGTCACCTCGATCATCGAGAAGATCAACGCACTCCCGGGAGTCCTCGACGCACACGATCTGCACGTCTGGACACTCACCTCGGGGATGGAAGTTGCTTCCGTTCACGTCACCGCGGTCAGTGACGCCGATCCCACTACCGTGCTCGCGGCCACCCAAACCTTGCTGGCCGAGGATTTCGAACTGGGGCATGCCACCGTCCAGGTGGAACTACAGGGAAGTGACGGTAAATGCGCGGAACTCGCCTGGTGAAAAGGATATTTCTCAATGAAACATTCGATTTCACACCAATGGATAACCGCACCGAATTCGAAGAGAAATTAGGTCTTCTTTAGTTTGGGAACGCTTACCACAATAAGGTCAGACTGGGGTGACAGGGCCCCTGACCTGCACTATCTTGGAATTCATGACTTCTGGGGAGACTCACATGACCAAATTCCACGCACTACTCCGAGACCAGATTCGCAACGAGTTCAACGCTTCGCATCAGTACATCGCGACAGCGGTTTACTTCGACAATGCTGATCTGCCACAGCTGGCAAAGCACTTCTACAAGCAGGCTGTAGAAGAGCGTAACCACGCCATGATGATCGTTCAGTATTTCCTCGATCGCGACATCAACGTCGAACTCACCGGCGTCGACGCTGCGAAGGCCGACTTCAAGGATGCTCGTGAGCCCATCGCTCTCGCGCTGACGCAGGAGAAGACGGTCACCGAGCAGATCGTCCAGCTCGCGAGCACCGCCCGCGAAGAAGGCGACTACCTCGGCGAGCAGTTCATGCAGTGGTTCCTCAAGGAACAGGTCGAGGAAGTTGCAAGCATGACAACACTTCTCACCATCGCGGACCGCGCAGGCGCCAACCTGTTCGACCTCGAAGATTTCGTTTCCCGCGAGATGAGCACCGTCGGTGACACCACTGGTGCGCCGAACGCAGCGGGCGGAACCATCTAGCCTGCAGCACTCACAGATTTCGCCCTCGAGCCGAACGGTTCGCTTCCTGCCAGCAGGATCGAACTGATCAGCTCGGGGGCATCTGTCATCGGTACGTGCCCCAGGCCGGGCAAAACCATCAACTTCGCCTGCGGGAACGGCTTTTTCACGCGCTGCGCTTGATACACGGGCAGAATGAGATCGCGTCGACCCCACGCAACCGTCACCGGCACAGTGGGATCCACGATGGGCGGCAGCACGAAGTCCATCTCGAGACCGAGATCGACGAGTTCGTTGGACACGAGCGAACGGCAGTCGGCCAACGCCGCCGCATAACCGACGTGACTCGGATGAGCGAAGAACGCGGCGAGCGCCGGATAGCGAATCAGCTTGTACCGCAATGCGCGTGGCAGGCCATCACCCATGAGCTTGGCCGTGCTGCGCAGTGCACGGAACGTGTTGATCGCACGCACCTGATCGAGGTGATTGACAAAGAACCCGGCCGGCGAAAGAGCTGTAGCCGACGCGACGTCACCGCGCGCTGCCAGCGAGAGTGCAATCCATCCGCCGAGTGAGTTTCCGGCGACGTGGGCGCGCTCCCCCGCCGGAGTCACCTCCTTGACGAACTCGCTCACATCGTCGATCAGCTGTCCCATGACATCCGGGCCGAGTTCGGGCAGCAGCGACTCTCCGTGACCCGGCAGGTCGACAGTGACGACGCGGCGGTACGGCGTCAGCTGGTCCACAAGCGAATCCCACGCCTGCCGTCGATGGACGATGCCATGGACGAGCACAAGCGTGGGACCGCTACCGGAGATGTCGTGCGACAAAGTCATGCCGCCAACATTAACCGTAACTTTGCGTAACGCCTATAGTTCTGGCGAAAAAATCAGCGCAGCGTGACCTGGCGTCCGCGCAGGCCGTCGCGCGAGCGCAACTCGGCCGAGTTCAGCGGAGCGTCGACGGCCAGCGCCTCGGCAAGACGCTCACCGAGCTCGACGGTTGCCGCTACCCACTCGTTTGCATGCTTTTCGCGGTCGAGGTCGAAGACCGGGACCAACAGGCCGTGGGTACGGAACGAGCCTGCGTAGCGCGAGCCCTCACCCAGGTGCAGCCCACCGGTCGCGTGCACGCGCGCCAGCGCGAGCATCAGATCGTCTTCGCTCTCGGGGCGAACCCAACGCAGGTGCGCCTTCTCTCCGGCGTCGACCCACCACGCGGCAACGAGGCCGTCACCTTCGAGGCGTGCAGACGGCATGATCGCCGAGTTGGCGTGCTGCACGGTGGCGGCAACCTCGGGATCGGTTTCGACGCCCTCGGGGATCCACCAGTTGAAGTCCTGGTGCACCGTGATGTCGAGCAGAGCCGAGGGATCGACAACCTCGGTGACTGCGGGTGTCTCGGAATCGGGGTTCGCGGCAGACAGCGCGTCGCCGGGGGCTGCGTCCTTGATCCAGTTCACCGAAGCCGCGAGGTCTGCGCCGAGGTCGGCAGAGTGCGCCTGAACCTGCACACCGACAAATCCGGTGGCCGTCTCGCCCTCGTCGCGAACGAGTGCGGCAACAGCGCCGGGGAGGACCGTCGCCAACGTGACGGGACGGTCGGAGCCGATGACCGGCAACGGAGCCGTGGCGGACGGAACGAATTCGCGCAGCGCGACCAGATCGCACTCGGCGGCAAGGCCCTCGAACGGGCGGTTCACTGCGCCGGCAGCGGCTTCACGCTCTGCTTGGCGTGCCGCCAGCTTCTCTGCGCGTGCGCTGCCCTGCTTCGGTCCACTGTTTCTTTTGCTCTTCTTGGCCACGAGGGCAAAATCTACACGCTGCCCAGCCATTGCTTCGTGCGCCCGGGATGGTTGGTTGCGACCCAACTGACCCCGAGCTCACGACACAGGTCCACATCCGCCTTGTCGTCGACGGTCCAGCAGTACGTCGCGCGCCCCGCCGCGGCAGCTCGATCGACCAGATCGGGATGTTCACGCAACGCCTTGATCGACGGCCCGATCGCCGTGGCGCCGACAGCCGTCGACGCACCACCGCCGAGGTACCGCGACGCGTCACCGAGCAGGACCGTCGGCAGCAGCGGCGCCGAACGACGCACTCGCCAGACGGCAGTAGCCGAGAAAGACATGACGACAGCGCGAGAGTGGTCGGCCGACGGCGGCGACGCGATCCCGAAGCGGTGCAATTCCGCGAGAAGTTTTGCTTCGACCAAGCCGCCGAACCGTACGGGGTGCTTGGTCTCGATGAACAGCTTCACCGGGCGCGCGAAATCCAAGGCGAGGGTGATGAGGTCGGAGAGAGTCAGCAGTTCGGCCGGTTCGCTCGTCGACCCGTAGTCCAGAGCGTTCAGCGAGTCGAGCGTCATCTCGCTGACGATCCCCGTGCCGCTGGAGGTTCGGTCGACCTTGCGATCGTGAACGCAGACCAGGTGTCCGTCGCGGGTGAGCCGGACGTCGCATTCGAGCCCGTCGGCGCCCTCCTCCAGCGCCAATTCATACGCGGCGAGGGTGTGCTCGGGCAGCGCAGCCGACGCACCTCGGTGCGCAACGACGAGTGGACCGCGACGATCTGGACTCACAGGGCAGCGGTCTCCTTCTCTTCCAGCACCGATTTCTCATCCAGCACCGACTTCTCTTCCAGCACCGAGCGCGGCACTGGCACCCATCGGGTTTCCGATTCGGGTTCGCCGCGCCAGCTCTTGCGCTCGATCCGGCGAATCACGACGAGCGTCAACGCCGCGGTGACGGCAGCGACCAGGGCGATGAAGGCGTTCAGCAGTACCCCGTCGGCCATCGCCTGAATGCCCGGGCGTGATCGCCAGTACGCGTTGACCACCAGCAACAGAGCGCTGAATCCCCAGAAACCCCACCAGATTTTCACCAGCAGTGTTCCGCGCGGATCGCGGCGGACCAACTCGAGGACATAAACGGCCGGCATCACCAGGTTGAGGATCGGCACAGCGCAGCCGACGACCACTTCCGACGCTGTGCGCGGATCGGATTCACGGGCACCCGCGAAGTGTTCACGACGCCGACGAAGCAGCCAGCACACAGCGGCGATTGCCGCGAAGACGGAGATCAGCAGTCCACCCAGCTGAGTGAAGTAGACGGAAGCGTCGGAGACCGTGAGCAGCCACTGCGGGATCAGCGTGGTGCGGTTACGCACCAGGATCGCGTATCTGCCCAGTTCGGCGAACACAGCCAGTCCGTAGAAGATGGTCGCGAGCGTCAGCAGCGGCCCGACTCGGTCGGCCATGCGGTCCGCACGCGAGGGCGGCACCGGTGCGGTGTCGACGACGTCGTGGAGTCCCCACTGCGGGACGGCGTCGTATCGCGGCGTGGCGAGGTTACGACGCACTGGTGCGTCCCCTACTCCGCGTGGATCGGACGGGGAGCGCGCGATCCAGCGGAAGCCACGACGGTTGGGCGGTTGGTAGATCTCGGTGCGGGTGGGGATCAGCAGGACGCCGCTGCAGCGCGGGCACCACTGAGTCGGGCCGCCGACTCCGTTGCGCAGCGTTGGGCCGCCGAGGACGGGCCAGCGCGCGGCGCATCGGGCGCAGACCTGAACGACACTCACAACTTCGATTCTGTCACGCCGTATCGGTAACGGCAGCAAATGGATTCACTCCCGATTTGTGATCGAACCTCCACCCCGTTCACCTGCATTGTTCGAATAATGTGACCTCCGCCACTTAAAAACTCGAGTTATCCACAGTTTCCACAGGTTCATCCACAGTTCTGGATGAATGAAACGGGCTTTATCCACAGGTCACGGGCAAGACCCTGAGAATTTGCTGACAGGTGTTAGCGAACGATGCACAGGCTCGAGGATGAATTTGACACCGCAGGTCAGTGAACTTTTGGGCGTCGGCGTCATTTATCCCGGCAAAGTTCACAATGCATTCAGAAATTGCTCCCGAAAAGACAGAAAAGACCGTTATCCCCTTTTTGTCGAAGACCGGTTTTGACACACCTGGAAGCATGGCCGTCGATGACTTCTCCACAGCCCGAGCCAACTCTGACGTTCACCCCGAAACGGGTCGCGCAACTCGCGTTCGTGTTGATCGGATGTCAGCTCGTCATTCGTGCCTGGGTTGCCGCGAGCAATTACTTCTACTGGGACGACCTCATCTTGATGGGCCGAGGAGGACGCTTCCCTCTCTTCTCGAGCGAACTCCTGCTCTACGACCACGACGGTCACTTCATGCCCGCGGCCTTCTTCTTCACCGGGTTGATCACCCGCATCGCGCCGTACAACTGGGCGCTGTCGGCGGCACTGCTCGTCATCGGTCAGGCCGCGGCGTCGTTGGCGCTTCTGCGCACTCTTCGGTTGGTCCTTGGTTGGCGACCGGCGCTGTTGATTCCGCTGATGCTGTATCTCTTCGTCCCGCTGACGCTTCCGGCGTTCTCGTGGTGGGCAGCCGCGCTCAATGCGTTGCCGCTCCAGATTGCGCTGGCCTGGGCATGCGGCGACGCAATCAAGCTGTACCGCACCGGGCATGTGCGCTACGTGTTCTCGGGCACCGCGGTTTTTGTCGTCTCCTTGCTGTTCTTCGAGAAGGCGGTGCTCGTTCCGTTCGTGGCACTCGCTTTCCTGGTGCTGTACTTACGCACACAAGGTGAAGGAACGCCGATACGAAGTGCGATCACGAAGTGCCGACGCCTGTGGACGGCCTGCGCCGCCGTGCTCGCGATCTGGATTCCGGTGTATCTGACCACTGTCGAATCACCGATCACCGGATACGGCCGTTCCATGTCCACCGAACTGCTGCATCACGGCACGTCTTTGGGGATGCTTCCCACTCTTCTCGGCGGCCCCTGGCGCTGGGAGCGGTGGATCCCCAGCCCCGCCTGGGCCGATCCACCGACGGCCTTGGTAGTCGCGGCCTGGGCAATGCTGCTGACGACGGTAGTGATGACAGTGCGTGCCCGACGCTGCGCTGCCTGGATCTGGGCCTCCGCCACTCTGTACTTCCTGGCCTCCGTGGTGGCGATGACCGCGACCCGATCCGACGCCGACACCACCTACGAGTTGGCGCAGACCTTGCGTTACTTCACGGATTCGGCGACGGTGTTCGCCCTCGCCGCCGCCCTGATACTCGCTGCGCCTCGGCGGCGTCCGTCTCGGATACCCGTCGCAGTCGCCGCCGGGTTGTCGGTGCTCTTCGTTGTCAGTTCGCTCGTCTCGACCGTCACGTTCGTCGACATCTGGCGCGAGAACCCGACTCGCGGCTACCTCGCGAATGCGCGAATCTCGTTGTCACAGAATCAGGATGCTCCACTGCTCGAGCAACCCGTCGCGATCCAGGTGCTCCTTCCCGTCGCCTTTCCGAATAATTTGGCAAGCAACGTTTTCGCGCCGCTGCCTGATCGCCCCGACTTCTCTTCCAGCACTCCGATTCTGCGCACCATCGACGACAGCGGCCAGATCGTCGATGCCGAAGTGACCTGGACGAGAAGGATTCTCGAAGGGACGACACCGAACTGCGGCACCCGTGCCGAAGGCCCGACCGAACTACCCCTCGACGGTCCCTTGGCCGGCTGGGAATGGACGGTTCAGCTCAATTACCTCGCGAGCGCCGACGGAACGATCGATGTTGCGTTGGAGGCCGGAGACGCAGTATCCGTACCCGTGACGCAGGGTTTGCACTCGGCATTCGTGCGCCTGGTCGGCCACGGAGACAGCGTGAAGATCACGCCGACAACGCCGGGACTGACCCTGTGTTTCGGCGCCGGACAAGTCGGTGCCGTCGTCCCGACCCAGTGAAAAAGTGGCAGAGTAGAAGTCATGGAGCTGCGTATATTCACCGAACCCCAGCAGGGCGCTACCTACGAACAACTACTGACTGTTGCCCAGACCGCCGAAAAACTCGGCTACGGCGCATTTTTCCGCTCGGACCACTATCTCGCCATGAATTCCGACGGCCTTCCCGGACCCACAGACGCATGGATCACGCTCGCCGGAATCGCCCGCGAAACGTCCACCATCCGCCTCGGTACTCTGGTGACGTCGGCTACGTTCCGTCACGCCGGACCGCTGGCCATTTCGGTCGCACAGGTCGATCAGATGAGTGGTGGCCGCGTGGACCTCGGCATCGGTGCCGGCTGGTACGAGGAAGAGCACCAGGCGTACGGCATCCCGTTCCCGGCGCTCAAGGATCGCTTCGAACTGCTCGAGGAAACTCTCGACGTCGTGACCGGCCTGTGGCGTACGCCGGTGGGCGAGACGTTCGATTACGACGGTAAGCACGTGCAGATCAAGAACTCTCCCGCGCTTCCCAAACCGCACCAGGTCGACGGTCCGCCGATCCTGATCGGTGGCACGGGCAAGAAGAAGACTCCGGCGCTCGCCGCTCGGTTCGCGAACGAGTTCAACATCCCGTTCAAGTCCCTCGAGGAAACGAAGGACATCTTTGCGCGGGTACGTCAGGCTTGCGTCGACATCGAGCGTGATCCGAACGAATTGGTGTACTCCAACGCTCTCGTCCTGTGCTGTGGCCGCGACGAGGCGGAGATCAAGAAGCGCGCCGAGGCTATCGGACGCGACGTGGACGAGCTACGTGAGAACGGTCTGGCCGGAACGCCTTCGGAGCTGGTCGACAAGATCGGCACTTTCGCCGAGGCCGGTTCACAGCGTGTGTATCTGCAGACTCTCGATCTCGCCGACCTGGATCATCTCGAACTCGTCGCAAGCGAGGTCATGCCCCAACTGCAGTGAGAAATGGGCCGGGATCTACAGCGCGTTCGCGTCGAGGAACGCGCGTAGGTCTCGGTCCCACTGGGCCGAGCGGGACCGGTCGAGAAATACCCGCACCAGCATGAACGCGATGACCAGCAAGGACATCACGCTGAACCAGGTGAAAACCCCGGTCACCACGGCTGCGACGTCGGCAGCGCTCTGAGTGATCGGCGCTACGGTCTTGTCGCCCTTGTCGTTGACGTAGATAGAGATCTCGGTACCGGCCGGCGTCGTGGAGTCGACGGTGATGTCACCCGTGTGAACCTGACCGTTCCAGTTCCACTGCGCGCTGGCCATTTCGGTGGTCGGCGCAATGTAATCGGCTGTCGATGCGGTGGTCTGCGTCGAATCTGCGGTCGTCGTCGCCGTGATGCTGTGCAATTCGGCGGATTGTTTGGCGATCAGTGCGTTCTGGCTCGAGGCCGTCGCAGCGCCCGCCCATACTGCGATAGGCAGCAGAAGAATCGCGAAAATGATCAGACCGAAGGACATGAATCCTTCGATCCGATCACTGCGGCGAACCATCGGATCGTGGCCTACATGAATGGTGCGTCGGAGCAGCGACGCAGTTCCTCGCGTACTACCTGACATTATGAGCTCAGTTCTCTCGACGACACACTCTTACATCGAGATTCCCTTTGTTTCGATCTAGTTGCAAGTGTTAACGAGCTGAATCACATGTGTCCTCCAACACCTGTTCCAGTTATTCGCTCGGCGGAAGGATGTCCGTCTGCGCCGGGACCTGGTCCTGACGGAGCAATCCGACCGGGCAACTGACGCCGGTGGCATGCACCGGGCAGTAACCGCCGGGATTCTTCGCCAGATATTGCTGGTGGTAATCCTCCGCGTAGAAGAAGTCGCGCAGCGGACCGATTTCGGTGGTGATCGCGCCGTATCCGGCTTCGGCAAGTCGTTCCCCGAAAGCGACAGCCGACGCATGAGCGATTTCTTCCTGCTCCGCGGACGTCGTGAAGATTGCCGACCGGTACTGCGAGCCCTGGTCGTTACCCTGACGCATCCCCTGCGTCGGATCGTGGTTCTCCCAGAAGTGCGCCAGGATCTGCTCGTACGAGATCACTGCGGGATCGAAGACCACCAGCACCACTTCGGTGTGACCGGTACGGCCGGAGCACGTCTCTTCGTACGTCGGATTGGGAGTGAAGCCGCCCGCGTAACCCGCAGCAGTCGTGTACACACCGGGAAGCTGCCAGAACTCCTTCTCGGCACCCCAGAAACAACCCATGCCGACGACGACGGTCTGCAGTTCGGCCGGAAACGGCGGCGTCAACGGATGCCCGTTGACGTAGTGCGCGGTAGGTACCGGCATTTTCTGCTCTCGCCCGGGGAGAGCGTCCTCAGGCGCGATCAGCGTGGATTTTGCGGACGCTCGTCCCAGAATGTCGTCGTACCAGCTCATGCTTCGATGCTACGCGCGAGCGACTGTTTCGCCACGCCGTGATCGCGCGGGCGCCGGGCAGTTCCACCCACCGGTAGCCGATTTCTGCTACCGCGGCCGTGGCCAGAAGGAATAATGCAAACGCCAGCGTCGGTCCGACGTATAGAACAGTGTTCTCGACGACGCGGTACAGGATCAGCGTGTGCACGAGATAGATGACGTAACTGCGCGTCGAGAGCCACGTCACGACCGGCCAACGCGTCGGGACGCCGTCGTAGCGGCCGATGAGGACAACCGCTGCGGCGACTACCGAGATGGTCCACAGATAGTGCTCGCCGGCCCAGTACACGCGGAACTGGGTCGCCACGATGATGACGTGCATCTGGACGAGGACGGCGACGATCAGCCAGCGGCCGGGAGCGAGCTTCGCCCATGCGAGGTACATGATCTGGCCGAGGAAGACGGCAGGCAGCGTCGCGGCGATCTTGGACAGCATCGGCACGGTGTACGGCAAGGGCGCGTAGACGTTGTAGAGCAGAACCAGTGAGCAGAGCGCACCACCGGCGAGCGGCATGACGATCGGGCGCAGGCGCAGTATCGGTCGAGCCGCGACGCAAGCGAGATAGAAGAGGAATTGGACGGTGAGAGTCCAGGTCACTCCGAGAACTGCCACCTCGGGCTTGAGAAAGAATCCGCCGAGAAAAAAGCTCATCAACGCTTCGGTATCGGAAATACCTTCCTGACCGCTGAACATTCCGTTGATTCCGAGGCGGACCAGAAGAATGGCAATCGCGGTTGCCACCCAGAATGCGGGCAGCAGTCGACTGAATCGGTTGGTCAAGAACTTTCCGGGACCGTCGCGAATCGCGGACCGCGTCACCAGAGCACCTGTGAGCATCATGAATACCGCGACGCCGACAAAAGAGAGATGTTGGTTGAGTTCGGCCGGCTCGATCAAAACGCCGTAGACGACGTCGATCACCCACCAACCCGAGCCGAGATCGTCGATGACGTAGAAAGAGATGTGGGAGTAGATCACGGCGGCAACCGCCAGGGCTCGCAGCAGGTCAGCGCCCGGAAGATTCACCCGAGGCGCGGCCGCCTCTGGTGATTCCGGGAGGAAAACTGGTGCGGGCATCGCGCAAGTTTAAGGTTCCGTTCACCTTTACGACGAATTTGCGCATATTAGCTTACCCTTAGATTGGACTGAGTTCGGTTTCCCGAACTTTATTCTTTGGTGATTACTACCTGAGCCGGACTGTTGCGGACGGTGTACGAATGTTATTGGGTGGAAACCCGAAGAATGATTTGCACATACGCGAGTGACGTCACGCCGTGACCGGTGATCGACGCACTCTAAAGCACCAGGGCTCACCAGCCCGCAAAGAAGGGACCCTCGTGTCTGTTTACACGCTGCCGGAACTCCCCTACGACTACGCAGCCCTCGAGCCGCACATCTCGGGCAAGATCATGGAGCTGCATCACGACAAGCACCACGCGGCTTACGTTGCCGGAGCCAACGCTGCACTCGAGAAGCTGGCCGAGGCTCGTGAGAACGACACCATCGCAGCGCAGGCCAACCTGCTCGAGAAGAACCTGGCGTTCCACCTCGGTGGCCACACCAACCACACCGTTTTCTGGAACAACCTCAGCGCTGACGGTGGCGACAAGCCCGAAGGCGAACTCGCCGCAGCGATCGACGACAACTTCGGTTCGTTCGATCTCTTCCGCGCTCACTTCTCCGCGAACGCCAACGCCATCCAGGGCTCCGGCTGGTCCATCCTCGCGTGGGACTCGATCGGACAGCGTCTGATCATCGTCCAGCTCTACGATCAGCAGGGCAACATCTCCATCGGCCTCACGCCGCTGCTGCTCCTCGACATGTGGGAGCACGCTTTCTACCTCGATTACCAGAACGTCAAGGGCGACTACGTCAAGGCATTCTGGAACATCGTCAACTGGAACGACGTTTCGGCTCGCTTCGACCGTGCACGTACGCAGACCGCAGGTCTGATCGTCTAGTCACGTTCTTCTTGCGAACGGCGGCGCCTCACCAGGGGCGCCGCCGTTCGTGTCAGCAAAGCACCACCGAGCAGAACCGTCGTCGCTCCGAAGACCAATGCCAGTGTGCGAGTTCCGGAGTCACCGCTGCTCGCGCTGGTCTGATTCACAGCCACCGGATCCGACAGCACCGAGGTCAGCTGAACCTGCTGCGGAGTAGTCATCGCGGGAATACCGGATTTCGCCCCGTCGAGGCCCGTGACCAATGACTTGGCGATTCCTTGCAGCGTCGTGAATCCCTGGGTGATCTGATCGGTCACGTCACCGAGCATCTGCGGCGCCTGATCGGCGATCGGGATGAGGCCGTCGTTCAACTGTCCGGCAGCACTGCTCAGTTGATCGCTCGCGCCTTGCAGCTGCCCGACAGCGGTGCGGACTAGATCACCGAGCTCCGTGTCGGGCCCGACGGAGCCACCCAACAGCGCCGGAACGGTGCCCAATTGCGCATTCAGCGCACCGAGATCCGAACTCACACCGGCCAGTTGCGCTGTCACGTCAGGCGGGATCGGAAGGCCGTTCAGCGCAGTCTGCAGCGTGTCGATTCGTGTCTTCAGTTCCGCGGTTTGCGACGACGCCTCCCCCAGAGTCAAGCCCAGCGAATCAGCGCGCGTGGCCAGCTCTTCCGCCGATCCCGACGCCTGATCGACAACACCGGACACCTGATCCGCGACGCTCATCAATTCCAGAGCCCCGGAGCGTGCGGTCTCGAGGTAAGGCAGCAGAGTGCCTGCGCCCGCCTTCACCTGATCGATGGACTTTCCGGCCTCATTGGTTCCGGCGACCAGAATCTGTGCGGTGGTGAGGTTTTGATCGATCGAGCGTCTGGCCGCCGACGTCTGAGCCAGCAGCCCCTTGATGCCGTCCGCGCCGACCTGCGCCGATACGGCCCGAGTCAGCTCGGCCGACTTCTCCGAATCCGAGCCCTTCACCTCGAGGTCGACGCTCGCCTGCCGTGGATCCATGCCGAACATCGACGCGACGGTTTCGCTGAAGTCTTCCGGCACCGTCAACGTCGCGAAGTAGTTGCCGTCGGGGTTGTCGACCACCTGGAAGTCGAAATCTTCGTTCTTGCCCAGGGTGTCCACCAACGTCTCGCCCGCCCGAAGTTCCTTGCCGTCGAGCGTGGTTCCGGCGTCGGCGTTCACGATCGCGACGGTGTTCGAGGTGTCGGCACCGCCCGCGAAGATCACGAACCCGATCCCCGCCACCGCAGCCGCGACGATCGCGGCCACACCGCCCACCGCCAGCCGTCGACCGAGGCGTGACGGCCGGCGGTGGGAGTTTTCGGTGGTGTTCTCGGCGCTCATGGGCGAGACGATAAAGCAACAACTTGTAGAAACACTGAGAGCCCTAGTGTGCGGGCGTTGCCGGCTTTTCGGGCTCCTCGGGTTCCTCCTTCGGCATGTCCCGAGGCCCACTGATCAGAATATCCGCCCAGCGTGTGGCCGGGTCGATGTCGAGCAGGACGGCCTTCACCAACAACGACAGCGGGATCGCCAGCAGCGCTCCGAGCGCCCCGAGAACCCACGACCAGAAGACAAGTGAGAGGAACGTCATCGTCACCGACAGCCCGACGGCGTCACCGACGAACTTGGGCTGAATGATGGACTGGATGACGAAGTTGATAACGGAGTAGACAACGATCACCCACAGCATCAGCCACGGCCCGCCCTGAAGGAGCCCCAGTAGCGCCGGCGGAATCACACCGATGACGAACCCGATGTTGGGGATGTAGTTGGTGATGAAGGACAGCAATGCCCACAGAACGGGTAGCTGAATGCCCATGAGCCACAGCGCGCCACCGTCGAGTACCGCAACGATGAGGCCGAATACCGTCGAGACAACCAGGTACTTGCGGGTTCCGGCGGCAAAGGTGGAGAGCGCGTAGGAGATTTCGGGACGTTGCTCGGACAGCACGTGCAAACGCGAGCGGATGCTCATGCCGTCGAAGGCCATGAACAGCAACAGCGCGAGGATGAACACCAGATCCGACAGAATGCCGAGCAGGCCCTCCAGTCCGCTTTCGAGTACGCCCACCACCTTCGTGAGATCGATACTGCTGAGCGTGCTTTGAATCTGTTCCGTGCTCACTCCGAAGTCGGCCAACTTGTCGCGGCCCTCGTTGAGGAGATTGGTCATCTCCTCGGAGTACTGCGGCAGGATCGTCGCCAACTGGGCTGTCGACACGATCAACGACGCCGCCAACCCGAGCAGAATCAGGTACACGGTGACCAGTGAGCCGAGCATTCCGACCCACTTGGGCCACCCACGTCGCTGCGACCAATCCTGAATGGGCTGAACGGCAATCGTCAGCACCAGCGCAAGGAACACCGGTCCGAGGATGCCGCCGAACACCTTCATTCCACCGACGGTGACCACGGTGGCCGCGAGACCCAGGAGGACGATCAAACCACGAGGGATCGACCAGTTCTCACTGCCGGACAGCGTGGGGATCGGAGCGGGAGCCGCGACGGCCGGCTTTCCCTTCTTAGAGAACACCGGCTTCCTTTGCCCGGCTCCTGATCTGGAATGCACCCACGATCATGAAGAGGCCGAACAAGATTGCGTACCAACCCAACAACCAGATGAGGCTGATGATGCCCTCGCCTGGCGCGATGAGGAGAATGATGCCGAAAATGACCGCGAGCACCGATGCGGCGAGTAACCAACCCCAACTGGATCCGGGCAGCGCCTTCATCTTGAAGGCGCCGACAATTCCGAAGATTCCGAACATGATGGCGTAGAAGGCAATTATGTACAGCAGGACCAGCGCAGTGATGCCGGGCCAGACCAGCGCGACGATACCGGCGCCCACCGAAACGACGCCGGTGAATACCCACCATCCCCACGAACTCAGGTGTTCACGGTCCCTGATGGCCCGAACGATCGTGATCAAGCCGTCGGCAACGGAGTAGATGCCGAACAGGAAAACCAAGGCCACCACGGTGATTCCCGGCCACACGAGTGCGATGATTCCGAAGATCACGCCGAAGATTCCGCGGATCAGGATCATCCACCAGATCTCTTTGCCGTACTGCACGAACGGGTTCTGCGTGACCATCAGTAGCCTCCGAAGCAAGCGGGTGTCTCTGACCGATTCAACAGCTCTTCAAACAGGGCAATACCGACAGATCGTAGGGCGAGCGTGACCTTTCCGCCCGTCGAAACGCGCGGCTGATACCGAGTTGTGCTCTTCGGGTACGAAGCGAGAGGACCTTCAGCCTGCTTCCCGGATATTTGCTTCCCGAATACCGGGCGCGGTCCACGATCCCGAGAGGACTGCAGCCTTCGGCCAGTACAGGCGCAGAAAAACGTTGAAGTCACCGGACGGGGCCGGCAGCCAGTTCCGCTCCTTCTCGCCACCAGGTGATTCGTGCTGGAGGTAGATGTCCAGGGAACCGTCGTCGGCAAACACCAGATCGCTTCGATCGCCGATGGCGTATCGGTCGATCGGGTTGTCCACGAAGAACTGTCGCTCGTTCATCATGGTGAGCGACCAGAATCCCTCGACCGGCGGCAGCTCGTCCTTCTCGAAATGCAGTACGTACTTCTTCGTGCCGGTCAGCGGCTTCCCGTCGACGTCCGTGGTGGCGTGCGGGTACACGGCATCAGCGTCGAGGTTGGCCCCGAAACCGAGCCAGACGATCAGAGCACGCTGAGCGTAATGAGTTCCGTAGTGCCCCAAGCCGCGGTGCATCGTCCACCCGTTCTTCGGACTGCCCTCGGCCTCTGTGGCGATCTCACTGAGCACGTCCATCCCGGTTCGCGCCGCTCGGTCGAGCGCATCACGCACCTCTTGCGGACGCGACTTCCAGGGCAACGAGGAGCCGATTCCTATGTCGGAGAGCTGTTTCATCATCTCGGTGTCCTCCGGACGCGGAGGATTGTCGTCGAGAAGTGCATCGAGAGTGGTGAAGAAGGCCTCGCCGTCCATTGCGGCCACCTGGTCCACCGGCGGTGTGCGCGTGTCGACGGCAGGGTTCACCGGCACTTCCCCGGGCGTGTAGTCCTGTGGGTCACCCGTCCACTCCGACAGAGGAGTTAGTCGCGTCCGGTCCTGCAAGCTGTGCACTTCTGCCAGATCCGTTCCCCCTGAGGTCGCGTAGCGAGCGACTATCCAGTTCATCGCCGTCGGAGAACGCAGCAGCGTCAAACCCTTGGGCACGTTGCCTTTCCAATCCGGGCCGGCTACCAGATACGGTCCTCCGGTCCGCCCCACCGTCCGAGATCCCGGCACCGTGAACACGTCGCTCCACGCGTCGAGGATGGGTACAAGCCAGTACCGCGTACCGAAGTCCGGCAGTGAGAGCACCTGCGGTTCCGTCGACACGTCCAACCAGCCCGACGAATAGAGAGTGTCCGCATTGGGTGAGACGACATCGGTGAAGGACGCATCCGGCGTCGTTCGCGCGTAAGCGAACTGGTTGAGCGGGGCTTTCATCGCCACCGGCGAAGGCACCGCCGTCATGACATCCCGCGATACTGCCGCAATCAACAGTGGATATCCGAAGATCCACGCCTGCGTCGCCAGGTCTTCCAGCCGAGAACGGTTCTTCGACAGAGTCATGCCTGCGCATACCACCGCCCTCACCAGCGCAAACCTGGCTGGCACTCTCCCTGTCTTGTGTGCCAGTACCGAATGGGTGCATATTTCGATTACCCAACGAGGTGTGCCGGACCGACGCATGCGCGTCTGCCCGAGATTTGCCCCAGCACCGAGGGAGGAACAGAAATGAACAGAAACGAAGCAATAGGCATTTCTCCGTTCCAGGCAGCCGGATCGTTGCAGGGGTTCGTCATTTCCGGTCGTTGGCCGGACACCACCCAGGAGTGGGCGCAGCTTCTCGCATTGGCTGTCCGAGTGGCCTCGATGCCGGGTTTGTTGCCGACGACGACGGTCTTCGGGGTTCGCGAGGACGTTCCCGAAGACCCGCAGCCGGGCACCGTCGGTCTGGTGGTTGCCGAGGGCCCGGTGCTGGGCGATTTCGCCCTGACGCCCGGTCGCTTCTCCGATCATCAGCCACCGGCACTGATCATGCTGCACCCACCGTCGGAAACCACGCCCAGCCTGCCGGAATGCGAGGGCAGCGCATCGGGATGTGTACTACTTCCCGGCCTTCCCTACCTGGGTTTGGAGCATCGGGCGGCGTGGGTCGAAGCAGAGCCGGACGGCACTGTCGTCTCCATGATCAGTCGCGTCGGCATCGATCCGATCAGCGATCCCGACACCGCTGTTTTGGCCATGCTCCTCGCTTCGTGACGGTCTCGGTAAGCGATAAGTTCGGACTCCCAAACTTGCTGTGCGCTTTGCCAATTCGTTTCGACCGCGCTAACGTAAGTGGCAACGAAGGGGAGTAGCCCCCAATCGCCTGTGTCGACATACTGGTTCGACGCGCTCCGACATGTGCGGATCGCGAAGCACCCGGCCTGGCGAACCGAAGGTCCTGAGGCCTCGGTGGGCGAGACCTTCGGCCGGACAAGCGCACCCACTGCGCCTGCCCAGGCCGGAGGCTCGCATTTTTCCTCCGACCCACACCGACCGGAGGAGTAAATCTTGCTTGCCGCAATACTTTTGAGTTTCGGCGTCATCTTCGTCGCGGAACTCGGCGACAAGTCGCAACTGATGGCAATGACGTTTGCCTTGCGCTATCGCTGGTGGGTTGTTCTCGGCGGTATCACCGTCGCCACCACTCTTGTTCACCTGGTTTCGGTCGCCGTGGGTCACTACCTGGGCGTTGCGCTTCCGACGGCGGCAATCTCCATCGTCGGCGGTATCGCGTTCCTGATCTTCGGCCTCTGGACCCTACGCGGTGACGATCTCACCGACGACGAGCAGAGCAAGGCCGGTCGCGTCACGCGATCCGCCTTCATTGCCGTCGCCTCGGCCTTCTTCCTGGCAGAACTCGGCGACAAGACCATGCTTGCCACCATCACCCTTGCGACCGACAACGACTGGATCGGCGTCTGGATCGGGTCGACGGTAGGCATGGTGGCGGCCGACGCTCTCGCCATCATCGTCGGCTCGGTGCTGGGCAAGCACCTTCCGGACGGATTCATCAAGATCGGCGCCGCGGTGCTGTTCTTCGTCTTCGGTGTCTGGCTGCTACTCGAGGGCATCTTCCCGGACTCGTCGGCCGGCATCGTCGGCGGTGGCGTTGTCCTGGCCGTGTCCGTGGTGGGTGCACTGGCTCGGATGATCTGGAAGCGCTCCCGTGCGACCGATACCGATACCGATACGCACCTCGTCGACGACAACCGGACCCCGATCGACTGAGACTCAACGAAGCATGTCGCCGGCACCCCAAATCGCGACCGGCACATGACCTTCTGCCACCCCGCTCGGTCCGAGCAGCTGCCCGAACCGCTTCATCGGGTACAGCGAGACACGTCGATCGAGGATCCGCACATTACCGATTCGACGTAGCCGATCCTCGACGACAAGACTCTGTCCGAGGCTGCTCAGCCACACGCTGATCAACATGTTGGCTGTTCCGGTCGTCGCCACCAACAGCCGGGTCTCCGGCCAACTCGACACGAGTTGGCCGAGTTCGTCGGTGGAGCCGTCCACAGCGACGTCGAAGATCACTTCGAACGGCGAGCCGACGGCCTGTTGCGAGACATCGCAACGAAAGATCAACTGGTGCGACGCGGTCAGTTGCGCCAGGCGCCGTCGTATCGCGGTCTCGTTCGTTTCACAGATCGCGGCCAGGCGCGCATAGCTGGCACGTCCGTCGCGGCCGAGCGCATCCAACAGGGCACCGTCGGACTCGCGGAACACTGCCGGTGCCTCCGCCGCCTTTGTCGATGCCGGTGTCAGCTGAGCGCGACCGGCTTGCCCCAGAGCCCCCGGCTCCCAACTGAAGCCGTCTCGGTACACCTTCACCCCGACCCGGCTTCTGATCGACAGAATTCCAGGATCAGCAGCAAGGTGCTCACACACCAAAGCGTCCAAACTCTTCTGATCGGCGGCCACCACACCGACGAAGTACTCGAACTCGCCTTCCGTCCTGGCCAACAGATAGGCACAGGACAGTTGACGTAACCGCTCCCCCACCTCGGCAACCGAGTCCTGGGTGGAACTGATCATCAGATAGCCGAAGATGTGGGCTCGCCCGATGGCAACCGCGTTGACCCAGGCATGGCCGTCGGCGACGAGACGACGCCACCGCCGGGCGATCGTCGTCGAATCCATGTCGAGTACCGACGCCAGCTCGGTCCACGACGCGCGGGGGTTGAGCTGAAGTGCGTTGACGATCTCCAGGTCAGATTCCGCGATCACAAATGTGTCGGATTCCGGCTTCATCGGTCCAGTATTGCCGGATTGCTGCATTCTGACCGTTGATCACTGCGCATTTGCCAAAGATATGTGAATCACTTCACAGGTTCACGTTTGGAGGCTCGGTGCTTCGCTCCACGAAAGTCACGGTTGCGCTGCTGTTCGTCGCCTACGCGATCGACTACATAGACCGGCTCGCGATCAATCTCGCTCTACCCCTGCTCGGTGAAGAGTTCGATCTCGACTACTCCCAGCGCGGATTGATCATTTCCACGTTCTTCATCGCGTACACCTTGGCCCAGCTGCCCGGTGGACTGCTCGCCGATCGATACGGCGCAGTCCGGATGGCACTGATCGGATTGGTGGCATGGAGTGTCTTCACCGGCCTCACCGCTCTTGCGTGGTCCTTCGGGACGCTTCTGGTTGTTCGCTTTCTCTTCGGACTCGCGCAGGGCGTGTTTCCAGCCGCCGCTGTGAAGCTCGTTGCCGAACGCAGCATCCCGGAGCAACGGGCCACTGCCACGGGCTGGATGAACAGCTCCAACGCGGTCGGCACACTGCTCGCCATTGTCGTTGCGGCAGCACTCCTCCCGTTGATCGGCTGGCGTGGGATGTTTCTGGCCGTCGCGGTGCTCGGAGTACTGTCGCTCGTCAGCATCAAGTTGTGGCTTCCGCCCGCACTGCCGGCGGAGATCGACCGCGGTCCGGATTCCTCGTGGAGCAACATGCGCACCGTGCTTCGCTCACGAGCGATGTGGCTCTTCGCCTTGATGTTCTTCGGGTACGACTTCGTGATCTGGGGAATGTCGTCCTGGGTTCCGTCCTACCTCCACGACGAACGTGGAATCGCCCTCTCGAGCGCAAGTCTCCTCCTCATCCCGGCAACGGTCGTGGCCGCCGTGACCACGGTCATCGGGGGGCGGATCTCGGATCGGTTGGCAGGCAACAGTCGTATCGTCGTGATCCCGTCCATGCTCGCGTGCATAGTCATGCTCGCGTCAATACCCTTCGTCTCCAATACAGCCTTGTTCGTCGTTCTCGTCACCCTCGGATCTGCCGCTGCCTCTTTCGCTTTCATGCCGTGTTTTGCACTACCACTGCGGGCCCTGCCCTCGTCGGTGGTCGGGGCAGCCTCGTCGATGATCATTTTCGGCGGCATGGTCGCCGGAATAGTCGCGCCGCTCGTGTTCGGATTCATCGTCGACCATCTCTCCTGGTCAGCGGCATTCGTATCGCTCGCGCTCGGGCCAGTCGTGGCGATCATCGCGGTTATGGCAGCACCCCAGACCCGCGAGAAAATGCTGGACCTCGTTCAACTGAAAATCGCCAACTGAACACCACCATCGAAAGAAGATCGACCATGAACCAACTGCTTTCGAACCTTGAATTCGGAGACCCGTCGCGGCTGCGAACCGTCGAGCCGCACTGGTTCGATCTGTACCAGGACCTGCATGCACACCCAGAGTTGTCCGGCGACGAAACTCGCACTGCTGCAGTCGTTGCCGAGGAACTTCGGCGAATCGGCGGCTGGGACGTCACTGTCGGGGTCGGCGGTACGGGTGTCGTCGGAGTACTCACGGGGAGCAGCGGTCCGGTGATCCTGCTGCGCGCCGACATGGACGCGTTGCCGGTAGCAGAAGACACCGGTCTGTCCTACGCCTCCAAGACGGATGGCGTGATGCACGCATGTGGACACGACGTCCACGTAACCGCGCTACTTGCCACGTGCGCAGCGCTTTCCGCAGATCCGGCAGCGATCACGGGGACAATCGTTGCCGTCTTCCAGCCTGCCGAGGAGACCGGCTCCGGCGCTCGTGCGATGGTCGACGACGGAATCTTCGACCGCTTCCCGCGACCGGACCTCTGCCTGGGCCAACACGTGGGGCCGACTCCTGCGGGGATGCTGGTCAGCAAACCCGACATCTTGATGGCCGCATCCGACACGATTCGAGTGGTCTTTCACGGCCGCGGTGGCCATGCGTCCTCGCCGTACGCATGCATCGACCCCTTGTTGATGGCAGCATCTTTCGCGCTGCGCATTCAAGGTCTGGTCGCTCATGAAGCGGCAACTCCGACAGCACCCGTGCTCACGGTCGGAGCCTTGCACGCCGGCACAGCTGCGAACATCATCGCCGACGACGCCGAACTACTGCTCAGCCTGCGAACTTTCAACGCATCGTCGCGCGAACACATGCTCGAATCGGTGGGACGGATCGCTCGTGCAGAAGCGGACGGAGCCGGCGCCGTCGAACAGCCGGACGTTCATGCGTACAACGGCTTTCCGGCTACGGTCAACACTCCGGACGCAACGTCCACGGTGATGTCGGACCTACGCCGGGCCGGGTTGGGAATGTACACTCTGCCGCAACCGCTTTCAGGCAGCGAGGACTTCGGCGTCTTCGGCACTGCCGCCCAATGCCCTTCCGTATTCTGGCATTTCGGCGGGACCGCGCTTCAGAGTTTCGACGAAACTGCCCTCGCCGCGCTCGCCGAGGGGCGGATTCCTCCCGGCACGCCGTCGAATCATTCGCCGCGCTTTGCGCCCGATCCGTCCGCGGCTCTACCCGAAGGTGTCACGGCCATGACCGCTGCCGCGTTGGGTGCCCTTGCACGAAGCGCGTGATTCCTACACCCCTCCAGGGAGATAACGTCATGACAGACGAACTGCATTACCTCAGCGCCACCGAAGCGATTGCCCACTTTCGCACGCGAGAACTGTCTCCGGTCGAACTGCTACAAGCAGTCGTCGACCGAACGGAGAAGTTCGAACCGCATATCAATGCTTTCACCGAAGAGATGTTCGACGAGGCACTCGCCGGCGCTCGGGAGGCAGAGCGCCGCTACGGCGGCCAAGGACCAGACCCGCGGCCGCTGGAGGGAATTCCGGTAGCTGCCAAGGAAAAACACGCCATCGCCGGAAGGTCACTGACCGAGGGCTCACTGGCTGGGCGCGGCAACATCGCCCGCGAGAACGCGCCGGTGATCGATCGAGTTCTGGCAGCAGGCGGCCTGATCCATGCCCGCACGACGACGCCGGAGTTCTGCGTTGCGGCGTTCACCCACTCTCCACTGTGGGGGGTGACTCGTAATCCCTGGAACCTCGAGTACAGCCCTGGCGGCTCCTCGGGAGGAGCGGGCGCCGCGCTGGCCGCCGGAACTACTACTCTGACAACAGCATCCGATATCGGCGGGTCGACTCGAGGCCCGGCGGGTTTCACCGGCACCGTCGGCCTCAAAGCGTCGTACGGACGCATTCCCGGGGTCGCCCCGCTCTCCATGGATTCCTACCGCGGCGACGGTCCCATGGCCAGAACTGTCGACGACGCGATTCTGTTGGCCAACGTTCTGATCGGGCCGGACCCGCGTGATCATTCTTCGCTGAGGCCGGCGATCACGCTGCCGCACGAGTACCCGTCGGTCGAGGGAATGCGAATTGCCCTGTGCCTGCGGCTCGGTGACTTCCCCATCGAACCTGACATCGAGGCGAATACACGGGCGCTCGCGCAGTCGTTGGTCGACGCAGGAGCGATCGTCGAGGAGATCGAACTGCCGTGGACTCGCGATTCGATGGCGGCAGCGGTGAAAGTGCATTTCGGAACGATCATGGGGGCATCCGTCGCGGAAGTTGCTCGCGCCCACGGTGATCTTCTTGCCGATTACACGCTCGACAATGTCGCGATCACGTCGAAGGGCGCTGCGGAAATGTCATTTCTGGACGGCCTTCGCAAGGAAACGCAGATGCAACGAGAGCTCGCCGAGGCAATGGCTCCTTTCGATGCGCTGATCTGCCCGACCTCCGGCACCATCGCCTTCCCGGCAGGCGAGTCTTTGCTCGACGGCCTCACTGTGGCGGGCCAGCACGTGAACACCACCGCCGAAGCACTTCTCACGTTGCCGTTCAACGTCGCCAATCGGTGCCCCGTATTGGCGGTACCCAGTGGACACGCACACAACGGCGTTCCCACGGGCGTCCAGATCGTCGGCCACACCTACGACGAACCGACCGTGTTCCGGATCGGCAAAGCACTGGAGAAGATCCGCCCGTGGGCATACACCGAGAAGCATCAACCGAGACTGGATGTGGTGACGCCGGCTTCCTCTTGATCGCTGAGGAGGTCAGAGCTTGGCTCTGATCTCCTCGGCGATCGGCTGGAACTGCTCGAGGAACGTCAGGGCCCAACCGAATGACGCGACGCCCTCGTAGTCGAACGAATACACCTGATCGTTCTTGACGGCGCGCAGACGCTGGAAGATGGTGTCGTTCGCCAACTTCTCGTCGATGGGACCCTTGCCACTGTTGGTGATGATGACGTCGGCCTCGTCGAGCAACTCCAACTGCTCCTTCGGGAACCACTCGTTGCTGCCGGCAGGGATTGCGAGTGAGCGGTCGTTGAACTGGAACCCGGCTTCGCTGATGACCGTCGTCTGATACTTGGTCGGCGAGTACAGCGAGAAGCCACTTTCCTCGAAGTACGTGGTGTAGACGACCTTCACCTTGCTCAACACATCAGCGTTGTCGCTACGGAACTTGGCGATCCGCGCCTGGTAACGATCTGCCAACTCCTGAACCTTCGCGCTCTGGTTGAGCGCGTCCGCGACTCCGAGGGCGCGCTCCTTCCACGCGTACTGCCCGTCTTCGGCAAAAACCGCGGTCGGGGCGATCGACCGGATCTGCTCGTAGAGATCCGGGTTGTTCTCCGACAGCAGGTTGGTCATCACGATCAAGTCGGGAGACAAAGCCGCAATCGCCTCGGCGTTCGGCTCGTACCAACGCCCCACCTTCGGGAGGGACCGCAGCGCAGACGCATACGGTTCCGGGACACCGTCGGCGTTCTCGTAGTCGACCGGCAGTCCGACGGGAGTGAATCCGGCGTCGAACATCGCGGGGCCCGTGTAGTAATCGGCGCTGACCACCCGTTGCGGGTTGGTAGGAACCTCCATCTGGCCCAGAGCAGTGTTGATGGTGCGCATCGAGCCCTCGGCCGATTCACCGGAGCTGGTTCCACAGGCCGTGAGCAATCCGATCCCGGCCAGTGCGCCGGCGCCGAGAAAACCTCGCCGGGTCAGTGCAGCGGTGATGCGAGCGAACTCGGCATCGGTGTCGGATGTAGGTAGGAGAAGTGATGTCATGAAAGTGCCTCCAAGGCGCCGGATTCGAGTTCGCTGAGCCAATTGATCGCTGTGCCGTGGTCGGTGACCTGTGTGCTGATTCCGAATGACCGCCCGGACGCGATCGCAGGAATGCGGCTCCACAGCGGATTGGCGAATATGGATTTCATTCCCGCAGAATCGGTTCCGTCGGGTTGCTTGGGGTAGATCACCACGGTGACGTCCCGCAGCATTTCGAGTTGTTCGAAGGGAAAAGCCTCGAAGCCGGTGGACGGATTGAGATCAGGGATGAACTCGCCGCGGGTCACGTCGAGGTCGGCGAGCATCGCTCCCGTGACGCCGGTCGGATACAGAATCGAGAAGAGTCCTTCCGAGCCTCCGATTGCGACCTGGGCCCAACGGTTGCCTCGAAGCTGAGCGGAGTATTCGGTGCGGATTCGCTCCTGCATCGCCTGGTATTTCTCGCGGTTCGATGTCAGAGCCGAACCCTTGTTGACCGCGTCTGCCACTCCCTCGGCGACGGTACGCCAGTCCGATCGATTGGTGCCCGAATACACTGCTGTAGGAGCAATTTTCGAGAGCTCGCGGAACATGTCCTCGTCGATCTCGTAAGCATCGCCCACGATGAGGTCGGGCGCAGCAGCGACGACCGCTTCGCGGTTCACCTCGAGAAAGACCCCCACTGAGGACAAACCGTCGATGAACTTCTGCTGCGCGGGCGTGAACTGGTCGATGTACGCGCTGTAGTCGAGCGTCGCCACGGGTTGGGCGCCGACGGCCTGCAGCTGCCACGGAGTGTTGTACGAGACGGCGACGATGCGCTGCGGATCGACGGGAACATCCACGGGGCCGTAGTGGGTCTGCACCGTCCGAGTTTCGCCGTCCGCACCGCCACCGGCGTCCCCGCTGCTACATCCGGCAAGAGCGAGCATGGACAGTGCGGCGGCACTTCCGCCGAGAAAGCCGCGACGAGTCAGTGCAGCGGTGATGCGAGCGAACTCGGCATCGGTATCTGGCGTCGGTAACAGGAGTGGTGTCATGGGTTTCCTGACGGTCTTCCGAATTAGGGCTACCTAAAATTACTCTCACCTGCGCTGTTTCGGTGAAGCATCATGGCCAACCACTATTTCGATCGAGCCATGGATACGCGTGCCCCCTCGGTCGACGGCAGGAAGCCGGTACGTTCTTGGTTCGTGACGCCATCGCGACAGGACTTCTCCGGCATCATGTTGTGGGGAGCGCCGACCCTGGAACCGGCGACGTGGAACGAGCCGGTGTCCACCCCGGACCGGATCGTCGCGGAGCCGTGGTCCGTCAGCACCATCCGGTTCGAGAGCACCGCAACGGGCGTCTGGGATTTCCATACCCACCACGAACATGAACTGCTGTGGTCGGCGGGTGGGACCGTCACACTCGAAGCGTCCGAACACCTCTGGATGGTTCCGCCGATGCTCGGCATCTGGATACCCGCAGGCACGCCACATAGAGTTCGCTCCGATCACGGCGCCGTCATCTTCGCGACGTACCTGAATCCGGATCATGTCGAGGCCGACCGGACGACAGTGGTCGGCATACCCATGACCGGTGCACTTCGGGAGGTGTTGTTACACAACGAGAACAACGCCATGCCCGACCCGAAGCGACTACGGCTTCAGCAGGTGGCAATCGACCTCATCCATCCTGTTCAGGCCGCGAGTCTCGACATTCCGTTGCCGAGAACGCCTGACCTTCTTTCGATTGCCCGGCAGATCATCGCCGATCCGGCGGACGACCGCACCACTTCCGACTGGGCGCGCACCATCGGCGTGAGTGGCCGGACCTTGATGCGCCGCTTCCAGGCCGACACCGGCACGACGCTCACTCAATGGCGAATTCTGGTGCGCGTCCGCGTTGCATTGATCGAGATCGCCGCAGGCAAACCTGTCGTCGCCGTGGCCCGCGGCCTCGGGTATGCCAACCCTGGAACATTCATCGACCTGTTCAGGCAGGTCATCGGCCACACCCCCGCCGCGTACTTCCGCTCGTTCTCACCTGTCACGAAACCGCATCAGAATGGCACCAAACCCGCACGGGTGACACGTTAGCGTCGTTAGGCAAGGCAAACCATGTTGCCCGAACACGTTGGAGAACACCACAAATGCACCACCGCCGCCGTTTTGCCAGGTCTATCGCGCTCGCGGTCGGCGCGATCCTGATCGGCACGCTCGCCTCGTGCAGCTCGTCCGACGACCAGCCCTCGCCTTCGACCGAGACCATCGACTACAGCTTCGCGGGGTACTCCGCCCAGATACCTGCCGACCCGCAGCGAGTGGTTGTGATCGACTCCCGGACGTCCCTCGAGTTCGCACTTCTCGCCGAATACCCGATCGTCGCCCTCGATTACGACGAGTCGAGCCATCTCGCATCCAAGGTCCCTGCCGATGCGGGGCACCTGGGCGGCAATCTCAGCAAAGAGGACGTGCTGAGCTACAACCCGGACCTGATCCTCATCTCCGTCGGCTGGTACGAGAGCTACAAGTCGAAGAACCTCACTTTCGAGGACATCGCACCGGTTCTGGTGATCCAGGACGGCAGCTCGCCCGACAAGGAGACCGAATCACTCGGCGGTCCTATGGGATTCATGGGCGAGCAACTGGCACTGCTGGGCAAGACCGAAGCCGCCTCGGCAGCACAGGCGCGCTACGAAGATGCTCTCGGCGCCGCTCGCGACGACGTCGGTTCCGTCGCGCAAACCAAGACGATCGCCTTCGTATCGCTGATCGAGGACAAGTTCTTCGTGTTCAACACCCCGAACAACCTGACCGTCGACGTAGCGTCGTCACTCGGGTACACGATCCTGTCCAACGACGCGATCACCGCCGCCCAATCGGCCGCGATCGGCGGCTACAGCGCCGAATTCGGTTGGGAGAATGCGGATGTGCTCGCCGACGCCGATGTCGTCGTCGCCCAGAATCTCGACTCCTGGCCGGGCAACCCGGTGTGGGATCGTGTTCCAGCCGTGGCCCTCGGCAATGTCGCACCGCTCGACTACGACGACAAGGTCGGATTCGCACTCACCTACACGGACTTCCTGAACAAGCTGACGGACATCACCCGCAGCCTGAAGTGAGGTTCACTGGTAATACCACTTGACCTCTCACCAGTAGGCGTTTACGGTCAGTACATGTTCCAACCCGTTGCACGTACCTCGGCCTCCGGCGCAGTCTTCGACCAGATTTCCGTGAAAGTACTGGCCGGAGAGCTGGCTGCAGGTGAAGCCCTGCCCAGTGAGCGGAAACTCGCCGAGGCGTTCGGCGTCTCCCGGCCCGCCGTCCGGGAAGCAATCCAGAAGCTCGCCCAGGCCGGACTGGTAGAAGTCCGCCAGGGCGAGTCCACGTCGGTGCGTGATTTCCGACGCCAGGCCGGACCCGAACTTCTCCCCCAGTTGCTGGTCAGAGACGGCGTCCCCGACCTGACCGTCGTGCGCAGCGTCCTTGAAACTCGTGAACTGATGGGACCGCAGATCGCGGTGCTGGCCGCCCGTCGCATCTCCGCAGAATCTGCCCGGGAACTCGACACCGCCGTGGATCAACTAGGGGCCACCGAAGATCCAGTGGAGTTGCAAGACCGCGCTCTGATGTTCTGGGACGTCGTCGTCGACAGCGCGGATTCCATCGCCTTCCGCTTGATCTTCAACAGCCTGCGCGCCGCGTACGAGCCGGCCATGACTGCACTTGCCTCCGTCATGGTCGCCGAAGTCGGCCAGACCGACCTGTATCGAAAACTGGCTTCCGCCATCACTTCACACGACGAGTCAACCGCCGAGGCGACCGCAGCGCAGCTCCTCCACACCGGCACGACTGCGATCGGCGACGCTCTCACCTTCCTGGAAGGACTGAAACCATGAGCAAGCCCCTCACTCTGGCCGACGCCGCACGGACGTTCCGCAAGTCACCGACGCCGTGGATGATCGGCACCATGCTGCTGGCCGCCGCGGCGGCGCGCATCTCGTTGGGCGACTGGCAGATCACCGACGCACTGGTTCCACTCGTGATGCTTGCCGCATTCCCCTTCGTGGAGTGGGTTATTCACGTGTTCGTTCTACATTGGAAGCCGCGGACCATCGCCGGCGTCACCCTCGATTCACGCCTGGCGCGCAGCCATCGGGAGCACCATTTCGCCCCGCGAACCGTCTCACTCATCTTCATTCCGTGGCAGACACTCCTGATCGTGATTCCTGTCCTGACTGCCGTCGCCCTCCTGGCATTTCCCCGCGTCGAACTCGGCCTGACGTTCCTGACCTGCATTTCCGTCCTCGGCCTCGGCTACGAGTGGACCCATTTCCTCATCCACAGTGACTACAAGCCGAAAACTGCTCTCTACCGGTCGGTTTGGCGCAACCATCGCAACCATCACTTCAAGAACGAACACTACTGGTTCACCGTCACCACCGCGGGAACGGCCGATCGCGTACTGGGCACGTATCCCGACCCCAAATCCGTCGAGACATCCCCGACGGCCAAGAACCTGCACGGCACCGCGTCGAAGCTGTGAACAAACGTCGATTCCTGGCCCCCAGCTGGCAATGAACTTGAACGTGACTGTGTATCAGTAATTTTCGTTGAAACTCGCCAGAACCGTGCTTAGTGTCGGTGGAGTCAGAAGTTCGAAAACCGCTGTAACCGAAGGACACAACACATGTTCAACGATGTATTCAACAACGTCATTCATCCGATGGTCACGAACTTCCAGCAGTTGGGCCCTCAGCAGTTCATCCCCCAGCAGTTCATTCCGCAGGGCGTGTTCCAGCAGGCGCCGCAAGCAGCCGAGCAGGCTGTGACGATTTTCGGTAGCTGATACCGCAATCCACAGATAGCGCCACTCAGGGGTCGTCCGTCCAATATGCTGGACGGACGACCTGAGTGCCTCCGCCTGACAAGGATCCCCATGACCGCGAACACCCCCGTCCACGCCTTCACCGACGACGCCCTGGGCGATCTCGACGCCACCGGCATCGCCGCCCGGATCGAATCGGGCGAGGTGACCGCGCGGGAAGTCATGGAGGCGTCGATCGCCCGGGCAGAGGCGGTTCAGGGCCAATTGAACGGCCTGGCCTGCACCGATTTCGACCGTGCCCTCGCCAGAAGCAACCGCCCCGCCAAGGGCGTCTTTGCCGGTGTCCCCACCGCGATCAAGGACAACACCGACAGCGCCGGCCTCCCCACCCAGCAGGGCAGCACGGCCTTCACCGCGGTCCCCGCAAAGGCCGACAGCGATTTCGCGAAACAGTTCCTCTCCACCGGGGCCATCTCGATCGGCAAGACCCGGCTGCCCGAGTTCGGATTCAGCGCGTCCACCGAGTACATGACAGAAGAACCCGTCCACAACCCGTGGAACCCGGCGTACTCGTCCGGCGCTTCCTCGGGTGGCGCTGCCGCGCTTGTTGCTGCCGGCGTACTCCCGATCGCGCACGCAAACGACGGTGGTGGATCGATCCGCATCCCTGCCGCTGCCTGCGGACTGGTCGGACTCAAGCCCACTCGCGGCCGTACCATCGCCGATCCTGCCGACAAATCGATGCCGATCCGGCTGATCGCTCAGGGCGCCGTCACCCGCACGGTTCGCGACACTGCACGATGGATGTCAGCGGCCGAAAGTTATTACCGCAATCCACGACTCGCACCGGTTCGCCTGATCGAAGGACCGAGTTCCACACGATTGCGCGTCGGCGTGATCACCGATTCCGTGACAGTCACCAAGACCGACGACGAGACACGCAAGTCCGTCGAAGCCACGGCCGAACTCCTTGCCGGCCTCGGCCATCACGTCGAAGACGCGGCATTGCCCGTCGGCCCGGAATTCATCGAAGATTTCAGTATCTACTGGGGATTCCTGTCGTTTGCCATCTCCACCGGTGGCAAACAGATGCTCGGACCCGACTTCGACAAGTCCGGCACCGACAACCTCACCAAGGGCCTGTACTCGCTGTACCGGAAGAACCTGGTGAAGACGCCGCGCGTGCTCTACCGCCTGCGACGCCTCCAGCAGCAGTACAGCGCCATGTTCTTGAAGTACGACGTCGTGCTTTCGCCGGCTCTGGGGCACACCACCCCCGAGCTCGGATACCTCTCCCCCGCTCAGCCTTTCGAGGAACTCTTCGACAAGTTGATCGCGTACACGTCGTTCACCCCGCTCAACAACATCTCCGGCGGCCCCGCGATTTCGCTACCGCTGCATCAGACCAGCAACGGTTTGCCGTTGGCTTCGCATTTCTCCGCCGATCTCGGCGACGAGCGCACGCTCCTCGAATTGGCCTTCGAACTGGAAGAGGCTCAGCCCTGGAGAAGAATCCAGGACTGAGCCCCACCCGGTCAATACTGTCAGTCGCGCGGCAACCCGAGCATGCGCTCACCGATCACGTTGAGCTGCACCTCGGTTGTGCCGCCGTAAATGGTGGTGGCACGTCCCGAAATGAGCTGCTCCATCGCCTTGTCGCTGGGCTGACCTGGGATACTGACCGCTCCGGCAGCACCCAGTTCGGCGACGACGAACTCGGCGATCGACTGGCTGATCTTCATCGCCAACAGCTTGCCGACGCTCGACGTTGTGCTCACGTCGATGCCCGAAAGTTGCTTGAGCACAACGCGAGAGCCGATGAGGTCGATCGCCTGGCTCTCGGCCACCAGCTCGCCGACGCGGTAGCGACCGATCGGGCTCAGGTCTGCCGACTTCGCGAACTTCAGCAGATCGGAGTCCGAGGCGTACGCCTCCATCTTCTGGCTCAGTGCGACGCGCTCGCCGGCCAGCGTCGTACGTGCGACGTTCCAACCGTCGTTGACCTCGCCGACCACGTTCTCGTCGGGGATGAACACGTCGTCGAGGAACACCTCGTTGAACAGCGCCGAGCCCGTCATCTCACGCAGCGGTCGGACGGTGATGCCCGGCGTCGACATGTCCAGCACGAAGTACGTGATGCCCTGATGCTTCGGCTTGGTGGCGTCCGTACGGGCGATCAGCATTGCCCAGTCGGAGAACTGCGCAACCGTGGTCCAGATCTTCTGGCCGGTGATCTTCCAACCGCCGTCGACCTTTTCGGCCTTCGTGGACAATGACGCGAGGTCGGAACCAGCACCGGGCTCACTGAAGAGCTGGCACCACACCAGCTCACCCTGCAGGGTCGGTACTGCCAGTTCCTGCTTCTGCTTGTCCGAACCATGCGCCACGACGGCCTGCACTGCCCAGGTGCCCATCAGGAGCTGTGGCATCGAGATACCCGCAGCCTTGATCTCCTGGGAGATGACGATCTGCTCGAGCGGAGCGGCGCTGCGCCCGTAGGGCTTCGGCAGGTGCGGCTGAACCCAGCCGCCGTCGCCGAGCGCGATCAGCTGGTCGTCCTCGTCGAGCTCGACCAACTTGGCAAGCTCGGCCGCGATGTCGCCGCGGATCTCCTCTGCCTCCGGCGGCAGTTCGAGAATGGAAACCCGGCTGACACCGTCGAGCGCCTGCTGTGCAACACGATTGGCACGATCCTCGCGAGTACCGAGAATGCCGCGGATCGAGAGCGCGCGGCGGTAGTACAGGTGGGCGTCGTGCTCCCACGTGAATCCGATACCGCCGTGGACCTGCACACAATCCTGCGCTACCTGCACTGCGGCGTCCGGCACGATGACCGCGGCGATGTCGGCGGCAAAATCTGCCGTGTCGTCGCCCTTGTCCAATGCGCTTGCCGCATCCCACACAACGGCGCGTGCCTGCTCGAGCGCAATGCCCATCTGCGCGCACTTGTGCTTGACGCCCTGGAACTGGCCGATGGGTCGCCCGAACTGCACGCGTGTCTTGGCGTACTCCGACGCGGTGGAGACGCACCAGGACATGACGCCGACGTCTTCGGCACCGAGAACGACTGCGGCAATGGACTGTACCCGCGCCTCGGTGAGACCGTCGAGTATCCGTTCGGCGCTGATCTGAACATTGTCAGCTTCGATCCGCGCACTGCCGCGCAGCACGTCGATGCTGTCCTGCACGGTGATCGAGACCGCGCTGCTCTCGAGCACCGCATAGCGAACACCCTCGGGCAACTGGATCGGGACCAGCAGTACGTCGGCGTGTTCACCACCGAGCACACCGTCGAGTGCGCCCGCGATCGTGTACCCGCCGTCCGACGACTCGGCCGCCAACGGCGCACCCAAGGCGACTCCTGCCGTACGACTTCCGTCGATCAGACCGGGCAGAAACTCCAGACCCGCCTTGGAATCGGCGGCACCGAGAACTGCGCTTGCCAATACCGTCGGAACGAACGGGCCGGGAGAGACAGTGCGGCCCAATGCTTCCAGTGCCACCGCCAAGGTCAGCAGACCGGCGCCGTGACCACCCTGTTCTTCCGGAACCGCGAGCCCGAGAAGGTCCTGCCCGACCAGTGCCGTCCAGAACTGCGGGAACTTGTCCTCGGTCCGCGACTCCACCGCCGCGCGCACCTGCTCGGTGGTGATGGTGCGCTCGGCAAAGGAGCGCACCGAATCTGCGAGTGCGGTGTGCTCCTCGCTCAGCCCGAGGCCGAGTTCGTATGCGTTGCGTGCCATGCGCTTACAGACGTTCTGCGAGGTCGGCGGTGGTCCAGGGACCCTCGCTCTCGATGGTGTTCACACCGTGCCAGCCGGCGAGTTCCGTGATGGCTCCGCCCTGAACGGCGTACACCTTGCCGGTGAGCTTGCAGTCCGCGGCCGCGAGATAGGCCACCAACGGTGAGATGTTGGACGGCGCGAAGGCGTCGAACTCGCCCTCGGGTACCTCGGCGGCAAACAGTGCCCCCATGCCGGGTGTCGCCAGCGTCAGCCGAGTGCGTGCAATCGGCGCAATTGCGTTGACGCGCACGCCGTATCGATCGAGCTCGTCAGCGGCCACCAAGGTCAGGGCTGCGATGCCCGCCTTGGCGGCACCGTAGTTACCCTGGCCCGCATTGGGCATGAACGTACCCGAAGCCGACGCAGTGTTGATGACCGAAGCATTGACGGTCTCTCCCGCCTTGCTCTGGTCCTTCCAGTAGGCGGCAGCGTGGTGCAGCGTCGCCGCGTGCCCCTTCAGGTGCACGGCGATGACTGCGTCCCACTGACTCTCGTCCATGCCCGCGATGAAGGCGTCCCGAAGAATGCCGGCGTTGTTGACCAGCACGTCGAGTCGACCGAACTCGCTGACGGCCTGCTTGACGAGGCCCTCGGCCCCGTCCCAGGTGGCAATGTTGTCTGTGTTGGCAACGGCCTTGCCGCCTGCAGCGACGATCTCGTCGACTACTTGCTGTGCGGGACCGGCATCTGCGCCGGATCCGTCGTTTGCTCCGCCGAGATCGTTGACCACGACGCTCGCACCCTCGCGAGCGAAGAGCAGCGCATGCTCACGGCCGATGCCGCGTCCTGCTCCGGTGATGATCGCTACGCGACCGTCGAGACTTCCCATCAGTTCAGATTCCCATCAGTTCAGTTGTCGGACATGAAGACTCATTTGTCGGCGATGACCGCGAGGCCGTCCTTGATGACGAGGTCACCGACCGCACTGGTTTCGTACGAGTACGACGTGGCTCCGTCTGCCGAACCCGACTTGTAGAACACCGTCTCGATGTCCTGGGTCGGGAGGACCGGCTTCGCGAATCGCACTGCGAGACGGCGCAACCGCTCGGTCTCTCCGCCCGCCAGTTCGGTCAGGGCTCCCCACGACGTGAACGCCATCGTGCACAGTCCGTGGTTGATGATTCCGGGCAGCCCGGACATCCGAGCGATCTCCTCGTCGAGGTGAATCGGCATCGGATCGCCGGAAGCCGGTGAGTACCGGAACGTCTGGTCCTCGTCGATGTGCTGGTTCACCACCGCTGCTGGACTACCCGCGCGAAGAGCGTCGTCGAATCGGTGTTCGGGAGCCTTCTCGCCCAGTCCGGGGCCCGCGTCGACCTTGCGGAAGAATGCGGTCATCCACTGCTCGTTGACCAATTCACCCTTGTCGGTTTTGGTTTCGATGTAGATGACGACGGTGGAACCGTTGTCGCGCCCCTCGAATCCGATGGGTTTTGCCCGGGCCACCAGATGGTCGCCGGGGTAGATCGGACGGTGGAACAGGAAGTCCTGCTCACCGTGAACGAGCTTCATCAGCAGTTCCACCGGTGCCACCGACAGCGCTGCCGGTGCCATCGACATGAAGACGGGTACCACCGCGAAGACCGGTGGAGCGATCTCGCCCTTCAGGTGTCGCTCGATGGGATCGTTGGTGGCAGCTGCATATTCGGCGATGCGCTCGGCCGTCACCTCGAAGTGCTCCGGATCAGTCCATACGTCCAGCCCGGACGTATCGAATTCGACCGCGTTGGTCTTCGGTGTTGTCATCGAGCGTTATCCGACCAACTCGGCGAACTTCGCCAGCGAGGCCTCGAGGTCAGCCTTGGCGTTCTTGGCAACTGCCTTGCCGATCGGTCCGACGATCATGGTGCCCTTGAAGCTGGCGTCGACGGTTGCCTTCGAGCCCGAACCGTCGGCCTCGACCGAGAGAACGAATTCGACGGTGACACCGGCCATTCCGGTACCGGCAATCTTGACCATCTTCGGAACCTCGACCTCTTCGACGGTCCACTCGATCTTGTTGGCCATACCCATCACGGAGACGACCTCGGTGAACTTGGCGCCCAACGCAACCTCGGTGGGGAGTTCACTCTTCCAGCCCTGGTGAATGGTGAGCCACTCTTCCCAGCGAGACAGGTCGGAGAGCGCATCCCAGGTCTTCTCGGGGGATGCGGGCAGTACGGCGGAGACGGAAACGGAAGCCATGATGAAACTCCTAGTGGGTAGCTAGCGGATTGAGGGTGTGATTCAGCGTGCGTAGGGCTTGTATGCGGTCACGACAACTGCGCCGCCGAGTCCGATGTTGTGTTGGAGGGCGACCTTCGCGCCGTCGACCTGACGCTTGTCGGCGGTGCCGCGGAGCTGCCAGGTGAGCTCGGCGCACTGGGCGAGGCCGGTTGCGCCGAGGGGGTGTCCCTTGGAGATGAGGCCGCCGGACGGGTTGACCACCCAGCGTCCGCCGTAGGTGGTGTCGTCGGCGTCGACGAGCTTGCCGCCGTCACCTTCGGCGCACAGTCCGAGCGCCTCGTAGGTCAGCAACTCGTTGGTGGAGAAGCAGTCGTGGAGTTCGATGACGTCGACGTCGTCGGCGGTGATCCCGGCCTGCGCGTACACCTTCTCAGCTGCCTTACGGGTCATGTCCGCGCCGACCAGACTGATCGCGCTCTTGTCCTCGAAGGTGCTGTTCATGTCGGTGACCATGGCCTGTCCGACGATCTCGATCGCCTGAGCAGCGAGGCCGTGCTTCTCGACGAATGCTTCGCTGGCGATGATCGCCGCGCCGGATCCGTCCGAGGTAGGCGAGCACTGGAGCTTGGTGAGCGGCCCGTGAATCTGGCGTGCTTCGAGGATCTGCTCGAGGGTGTACTCGTCCTGGAACTGCGCGTACGGGTTGTTCAGTGAGTGCTTGTGGTTCTTGACGGCGATCTTCGCGAACTGCTCTGCAGTGGTTCCGAAGCGTTCCATGTGCTCGACGCCGGCCGCGCCGAACATGTACGGAGCGGGCGGCATCGCAAACTCCTGCAGCTCGGCGAGAGCGAGGAGGTGCCGCATGAGTGGCTGTTCACGGTCGTCGTAGGTGGATCCGAGGGACCCGGACTGCATCTTCTCGAAGCCCAGCGCCAAGGCGCAGTCGGCCTGACCACTCTTGACTGCCTGCGTGGCGAGGTAGAGCGCGGTCGATCCCGTCGAACAGTTGTTGTTGACGTTGACGATGGGGATTCCCGTCAGACCCAACTCGTAGACAGCCCGCTGACCTGCGGTGGACTCGCCGTAGACGTAGCCGACGTATGCCTGCTCGACCTCGGTGTAGTCGATACCCGCGTCTTCGAGCGCCTTGGTACCCGACTCGCGTGCCATGTCGGGGTAGTCCCACTCGCGGGCTCCCGGCTTCTCGAACTTCGTCATGCCGACGCCGACGACAAAAACCCTGTTACTCATTGCCACTCCTGAAGAGAACGGTATCTGTGTGTGACACGCTGTCCCACCAAAGTATGTGAGACATCTTGTCCAGTCAATGGCGGGGTGAGTATCGTTCGATTTATGACAAAAACAGCCGAGTCGGCGCAGCCCGACGGGCGCAGCACTCGCTGGAACGATCACAAGGAGCAGCGCAAAGCGCGGATCCTCGACGCAGCACTCGATGCAGTCAACGAAGGCGGCGCCGACGTCGGCGTCCAGCAGATCGCCGAGCGCGCCGACGTCCCCCGTTCCGTTGTCTACCGGATCTTCAAGGATCGAGCCGACCTCGACGAGCAGCTGCGAGTCCGCATCCTCGAGATGATGATGACCGACCTGACACCCACCCTGACTCCACAGGGCACGGTCGGCGAGGCCATCTCACGGGCAGTCGAGACCTACCTCCAATGGATTGTGAAATACCCACGACTGCACCACTTTTTAGGCAAGGGCTCGCCGAGCACGCGGGCCACCGGTTCGAAAGTGGTGACCGGAACCAAGACGGCCATCGCCGTCCAGTTGGGAAACCTCCTGGGCGCGATCCTCACCAGCCGTGGCAAACCGTCGAAGATGGCGGAGCCCTTGGCTTTCGGCGTGATCGGATTGGTCGACGTCAGCGTAAACCGTTGGCTCAGCCAGCCGGGTTCCGATGTGACCAGTGCGGAATTGGCCGAGTTCCTCGAGCGTTCCATCTGGCAGGTTCTGGACGGCAATCTCCGGAGCATCGGCGTCGACATAACTCTGTCGACTCCGATCGCCGACCTGTGACCGTCACCGAACTACCCTGGGCACTCGACGGATGCAGCCTTCAACTGATCCACGTTCCATCACTCGCCCTCCACGCGCTGGGTGAAGATAACGCGGCTCTCGCAATGGAACTCGCGCCGAACCTCCTGACCCCGTATCTCCTCGGTGAAGAATGCCAGGGCTTGTGGCGCTACCGGAGCAAGCAGATAGCAGAGAATCCCCTCGACAGCGCGTGGATCACCCGCATCGCAGTCGATGCCCGCACCTCCGCCCCGGTGGGGTTGGCCGGATTTCACGGCCGCCCCGATGCGCGCGGGATGGTGGAGATCGGATATCGCATCGACCCGGGGTTCCGGCGCCAGGGACACGCTCGAACTGCTCTCGAGATACTTCTGGACATCGCCAGTCGCGAATCCGAAGTACACGTCGTTCGAGCGACCGTCAGTCCGGACAATGCTGCGTCTCGAAACCTGATCAGCCAGTACGGTTTCAACGAAGTCGGTGAGCAGTGGGACGAAGAAGACGGTCTGGAAACCATCTTCGAAGTCAGTGCCTCTCCGGAACCGTGACAGCCGTCGACCCGCTCGTGCTGTCGGTCCAGTGAATGGCACGATCCTCCAGCATCACCGGCGTCCACAACCTGTATGTCTTCACCTGATGGTGATGACGACACAGGCATTGGAGGTTGCCCGCAATGGTCCACCCACCACGCCGCGGATCGGACGGATCGAACTCCGTGATGTGGTCGAGTTGACACCTGTTCGCAGGCACCGAACAGCCAGGGAACCGGCAGTGACCATCGACGGCGCGCACCAAGGCGGCCAGTGCCGCTCCCGGAGCATAGGTCAGCGCACCGGGAGGTGGATCAGGCTGGGCGCCATGCCCATCCGATCTTCGAACTATGTCCGGGGTTCTCGCGACCAACCGTTGCATTGCCCGAATCCGATCTCCGCAGCCTTTCGGTTCGCGACTTAGGCGATCACGTCGGGTGACAAGCGGAAGCGCAGTCGAAGCATGTTGTCGGCGCGGTCGATTCCCGGCGGCCTGGGCGCGGAAGTCGGCGAACAAAGCCTGCCAGGTGGAATCAGCAGCAAGCTCGCGAGCAAAATCGGGGTCGATCGGCCCGTATCCGTCGATGCTCGCGGCATCTGACGTCAATCCGAGAAGCGTCGCCAGGTCACACACGATGTGCAGCAGAGGCTTCCGACGTGAGGGCGCAGTCGATCGAGCTGGGGTGGATGCTGCCTCGCACGTTTCGCTGCCACACTGGCAAGTCAGCCCCTGTTCGCCGTGCAGGAGAGCAACCAGCGCGTCAGCCCGGCGCGTCGAGACGTTTCGTGGATCGCGGTTACAGACGCTTCCGGCGGCCTCGTTGATCAGGCCGAGCGCCTCGACGGCCTCGTTTGCGCTGAGTGTTGCCTGCAACTGTGCCAGACCGTGACGATCGGCACGCGTGCGAACGTCGCGGTGCTCCAGCATCTTCCGGCGACGTTCGGCGGCAGCATCCGGATCGTAGGCAAACAGCTGACGTTCGATGTCACGCTCCAATTGACCGGGCGGAAGACGGTGCGCGGAGGCAAGTATTCGGCGCTCGAGTGCTGCGATCGCTTCGGGGTCGGCCCCGGTGAGCCCGTCGACGATCTTGCGCACACGCGCATAGTCCAGCTCGCCGGCAGCGAAAGCCGCCCTGGTGAGCGGAAGGAACTCGCGTAGGGCGTCACCGATCTCGATGTGGACTTCGGCAGTACGACGTGAGCACGTGAGCATGACCGCGATCTCGTTGCACGCGATCCGCCAGGCCTTGTCGACATCACCGGACACATCGAGTTCCGCATTGAATCTCGACTCCGACAACATCGATGCGCCGAGCACCTTCTGCGCGGCGAGCATGTTCTCACTCTGCGCTGTCGCAAAAAGCATGTCCGGCAACACGAGTGGGTCGACGACAGGACGGCCGTCATCTACGACTGTCCCCACACCGCCCGCCGATCGATTATCGAACATACATTCGACACTAGACCCACCCACCGACAGAAACTAAAGTGCCGGTTTGTATCCCTTCCCCTGCATCCAGGCGAGCACATCCAGCACCCGGACCGCCGGAATGGCATCACCCAGTCCGGCTCGAACGCGCAAGTCGAGCAATCGCACGTGCAACTCTCCGTCGCACAAGGCCTCTCGTACGGGTTCCAGATGGGCAGCCTTCGTTCCCAACTCCCGCCCGATGACGTCGTCGTAGATCGGGTAGAGCCGCGGACGCTTACGGGCGATGATCTTGGATGCCATCGTGCGCCCGACGCCGTGAATCTCTCGGAGCGCCGTTTCCAAACGACACACGGGAGATTCCGGAGTGAAGGGCTCGGTTTCGTCCGAAAGATCGCGATCCGGTCCGACGTCGACCAGAAGGCGGTTCAGCTCGGCGTTGTTCTCGCCGAGAAGAAAGAAGGCTCCCTGAGCCGGAACCTGAACCGACAAAAGCGTCACCGCAACAAGATCTTCTGCGGTGAAGATGTTTGCATCACGATCGCGATTGCCACTGGGATCCCAGGAATCCCACAGTGCGCCGGTTCGCAGATAACCCGTCTTGCGGAGCGGTCGCGTGAAGTATTCCTGCAGCACGTCGACCGCGCCGTCATCGTCCCCGTCTCGCAGCACGCGCGGGAGTCGGATGGGCAACTGATCAACCATGGTCGAGTGACCTTTCCAGTACATATTTGGCGAACCCGGAGTTGTGGTACTGCCGAAATGGACCCTTGCCCTTGGCAACAAGATGCTCCGCGAGTGGACGAACCGTCGTCATGTCGACGGGCAGTTGAGCAAACTGCTCCAACGCATCCGAGTCCTCGAGGCTGCAGTCGATCACGGTCCCGTCGCCGTCGGCCGACGCCAACTCCGTGCGTCTGATGGCGACCAGATCGTGCTTGGCATCGAGTTCTTCGATGCTGCAGCCGGTTCGCGACTCCAATGCCGAACTGGATACGTACACGGACATGACGTGCTCGATCGGCTTACCGCCGACCAGATGGCACTCGACGCTCAGAATCTCCATCGGACCGATGTTGAGAGTGAACAAGCGATGGCGTTCCGCCGATCGATTTGTCGAAGGCAGGCAACTGATCGTCCACTGTTCGATCTCGACGGCGGCGGGCGCGTCGAACGCGTAGGAGAGAACTTCGGCAATCAGCTCGGCAAGATCTTCGAAGAGCGGGTCGCGCTGCAACCGCTCGAAATTCTCGACAGAAGCGGCGGGACGCACAGGCGCCTTGCTCACGCAGGTCCCCTCTCGTCCGGTGCTTTGCTCTCAGACCTCGCGTCCAAGGTACCCAGCCCGGCGCGGGTCTTGCGCGTTCGCCCTCACATACACCCTCGCGTTATGGTTCTCGACACGCACCACCGCCTTACCGATCGCTAACTCGAGGAGCACACGAAGTGGAAATCAAGGGAACCGCAGCACTGGTCACCGGAGCGGCATCAGGCCTGGGCGCCGCAACAGCCAAGCGCCTCGCCGACGCCGGCGCTACCGTCTTCGGCCTGGATCTGCCCGCGTCGATCGAGCGCGCAGGTGACAACGTCCCCGCCGGCGTCACCCTCATCCCCACCGACGTGACCAGCGGCGAAGAGGTCGAAGCAGCGATCAACCAGATCGTCGAATCGGGCTCCCCGCTGCGCATCGTCGTCAACTGTGCCGGTGTCGGCTGGGCCGGACGCATCCTGTCCAAGAAGGGCCCGCACGACCTCGAGCTGTTCCGCACGGTCATCACCGTCAACCTGCTCGGTACCTTCAACGTCATGCGCCTGGCCGCCGACGCCATCGCCAAGACCGAGGCCGTCGACGAGTCGGGCCAGCGCGGCGTTGTCATCAACACCGCTTCCGTTGCTGCCTTCGAAGGCCAGATCGGCCAGATCGCGTACTCCGCTTCCAAGGGTGGCGTGCACGGCATGACTGTTCCGGCTGCCCGCGACCTCGCGCAGTTCGGCATCCGCGTCAACACCATCGCTCCCGGCATCATCGACACCCCGATGCTCGCAGGTGTCACCGACGAGTACCGCAAGGGCCTCGAAGCCGGCGTCCCGTTCCCGTCGCGTCTGGGCCAGCCGTCCGAGTACGCACAGCTCGCGCAGATGATCGTCGAGCACGATTACCTCAACGGCGAGACCATCCGCATGGACGGCGCACTGCGCATGGCGCCGCGCTAACCTCCCTGCTGTGCGCCTTTATTAACCGCCCGCGGTTAATAAAGGCGCACAGTTGTCAGAACGAATGAAAATACCCACCGCTGGTTTGTGCAGTTGCGCTCAGATATTCGGCCACCTCGGCCGCGGGTATCGGCCGACTGATGTAGTAACCCTGAACCAATTCGCAACCGGCGGCGCGCAGGAGCCTCAACTGGTCGGCCGTCTCCACGCCTTCCGCCAATGACTGCATTCCGAGCGCCTTCGACACCTCGACCACCGACGTGACGACTGCCGAATCACCCTCGCTCAATTCGGTGATGAACGACCGGTCGATCTTGAGAATGTCCAACGGCAGCTTCTTCAAACTCTCGAAAGACGAATAGCCGGTCCCGAAGTCGTCCAGGGCAATCGCAATCCCGGTGGCACGCAGACGATCCAGTTCGGCGACGGCAAGCTCCTCTACCGCTCCCGTCTCTGTGATCTCCAGCTGGAGCCGTTTGCTGGACAGACCGGACGCCTCCAGCGCATCGTTCACGGCCGATCCGAAGCCGGACGACATCAGTTGCACCGGAGAGACATTCACCGTCACGTAGGTGTCATCGGGCCACGTCGTCGCTTCGGCGCATGCCATATGCAATACCTGAAGCCCCAGCGGGACAATCAAACCCGTCTCTTCCGCGACATCGATGAAAATGTGCGGCGCAAGCACTCCACGCACCGGATGATTCCAGCGAAGCAGTGCCTCGAAACCCTCGACGCGGCCGGTGTCCGCACGAACCTGCGGTTGGTAGTACAGCTCGAACTGCCGAGACTCGATCGCAAGCCCAAGCTCTTGCAAGGCCGACGCTCGCTCCCTGGCCCGCGCGCGCAGGACCGGAGAGTATCTTCCGACCCGGTTCTTGCCGGCGGATTTTGCCGCATACAGCGCCAGGTCCGCGGACATGACAAGCGTGTCCGCGTCTTCGGAATCTGCCGGTGAGCTGGCATAACCGATCGATGCACGAACCTCGATGCGATTCCCCCGCACGAAGAACGGCTCACGCAGTGCGCCCAGATAGCGGGCAAACACCTCGCCGCCGTCCCCTGTTCCCCGCAGGACGACGCCGAATTCGTCGCCTCCGATTCGCGCACACATGGCGCCACTCACCACTCGATTGAGCCGTGCAGCAACGGAAATCAACAATTTGTCACCGACAGGGTGCCCCAGCGTGTCGTTCACCGACTTGAAATTGTCCAGGTCGAGGATGCCGACCAGAACCTGCTCGCCGGTCCGGACGGTGCCGAGTGCGTCGGACAGCTCCGAGCCGAACGTCCGGCGATTAGGGAGCCCGGTCAGTCCGTCGGTTGCAGCAAGCCACAGAATTCGCCGCTCGTAGTTGTACTTCTCGGTGATGTCCGAACCCACACCTCGCCAACCCACGAACTCCATGGCCTCGGAAAGCCTGGGATGACCCGACAGAGACCACCATCGGTCGACGCCGCCGACACGAACGGGAACGACGACCTCACGAAACGGCATGAGGCGGTCGAGGTGATCTCCGATGACCTGGACCGCGGCTCGACCACTCTTCGTCGAACCGACGTCGAGCCGATCCAACAATCCGCGCAGCGACAGGGTTCGCAGGTCGGAGACGGGAACTCCCGAGATCTGTGACAGCCGAGCGGAGGTGTGCGACAACGTCCCGGTGGTGTCGACTTCCCACAGCCAGTCGCGTGACCCGCCCTCGAAATCGTCGAGAAGTAAACTGACCGTCTGGCGCTCGGCAGCAGCCTCGAACTCGGCTAGACAACGACTTCGGAACGACGCCCACAGATAGACAACGCCGACGCACAGAATGCTGATGTAGACAACGAGTTGAAACGAAAGGACGAAATACTCGGCCGTCGCCCCGGCAAGCATGACGATCAACAATCCCAGACCGTGCACCAGAATCCAGGCCAAACCCAGCGACCGAACAGTCGACAGCGCAACTGCACCGGCACCCACCACGCCGGCGATGGTCGCGATCAGAACCAGCTTTCGTGAACCGTCTATCACCGGAAGCATCTCGGCCGCAAGGATCGTGTACAGAACGCCCAGCAGTACCACCTCGAGCATCAGTGCCCAGTAGTCGTACCGCGTCGTGTGCTTGGGCGAATAGCTCTCTCCCTGAATGACCCTCGGCAACCACACACGCACCGAATTGAGAATGACTGCGAGCGCTGCCGCTCCCCAGATCACACGGAAATCTTCGCGCCCCGGAGGCACGACATAGGCCAGCAAGGCGCATGCACTGAAGAAATTCGCGACGTTGGCCAGTGGAGCGACCGTTGTCACTTGGCGGACTTGGCGCGCGAAGAGGTCACGTCGCTCGACGTCAGACAGTTCGGCGTCGCTCGCACTCGAAGTCAGCCTGCTCAGCATTCAATACCCTCCATCGTGGAGCCGACCAGATGAAGGTAGCGCGGATACGGGTTCCAGACACACGATGACGAGAAACTTCGAATCGAAACATCCTGTTAAATGGGATGTTTCAGACAATAGCGACAGAGGTCAGTGCTACAGCTCGGAAGCCAACGGAATTTCCTTCTCCGCGCGGTCCGTCATCCACTCACGTAGGACCTTGGTGGCAATGACGTCGTCCTCGTTGTACTGCAGGATGCGTGTCCGTTGCGTCTCGTCCGGCTCACCGTCGTAGCCGACCGCCTCGCGGTACCACGCCATCGACGCTTCACCACCAGCTTCGGCGTCACGCCAGTTGAACCCGGCCACGGGCGCAATCTTCTTGAGTCCCTTGCCGTTCGGGCAGATGAACTGATCACTCACCGCTTGATAGATGTCGACCCACTGCGGACTGTCGATGAACTCACGGATCTCGTCCTTGCTCGGAATCCCGGGTTCACCGGCAAACCTGCGCGCCGAGTCCAACAACCACTTGTCCTCCGCCGAACGCGAATAGCAGTATGCGGCAAAGGTTTTACCCGAAGCAGCCGCCGCGGCACGCTCCGCCATCAGCCAACCCCAGAACTCCGCGAACGACCGCGCCTCGTCACGCGTCGGCAGCGGATCCCACGTCGCGAATCCTCGATACATCGAGAAGCCACCGACATTGAGCAACGTCCCCCACAGGTAGGCGCCGTGCTCCTGATAGCTCTCCATGTCGACGTCGATCTCGATGTCCGCCCGGGTCACCGAGATCTTCTCGAACCGCCGCACCAACGGGGCGTCTGCCAACCACGCCTTCGCGATCACCACTGCGTCGTCGAAATTTCCGTGCGGCCAATCCTCGAGCGGCTCACCTTCCCAGGCGGCCAACTGATCGATCGTATTGCAGCCGACATCGCGCAGAAGCTCGGCTCGCGATCCGACAGCGACGAGGCTGACGTCTCGGTTTCGGACCAACTCCTGCTTGCATTCGGTCCACCACGGGCACGATTTGCACTCGCTCACCTGTGACGGGGACGTCAGCACCTCACCGCGGGCAACAGCGATACGGTCGGCGAAACGCTCGTCGTACTCGTCGAGAATCGCGCTGAGGTCGTGGACGAGGATGCAGTCGCCGTTGTAACCGATCGCGCCGGCTGTCAGAGACGGGCTAGCCAGCCCACGACGCTCGAGCATCCGATAGACCTGCGCGACGCGCATCTGATCGCGGACCTGACTGCGGACCTTGCGTTTGGGATCGACCGCTGGCTCCCAGTCGAAGAGCCCCGAGGTGATCGCGCCCTGTCCTGGATCGGTCACCTTGTGATTGACGACAATGACGGGGATGTACCCGCCGCCTCCCTCGTCACGGATGAGCATTTCGCATCGGCCCTTGCGGCCGGTGTCTCGCTCGACCGGCAACACGGCGCCCCAGATCCGGTCCGCGCCGGCCTCGCAGGCAGCCAGAGTGTCTCGAGCCTGAGCCGACGCCGATTGATCGGGGTTGATCTTCACCCAACGCTCGGGAGCAGCACCGATCACCAGTTCGGCGATCTCGGCACGCTTTGCGATCGCGGCATCCTGGCGTTGCTTCACGCCGGTGTCGACGGGTTCCGAAGCCGATTTCCCGGGAAACAACCCGTCCAGACGCACCCGATGGCGGCATCGGGTCAACGCCCCCGAATCGATGATCGGGAGCTGGGGCGCGGGGTTGTTAACGGAACACACGATGACGAAGATTATGTGCTCCCCTAGGCTGAAGCCGAAGCGCAGGTACCTGGCAACACACAAACACCTGGAAACGGGGTCCTTTTCGATGGGGTTGTTCAAGAAGCGAAAGTCTCGTGCCACCCGCAAGGCGGAGGCAAAGGCTCTCAAGCACAAGGCTGAGGTCGAGGCGAAGCTCAACGCCAAGAGCCAGCGTAAGCGCGACAAGGTCGAGACCAAGTCGCTCAAGAAGCTGGAGAAAGCCGAGATCGAGTCACAGCACAAGATCGAAAAGGCGCAGATCGCGACCCTGAAGGCGCAGGAGAAGGCTGCTGCGAATCAGGGCCTGACCGTCGCCAAGGTTCGCAAGTACCTGGGCGTGGCACGTCTGCTTGCCCCTGTTCTCCTGCCGATCGCGTACCGCGCGGCTACGGCAGTTCGCGCCCAGCTCGACACCACGCGCGCACAGAAGATGGGCATCGCCGTCGACCAGCTCGGCGACTACACCGGTCACGGCGCGAAGTTGAGCGCTCGTATCGCCGGTGCCGAGAGCTCGGTCACCGAGATCCTCAGCCGCAAGCCCGACGACGCGGAGACGCAGCGTTTCGCGGCCGCCATCCGTGAGCGCCTCGGCGATCTCAGCACGGCAGTTCGTGCTGCCGAGCAGATGCCGCAGGCTCGCCGAAAGGCAGCTCATCAGGCAATTTCTTCCGAACTCGACGGCGTCGAAGCAGATCTGCTCGCACGCCTCGGCGTGCGCTAGACCTGAGAAAGACAGTGAGAGCAGCCGAGCAGACCGCGACCCTCCGGGGGACAGCTGTCGGTTCCGCTTCGGCTGCTCTCGCTGTCGCTGCGCACGGAATCGGTGGAGGTGAGCTGCCACAGTCGTCTTCGCTGACCCTGCTGCTCGCAGTCTGCGCAACCGTCGGTGCCGTCACAGCCACCCTCCCCGCCCTCTCGCGGGGGCCCGCCGCCTTGATCGTGGCTCTGGGCCTGGGCCAGCTTGCCGCGCACACCACCATGACGCTCTCCGAGCACGCTCATTCGCCCGCTCCGGGATTGGTGATGCTCGGTGCTCACGCCGGTGCCACCGTCGCCTGTGCGCTGGCGGTCCTGGCTGCCGAGCGCCTCTACCGGGTTGTCACTCACGCTCTTCACGTCGTCCTGGCGTCCCTGGCGCCCGCCGCCGTCACTTCCCGCGGCCACACCGTCTCGACCGGAATCCATCACGGACCTGTCGACGCTCTGCTTCGCGCCAGCATCTCGCGGCGCGGTCCTCCTGCCCTGGTCTGAAGATTCGTAGAACTCCCCACCCCTTCACCAGACCAAGAGGACACTTCCCGACATGAAGAACACCCTGATTTCGCGTGCGGTTGTCACGACCGTCGCTACCGGCAGCGCCGTACTGCTGGCCGCCGGAATTGCTTCAGCACACGTCAGCGTCGTCGCACCAGGAGCTACGCAGGGCGGATACTCTGTTCTCACGTTCCGCGTGCCCACCGAATCCGACACCGCTTCGACCACCAAGCTGACGGTGGCACTCCCCGACCTCAAGTCGGCACGTACCGAACCGATGCCCGGCTGGACCGCTGTCGTGGAGAAGGACCCCACCTCGCTGGTCGCGAAGTCCGTGACCTGGACGGCCGATCCCGGCGTCGGCATCGCCCCCGGCCAGTTCCAGCAGTTCGTCCTCTCTGCCGGCCCGCTGCCGGAGCAGGAAGAGGTCGAGTTCAAGGCCGTCCAGACGTACAGCGACGGCAACGTCGTCAACTGGGATCAGGAAGAGCTTGCCGACGGCAGTGAGCCGGACAAGCCCGCGCCGACGCTGACTCTCGCCGCGTCCACCGGTGACGCGCACGGAGCGCCCTCTGCCGATAACACTGCCGAGACGTCCGCTGCCTCCGAATCTTCTTCGTCGGACAACACCGCCCGCTGGCTCGGCGGCGTCGGCCTGGTGCTCGGCGCGTTGGGCGCTGCACTCGGCCTCGGCGCACTGGTCAGGAGCAAGCGCTGATGAGTACCCGGATCAAGGTCATCGCCGTCGGCATGCTCGCGATGCTGGCCACGATGCTCGGAATGGGCACAGCCAACGCGCACTCCGCAGTGGTCGGTTCCAACCCCGAAAACGGTGCGTCGATTCAAGTTGCACCCGATACGGTTTCGGTCACGTTCAACGAGGCCCTGCAGGCGCAGTTCGCGGCACTGACCGTCACCGGTCCCGACGGCAACCTCTGGACCAAGAGCGATCCGTCCGTCGAAGGTCCCACTGTCAGTGCAGACCTCGGCGATCTCGGGCCGACCGGCGTCTACACGATCGCGTACCGCGTCACCTCCGCTGACGGCCACCCCGTCAACGGAACCCTGACGTTCACCCTCACCGAGGCGGGGTCGGGCACTCCCGGCGCTGCCGCCGCGTCGAGTACGGGTGAGTCGGAGTCCGGCAGCATGCCGGTGTGGATCTTCATCGTCGCCGGCGTCGTCGTGTTCGGCGGTGCGCTGTTCTTCGTGCTCCGTAAGCCGAAGTCGAGCTGATCGCGTGACGGGTACGGCAAACAGGTGGTGGTTGCTGTTTGCCGTACCCACAGCTCTGCTGGGAGTCCTGATCGCCTGGGGCCTCGCCAGCCCGTCGGGACCCGAATCGTCGAGCACGGTCCGCGTTCTCGCGATCGGATGCGGCTCGTTGACGCTCGGCATCGCGGCGCTTGCGTGGATGGGCCGCAGTGAACGCCGCCCGGCAACAACCCCTGCCGTCATGTGGACTCAGCTCACCGCGGTGGCAGCGGTCTGGCTCGTCACCGAGATCACGCTCCTCGTGCTCAATGCCGCAGCGGCCGACGGCGCCCCGGTCACCTCGCTGACCATCGGACACTTCGGCGCATTCGTCTCCGAGGTCAACGTCGGCCGCGTCGGCGTCGCGATCATCGCGTGCGCGTTTGCCGTCGTCTGTTACGGCATCTACGGATTCACAAATCCCGAGACGGTGCCCGTCGCACCGGCATTGGTCGTCTCCGCGTTGGCGCTCGCTGCCCGCCCGATCACCGGGCACATGGCGCAGCAGAGCTTCGGATCGATCCTCGACGCCGTTCACGTCCTCGCGGCGGCCCTGTGGTTCGGCGTGCTCGCCGCACTCGCCCTTGCCGTACCGTCGCGCGGTTCATGGGCGATCTGGTTGCCCAAGTACTCCGCCCTCGCCTGGCGATGCGTCCTCGCGTTGGTCGTCACCGGTATCGTCAACGCCGTCGTGCGACTCGACTCACTCTCCGCCTTCTACGACACCGCATACGGCCGGGTGATCCTCGCCAAGATCGTGGTGATCGCGCTGCTCGTCGCCCTGGGATGGTGGTGGCGCCGGACGTGGGTGGTCGCGAGTGCTGCACACCGCATGAGTTCGGACGGATCCCTGCGCCGCGCCATCGGTGAAGTTGTGTTCATGGCCATCGCTTTCGGGCTCGCCGCGGCCCTTGCGACAACTGCGTAAGACGTGCCTCAGCGCTACATTTCGTGACCCGCACATTTAACGTTTCACGTCGAGATTTAACCTCTACGTGAGTTTATTTTCCCAGCTTGCGGCGGTTTCCGGCCGCCCTTAGCGTTGCTCGCATGACGGAGGCCCAACGCTCGTTTCTCGTCTGCGCTTCGCAGCGCAGCGGCAGTACTTTGCTGGTCGAATCCCTGCGAGCAACCGGGGTCGCGGGTGAGCCGGAAGAGTTCTTCCAGTACCTCCCCGAGACCTCTCGATCGCCTCAACCGAGGCAGTGGTTCGAGGACGTCACGGACGAGTCCGTCCTGAGCCTGCTCGCCCCGTTTCACCCGGGCACGCCGGACACTCGCACCTCCGAACAGTGGCGCACACAACTTCTCGAACTCGGCCGAACCCCCAACGGAGTCTGGGGCGGCAAGCTGATGTGGAATCAGACGCCGCTCCTGCTCGATCGCGCGGCCGGACTGCCGTGGCGCAGTGGGACGGACCTTCGTTCGGCACTCCACGACACCCTCGATCACGACCTGCAGTTCATCCACGTCTATCGAGAAGATGTCGTCGCTCAAGCTGTGTCGATGTGGCGCGCCGTGCAGACACAGGTCTGGCGCGACGACGCGACTCCACCGAATCTCTCGGACGGTGCGCAGTACAACGCAGTCGGAATCGCGCACCTGGTGACGATTCTCGTTGAGCAGGAACGCCACTGGAAGCGCTGGTTCGAGGAAGAGGACATCTCTCCCATCGAAGTCGGGTTCCGCGATCTCACCGAAGACCCGCAATCCGTGGTCGCAAAAACCCTCATCTCCCTCGGCCTCGACGGACAACTGGCCCCACCACCGCCGCTGCGCCGTCAGAGCGACGGACGATCCCGCGAATGGGTGCAGCGCTACCGCAACGACGCCGAACAGAACGGATACCCCGTCACATGAGCACCGTCACCGATGTGGTCGACGAACTCCGAGTTCTCGAATCCGAAGCGGTTCACATCATTCGAGAGGTGGTGGCAGAGCTCGAAAGACCGGTACTGCTCTTCTCGGCCGGCAAGGACTCGATAGTCCTGCTTCGACTGGCCGAGAAGGCGTTTCGGCCGTCTCCGCTCCCCTTCCCGGTTCTGCACGTCGACACCGGTCACAATTTCGAGGAGGTCATCGAATTTCGCGACCGCCGAATCAAGGAGGGTGGACACACACTTCTGGTTGCCTCCGTTCAGGATTCGATCGACCAGGGCAGAGTGCAGGAGTCGACCGAGACCAGCGGATCGCGAAACCGCCTGCAGACCAGAACCCTGCTCGACGCTCTCGAGGGCGGAAGGTTCGACGCCGCGTTCGGTGGCGCCCGCCGGGACGAGGAACGTGCGCGCGCGAAGGAACGAGTCCTCAGCTTCCGTGACGAGTTCGGCCAGTGGGACCCGCGAGCGCAACGGGCCGAACCGTGGTCGCTCTACAACGGTCGGATCAGACGCGGCGAGTCCGTTCGTGTCTTCCCCCTGAGCAACTGGACCGAGCTCGATATCTGGCGCTACATCGCCCAGGAGGAACTGGAACTGCCGTCCATCTATTTCGCGCACCAACGGCGGGTGTTCGAGCGCGACGGGATGCTCCTCGCTGCTTCCGAATTCAGTACAGATGCCGAGAACGCTGCAGCCACGACCGAGTGGGTGCGGTATCGAACCGTCGGCGATCTGACCATCACCGGCGCCGTTCGATCGCACGCCACCACCATCGACGACGTCGTCACCGAAATCTCGGCCGCGACGGTGTCCGAACGAGGCGAGACTCGCGCAGACGACCGAACCTCGGTCGCCGCGATGGAAGACCGAAAGCGTGAGGGCTACTTCTGATGACCACCACCATCACTCGCCAACTCCTGCGGCTGGCAACGGCGGGTAGCGTCGACGACGGCAAGAGCACGCTGATCGGCCGGCTGTTGCACGACACCGACAGCCTGCCAACCGATCACCTCGATTCCGTGACCGACGAGCACGGTGTCGCCGACCTGGCTGCACTCTCCGACGGACTACGCGCCGAGCGTGAACAGGGCATCACGATCGACGTCGCGTACCGATTCTTCTCCACTCCGACAAGAAGTTACGTACTCGCCGACACCCCGGGACACGAGCGCTACACGCGCAACATGTTCACCGGAGCCTCCAACGCGCACGTGGCGGTCCTGCTGGTCGACGCGAGGACCGGCGTGCTGCGTCAGACGCGTCGGCACGCCAGAATCGCTGCGCTACTCGGTGTTCCGAACCTTGTGGCCGTGGTGAACAAGATCGATCTGGTGGATTTCGACGAAGCGAGATTCGCGCAGGTGCAGGAAGAACTGCGAGCCTTGGCGCGGCAAGTCGGGCGCGAGGACGTACTTGCCATCCCGGTCTCCGCGAAGGCCGGTGACAACGTCGTGACGCGTTCCGAGAACACCGCGTGGTACGACGGGCCGACGCTTCTCGAATATCTCGAAGGCGTCGAACTCCATGCGCCTGCGACACACATCGAGGAGCTTCGGCTTCCCGTGCAGTGGGTTTCGCGTCCAGATCCACAGAATCGGCGCCGGTATACCGGCCGCATATCGGCAGGCACACTGAGCGTCGGAGACGAGGTAGTGGTCCTGCCGTCCGGCTCGAAGAGCACCGTGATCGGCCTCGACACCCTCGACGACAACCGCACTACCGCCGTTGCACCACTGTCGGTTTCGGTGGAGTTGGCCGACGACATCGACGTCGGACGTGGCGACGTTCTGGTCAGCGGAGGTGCGCAGGCCCACTTGCCGGTTCTGGCCCGAGAACTCGAAGCCACGATCTGCTGGTTGTCGAACACGCCACTGCGAGCCGGCGATCGGATAGCACTCAAACATACGTCCCGGACCGTGCGAGCGACCGTTCAAGAACTGCACACCCGACTCGATCCCGAGACGCTCGACGAGCAGGACAGCCCGGTGGAGTTGGGGCTCAACGACATCGGAACGGTCACGCTCCGAACCAGTTCCGTGGTGGTCGCCGATACCTACGACCACAATCGGGACTCCGGCGCTTTCATTCTGATCGACGAGCAGAGCAACGACACCGTCGGCGCCGGCACCATTCTCGAACCACGCGTTGTCGTTCCCGGTGAGCAGACCCGCAACGACATCAAGTGGCATCCGTCTTCACTCGAACGTCAGCGGCGGTGGGCGTCGACGACCCAGAAGGGCGCGACGATCTGGTTGACCGGCCTGCCTGCCTCCGGAAAATCCACCGTCGCTGTGGCTGTCGAACGTGCGCTGGTCGACGCGGGACGCACCGCGTACCTCCTGGACGGTGACAACGTCCGCCACGGTATCTCCGACGATCTCGGGTTCTCACCGGGAGATCGGGCCGAGAACATCCGGCGCGTCGGACATCTCACTCGACTGTTCGCCGACGCCGGCGTGGTGGCCATCGCGTCGATGGTCTCGCCACTGCGTTCGGACCGGGCAATTGCGCGTGCTCTCAACGAAGCTGCCGGGCTCACCTTTCTCGAAATTGCTGTCACCACTCCCGTCGAAGAATGCGAACGCCGAGATCCCAAGGGCCTGTATGCACGTGCGCGAGCGGGTGAACTGAAGGGACTCACCGGTATCGACGCGCCGTACGAGACCCCGGAGGACCCGGACCTGGCTTTCGACACGACGGGGGCTGACATCTCCGAGTTGGTCGAGCGGGTCATCGCATTGTTGGAAGAACGCGAAGCCACCAGGCCCTAAGGGTTTTCGGTGTCCGACTCGAGATAGCCGCGGTCCGCGCTGTAGGCGGACCGCACGTTGGGTCGGACACCGATCTTTTCGAGATATGCCGCCATGCGGTGCACGGCCATCGCGCTACCCAATGCCTCGTCGGGAAGACGATCATCCGTTTCGGCGCGCCACGTGTGAAGCTGTGAGGACAATTCCGCCTGTACCGCCGACACTTCCGGTCGATCGATCAGATTGATCTTCTCGTCAGGGTCGGACCGCAGGTCGTACAGCTCGCGAGGCGCACGTACCGCCAGATGCTCGGTGCCGAGCGCCTTTCCGGAGAGACTGTCCTCGATGTCGAGCGGTAGATCCAGAGCCGGGCGGACGGCGTAGTTCTCGATATAGCTGTAGTCCTTGGTGCGCACCGCTCGAATGGGATCGAAGCTGTCGTGAAAGGTCTTCTCCGTGAACAAGGAAGTCCGGACGGGCTCGGAAGGCTGGGTTCCACGATCGACGAGGGCATCGGCGTGCGAGCGACCTTCCACCTCGGTGGGGACATCGATGCCGAGGAGATCGAGAATGGTCGGAACAAGGTCCACACCGCTGAAGAGTGTCTCGTATTCCTTTCCGCCACTGCGATACCGAGCCGGAGGGCGAGCGATCAACGCAATTCCGGTACCCGGGGCGTAGAGCGTCGACTTGGCACGCGGGAACGCGGCGCCGTGATCGGTGAGGAAGAAGACCCACGTGTTCTCGTCGAGCCCCTCTTCCTCGAGCGTCCCGAGCAGATCACCCACCGCGGCGTCGGCCACCTCTACGCTGCCGTGGAATTCGGCCAGATCCTCGCGTACCTGCGGCACGTCGGGAAGGTATCCGGGAACCTCCAGCGCTGCGGTGTCCGCCGGTGTGTAGCGATCGGCCGGGTACGGCCGATGCGTTTCGAAGAACCCCGTGGTGAGCAGGAACGGCTCGGGTGGGAAGCGTCGTAACCAGTTCTGGGCACGCGGAACCACGTAGTCGCAGAACGAATTGGTGACGTCGTACTCGTGATAGCCCAGTCGCTTCGGATACGCAGTCTCGTGCTGCATGCCGAACAGCGAGGTGTACCAGCCGTTGTCGGAGAGGATTTGCGGGAGCGTCTGCACCTCGGCGTGGTACTCCCAGCCGTGGTGCGCCAACCCGATCAGACCGTTGTTGTGCGGATACCTGCCCGAGAAGAGCGAACCGCGCGAAGGTGAGCACAGCGGCGCCGTCGCGTGTGCGTCGGTGAAGCGGATACCTTCTGCTGCCAGTCGGTCGAGATGGGGGCTGTTGACCCCGGCGACACCGTAACTTGCGAGGTGTCGCCCCAGGTCGTGCCAATGAATGATCAGGACGTTATCTCGCGCAGCCGACACGTGGGCAAGGCTAGTTGCCCCGCCCACGTGCGGCAACAGCTCGAATCAGCAGGATCTCAACTGTTTCTGCCGAGCTGCCTGATCCAGGCGCGGGTGTCGGCCGGATCGATGACGTCGTCCAGTTCGAACGTGGTCGCCGCCATCAGAGCCTTGCCCTGTGCGTAGGCCAGTTCCACGAACTGACCGAACAGGGTTTCCCGAGCCTCCGGATCTTCGACGGACTCGAGTTCCTTGCGGAAACCGAGACGCACCGCGCCTTCCAGACCCATCGGCCCGATCTCGCCCGTCGGCCACGCCACCGTGAACTCGGGTGCGTGGAAGGAACCACCGGCCATCGCCATGGCGCCCAACCCGTAACCCTTGCGCAGGATGATCGTTCCGAACGGCACCGTGAGGCGAGCACCGGCAACGAAGAACCTGCCGAACCTTCGGACCGTCGCCTCTTCCTCCGAATCCGGACCCACCATGAATCCCGGTGTGTCGCAGAGGGTCACCAGAGGGATGCGGTGCGCTTCGAGCAGTTCCAGGAAATCCGAAGCCTTGTCGGACGCCTCCGCGTCGATCGCTCCGCCGAGATGCTCGCTGCTGTTCGCCAGCACACCGTACGGAACTCCTTCGACGCGAACGAGTGCAGTCACTACACCGCGACCGTAATCTCGACGGAGTTCCAGGACGCTGTCGACATCCGCGATCGCATCGATCGCTCCACGAACGTCGTACGAGCGCAGGCGATTCTCCGGCACCACGTGCCGCGAGAGCCGCGGATCCGGAGCCGCCCACTCTCCGCTCGCGCCCTGGAAATAGCCGAGGTACTGCTTGGCCAGGGCCACAGCATGAGCGTCGTCGTCAGCGACCAGGTGTACGACGCCGTTGCGGCGCTGCACGTCGATGGGGCCGATGTCCTCGGGGCGGAAGTTTCCGAGCCCGCCGCCCTCGACCATGGCAGGGCCTCCCATGCCGATGTTGGCATCGGGCGTCGCGATCAGTACGTCGCAGGCACCGGCCAGGGCCGCGTTACCCGCGAAACAACGACCGGACACGACGGCGACCATGGGCACCCGTCCGCTCAGAGCCGCCATGGCTCGGAACGTTCCCAGCTCGAGGCCCGCCCCCGCGCCCGCGTCGGTGTCGCCCGGGCGACCGCCGCCACCTTCCGCGAACAGAACCACCGGAACTCGCTTGCGATCGGCGATCTCGAGCAGGCGGTCGGTCTTGGCGTGATTGCGCATGCCCTGGGTACCGGCCAGCACCGAGTAGTCGTACGAGATCACGACGCTCTCGCCGCCGCTGATGGTCGCTACTCCGCCGATCAGTCCGTCGGCGGGTGTGTTGGCGATCAGGTCTTCCTCGCTGCGTCGACTGCGCTGCGCTGCCAGCGCGAGAGCGCCGTACTCGACCAGGCTGTCGTCGTCGACCAGGTCGTAGACGTTCTCGCGAGCAGTCCGGCGTCCCAGCTTGTGGCGCTTGGCCACAGCTGCGGGCCGCGCCGCGTCCAGGGTCACCTCGTGGCGAGCGATGATCTCCGCGAGATCGGGGCGGACGTCGTCGAGGTCCACCTCGTCGACCTCGGCGAGCTTCGAGCCCGCGCTCGCGCTACGAACGACGAGCAATGGTTCGCCCGCTCCGACCGATCGTCCCGGTGACGACAACACTCGGACCACTTCGAGGTCACCGGACGCCGAAAGTACATGCTGCATCTTCATCGCCTCGAGGACGGCAATCTGGCCTCCCGCATGGACACCGTCACCGACGGCGGCAAGTTCGACGACGATGCCCGCCATCTGTGCACGAACCACGTCTTCGTCCGGTGCCACGTCCACGTTCGAGGAAGGCGTTTGCGGACCGGCTTCGGGAACAAGATCCGCCAATCGCGAACCCAACCAGTCGACGTCGACCAGACCGTCACGGAAGTCCTTGTCGGACAATATGGCCTGCAAGAATTCGAGGTTGGTCGCCACACCGTCGATGGTGAACTCACTCAGAGCAGCAATCGACTTGCGCACAGCGGCAGGAAAATCCGATCGACGCGTGTGGGTGACGACCTTCGCCAGCAGCGAATCGTACCGCGCACTCGGCGAGAGTCCGACCGTACCGAAGGTGTCCACTCGCACGCCGGGCCCGCCCGGAGGGGTGAAGTTGTCGAGGGTGCCCGACGACGGCAACGCATTGCCGTCCGGCGTCATGGTTTCCATGTTGACGCGAGCCTGGATCGCGATTCCCGATGCGATTGCCACGGATCCGACTGTTTCCGAGCCCTTCTCGACAGCGGTGATTCCGGTTGGCAGGTCCAGATTCTCGAACGGAACTCCGTCCGCGATCGCGAGCTGTACGGCGACGAGGTCGACTCCGGTGACCTCCTCGGTCACCGTGTGCTCCACCTGAATTCGGGGATTGACCTCGAGGAAGACGAATCCGCGTTCCTCGACCAGGAACTCGACAGTCGCGATGCCGCGGTAGCCGACCTCGGCGCACAGCCTCGCGGCCGCAGCGTGAAGACGCTCGCGCAGGGCCTCCGACAGCCCCTGCGCGGGCGCAACCTCGATCAACTTCTGATGCCGACGTTGGACGCTGCAATCGCGGTCACCCAGAGCGAGCGCGCGGGTTCCGCCTTGCCCCGGTGCCGCCACGATCTGCACTTCGATGTGCCGAGCGTGCTCACTGAGTACCTCGGCGAACAGTGCCGAACTACCGAACCCCGACTGGGCTTCGGCCGCACACACACGGTACGCGTCGTCGAGAGCTTTCGGGTCCCGCACCGCGCGCATGCCGCGACCACCGCCACCGCTGAGCGCCTTGATCATGATGCCGCGGGAGTTGCGCTCGAAGAATTCACGTACCTCCGCGAGGTCGGCATTCGCCGATGTCGACGGCAGGACCGGTATGCCCGAGTCGACAGCCGCAGTGCGGGCGCCGGCTTTGTCGCCGAAAGTCCGGAGGACCTGGGCGTCCGGACCGACGAAGACGATCCCCGCCTCGGTGCATGCCTGCGCGAATTCGGCGTTCTCGCTGAGGAATCCGTAGCCCGGGTGTACGTGCGTGGCACCGGTTTCGGCAGCGATCTTCAGCAAAGCGCCCTGATCGAGGTAGGCGGAAGCACCCGAGGCTCCGAGCGCCACCGACTCCGTCGCCGCCGAGACGTGCGGGCTGGACGCGTCGTCGTCGGCGTAGACGGACACCGTCTCGATCCCGAGTTCACGGGCAGTTCGAATGATCCGCAGCGCAATCTCGCCGCGGTTCGCAATCAGCAGTCTCACTTGTCCCCCTGAGTGCGCTCGAACAGATCGCCCTTGCGCACCTTTCCTGTCGCTGTCATCGGAAGCGCCTCGAGCACTTCCACTTCGGGCACCTTGTACGTGGCCATGTTCTCCTTCGCCCACGAGACGATCTCGTCGGCCGCGGTGTCGGAACCCTCGACCAGCTGGACAAACGCAAAAGCAACCTGTCCCTTGTCCTGATCCGGTTTCGGCACCACCGCAGCCTTTTCGATCGCGGGATGGAGCATCAGCAGCGCTTCCACCTCGGAGGGAAAGACACTCATGCCGTTGGTCTTGATCATTTCCTTGTTGCGCGCCAGATAGTGCAAACCGCCACGCTCACTGAACTTTCCGACGTCGCCCGTCTGCAGCCAGCCGTCACGGATGGCGTCGGCGGTGGCGACCTCGTTGCGGTAGTACGCGGAAAGGATCGACGGACTGCGCACGATGATCTGTCCGTGCTCGCCGACGGGAACCGGCCTGCCGTCGTGATCGACGATCAGAACGTCGGTGCCGGGCACCGGAATCCCACAGAACACCGGCTCGCTTTTCAGGTCGTAGTCACCGTCCTGGAAGCCGAGGGTGATCGTGTCCGCGGTGTGGGTTTCGGTCATGCCGTAGCTCGCTTCGCGCAGAACGCCGCCGGTAGCCTCGCGCCACCGCTGGCGCGTGGCCGGATCGAGTTTGAGAACAAACGAGACTGCCATGGCGTTCTGGAGTGTCGAGAGATTTCGCTCCGAGAACCCTGATGTGTCCATCAGTTCGACGTAATTGTCGACGGTTCCGACCAGTGAGGTCACACCGTAGGTCTCGACCGCGTCGAGCGTGGTCTCCGCATCCCAACGATTCAGCAGGACAACGGTTCCGCCGTTGACGAGCGGAACCAGAATGCCGAAGTCCTCACCCGCGATCCAGAAGATCGGCAGAAACACCAGAGATACCGGCGGATTGGCACCCACCTGGTCACCACCGGCAAGCGTCGCGGTGGCCGCGGTGTAAACCATGTGACGCTGAGTGTGCTCACAACCCTTGGGCATTCCCGTCGTTCCGCCCGTGTAGTTCAGGGCGGCGAGGGAATCGAGTTCGGTGGCAACGGGAGTCGCACGCTCACTGGTGATGATCGACTGCCAGTCGCTCAGGCGCGGATCGTCGACCTCGAAGGGCAGTTCGACGGTGGGGATCGCGGTAAGCATGTCGGAGACGGCAGTCTTCGCGACGTGTTCGAGTGGTGTCTGCGAACGAATCTTCTTCACCAACTTCGAGAAGGTGTTCTGCGTCAGAAGAACCGTGACGCCCGCATCGTTGAGTTCGTGAATCAATTCGTGTTCACGGAAGAGCGGATTGATCGGCACGTGAACCGCACCGACCTTGAGAATGCCGAGCATCGCGATATGGAACTGCGGGCAATTGACCAGGTGAACGCCGACGCGATCGCCGCGTTCGACTCCGAGTGAAAGCAGCCATCCGGCAAAACGATCCGAAAGCTCGTCGTATTCGGAATACGTGACGACCCGGCCGTAGAAGACGATTGCGGGAGTATCCGGCCGCTCGACCGCCCAATGCCGCAAGTAATCGACAAGTCCCCCACCTTCGAGCGGATACTCGACGGCGCGGGGAATGCCGGCGGGCCAATGCGCTTGTTGCAGCGCGGAGATTTCCGCCAGAGCCGCTTCGAGCACGTCTTTTTCTGCCACCGATCACTCCATTCGTAAAAGAAATCTATTTCGACTCTTCGAACCCGATCAACCGCTCGGACATCGTCGTCATATCCGCAATGAACTGGTTCTGCTCTTCGACACTCGCCTTACTCAGTCGTGCTCCACCGGCCATCTGTGCGTCCGAGATCATCTGAACGAGCACCGGGGGCGAAACGCAGGGATCCACGTCGTGAACCTGTTGAATCCGTTCGACGAAGCGCACGTAGCGGCTCACGAGCTTTTCGCGAACCGCCGACCAACTGCGCTCGACCTCGGAATCCACCCGCGCCCGATGCTCGATCACCGCGAGCAGGTCACCGTAGGTGTACACGGCCGTGATGAACGCCGACGTGGTCGTTCGGAGAACTTCGCGTAGATCCTCGGCCGCCGGGCCCTCCATGTGCTGAGCGTCGAGGAACCGTCGACACATCATTTCGGCGACGGCACGGAAGACCTCGTCCTTCGAGGAGAAGTACGCGTAGAAGGTCGCCCGGGAAACATCAGCCCTGGTCGTGATCGTCTCGACGGTCACAGCGTCGTATCCGAGTTCGCCGAAACAGAGCGCAGCGGTATCGAGCAGGCCGGCCCGGCGTGGACCGTCCCCGAGCTTGCGGGCTGTCCGCGCTCGCTCCTGCGTTTCGCTGGTGGTCACCGTCACAGTGTGTGTTGACGTTGACGTCAATGTCAAGAACCGACCCCGCGTCGACCGAACTCGATCTTTTGTTCGGGTTGCCCTTTCACAGCACATATATCGGGTGTAAGACTCTGCCTCTAATGCTTTTCGCCTTTCCCAGAAGGAGTCAGTTCTGTGCCAGAAGAATCCGCCTCACCCTCCTATTCCACAATCAAGGAAACAGTTGCAGCTTTGATGCCGGAACTGGAGTCGGAACTTGTCGAACTCGTTCGTATTCCGTCGATAGCAACAGAGGGTTTCCCCAGCAAACCCCTGTTCGAGGCTCACGACCTGATCGTTTCTCTACTGGAAAAGTCCGGAGTCACGAAGATAGAGAAACTCGAGATAACAGGTAAAACCGCGCCCGTCATCATCGCAACAGTTCCCGGCCCCGCCGGGTCCCCGACAGTATTGATGTATTCGCACTACGACGTCGTTCCCGCCGACGACATCGAACTCTGGGATTCTCCGCCTTTCGAGCCGACCAGACGCGACGGCGCGATATACGGCCGCGGTACAGCAGATTCGAAGGCAAATGTCATCGGCATGATCGGCGCACTTCGCGTATTCGACGGAAAGCCGCCGGTGACGGTCAAGCTCGTCATCGAAGGCCAGGAAGAATTCGGCAGCCCCTTCGACAACTATCCGCCCGAAGCCCCCGAATTGTTTGCGGCCGACGCAATGGTCATCGCCGACGTCGGCAGCGTTCGCCCCGGATCGCCGACTCTGACCGTCGCATTGCGCGGATCCGCCCAGGTGATCGTCGAACTCACCACTCTCGGAGCCGACAAGCACAACGGCCTCTACGGCGGCGCCGCACCGGACGCCCGCCTCGCGCTCATCCGCGCACTGGCGTCGCTGCACGACGACAACGGTGACGTCGCCGTCGACGGCCTCCTGCGCGAACCGTGGACCGGCAGTTCATATACCGAGGACGAGTTCCGCACCCTCGCCGAGATCCGCGACGGGCTTCCGCTACTGGGCACCGGCGGCATCGGCGAACGCATCTGGTCGGGCCCGGCCGTCACCGTGACCGGAATCGACGCTCCTCCGGTGGACGGTGCCGTCAATGCCGTCGCCAGCACCGCCCGCGCCGTGATCAATCTGCGCGTGCACCCGCGCCAACCTGCCACCGAGGCGCAGGCTGCTCTGGTCCGGCACCTGGAAGCCTTGCGGCCCTTCGGGTTGGCGTTGACCGTCACTGCAGGAGAAACGGGCGACGGGTTTGCCGCGGCCGAAGGCGGACCGGCCTTCGACGCAGCGCTGTCAGCACTCTCGCAGTCATGGGGTGAGCCGGCCGGACTGATGGCAGGCGGCGGATCGATCCCCCTCGTCATGGCCTTGGATACAGCAGTGCCGACCGCTGAGAAGCTGTTGTTCGGCGCCACCGACGGCTACGCGAACATCCACGGCCCCAACGAACGCGTCCTGCTCGACGAGCTGGAGAAGGCCGTCGTCGCCAAAGCCCTGTTCTTTCAGGAGTACGCACACACCTTCGAGGGGAAGAAATGAGCACCGAAACCGACACGGGATCCGCGCAGACACCGGCCAAGAAGAAGTTCGAGTTCCCCGGTGCGGTCACGATGCTCGCGATCGTCACCGTCCTGGTCTGGGTTGCAGCACTGTTCATTCCGGCCGGACGCTTCGGCGTCGACGTGGACGGCTCACCCGTTCCCGGCAGCTTCGAGACCGTCACGTCTCCGCTCTCGTTCTGGGAACGAATCCAGCAGCTGATCCTCTCCCCCGTGAACGGCCTGTACGGCGTGCAGGATTCGATCACCGGGTTCGTCGACACCGACAACATCGGACGGCTCTTCGGCTCGGTCGGCGTCGTCCTCTTCATCATGGCGCTCGGTGCGTTCATCTCCGTCAGCTTTGCCACCCGCAGCCTCGAAACCGCTGTCTCCCAACTCGCCACCAAGCTCAGCGACAAGGGCTGGCTGCTCATCACCGTCATCATGGTGCTGTTCTCGCTGCTGGGTTCGACGATGGGCTTCTCGGTCGAGACCTTCGGCTTCTACGCCCTGCTCATACCGCTGATGACGGCACTGGGTTACGACCGCATGGTCGCGGCCACCATGATCATCCTCGGCGCACTGGTCGGGAACATGGCGTCGACGGTCAACCCGTTCTCGATCGGCGTCGCCTCGGGTGAAGCAGGCGTCTCCATCGGTGACGGCATCGTGCTGCGCGTGATCCTGTGGATCGTATTGACCGCAGTAGCAGTGGTATTCGTTCTCCGCTACGCCGCGAAGGTGAAGAAGGACCCGTCCAAGTCGCTCGTCGGTTTCGACATCGAGGACGACGAAGACGAGGAGCCGGCCGAGCCGGTGGACATCGACGGCAAGCTCACCGGAACTCAAAAGCTGGTGCTGCTCATCACCGGGCTCACCTTCGGATTGATGATCTTCTCCGTCATCCCCTGGTCGAGCATCTTCGGTGCCACCACCGGACCGGCCGAGTACGACGCGTACCACGTCACCACCACCGAACCCTACTGGTTCGAGTTGAACTGGTGGTTCCCGCAATTGGCGATGCTGTTCATCCTCGCCGCAGTTCTCGTCGGCATCGTCGCGAAGATGGGTGAGAAGAAGATCGTCTCCCTGATCACGCGTGGAGCCGGCGACATGGTCGGCCCGGCAATCGTCATCCTGCTCGCTCGCGGCGTCTCGGTGATCATGACGAACACCGAAACCCTCGACACCATCCTCAATGCGATGGAGCAATTGGTCAGCGGCGCTTCGGCCGGAGTCTTCGCGATCCTCGTGATGCTCGTCAACATCCCGTTGGCGTTTCTGATCCCGTCCAGCTCCGGTCACGCCACCCTGGCGATGCCGCTGCTCGCTCCGCTCGGCGACTTCGCCGGAGTCAGCCGCGCACTCGTCATCACCGCCTTCCAGATGGGCCACGGCCTGATGCTGATGGTCGCCCCGACCAACGTCGTCGTTGTCGGCGGGCTGGCGATGGCGAAGGTGGGCTACGACAAGTTCCTACGCTTCGTCTGGCCACTCCTGCTGATCAACTTCGTGATCGTCGTCGTGGTGATCGGGGCGGCAGCGGTATTCGAGTAGTTCAGGCGTGGTCGGCCTCGCGTGCCTCCGTCTCCAGACGGTCGTTGTACTCGGCCCACCACGCCTGATCACCGGGAGCCAGATTGTCGTCGCCCGCTTTCATCCCCGCGGCACCGTCGATCAACTCCCGGACGATGTCCGCATGGCCGGCGTGCCGATGGATCTCGGTGACGACGTGAACGAGTATCCGATGCAACGTGACGTCTCGCCGATTCTCCGGCCAATGCTTCACGAAGCCGGGGGCATCGAGATCGTGCTCCTCGATCGTGGCGTCGGCGAAAGCCCAGGTACGGCGATAGGTTTCGACGATGTCGGCCCTGGACTCGTCGGCGCGGGCCCACATGTCGACGTTGAGTTCCTCCGAACGCAACCACGCAGGTAGATCGGGAACACGTCGGCCGAACGTCGGACCGAAATACCCGAGCTCGACGCCGATCATGTGTTTGACCAGACCCAACAAGTTGGTCCCTGTCCGGGTCATCGGACGCCGAATGTCATACTCCGACAGCCCGTCGAGCTTCCAGACGAGCACGTCGCGCGCTGCCTGCAGGTACCGCCGGAGATCTTCCTTTTCCGAGTTGGTGGTCATGAAACCAACCTAAACCGAGTGGAGCACACATTGACAGCGGTGGAGGATCTGACCGAGGTTGCCTCCCGGGCCGTCGCCGCCGAGCGTGACGCCAGATCGGTGCGCTGGCACAACCCGACGGCGGTCCGCAAAGCCGCCGCGTCCGTCCGTGATTCGCTCGACGACGAACGAACTGCGCTGAGCCGACCGTCGTACAGTGGGTTGTCGCCCTCGCCGCACATGGCGCACCAACTCGAACTGATCACCCGGTTGCAACCACCGCTTCCCGCCGACGCCTCCATCGGTACCGCCGCGCAGGCCGAGGCCGACGCCGTTGCCGCGGTCACCACTGCACGGATAGCCCTGCGCGCCGCCCACCTTGCGGTTCTCGAAGCACGCGTCGCCGCGCTCGATGCCGGTGACACCGATACCGTCGCCGCTGCGATTCGCGGTTACGTCCCGCTGACCTCGGCAACCCCGTCGTCCGGCATGTACAGGGTCTCGGCTCGCGAATCCGTGAGGAAGCACGGCACGTCGTGAGTGGCAAGCCTCGGTCGATCGCTTTTCGGCTGGGGCTGAGCCTCGGAATGGGCTTGGCATACCTGGCTTTCATCCGCCTCTTCCAGTGGGACGCCAAGGAAGATCGACTGCCTTACCTTGCGCTGTACGCACTCTCGGGTGTGGTCGGAAGCGTCGTGTGCACCAATGCACTCAGCTTCGACGCCGGCCGCGTCCGTGCTGCGTTGTCCGGCGGCACCAGGCTCTGGCACGTACTGGTCGCGAAGAACGCGGTGATGCTGCTTCTCGTCGGCAGCGCCGGGTTCCTGCTCAGCGCCGTCCTCGCCTGGCGCTCCGGAAGCAGCGCTGATCTGGTGAAGGCGTGCGGTCAGGTGCTGACCATGATCCTGCTGTGGCTCGGCGTCGCCAACGTGATGTCCGTGGCGTTGCCGCTGCGGGCCGAACCGATGACGGCACGGCGCCACGACGGCACGTGGAAGCAGTTCCTGCTGTCTTTCGTCATCTCCTACGGTGTCGGACTGATCGTCAATCTGATGCTCTACTGGCGAGTCTGGGCCAAGACGACGCTGCTCGAGCAAATGGGCGGACCATGGATTCCGGTCCTGTTGCTCCTCGCGAGCGCGGCGGCTACCTGGCTGCTGCTGACCGTCCTGGCCGTACTCGTGGCCGAGCAACCACGCTTCCGACGCGCCTTGCAACGGGAGATGGTGGTCTACCGCGAAGAAACCAACCACCTGCAGGCGACCATTCAGCACAATTCCGGCTAATGTAACCGTGCGTGGCTGATCCGGGCACGTCGCGAGTACACCGCGAGTACACGCAGTGTCGAGGAAGGCGTGACCCATCATGTCCGTAAAGCCTGGCGCAGCCGCCACAACGGCCGCCGTGAGTACCGCCTCCTGGCTACCACTCGTCGTGGTGGTCCTCACCCAGATCCAGGCGTCGTTCGCCGTCAACGCCCTGACCGTCTCGATGGCCGGTATCACCACCGACCTCGACACGCCCGCAACAAGTGTCGGCACAGCGATCACCGCGGGCACCTTCGCCATGGCTGCCTTCATTCTGCTGGGAGCCAAGATCGGCGCCCGGTACGGAACGCGTTTGGTCTTCCAGATTGCGGTCGCGATTCACGGTCTCGCGATGGCCGCGGTTGCTCTGAGTCAGAGCCCGGCAATGCTGTTCGTGGCGCAAGCTGCGTCCGGCGCAGTGATCGCCCTCATCGCTCCCGCATTGACGGTCTTCATCGCCACGAACTTCAGTGGCGATCAGCAGGCAAAGGCCATCGGTTACCTGGCAGCAGCAATCCCAGCAGCCGGTGTGCTGGCACTGCTCATCGCCGGTTCCTTCGCGACGACGATCGGGTGGCGTTACTCGTTCGCTCTCGTCGTGGCGCTCGCCGTGGTCAACCTGATCCTGAGCTTCCGTGTCAAACCTGTTCCCCCACAGAAGGACATCACCATCGACTGGGCCGGCGCCGCCATTGCTGCCGTTGCCGTCATCCTGCTCAGCTTCGGATTCAGCGGCCTGAACTCGTGGGGCGTCATCCTTGCCACCGACGCTGCGCCGTTCTCGGTCATCGGTGTTTCACCCGCGGCAATCCTGATCGTCCTCGGCACCATCTGCGCGCAGGGCTTCTTCCAGTGGACGCGAAGCCGCAAGGCACAGAACAAGCCTCAGCTCTTCAACCTCGACGTTCTCAAGACCGGCGCCGAGCGCGCCACCACGATCTGCATGGCGACGATGATGTTTGTGGGAACGGCGGCCAACTTCCTCATTCCGCTGTACATGCAGATCATCCAGGGCCGCACCAGCTTGCAGACGTCGTTCTCGATCATCCCGTACACACTCTCGATCTTCATCGCGAGCACCGTCGTCGCGCGCCTGTACAAGACGTACTCCCCGCGCCTGATCGCACGAGCCGGGTTCGTCGTTGTTGCCGCTGGACTCATCCTGTTGGCCTTCACCATTCGTGGCGACTGGCATCAGATCTTCGTCGTCATCGGACTGATCACTCTCGGCCTCGGGCAGGGCGCCATCGTTGCGCTGGTGTTCAACACCCTCCTCACCGCAGCCCCCAAGGAACTGGCCGGTGACGTCGGTGCCTGGCGAGGACTGGTACACAACATGTCCGGCAGCGTCGGCATCGCGGTGGCCAGCGTGTTCGCCGTCGGAATCCTCGGTACCCTCGTCAGCGCGCAGCTGATCGACAACCCCACCATCCCGGCATCGCTCAAGGTCGAGTCCGGGATCAATCTCGACCAGGTCAACTTCGTGCCGAACGATCAACTCGTCGTGACGCTCGAAAACACCTCGGCGACAGAAGCGCAGATCGACGAAGCCATCCGGATCAACACCGAAGCGCGCCTGCGCGCACTGCGAACCTCGCTGCTCGTACTCGCCGGACTCTCTCTGCTCGCCGTCATTCCGGCCGGGCGCATGCCCAACGAAGTACCTGCTCTGGAAGAACCGCAACCCACGAAGGGCAAGAAGTAACCGATGTCCAACCAAGACCAGTTCGGCCCCATCGAATACGTAGCCGTCGAGTTTCCCAGCGGTGCACCGACCTCCGCAGGATTCGAGCAGCTGCTCACTCTCGTCGACTCCGGAGCGATCCGCATCCTCGACCTCGAGTTCGTCACCAAGGCCGCCGACGGATCGGTATCCGTCGTACCGGCCTCCACCTTCGAACTCGAAGATTTCGATCTGGCGCAGTTCGACGGCGCTGCCTCCGGACTGCTCGACGCCGGCGACATCGCTGCCGTCGGTGACGAGTTGGCCGCCGGAAGTGTTGCCGCCGTACTCGTCTACGAGGAACTGGCCATACTGCCTGTCATCGATGCCTGGACACGCAGCGGCGCAAAGGTCGTCACCGAAGGTCACCTGAGCTTGGACGAACTGGCTGATGCACTCGACAACACCGCACCGGAAAATACGGAGAAGGACACATGAGTTTCTTGAGGCGAGCCGGCCGGGTAGCCGTCGCGAGCTCCATTCACGGCAATGTTCAGCGCCGTCAGCGGACCCGTTGGGCCGCCGAAGATCAGGCTCGCGCAGCCCAGGCCCAGCCGGTGCCGCCGATTCCGGATCTACCGCCCCTGCCGCCGCAGGCAGCCCCGACAGCGTCGATGGACGCGAAGATCGAACAGCTCACCAAGCTGGGCGAACTCAAGAACGCCGGCGTATTGACGGACGCCGAGTTCGAGACCCAGAAGGCGCGCATTCTCGCCTGACCTAGCCGGGCCGCCCGAGGGCGAAAGCCATGACGGGAAGCTGCGTCGTCGCGAGATTCAACAGAGACGCCACTCGAGCGTCCGTGAATCCTGCGATGGCGCAGCCCACAAGTCCCATCGCCTCGGTCACCAGGTACAGATTCTGAACCAGCACACCGGCATCCACGTGCATCGTGCGGTAGTGCCGCATCGCATACTTCTCGAGCGGTGCTTCCGCGTCGGCGACCACGAACAGAAGAACCGGGAACACGTCGACGAACTCGGGTTGGAGAAGGCTCGCACGAAGGTGCTCTCGTACGTCGCCCAGCCGGACAGCTTCGGCGCGGTCCGGGGCATACCGGTACACCCCGACTCCGAGCGGATCACTGGGCTGGGTGACAACCATCAACACCGTCAGTTCGCGCATCCCACCGGCCGTCGGGCTGCTGACCAGACTGTGGTGCAGCACATTTGACAGTTCGACTGCTCCCAACGCAACTGCTGCCGGGTTGTAGCGACTCCGTCGTGCCTGCAAGATGTCCGGAAAGTCCCGGGCCGGTAGTGGCGTCGGGGCCGGTAATTCAACGAACTCAGACGTCACCGGCGGCAGTGCGCCCTCGTCGAACGGTCGCTCCGACGGACTCACCGTCCGGTCCAGCGCAGCATGCAGCGATACGACGGCCTCGATCCGCTCGAGTGCGGTCACGAACCCGGGTGCAGCAGACGGGAAACCTCGGCAGCGCCGTCTATCGATACCAACTCGCCTGCGAACCACGCCTCCGGGACGGCAAAGATCGCATTCGACGCCGCGGCGGGAGTGCCGGCAAATGCCGTGCGGGCAGCCTCGAGTGTGGATGCCCGCGTCGACTCGGTGGAGTAGACGACGAGGATTGCCTGCGGCGACTTCGCGAGTACCGACTCCGTCGCTACCTGGCCGAAGTACTTTCCGTCAGGGAGGTCGCTCTCGAAGAGGTTCTTTCCCCCGGCCGCCTCGAGCACACTGCTGTAGAGACCCCTTGCCAGAGCGTAGGACTGCCCCTCCGAAACCTGAAGCATCACAGTGGGAACCGGCTCCTTCCCGGCCACGGACGCCTCGGTGGCGGCGAGCGACTTCTTGCCGTCTGCCAGGAGAGTTGCCGCTTCGTCGCTCGTTCCCGTCAAGGCGCCGAGAGCGTCGAGATCGGACCAGACGTCGTCGATCCGTCCTTCGGTGACTGCCTTGTGGCAATAGCCGCTGTTCACGAAAATCGGGATGCCGAGGTCGCGTAGTTCGTCCATGCTCTGCAATCGGTCACCGTCGAACCAGTATTCGCCGTCGGAGACGATCAGATCAGGACGGGCGTCGAGCAGTGCTTCTTTCGCGGGAACTCCGGTGCTCAGTACCGGCACGGCGGCGAACTGTTGCGCGAGATCGGGGCTCGGTGGTGAGAGGTCGGTATTCGATTGTCCGACAATGCGGTCGGCGGCGCCGAGCTGAATCAGAAGCTCCGTCATCGACGGATACAGCGAGACTATCCTTTCGGCCGACGTCGGTAACGTGATGTCACGATCACAATTCGTGACAGTGATCTTCTCGGAGGACGCTGCCGCCGAATCCGCAGTGGAGTTCCCGCAGGCGGTCAGTACAGCTGTGGCAGCTACTGCCGAGCAGAACAGCGCGGCAGTACGTTTCGATGTTTTCAAGACACTGCTTCTTTCGTAGGTAGGAGCGGAGGGGCGAACGAGAGCAGGGGACGACCGGTCAACGGATGAGTGCCGAGATGCACCTGAACGCCGAATACTTCGGACAACAGATCCTCGGTCAGAACCTCGGCGGTCGGGCCCGACGAGACAACCGCACCCTCCGAAAGCAGACACACGTAGTCGCAATAGGCGGCGGCCAGAGCAAGCTCGTGGATCGCGACAACCGTCGTGGTACCGAGTTCGATGACCAGTTCCATCAATTCGAGCTGAGCGCGGATGTCGAGGTGGTTGGTGGGCTCGTCCAGGACCAGCACCGACGGCTGTTGAGCAATGGCCCTCGCCAACATCACACGCTGCTTCTCACCACCGGACAGTTCAGCGAAGAGCCGTGATTCGAAGCCGCGCATACCGGTTCGTGCCAGTGCGGCACTGACGATGTCCCGGTCGATTTCACCCAGTCGGGAGAACGCGCTGTGATGCGGCGTTCGGCCCGTCGCGACAACCTCGCGGACACTGAACGAGAAGTCGGATGAATGCTCCTGCCCGACGACACCGATGATGCGGGCAGCCGATCGGGGCGAGAGATCGTCCCAGACATTCACCTCGTCCACCTTCACGACTCCGCTTCGAGGCTTCATCGAGCGATATAACGCGCGCAGGAGGGAGGACTTTCCGCTGCCGTTCGGTCCGACGAGCCCGACCACACTTCCCTCCGGTGCTTCCAGATCCACACCCGAAATCACCAGGCGCCCGCCCCGAACGACCTGAATTCCGCTGGCCGACAATCTCACGTCTGCGCACCGCCGTCCCGTCGAAGCAACCAGAGAAAGAACGGAGCGCCCAATCCCGCGGTGATGATCCCGAGTGGCAATTCGTTGGGCGCATCCAGCGTTCGAGCTGCAAGATCCACGATCACCAGGAAGGTGGCGCCGACGAGCGCGGTGGCGGGGAGCAGCTTGCCGTGATCGGATCCGACGAGGAGCCGTACGGCGTGCGGCACGAGTAGCCCCACGAAACCGATTCCGCCGGCGACGGATACGACCACAGCGGTCAGCAACGACGCGATCACCAGCAACAGCAATCTGGTACGACGCACATCGACGCCTACCGATTGCGCACTCTCGTCACCCATCGCCAGCGCATTGAGTTGGCGCGATTGCGTCAGCAACACCGCTGCGCACAGGGTGATCACCGCGGCCGGCACACCGAGATCCGACCAACTTGCCCCGCTCACCGAACCGAGTAACCAGAAGAGCACTCCCGAAAGCTGGCTCGGGTCGGCACGCAGCTGCACGAAACTTGTTGCAGCCGAGAGTAGATAGCCGATGGCAACACCGGCCAGGACCATGCGTAGCGGGACGAGCATTCCCTCGCGCCTTCCCAGAACGAGAACCGCGATCAGGGAGATCATCGCTCCCAGGAAGGCCGCCACCGGGACACCGATCGACAGCCCGGTTCCGATGCCCGTCGTCATGATCAGCACCGCGCCGAAGGACGCTCCCGAACCGACACCCAGAATGTAGGGATCGGCAATCGGGTTGCGCACCAATGCTTGCAGCACGGCGCCGGCCAGAGACAACCCTGCGCCGGCCAATGCCGCGATCAGAATGCGCGGGACCCGTAGTCCCCATACGATCCGATCGAGCAGTGGATCGACCGGCGGGCCACCGACGTGAGCGTACAACACTGCGAACACGTCGGCGAAGGACAGCGACGCAGCACCGGACCACACTGCGACGGTGGAGACCGCGACGAGCACAACGGCCGTGGCCACTAGAAACGGACCGTACCCACGCTGGCCGACGGGGTGTGCACGCGACGGCGCGTCAGGTACTGCTTCGCTGGTCAGCGTCATCGCGCTCCTGAGTTAGTGGCGTTCGCAGTCGTGAACAGGTGGATCTAACCATAACGACAGTCGTTTTCATTAATAGTGACATGCTCATCTGTGCGGGTGAGGGTCGGACCGCAGAGCGCTCGCCCATGCGAAGAGTGCCCCGACCAGCGCAAAGATGCACGCAACAAGGTAAGCGGTGCCGATGTCCCACCGTCCGGCAATTACCCCGGCAATCAAGGCACCCACCGGCGAACCACCCCAGGCGACCATCCGCGCCGTGGTGTTCACCCGGCCCTGAAGGCGATCCGGCGTCAGGCGTTGCCGTGCACCGATCCCATTGAGGATGGTGACAGTCGCACAGCCGGAGTAGACGGCCAGAGCAGTGATCGCGGAGGCGGTGTTGCTGGTTGTCGCAACTACGAACAGCACCGCCGGGGCGATGGTCAACGCACCGATCGTGATCGCCCCCACCGGCCACCGCGCCGGTAGGCGTGGGAGCAAGACTGCGCCCACCACACCACCGACGGAGACTGCTGTCCACACGGCCCCGATCATCGGACTCGACGTCGAAATCCCCAGCCTCTCGGTCGCGTACACCACCAGGAGCGCCGTGACAGCGCCCTGCGTCAGCGAATTGACGAAGCCGACGCCGGTCAAGGCTCGCAGGAGCGGAGACTGCCAGAGAAAGCTGAGGCCTTCGCGTATGTCACGCGCAATTCCAGATTCCGACTTCTTCGGCGCCGCAGGGGTAATCGAAAACGAGGCTCCGATCGACGCCATGGCCAGTCCTGCCAATACATAGGCCAGCGCATCAGCACCCAATGCGTAGGCCGGGCCGATCGATGCCACGAGCACTCCGGCAATCGCCGGAAAGACAACATCGATCAGCGTGCCGGCCGTCCACAGCGCACCGTTGGCGGCCGGTATCCTCTGCCGACCGACCAGAGCAGGCAGCGCTCCGAAAGCTGCAGCGTCGAACCACACGAAACACGTTCCGATGCACATCGATACGCCGACGGCATGCCACGCGGTCAAGACACCAAGCGCCTGGGCCACCGGAACACTCGCCAAGGCAAGAGCAGCTGCGGCCTGCGCACACAGGATGACCGTGCGCCGATCGACTCGGTCTGCCACCGCGCCGGCGAACAAACCGAACACGAGGTACGGCAGAACCGTCCCAGCAGCCGCGAGCGAGGTGAGAAACGGAGACCGACTGATGTCGAACACCAGGATCGGCATGGCCACTCCGGTCACCGCCGCACCGGCCACGGCAATCGTGCGGGCGGTGAAGAACAATCGAAACGATCTGTCCCGAAACACATGTGGTTGCGCTTCGACGGATCCCGTCGTCGGGGTCTCGCTCATGTATGCACTCTCTTGTACCTGTTGCTCTCCGTCGCGATCTTTCGTACGGTGGCATCGTAATGGAAATGGTTTCCATTACGGAAGGGATGACAATGAGCAACATTTCGTTCGACAGCGTCTCCAACTCGGCTCCGGCCAATGCACTCCAGGGCGTCGGCACCAATGCCCTCGTCGACAACCCGTTCACCTTCGAGCCGGTTGCCGAGGCAACGTCAGCACACGCGCTGCAGGGTGTGGGTACCAACGCTCTCGTCGACAACCCTTTCAGCTTCCAGAGCTGAAACCTTCCTTGATCCAGCCTGTTTCGACAGTCTGATCTGCTGACGACCCCGCCCGCATCCGACTCGTCGGGTGCGGGCCTCGACAAGGAGATCCGTGTACGCCCTCGCCGACGGACACCAGCTGTACCCGACCCCGGACGGTTCTTGGCACTACCTGACACCGGACGAGAACGCAGTCACGATCGGTGCGCCTGCCGAAGATCTCGCGGAACTCGACAGCTTCCTCCGACGGTCGAACTCGCCGCTCGGCGCGGGATCGATCGAGATCGCCGACGCCCTCGTCGCACGCGGCGTGCTGGTTGTTCCAGGTGAAGTACCGGAGATTCCAGTCCTCCGACATGTACTGATCGACGGAACCGGGCCCGTTGCCGATGCCTGCATCGCCCTGCTGTCCGAAGCTCTTCCGGATCTCGAAGTCATATTCACCACTGCGCCAATCGATGACGACGTCGCGGCATCGGACCTCGTACTGTCGGTTGCCGACGCTCCCCCTCACGACGCGTGGTCGGAACTCGATACCTGGTGCCGCCGCAGCCGAACTCCGTGGCAACGCGTCCACTCCGAGCTGGGCGAGATATACGTAGGCCCCTTCTTCGACGGCATCGACAGCTCGAGCTACCGGGACGTCTGCGGACGACGGCTTGCCGCGTCGCGTGTACCGGATCATCTGCAGGCACTGTGGAAACACCTCGCCGGCAGCGACCGCCGTCCGCTTGAACTTTCGCCCACCGCAGCCGCAATGGTCAGTGCACTTGCATGTTCGGACGTCGTGGCTGGTTCCTACGGCGCACCGCAATCAAACCTTCACCACCAGATCCGGATGAATCCACGAACCCTCATGACGACTCGCCATCCCGTGTTACCACTGCCAGGCGGCGTTCTCGAACCTTTGCCGACGCTCCGGTGATCTCCCTCGGTGTCGAGGTTCCGGCCGCTGACGGTTCTCTGCTCGCTACGGATGTGCTTCTCCCATCAGAGTCTTCACCTCGAGGGCTGATCGTGATCCGCACCCCGTACGGGCGTGGGTGGCATCTGGCCGAGGGAATCGAATGGCGATCGCGAGGAATTGCGTTCCTCTGTCAGGACGTGCGTGGGCGGCACGATTCCACCGGCTCTTGGGAACCGTACGTCCACGAGCGAGAGGACGGCGCCGCCCTGGCCGAGTGGCTGCAGGATCAGCCATGGACGCCGAAGTGCGTCATCGCCAGCGGGGCTTCGTACGCGGCAGGAGCCGCCTGGGCATTTGCTGCCGAGACCAACAGCGCCGATCGGTCGTTTCGCGTTGACGGCGTCGTCTCCAAAGTGCCGACCATCGGAAGCGATCGCGTCAAACGTGATCCGTCGGGGATACTTCTCCTCGCCGAGCATCTGGCGTGGTGGGGCGAGCACGGAGCTTCCTCGTCCTCCCGTGAGGGATTCATCCCGGCTCTGATGCGCTCGGATTCAGCTTTGCTGGAACATCTCCCGGCACAGTCGATGATCGAGAAGGTCGGCCTGACCTCCGATTCGCCGGGTTGGGTGACGCCGATCAACCGGGCTCGTGAACGCCGGCCGTACGGCAGCGACGATCTCGTCTCCGCGGACGACCTGTCCGAACTCGATGTCGCCGGACTACATATCGGAGGTTGGGACGACGCGATGATCCGGGAGACGCTGAGACACTACGCATCCGTGGAGCGCGGACCACAAAGTTTGATCGTGGGCCCCTGGGCGCATGACCTCCGCCCCGGAATGGTCGGCGAGACAAGTTTCGGCCACCTTCAGGTCGAGTGGATGGAATCGATATTCTCGGCGCGGCCCGCGACCATCAATCGGGTGTTCGACCGGGGTGCCGGCGAATGGTCGACCGAACCGTATGTCATGGGCGCGAATCGCGTTCGTCTCGAACCAGATCCGAGGACGGCACCTTTCAGCTTCACGCACCACGCGGACGAGGGCCGAAACGACTGTGTTGTCTGGACTTTCGACATGGAGGTCGAGTGTGTGCTGTCGGGAACGCCTTCGGCGGAGTTGACAGTGCATTCGCCCGAGGGCGAAGCCGACTGGATCGTCGAGCTGAGCATCGTCGACAGCGCCGGAGTCAGCAGGTCGATCGCTCGTGGGGCCGGCGTCAGCCTTTGCTCCGGCACGTTGACCATAGATCTCGATCCCGTGTTGCACACCCTGCGTCCCGGTGACGTTCTGTCACTGCAGATCGCCGGCTCGGACTTCCCCCGCCTCGCACGCAATCTGGGAGACGGCGATCGCTATCGGGGAACCCGCTGTACCGCACTGCACCAATCATTTTCCGGGTCGCTGACCCTGCCGATACTCGGAGGAACTGACGGTGAATGACTTGCTCGTCGACGCCCGGAGCGGCGTACTGACCTCACTCGACCCCCACATTCGCTCCGACATGCCGACGGGTTGGGTCGGGTGGGCCGCGAGGGTGGCCGATACCCGCAACTTCGGCGGCAGCAGACGGTTCCGCGCCGACCCTTACGGATTCGGGGCTTCGATACGCGACGACGCCGCGGCCCGCGGCGCGGCAACCGGTGAGGCCGTCGAGCGGTATTGCGGCAACGTGATCCCCGAAGATCTGGTCCGCAGCAGCGCGTCGGCGCTGGAGCGGTCCGGTGCACGGGTCGTCGATCCGGCGAGTTTCGCGCTGTACAGCGAGGACCAGTACCGCCTTGCCGGGTTCCCCTTTGTTCCCTTCACCTCTGCCCTGGAAATTCGCTGGGCACTCGGTCACACCATGGACGAGAAAGTGCCCACCTATGTGCCTGCAGCCCTGACGTATCTCGGGTACTACACAGGCGCCCGTCGCGGAGAACCACCGATCGCATCGTTGCAGTACGCCGGAATCGCTGCGGGACGCTCACGCGCCGAGGCCGAGATGTCAGCTCTGCTGGAACTTCTCGAACGCGATGCCACCGCACTGTGGTGGTGCGGAGACCGGTCACTGCCGGCAGTCGAACTCGCCGACTGGGAGCGGTTGCCCGCGCACCGACAGCTCGGAGATCTGGAGAGCGACACTCGAAGCGTCAGAGTGCTGCTGCTTCCCTCCCCCTTCGGCATTCCCGTAGCCGCAGTGTGGATCAGGGACGACCGACGTGGACTGGTCGCCCTGGGCACGGCTTGTCGACCGACCGTGGAAGCGGCAGTATCGAAGGCCCTTGTCGAGGCGTACGCCGTACTGGCCATCACGATCGACCTCGCCGACCCCGACGGCCCGACCTGGCGCAGCGTGGCGGACGGAACGCTGCCCGCGCACCTGTACAAACCCTTTCGGGCCGACCGTCGTTACCGAGACGAATTCGAGGCGCGATGGAAGGACGTCGTCGATCTGCCGACCGTCGCCCAGCTGTATCTCGACCCCGTGATGGCCGAGGCAGCGGAAGAGCATCTTTTCGACTACACCGAAACACGCTCGGTATCAGAGATTCCCGACGAGGCGCCGTTGAATCTGAATTCTCTGATTGCTCTCCTGACGTCCCGAGGGCACCAGCCGATTTCCGTCGATCTCACCACTCGCGACATCTCGATCGCCGGGTTACACGTCGTCCGTGTCCACTCGCCCGGCCTGTACAACAATGCCCCGGCAGCTTTTCCCCTTCTTGGAGGTAGCAGATTGACCAGCGCATCGACCACCCATCTGCATCTGCCGGTCCCTCTCGCATGAGGTCGTTGCTCGTCGACCGCCGAACCGGGATCATTCGAGAGTTGGTCGACGCCGTTGTTCCCCAGCACTTTCCGCCGGAGTTCAAGCTGATTCACTCGTATGTCTCCGACTCGGCACGCTTCTCACCCTGGTCCAGCGACTCGGCGGGTGCCGGATACTGCTTCGATCTCGGTGACCGTGCGCGACCTACCGCTGCCGCAATAGGTGAAGCGGTGGAACGATATTGCGGGAACATCGTCGCCAAACCAATCGTCCGCGGATCAGCCGAGACGGTGATCGGCGCAAGCATCGACCTGTCACGACTCGCGCGTTTCGGCGCCACCCAGTACGCGCAGCCACGGTTCCCGTTCGTCGAACCAACCGACGATCTGGAGATGGACTGGACTCTCGGAGTCGACCTGATCACGGGTTCGGATATCTGGGTGCCGGCCGAACTCGTCTGGGGTTCCTATCCTCATTTCGTCGCCCGGACGGGCCCGGCGATCTCACCGGTGGCTCAGGCGGGTCTCGCCGCCGGTCCCACGACGGGATTCGCGATACGGAATGCACTGCGCGAGATAGTCGAGCGCGACGCGATGACGCTCTCCTGGACCGGAAGGCGCGGCGTTCGGATCGTCACCGGGATGCCAGAGCAGCTCCTTCGACTGGGCAATCACGAAACCCTGTCGACGAGATGGCTGGCATTCGAGAGTGATTTCGGGATCCCGGTACTCGGCGCCCTCGTCCGCGACCACCGCACCGGATACTCGACCATGGGAACCGCCTGCCACGAGGACGCACAGACCGCTGCGTTCAAGTCGCTGGGCGAAGCGCTTCAGCTGCAACTTCTTTCCGCCGACTACGACGACCCGGAGAGCGGCATCGGTCGAGCCGCAGCCTCCCCGAACAGCCCGCTTGCGCCGTGGCGAGCCGATCGACGCTACGCGGACGTCTACCGATCGGACTTTGCCGACGTCATGGACTACGGATGCCACTTGCAACTCCACCTGGACCCGGAGATCCAAGCACGATTCGAGAGTGAGCTGGCAGGTGCCGTCGTCGGCGAGGTTGAACTCGACTCTCTGACGTCACCCATCGACACCGAAAGCGCACTGACAGGCTCGGGTTTCAGGCCGGCATGGGTCGACCTCACCACTACTGATGTTCTCCGTACTGGCCTGCATGTCGTCCGCGTCGTCGTACCCGGTTGTCTCACCAATGCGGCCGCCGGATTGCCGTTTCTCGGATCGCCGCGACTAGTCGACAGTCTTGCCGGACATCCGTCTCGCACCATCCCGTTGCCGCACTGACAGTTCGTTCAGGCCGTGATGGCGTGGGCTTACGGTTCCGGCAACGGAAGGATGCCGAGATTGGCGTCGAGACCCCCGTCGACGACGAGCGTCGTGCCGGTGATGTAGCTCGCCGCGGGGGACGCGAGGAACCAGATCGCCTCCGCCTGCTCGACAGGTTCGGCGAATCGGCCCAGAGGAATTCGGCGTTCGATTGCCGCCAGCAGTGCCGGATCGGAAGTGACGTTCGCAGTGATCCCTGTCCGGGTCAGACCCGGCGCGAGGGCGTTGATCCGAACGCCGACCCCGGCGTAGTCGATTGCGAAGGCGCGCACCAGATTCACGAGAGCGCCTTTGGTGGCGTTGTAGGCCCAGTTACCGGGATCACCCCGCAGACCGGCGACGGACGCGGTGAAGACGGCAGAGCCCTGGCTTGCGCGTAGGGCCGGAATCGCGGCCCGCAGTCCGCGAATGGGACCCCGAAGATTGACGCCGATGATGCGGTCGGCATTCTCGACGGCACGGGGAGACTCGAGCGGAGGTGTGCCCCCGGTCCCGGCATTGAGGACGGCAGTGTCGAGTCGGCCGAAGTGTTCGAGTGCGGCATCGACAGCCGCCTTGTTGACCTGCTCCTCGGTGACACTACCGACTACCGTGACCACGCCGTCGAGTCGATTCAGAGATTCCAGCCCACGTTCGGAGACGTCGACGGCCACCACGGCATGCCCACGCGAGGCGAACAGTTCGACGGTGGCCTTACCGATTCCCGATGCGGCTCCGGTGACCAGAGCGACCCGGCGTGTATCGGCGGACGGTGTACTCATGATGAGCCTTTCTACAGGTGAATTCGAGCGGGATCAGCGCGATTGAGTTCGACGTGCGTTCGACCACCACTCCGTTCTTCCTCGCTGAAACGCGGGAGCCGATCCGAGTGACTCGACAGGGTCGGGTATCAAGTCATTTGGATCATGCTGATTTGAACTATGTTGCGCTGCAACTGAAACCATAGATCACAGTCGGCAACTCCCGCACCCTCGACGTCGAACCGGGGCGTTCCGACGGCCTGCCTACAGTCTCGATCGGGTGGGCGAACTTCCGGAATTGGAAGACTTCGGACTCGAACTGGTGGCACGACGGTGGATTACCGTTCGCTGTTCGCACCCACCCATTGCCGCACCGACAGTTCGGGAACCGCAGCTTGCAACGACTCGGCGGTCTCCAGCGAGTGAAACCACGTCGGCTTCGAAATCGCGGCGCCTTCAAGCACCTGCACTGCGCGCGCGGCGATTGCTGCCGTCGCGGCCGACTGGCCACGCCCCGAAACCCACAGTGCCGGGCCCGTATCCGCTCGGGCCATCGCCACCCAACGATCCGAACCCCACAGCTTCTTCGGCACTACCTTCTGGAGAGCGGGCGCCCACGTCATGGCGGCAAGCCCAAGCGTCGCGGTGGACGTGTCCAATCGCAGGTACGCCCGCACCGGTACGCCAAGGTCGCGCGTCAGGGCATGTTGGTCCGAAAAATCGGCCCGCACAGCAGGGCCGGTGCGGTAGCCGGTCGCATCGGCCGGCATTCGAAAGCTCTTCATTCCGGTGTAGTTCCGGATCGATCGCCCGTCGGGATCGGGAAACCTCGTGCCCAACATCCCGTACGTCCACGCCGTCGCGGCCGGTCCGTGCAGTTCTCCACCGCCGAGGCCGATCACGATGTCCACGGGTCCGTCGCCGAGTCGATGCGCCTCGGCGGCAAGGACACTGGTCAATCCGGGTGCCAACCCGACGCCCATCAGGACGGGTCCGTCGACCGCTTCCAGTTCTTCGCAGTAGCTCGAGGTCGCCGTGACGTCGACGAATGCCGCCCCACTGCGTACCGCTTCTTCTGCCAGGCGAACATCCTCGAAACCCGAGGCATTCACCACGACATCGAAGTCTCGAACCACAGCCGGATACGCGCCGGGTTCTTTAAGATCAACGACGACGTCAGCGCGAGCACGATCGCGCCCGGCGGAGTACGCGGAGATTTCGGGGACCTTCGCGAGTTGTTTCATCAAGGGAATCCCGACGGCACCGTAGCCACCGAGTACCAGAACCTTCGTCATTATTTCGCCTCCCGAGTCGCTAGAGTTCGACTCTAGAGTTAAACTCTAATCATGACTGAGGTACTTCGGGAAGACACGTCGGCGCGGCGCAAGATCATCGAGGCAGCGCGCGAAGTTTTTGTCGATCCCGGCTACGCGGCCGCCACGATCAAGCAGCTCGCCGCGGCGGCGGGCGTGTCGGTGCAGAGTGTCTATTTCGTGTTCGGCAACAAGCCGAGCGTGCTGTCAGCACTGCTCGACGTGGCCGTTGCGGGCGACGAGGAAAAGACGGCCACTCTCGACCGTCCGTGGGTGGCGGCAGCGCTCGGCGCCCCACATCCACTCGGGCAACTCCGGATTCAGGTTCACCACGGACGGCTCATTCTGGAACGCACCGCGGACATCCTGTTGGCCCTGCGGGCCGCTGCTTCCGCGGACGAGGACGCCGCCCGGTTGTGGCAAATCAACCGCACTCAACGACGCACGGTTCAGGAACATCTGATGGTGGGCATCGTCGAAAAGGCACCGACCGTCGACCTCGAAACAGCCGTCAACGTGGCACTCACGCTACTCAGCCCCGAGACGTACACCGACCTCGTGGTCGGCGCAGGTTGGACCGGCCAACAGTACGAAGAATGGGTGGTCAACACCCTTGCTGCAACCCTCGGCCTGGACCGGACGGTCAAATCCCGAAAATAACCGGGTCTACTTGGTGGGCTTGTCGTCGATGTGCCGCGGGTTGTTCCACAGGCGCTCCGTCAGATCGTGGAGGACGGCAAGCGTGATCGTGTCGTCGTCCCGTCGGAGCAGCGACTGACTGACCGTCGCCCGCACCAACGTGCTGTCCGAGTGCACGAACTCCTTGACCGAACCCGGCTCCGAACTCAGTTCACGATGAGCCTGCTCGGCACTGACGTCGTCGGCATCCTTGTCGTAGAGGATGTCCTGCAAACGCAACGCCGAGACGGCCTTCTTGGGATATCCCAGCATGTCAGCGAAGGACGGATTGGCAAAAACGATGCTGCCGTCGCGGTGAACGGCCATGACCGGCACCGGAAGCCTGTCGAGGAGAATCAGGGCAGGCATCTGCTCCAGATCCGCGATCGGCGATTGTGGCGGCTGCGCAACGTTGCGGCGGCGTTCCATAACACGTCCTCTCAAGTTGCCCGAGTCGACAACAGTCTAACTGCCCAGCAAATCGCGGGTTGACTTCCCGCCCGGATGCAGTGACGAATGCCCGAATCGTGCCCGCCTGAGTCACGCCGCGAGCGCCTCCTGATCCTCCGCCAAGGAACCGTCAACAACACGATAGACAGTATCCATCCGAGACAGGTGACTTCGGTCGTGTGTCACGAGAAGGGTTGCCGCCTCGTGTTCCCGCACCACCCCGATGATCAGATCCATGACAGCGGCACCGCGCTCCTGATCGAGCGCGCTGGTGGGCTCGTCCACCACCAGCAGCTGCGGATCGTTCATCAATGCCCGCGCGAGATTGACCCGCTGTCGCTGTCCGCCCGACAGCTGGGACGGCCGTTTTCCGCTCTGATCCGCGAGCCCGACAGCGTCCAGCAAATCCATCGCTTTTGATTTCACGTCTGTGCGACGGGCCCGCGAGGTGAACACGGACTGCCCAAGATGCGCCATCACCTCGAGCTGTTCCAGAGCCGTCAGCGACGACACGAGATTGGACTGCTGGAAGACGATCCCGATCGACGAGCGTCGCAGTTCCGACGCCGACCGCCGACTCAGCGCCGCAATGTCGGTGCTGCCTTCCGGCGTCCGGAGATAGACGTGCCCGGAATCCGGACGGATCAGGGTCGACGCCACTGCCAACAGGCTGGACTTGCCCGAACCCGAGGGTCCGGTGATCGCGGCGATCTCGCCGCGGTGCAGCCGCAGAGACACGTCGTCCAGCGCCGTCACCCGCGATTGCCCGTCGGGAAACGTCAGATCGACGTTCTGGATGTCGAGAACTGTGGTGCCGGTTGTCATGGTCATCGTGCGCTCCCCAATGCTGTGAGTGGATCGGTGGTCGAGAGGAATCGAAGTGCAAAGGCCGCGCCGAGCAGACCGAGTCCGATCAATGCCACGGCAGGTACGACGGTGGTGGATGCGTCCAGGACAAACGGCATGGCGTCACCGATCAGCGAGCCGGCCACGGCCGTCAGCCCGATTCCGACGGTGACGCCGGCAATCAGGACGATGAGGGCCTGACCCAGTGCGTCGCGTACCAGAGAACCGGTGGTTGCGCCGAGCGCTTTCAACGTCGCGATGTCCGGGGTTCGCTGGATCGTCCACACCGTGAAGAACGCACCGATCACCAGGGCCGAGATCGCGAACAACATGAGCGTCATCAGGGTCAACGACCCGTTCTCCGATTTGTACGAACCGATCGCGTCGAGCGAACCGCTGACCGTCGTCGACGTCGTCGCGGCCGACTTGTCCGTTGCGGAAGCATCGGAGGCTCCGGTGACAGCCAGTACTGTCGCAACTCCGCCGCGTGGATTGGCCGCCTGCCAGTCATCGAGCGTCATCCAGACGACAGGCGAATGGCTGTACCAGTCGTCGCCGCGAACGTCACTGACGGTGAACTGCTGCGTACCGACGCTCACCTGGTCGCCGGCGCCCGCCCCCAGATCGCGGGCGGCACCTTCGCTCAACACCACCGTGCCTGACGCCGACGGCGTCACGTCACCGAAACCGCCGTCAGCACCGAACAGGGCCACCGACTTCTGATTTCCGTCGGCCAATCCTGCCTTGCCGCGGCCGATTCCGACGGGGTCGACGTCCTTCGCAGCGCCGGCCCAGGCGTTGACCTGGTCCTGCGTGAGCGCTGACTCGTCGAACGACGCCCCAGCCCCGGTGTCGGCAAACACCACCGTGTCGGCATTCATGGCCTCGATGGCCGACACGTTCTGATGGCGAAGTCCTGCAGTCAACCCGCTGAGAAAACTGACCAGAAGTGCAACCAACAGAACCACGACGGAGATCAGCGCGAAACGACCTCGCGCTGCCCGTAAGTCCCTCATTGCGACAAACACTGTGAATTCCTTTCCTGTGCTTGCCTCTACGCTCTCGCGGATGCAGACTCTTTCCATCGCACCTCGGATCGACATTCCAGCGCTCGAAAGAACCATCCCGGTTTACAACTTTTGATGGATGAACCAGGCCCGAACCTCGCTAAGCTGGGCGAGATGCACCGATCTCCGCTCACGCCTGTCTTCGCCGGCTTACAACTGGGCCTGCATGTCCTTGTCATGGCGCTGGCCGGTGTGGTGTTTCTTCGAGCGCTGATCGACGAATCCGACCTGACCGCAACGATCACCGCGTTGGCCGTGATCTTTGTTGCCGTCTATCTGTTCGGAGTCGCCAAAAGGCTGCGCGGCAACGCTGCACGCTGGTGGCTAGCGGTGCTGACCCTCGTCTGGATCGCGACGATGGCGGTGTCCGCCGACGCCGCCTACCTCGCGTTCGGACTCTTCTTCCTCTATCTCCATATTCTGCGACGCCCCTGGAGCCTGCTAGCCGTCACCGCGGCAACAGCTGTCGCCGTCATCGGCACCGGGCTGCACCGTGGATGGACGATCGCCGGCGCCGTCGGCCCGATCATCGGCGCCGCCGTGGCGGTTGCCATCGGTCTCGGCTATCAAGCGCTGTACCGCGAGGCAGCCGAGCGCGGTCGTCTCATCGACGAATTGATGAACACCCGTGAAGAATTGGCGTCGACGTCTCGCGATGCCGGAAAATTCGCGGAACGCGAAAGGCTCGCGGCCGAGATTCACGACACCGTGGCCCAAGGACTTTCGAGCATCCAGATGCTCCTTCACGCTGCCGAACGCACCGATCCGGAGAGCCCGGCCATCCGTCAGATCAGCCTCGCGCGGGAAACCGCTGCGGACAGTCTTGCCGAAACCCGCCAACTCATAGCCGAATTGACACCCGCGGCCCTGGACGGTCAATCGCTCGCCGATGCGCTTCGTCGAATCTGCGAACGCGCGAGCAGTCCTGAACTGGAAGCGCGCTCCGTGGTCGAAGGTGAGGCAATCCGGCTGCCGATGCCCCTCGAAGCAACACTGGTGCGCATCGCGCAGGGTGCGGTGTCCAATGTTCTCCGCCATGCGGATGCAACCAGAATGGCTGTGACACTGACCTATTCCGACAACACAGTCAGCCTCGACGTGGTCGACAACGGCCGCGGCTTCGACGTGAGAGTCCTCGAACGTGGACCGGCGGAATCCTTTGGCCTCAACGCAATTCGACGACGCGTCGAGTTGCAGGGCGGAACGTTCTCCATCGAGTCCGAGCCGGGACACACCGCCGTCGCGGTGACGTTTCCCCTCGAAACCGGTGAACAGTGATCCGCCTGCTGCTCGCCGACGATCACGCGATCGTGCGCGCCGGGCTACGAGCGCTGCTCGAAAGCGAATCCGACATCGAGGTGGTCGGCGAAGCAGGGACCGCCGAGGAAGCCATAGGCTTCTGTGCCACCACGCCGGTCGACCTCGTGCTCATGGACCTGCGGTTCGGGCCAGGCAAGACGGGGGTCGACGCCACCCGCGCGGTATGCGCGCTGCCGAATCCGCCGCACGTACTCGTTGTGACCAACTACGACACGGACGCGGATATCTTGAGCGCCGTCGAAGCCGGAGCCAGCGGCTATCTGCTCAAGGACACACCCCCGGTCGAGCTGCTGTCGGCCGTCCGCGCCGCTGCGAGCGGGGACAGCGTTCTCTCCCCCGCCATCGCATCGAAGCTCATGACTCGCGTCCGCAAGCCCGAAACCAGCCTCAGCCCAAGAGAAATCGAGGTGCTGAAGCTGGTGGCGGCGGGTCGATCCAACCGAGAGATCGGTAAAGAACTGTTCCTGAGCGAGACCACGGTCAAATCGCATCTGGTCCACATCTTCGGCAAGTTGGGCGTGAAGTCGCGGACGTCGGCGGTAGCTCGTGCGCGGGAGCTGGGTTCGATCTGACGTTTGTCCGAATTGTCGAAAGTAGCTGGACAGCAGCAATTTTCGCTTGCAATTCTCTTGTGTTCGAAACCCTGTTCGAATATGATTGCTTCATGGACAGCCGGGAAGCATGGCAGCTGGATGGTGAGGACCTCAAGAGTGAGGTTCTGGATCTGGTGCGCGCCCGGCACGAGTTGCAGTCGCGGATGGTGTTGCTGATCGTGGAGATGTTTTCCCGGGATGTTCTTGGCGGGAAGGGTTTCCGGGCGATCGCGCAGTGGTTGCACGGGTCGACGAATCTGGAGATCGGTGAGTGCAGTCTGCTGGTCGGGTTGGCGCGGTTGTTGATGCTCGAACCTGTGGTGGGCGATGCGTTTCACCGGGGTGATGTGGATGCGTTGAAGGCCCGGCAGGTGGCGTCGTTTTGTCAGCATCCACCGAAGAACATGACCCTGGCCGATGTGGACAAGGCCCGCGGAATCCTGCTCGGCCTGGCGTCGAAGAACATTGCAGATTGTGATGCGGTGCGGGCGGCGATCCGGCGGATCGAGAAGCAGTACGGCAAGCGTGAGGACGGAGTTCCGGTCGGCGAGGATTCGGAGCGCAATGAGTTCTACGCCTCGAAAGGCTTGTACGGGCGGGTCTCTGTGAAGGGTGACTTGGATGCTGTGAACGGGGCCTGTCTGATCACCTTGTTGTCTAGCCTGTCCGCTCCGACACCGGAGAAGGACGGCGTCAAGGACACTCGCACTCCTGCTTTACGACGCGCGGACGGGTTTTGTGAGTTGTTGCGTCGGTACGAGCGGGCGGGGTTGGGTCCGATCGAGGGTGGGGTGAAACCGCACATCACGGTAACGGCCAGCGCGAAAGACATGACCGACCTCAAAGCATTGAAAGATCTGTTGCCGTCCACTGAGGAACTGGGGTTCGCGTGGATGGATTGGGTGGGTCCGATCAGTATCGACACTGCACGGATGCTGGCCTGCGACTGCACCGTGACGCGGATCTTGTTGGATGAGAATGGTGTTCCGCTCGACTGCGGTAAGGAAGCCAGAACAGCGACGGTGCCGCAGCGGCGGGCGTTGGCAGTTCGGGATGGCGGGTGCGCGTTTCCGGGGTGTGGGACGCCGTCGGGGTGGTGCGACGCCCACCATATCGTTCACTGGAACGATGGTGGCCCAACGGATCTCGACAATCTGATCTTGTTGTGCGGTCATCATCATCGGACGTTGCACCACACCGAGTGGCGGGTGGAGATTGGCCCGGATCGGAAGTCGGTGTTTTATCCGCCGATGTCGATCGACCCGTATCAGCAGCCGATCGGCGGGAACAGTCCACCTACCGCCGCCTGAACGGGCATAACTGAAAATGCCAGCGTATGCACCGGGGAGAAACCATGCCTCGGGGCATACGCTGGCGTTTTCAGCTGCACTCGATGTCCGTCTTGCGACAGCATCTGTCTCCACTTCGACACGCAGGACCAATAGGGTCGAGGAATGTCTTTCTGCGAACCCGCCCGCGTTGTCACCGTCACGTCACTGACCCCGCACATGCGGCGAATCAGCATCGAAGCAGAAGGTGACTGGCACTGGCCGACCGGCGGACAGGGCGACGAGCGCATCGACATCGCGTTCCCGAAACCCGGTGAAACAGAAGCAGAATACGACTACTTCAACAATCCCGACTACGGCAAGGCCGATCTCGGAACCGAGCCACCGTGGCGGCACTACACCGTGCGCAAGGTGCACGACGGCGGCCGACGTCTGGACATCGACTTCGTCGTGCACCCTGGCGGTATTGCAGCGGATTGGGCCCTGCGGGCCGAACCAGGTCACCTACTAGGCGTCTTCTGGTCGGACAGTTCGCGTTCCCATTACCAAGCACCGGCGGGTCCTCGTTGGCAGCTGCTGGTCGCAGACGCCACGGGTCTCCCCGGACTGGGCAGGATTGTCGAAGAACTTCGAGAGGGCGATGTCGCACAGGCGATCATCGAGGTCGAAACCGAAGAGGATCGACAGGAATTCGTCACTCGCGGCGACGTCACGTACACGTGGCTCGTGGGGAGTGGTCTCGGAAAGGCGCCGAGCGCGCTGTTCGAGGCTGTGGAGAAGGTCGAGTTTCCCGAATCCGAATCGGCCGACGTCTACGCCTGGGTGGCGTGCGAAAGCGCAACCAGCCGTCGTATTCGTAAGCATCTGAGGGAAGTTCGAGGAATCGCTCGCGACAAGCACAATGTTGTCGGGTACTGGCGAGAGGGCGTCGACGGCCACGTTTCCGGCATGAACAGCGAAGAAGTCACCGTCGGCGCCTGAGCCCCGTGATCACTCTGCCGGCAGCGTGTCGGCAGATTCTGCGACTGTAGCTTCTGCGTCAGCCGGCTCTTTGTCGGCCGGCTGCACGTCAGCGGGCTTTTCCGCCAGCATCTCGAACAATGCCCGGCGTGCTTCGGCGAGAATTGCCTCTGCCTTGGCTACCTGCTGAGCGGTCCCACCTGCGGCTACCGCGACGGCGGCACCTCGGAGTAGACCCATCGCGGGGCGGAGAGTTGCGCCGGCTTCGCCGAAGTGAGGGCGGCCGTGTCCGCGACCACGTCGGCCTTCAGGGCGTCCTTCAGGACGTCCATCTGCTCGATCTTCGAAGCGACCCTCGGGGCGCTCTCCCTCGAATCCTCGACGGAAACCATGTCCACGATGCGGACCTCGACGGCCGTGCTCGCGACGTTCTTGCATTTCTGGGTTGTTGTGTGGGGCGTACATGTTGTCCTCCTGGACTGTCTGTGTTTGTTTGACGTATCGACGATATATCGACAATAGATCGAACGCAAGGGTTCGAAGAATAATTCCCGCCCACTCATCCGGATACGCTGAATCCGTGAACACGGATCTGCAAGCCCAGGCCGCCGACGTCCTACGCCGCCTCGCACTCGACGAATCCCTGAAAGAACGCACCATGGCGGACGCTGCAACGGCAGCACTCGCACGGAAAGTGGCCGCTCGCTACATCGGCGGCGAAACCATCGACGACGCCTTCGGTCGTCTTCCCTCGATCTTCGCCCGAGGGCACAAGGCGAGCATCGAATACACCGGCGAGAGCGTCCGGGATCCCGAGCTCGCGAACGCCGAAACCGACGTTTTCGTGGAACTGGCGGAACGGATCGGCACGTCGGGTGTCGACAGCACCGTGTCGTTCGACCTCTCACACATCGGCTTGGTGATCGATCCGGAGCAATGCTTTCGCAATGTCGTGCGCCTGGCCGAGGCCACGGAACACGCAGGTGCCGAGCTGATCATTTCCGCCGAAGCGTCCGATCGCACCGACCTGGTCCTCGACATGCACGCGCGGCTGGCCGAGCGTTTCACTCACGTGGGAATCACCGTTCAGGCCCGACTGCACCGGACCGCAAAGGATCTCGCCGCTCTGCTGGACCGACCCGGTCGCATCCGTCTCGTGAAGGGCGCCTTCCTCGAAGCCGAATCCGTCGCCTACCCGCGCGGTAGTGCCGAACTGCGCGGGGCGTATCTCGACTACGCAGCCCGGATCGTCGACTCGGGTCACCAGGTTTCCATCGCGACGCATGACCGCGACATCCTCGAAGCATTACGCGCAGAACATGGTTGGGCCTTGGAACAGAGCCATGTCGAGTTCGAGATGCTGCTCGGCCTCGGTACCGAGCAACTGGACGCACTCCGAGCAGCGGGGTTCACCACACGCGAATACGTCATCTTCGGAACACAGTGGTGGCTGTACGTGCTCAATCGCATTGCCGAAGAACCGGAGCGTGTCTATACCGCGCTCATCGACGCCGCGTCTACATGACCTCGGATGGTCGTCGGGTCGATGGGATCTCGATGAGTTCGACGATTGCGCCGACCGAATCCTGAGTGTCGTAGTACGCAAAACCTCCGTCCCCGTTCGCCCCATAGCCGTACCCCGACTGAATCAAATCGACGTCGTATTGCGCCATTTCGATCATCGCGTCCTTGATCGACGGGACGACAAAACCCAGGTGGTGCAATCCGAAACCATGACGCGAATGCCATTCGTGGTACGAGCTGGGGCCTTCGAGCAGTTCGATCAGCTCGATTTGGGGACCGGCACCGACAAACGCCAAGCGCATGCCGAATCGCCCTTCCTCACCTCGGTAGCTCAACTCCGGAACGTTGTCGGGCCCATACGTGTAGATCGACCAATCGTCTCGGCCGAGAATGCCGCTCCACAGTGCAACGGCCGATTCCAGGTCAGGCACGATCATGGCGATCTGCGCCACCGGGTTCCCCCGCAAGGGTTCAGGGAGCGAGTCTGCCTCAACGCCTATCACTTGCCACTCCTCGTTCGGTTCGGTTATCGGACCAATTCAACAGCAGTCCGTTCACAGATTGATCATGTGTCCTGCCAGCCCGTGGAATGCCTCCTGCAGCGCCTCACTCAGTGTGGGATGGGCGTGAACGTTGCGTACGAGGTCTTCAACTGTCAGTTCGAATTTCTGAGCGAGCGTCAACTCTGGTAGTAGCTCGGTCACTTCCGGACCGATCAGATGCCCACCGAGCAACTCACCGTACGTATCGTCACTGATCAGCTTCACGAATCCGACAGCATCCCCGAGACCATGTGCCTTGCCGTTGGCACTGAACGGAAAGGTAGCCACCTTGACATCCCAGCCCGAGATCTCGGCCTTGTCCCTCGCTTGCTGCTCTGTCCACCCGAAGCTGGCAACTTGAGGTTGACAGAATGTTGCGCGGGGAATCATCGGGTAGTCGACGGGGACGGTGTCTACGCCGGCAATCGTCTCAGCCGCGACCACGCCCTGAGCCTCTGCGACGTGAGCGAGCATCAACTGAGCAGTGACGTCGCCGATTGCGAAGATTCCTGGCACTGACGTACGCATGTACTCGTCGACCATCACGGCTCCCCGCTCGGTCAGTTCGACGCCCGTCGTCTCGAGGCCGTAGCCGTCGGTCCGCGGAACAAACCCGATCGCTTGGATCACCTTGTCCGTGAGCAGCGTTCGCGCCTCGCCGCCCTGCCTCACTACCACCTTGACCTGGCCGCCCGAATCGACGATCTCCTCCACGCCAGTGGAAACCAGAATCGTGATCCCGGATTTCTTGTATCGCTTCGACAGTTCCGCAGAGACATCCGTATCTTCCAGCGGAAGGATCCGCTCTGCGTACTCGATCAGCGTGACGTCAACTCCGAAACTGTTCAGAACATAGGCGAATTCCACACCGATCGCTCCCGCACCGGCAATGACCACGCTCTTCGGTAGCTCACGTGTGAGAATCTGCTCCTCATACGTGACTACATTGTCGCTGCGAGTCGTACCTGGAAGTAGTCGTGGCTCTGCACCACTAGCGATGATCACGTTGTCGAAAGTGATCGTCGCGGACTCAACCCCCGATACCTCGAGGGTGTTCGGTCCACGAAATACGCCACGACCGTTGTACTGCCGAATACCGTTCTTCTTCATCAGGTAGTTGACGCCCTTGGTTCGGCCGTCCGCAACGGATCGACTGCGGTCGAACGCAACCCCGAAGTCAACCGAAGTGACACCTTCGATTCCGAACATCGAGGCTTCGTCTGTCACCAGGTGCGCAATCTCCGCGTGCCGCAGCAGTGCCTTCGACGGAATGCATCCGACGTTCAGACAAACTCCGCCCCAGTACTTTTCCTCGACCACAGCAATGGAGAGCCCCAGTTGCGCAGCCCTGATGGCCGCAACGTAGCCACCGGGCCCAGCTCCGAGTACGACCACGTCGTAATGCGAATTCATTCCTGTGCCTCCCACTTTCTCGCGATGTCTTCTCAGCCGAAGATCTGGATCGGGTTCTCGAGCACTGTGGTGAAATGCTTCATCCACTTCGCGGCGATCGCCCCGTCGATCGGCCGATGATCAACCGAGAGGATCACTCGCAGAACCGTCCCGACCTCCAGCCGTCCCTCGACGACAACGGGCTGCTCGGTCGCTGCTCCAATCGCAAGAATCGACGATTGAGGTGGGTTGATTATGGCCGAGAATTCCTCGACCCCAAACATCCCTAGGTTCGAGATTGTCGTCGATCCACCTACGAGTTCGTCCTGCCGAATCTTCCCTGCACCGGCTCTCGCTACTAATTCTTTTGTGGCGCTCGCAATTTCGGAAATGGACATGGTGTCGACCCCACGCAGAACAGGAGTAAGCAATCCGCGATCGGAATCTATCGCGATCGAAATATCCACCTTGGCAAAGGTTCTCACTGCGTCTTCGACCCAGATCGAATTCATCTCCGGCACCAGCGTATGTGCCTTCGCCATCGCTTTTATCAACAGATCGTTGACCGACACCTTGGAAGCGCTGACTTCGTTGAGCTGCCTGCGCGCCTCCAGCAACGCATCGACCCGAGCAGAACCAGAGATGTAGAAATGGGGCTGTGTCTGCTTACTCGATGTCAGCCGAGCAGCAATTGCACGCCGAAGTCTCGTGTGCGGCGTGTCCGTGAAGACAGAGCCACGGTCCTTGACTCCAGCGTCCTTCACACCAGCATCTTTCACTGCGACGGCCTCTGCCGAAGCGGCCTTCGCTGCTATTGCTGCATCCACGTCGCTACGTACAACGCGTCCGTTCGGGCCCGATCCCACGATGTCACCGAGTCTCAGCCCTGCCGATTCCGCTAGACGTCGCGCCAAGGGACTCGCGAAAATTCGCGGCGCCCTCTCATCGGCCACTTTCTCGCCCGGCACGGTCGGAGAAGACGCACCGTCGGGTTCGTCTACAGCAGTGGATGTTTCAATCTTGGCCGAGTACCCATCGGCATCAAAGACTCGGAGCTCGGCCAGCAATGTCGCAATATCCTTCACGACTTCGCCCCGATCAGCGAGGACGGCGATCGGTGCACCGACGTCGACAGACGTCCCTGGTTCGACGAATGTGTGTACAAGAACACCGGCGGACTCGGCCTCGATCTCAACCGTCGCTTTGTCCGTTTCGAGAACGGCCAACGGTTCGTCGACATCAAATTCCGAATCGACAGCCAGCGGCCACTCGGAGAGGATTACGGTGGTAGCTCCGGCTGCCACCTCTGGCATGCGCAGTAATGTCGCCATGGCGGTTGATTGCTCCTAGAGAATTTCTGCCGATGAGGGTGAGTGGGTTCGGTTCGGTCCGTTCACGATCGAGTGATCCTCTTCAACGCTTCGACTACTTCATCCGTCTGTGCAATTGCCGCACGTTCGAGCACTTTGCTGATGCTCGGCGATGCCTCAGACCCCGTCACTCGCTGGATGGGCTGATCAAGCCAATCGAAGAATCGGCGTTGGATTTCATCACTGAGCCAGCCGCCGTATGACGTTCCGTGTGCTCCTTGCTCAGCGATGACCACGTTGTTGGTCTTTCTGATGCTTTCGCCGATGGTGTCCCAGTCGATACTCGCTTGGTCGAGCCAACGGAGATCGATGACCTCGGCATCGACTGTCCCGATTTCGTCCACTGCCTCGAGGCAATGCCCCACCATCGACAAATAGGAAATGATCGTGAGATCGCTTCCGCGCCGACGCACTGCAGCCTTCCCGACCGGCAGGAAGTAGTCGTAATCATCGGTCGGCGCCTGGCCGCTCGTGCCGTAAAGGTCTACGTGCTCGATGACCACCACCGGGTCGTTACAGTGCAAAGCGCTGTTCATCAATCCGATGTAGTCGTACGGCGTGGACGGTGCGACGATGCGCCATCCCGGGGCAGTTGCAAACACGCCTGCAGGGTCCATGGAGTGTTGCGAGCCGTAGCCGGTCCCCATAGCGACCTTGCTGCGCAATACAAAGGGCACGTTGCTGTCCCCACCGAACATATGTCGCGCCTTGCCGATCTGATTGAAGATCTGATCGGCTGCCACCCACATGAAATCGGCGTACATGAATTCGACGACTGGCTTGTACCGTCCGTCCAAGGCGATTCCGCCACCGAGGCCCGCGAACGCATTCTCACTGATCGGAGTGCCGAGCACTCTGCCCGGGTATCGATCAGCCAATCCTTTTGTAGCGCCGTTCGTTCCGCCCTTCAAGCGATGGATGTCCTCACCCATCACGACGATGGAGTTGTCGGCGTCCATGCGACGGTCCATCACCTCAGCCACGACGTCGATGAACTTTCGATCGGCCATCTCGCCGGCGAACTCCTCTGGTTCCACGAATCGGGCACCCCCGAACTCACTGAGATCACCGCGTATCCCGACATCGACGAAGTTCACATCCGGCCATTCCGATGCCTTGATTCTGACCTCACCAGGCTTGCCCCCTGGCACCTTTTCCAGCAGCTCGCCACCGATCTCCTGCATTACCCGGGAGGCTTGCGCGACCGCCTTGGCTACGTCGGCTTCCGTCAGCAGCTTCCGACGGACCACTTGATCGGTGAGCAGGCGAAGCGGATCGCGCTTTTTCCAGGCCTTTTCTTCGTCCTTCGTGCGATAGCCGAAAGCGCTGCCCGGGAATGGGCCGTTCTGGTGAAAGAAGCGATAGACATCAGCTTCGATGATCGTCGGGCCCTTACCCGAACGCATGTGTGTGAGGGCCTCCCGCATCGCGAGGTGGACCGCAAGCGGGTCCATACCGTCGACCTTCCAACTAGGAATGTTGAACCCGAGCCCGCGTGCCGACAATCGCGGTTCACCGGTCGCTTCCGCGACATGTGTGGATACCGCATATTGGTTGTTCTCGATGAAGAAGCAGATCGGAAGATCCCAGGCTGCCGCCAGATTGAACGATTCGAGTACCGACCCGATGTTGACCGCGCCATCACCGAAGTAGGTAACTGCGACGGCATCGGTTCCTGCCTGACGGTGCGCCCAGGCAAAACCTGCAGCTTGCGGTACCCCGCCTCCGACGATCGCATTCGTACCCATCGCGCCGGCTTCTTTCCACTGCAGGTGCATGGACCCGCCACGACCACGGCAGTAGCCGCGCGACAGACCACAGATCTCTGCGAGGCTGCGGGTCAGTACGGTACGGACCTCCGGCGAGAGTTCAGCGGTCGGATCCAAACCGTCGACAGCCACATGGGCCAGCGCCTTGGCAAGAAACTGATGATGTCCGCGGTGGGAACCGTTGATGGAGTCAGCGGATGTGAGGCCGACGATCGATCCCACAGCCCCACCCTCTTGTCCGATGCTGGAGTGGGCCGGACCGTGGATCAGTCCTTTCCCCGCCAACTCCAGAACGTATTCCTCGAAGGATCGGATCAAGATCGTCTGAGCCAGCATCGTGGCGAGGAGCGACGGGTCGGCCGCATCCCAGTCCTTGTTCGATGTTGCCAGTTCCACCCATGGTGATGCTGCGGTGAGTTTCTTGTGCGTGGTCATAGTCAGTCTCCGGATCAGGCCTTTGGACGGCCAAGCTTTGGCAGCGCGTCTGGACAGCGCGGAGGGACTCGCTCAGAGCGGTCCGCTTTCCGTGTTGGGCCTCACATTGCCATCGAATGGATCCATTCGCAAACCTGCCTCGGTCTCCATTGGCAGTAAATGTGGCTTGGCCCACTTGACGAACAGGGCCAATACCCCGCAACATACGTGCTGAGAGTTTCATCCGAGAAGCAAATTCGAGTGATTGGATCCAAAGCTGTGGAGCATTCAGGCCAGATCACAACTGCGGTCAAACAAGCGAACAGGCACAATTGGATCCAATCCGCGACACGGATCATCCCGCACACCATCCCGCACGTCCGCAGTGAACAATGAACCCCGGCACCCGCTCGATCCGCGGCCGAGCAGAACTGCGCCCGTCCCCCATCTCGAGGAGCACCGTTGTCCGAAGCCGATTCTGCGAGCGGCCCCACCACGGTCGCGAGCCACCGCATCGCAGCCCATATCCGCGAAGACATACTTTCCGGACGCCTACTGCCTGGAGTTCGAATCCGCCAGGAGGAGATAGCCGAACGACTCGGCGCGAGTCGGTTACCAGTACGAGAAGCGCTGCGCATGCTCGAATCCGAAGGCCTGGTCGAGTTGAAAGCGAACAGCGGCGCGTGGGTGTCCTCCATGGATATGCAGGAATGCGATTTCGTCTATCGCATTCGCGAACGGATCGAGCCCATGGCGCTGGCGGAGAGCATCCCGCATCTGAACAGCAGTGTGCATGATCGACTCTGGAGTATTCAGGAAGAGATCGAAGCCAACGAGGATGTCGACCGATTCCTGGTACTGGACCGGGAGTTGCACCTGCTCACTTACAGCGGTTGCGAGATTCCTCAGTTGATAACTATGGTGACTCGGTTCTGGAATACGACTCAGCATTACCGTCGGGCATATGCCCGGCTGACGGGCCCCGATCGAACCTGGGTCATCAACTACGAACACCGCTTGCTGATCGAGGCCATCGTGCGCAAAGACGAGATCGATGCCGAACGCTGCCTGACCGGCCACATACGAAGAACCAGAACCGAATTAACCAAGCATCCCGAACTTTTCGACAGCACCCACCCTGATTCTTTGCCGGGAGGTTCGTCGAAAGTGCGCTGATCAAAGGAAAGCCACTTGTACGACTTCACCGATCGCACCATTGCAATATCCGGAGCCGCAGGCGGAATCGCCAGGCAGGTATCAGAGCAGATGTACGCAGCAGGGGCGAATCTGGTACTCGGCGACCTGGATACACAAGCGCTCTCCGCGATCAGAGCTTCTCTGGATCCTGACGGAAATCGTATAGCGACAACAGAACTCGATGCTGCTTCACCTGAAAGCAATGATCACTTCGTTGCGGTTGCGCAAAGGCATTTCGGGGGGATCGACCACCTCGTAGTTGCTGCGGGGATCTATCCCGAACAGTCGGTGGAGTTGATGACCGACCAGCAATGGCGGACGGTCATGTCCATCAACCTCGACGGGGCAATGTATCTGACACGCGCCGCCATTCCGGTGATGCGTGACGGCGGTTCGATCGTCAATCTGACGTCTATGGCAGGCCATCGCGGCAGTCGAAATCACGCTCACTATGCGGCAACAAAGGGCGGACTAATCGCTTTCACTCGAAGTCTCGCTTGGGAACTGGGTGGATCGATCCGAGTCAATGCAGTATCGCCCGGCATCATCGAAACACCGATGACCGCAGATTTGGTCAACAGCCAAAACGACCACCTCATCCGCTCGACGCCGATGGGCCGATTCGGCCGCGCCGCCGAGGTTGCTTCCGTGGTCGGATTCCTGTGCAGTCCAGCCGCGAGCTTCGTGCACGGCGAAGTGATTCATGTGAACGGCGGACTCCATATGGGTTGACCGCCCATATCTACCGAACCTGTTGAACGACAAAAATACTGACATCCCGAGAAGGCTCACATGAACAGCTCTGCACCTCCGGAACAAACCCCCGAACTCGATCGCGCCCGTTCGCTGCGGGCAGCCGTGTCCGGAAACATCCTCGAATGGTTCGATTGGACTCTGTACGCGATCTTCTCCACGTATCTGGCGTCCAATTTCTTCGATGACAGCGATCCCACTTCTGCCCTGCTGTCGACACTTGCGGTGTTCGCCGTCGGATTCGTGGCGCGACCGTTCGGTGGGCTTGTCTTCGGACGCCTGGCCGACCGTAAGGGTCGAAAATTCACGATGGTGCTCACGATGTGCTTGATGGCCGTTGCAAGTCTGGCAATTGCATTGATCCCGAGCTACGAGAGCATTGGGGTGTGGGCGTCGTTCGCACTCTTGATTGCACGACTGACGCAGGGCCTTGCGCACGGAGGAGAGGCCGGCGTCTCTTACACCTACGTCGGTGAGATCTCGCCTCGAGATCGACGAGGGCTCTGGGGCAGTTCGGTATTCACGGCTGTCACCTTCGGAGTAATGCTGGCGACTCTCGTCGCAGCATTGCTGACGGGGATCCTCGGAAAAGACGACATGAGCAGATACGGATGGCGGATTGCTTTCGCCATCGGGGCCGTACTCGGTCTCTACGCATTGTTCTTGCGTCGTGCAGCATCGGAATCCCCTCACTTCGAAGAGAATTCGGATTCTGCAGCTACGGCACCTCCGATTGCACGAAAGGACATTGTAAAAATCGGTGTGCTGATCCTCATGCTGTCTGCTGGGCAGAACGCGGCCTACTACACCTGGGCCACCTTCGCGTCAGCGTATGCAATTTCAGCCAAGGGAATGGATCCCAACGGAGCCTTCATTGCAAGCTTGCTAGCCCAACTCGTTGTGCTGGCGCTACTTCCACTCTCAGGTCACCTCTCGGACAAGTACGGTCGGCGTACCATGGCGGCGGCCTTCGGCATTTCCGGCGCTGTCCTCGTACTACCGATCGCGGCTATCCTGACGGCACAGCCGTGGACCTTGTTCGTGACGCAGGCGATGGGATTGGCGGTCTGGTGCTGCGCGTCCGCGATGTATCCGGCGCTCATGTCCGAACTCGTCCCCACTCGTGCACGCGCGATGGGAGTCGGCTTCGCCACGTCGCTGTCCGTGGCGATCTTCGGCGGTACGGCGCCGTACCTGAACACCTGGTTGACCTCGCGAGATCTTGGATGGGTGTTCTCGGTATACGTGGGAGCGCTCTGCCTTCTCTCTCTCGTTGCGGCGCTGATCATGAAGGAGACCAAAGGAATCGACCTCAGTACAGTCGGCATGCCTTTCCGCAACTCCGACAAGAATGAGCGTCAGGCGTCGCCGTCCGACCTCGGCGAGCTGTCGAACCGATAAACAGAAAGTGGGGCTGCACTCGAATCCAGTGCAGCCCCACTTTCGTATGTGTCTAGCTCTCCAGAAACGCCTTGATGCGCGCCAGAGTGGTTTCCATTCCGGTCTGCATCAGCTGATCTCGACCCCGGCCGAGTAGGCCGCTACCCGACATCATGCGCACGTAAAGCGCAGGCGTCGCATAGATTTCACGAGTCTCGGTAAGCACAGTGCCCGTCCCCGAAGGCTCGAGCACAAAGGTCCACCGCGCTTTCGGCTCGTCCGATTCGAAGGAGAACTTCCGGCAGTCGACCACGTCGACCACCGTGCAGTGCGTGCTCCACCGAATCAGGCCGTGCTTGTTGGTGCCCTTGAACATTGCACCCACGGTTCCCGGGGTTCCGGAAGTCCATGTTCCGCCGGTGTTTTCAGGACTGAAGCGACCCATACCTTCGATGTCGCTGACAACCTTCCACACCGATACCGGAGTTGCCTCGATGTACGCGCTGGCGGTTTCCACCCGTTACCGGCCCGGAACCCAGGACATGATCTTGATGGCGTGAGGCATGAGCTTTGCCCACACCTTGGCCGGAAGTCCGCGCGGTCCACCGAGATTCATGACGCGAGTGGTAGCAACGGTCTGCGGCTCGGTGTACTTGATCAGACCTTCGGCGCCGTGACGACGTCCGACGCCCGAGACGCCCATGCCGCCCATCGGTGCAGCGGTGCTGCCCCAGGTAGGTGCGTAACCCTCGTCGACGTTGACGGTGCCGGCGTGGATGCGCGCTGCGATGGCTTCGCCGGCAGCCTTGCTTCCCGCCCACACACTGGCGTTGAGGCCGTACTCGGTGTCGTTGGCCTGCGCGATGGCCTCTTCGACGTCCTTGACGGGGTAGATCGAGACGAGCGGCCCGAAGGTCTCGTCGCGGTAGCACTCGGCGTCCTCGGGAACCCCGGTGAGCAGAGTGGGCTCGTAGAACAGCGGTCCGATGTCCGGACGGGCCTTGCCACCGGCAATGACGGTGGCGCCCTTGACGACTGCATCGTCGACATGCGCGGAGATTGCCTTGACCTGCGCCTCGGATACGAGGCTGCCCATCTCGATTCCGAATTCGTAACCGGCGGCGAGGTTCATCTTCTTGACGCGGTCGCCGAACATGCGGATGAACTCGGGTGCGATGGACTCTTCGACGTAGATGCGCTCGATGGAGATGCACAGCTGACCGGAGTTGGAGAAGCACGCACGCACAGCGGCGTCGGTGACCTCGCGCAGGTCTGCGCCGGCCGCGACGATCATCGGGTTCTTGCCACCGAGTTCGGCGGAGAAGCCGATCAGTCGACGGCCGGCCTGCTCGGCGAGGAGCTGACCGGTCGCGGTGGAACCGGTGAACATGAGGTAGTCGGTGTTCTCGACCAGCGCGGTGCCCACGACGGAGCCCGGTCCGGGAACCACGGCGAAGAGGTCGCGGGGAAGTCCCGCCTTGTAGAGCAGTTCGACGCAGGCGAGGGCGCAGTACGGCGTCTGGCTGTCCGGCTTGAGGACAACGGCGTTGCCGGCGAGCAGCGCGGCGATGGCGTCGGACACGGCCAGCGTCATCGGGTAGTTCCACGGCGAGATGACGCCGACGACACCCTTGGGCTGGTAGCGGACGACGGTCTTCGTCAGACCCGGGAGCATGCCGGAGACACGACGCGGACGCAGCAGCTTCGGAGCCACACGTGCGTAGTGACGCGACGTCATCGAGATGTCGAGGACTTCTTCCTGAGCTGCGGTACGCGACTTTCCGGTCTCGGCCTGAGCCATGTCCATGAGGGCGTCGCGGTTCTCGAGGATGAGGTCGCGGTAGCGGTGGAAGACGGCAGCGCGGTCGAGGACGGAGCGCTTGGCCCATTCCTTCTGGGCGACGCGGGCACGGGCGATGGCCGCAAGTGCGTCGTCGGCGGTGCCGACGGGGATGGTCGCCAGCTCCTTGCCGGTGAACACCTCGGTGATGGACTTCGTCGGGCGATCGGCAACATTGTCGATGGCGATCAGATCGGCGAGCCGCGAGAAGGTCGCAGCGGACGGAGCAGGCATTTCAGTACCCCTACTGGTGAGTAGTTCTTGGAGTTACACACAACTTACCCCGTCGGTGGTACCGATCACAGTGCCGAATCAGACAGAGTCAACCAATACTGCCTCTTTCGGACGTTTTGCGATCAACAACGACATGACTGCCGCGATCGCGCAGAGCGCGCCGGCCACCAAGAAGGCAGCGTCGTACGAGCCGATCTGATCGCGAACGAGGCCGGCCAAGAAGGCCACCAGACCCGCGCCGATCTGATGAGATGCCAGCACCCAACCGAACACGATGGGAGCGTCGGCGCCGAAGTGCTGACGGCACAGCGCGACGGTCGGCGGAACCGTCGCCACCCAATCGAGCCCGTAGAAGATGACGAACGCGATCATCGGCGGGTTCACGGTGTTGGCGAGCAACAAGGGCAGAAAGAGCAGCGAGATGCCGCGGAACAGGTAGTAGATCCCGAGGAGTTTTCGCGAGTCCATCCGGTCGGTGAACCAACCCGAAGCGATGGTGCCGACCATGTCGAGGATTCCGATCAACGCCAGCAGCGACGCGGCCGTGGTGATCGGCATCCCGTGATCGTGCGACGCCGGAACGAAGTGCGTTCCGATCAGGCCGTTGGTACTCGCGCCGCAGATCGCGAACGTACCGGCGAGAAGCCAGAACACCTTGGTCTTCGACGCCATGACCAGTACCGAGATCGCCCGGCCTCCGGCGCCGCCGCGCTGGTAGACAGGCTTAGCGGGTGGGGTGTAGTCGGCGGGCGCTCCGTACGGCGTCGTTCCCACGTCGGACGGATAGTTGCGCAGGAACAGCAGAACGAACGGCACGACGGCCAGCGCGGCAAACGAGACCGTGAAGGCGACGCTCTTCCAGTCGTACGTTTCGGCGATCTTCGCCAGGACGGGCAGAAACACCAGCTGACCAGCCGCACCACCGGCCGTCAGGATGCCGGTCACCAGACCGCGTTTTTCGACGAACCATCGATCCACGACGGTGGCGACAAACGCCAGCGCCATCGAACCGGTACCGAGTCCGACGAACACGCCCCACAGCAGGATGAGCTGCCAACTCGAGGTCATGAAGATCGTGAGACCACTGCCGAGCGAGATGAGCGCCAACGCCGAAGTGACAACCGCCCGGATGCCGAACCTTTCCATCAGGGCAGCAGCGAACGGCGAGGTCAACCCGTACAGGATCAGGTTGACCGAGACGGCGGCCGAGATGCTGGCGCGAGACCACCCGAAATCCTCGTGCAGTGGATCGATCAGCACGGATGGGGCAGCGCGGAAGCTCGCCGCTCCGACCAAAGCCAGGAATGCCACGATCGCGACGGACCAGGCGCGGTGAAAGCGCGGCGGGCTCACCTGCTGTTGGCCCGATTCGGGGAGAGCGGTCTCAGAAGTCACAGAGAGAATTCTGCAGTTTGGATTCGATCGAGAACAGTGGCCAGATTGCCAATATATGAAAGAATCGAGCCATGTCTGGTCCGCATCGCGTCGTCGTACTGGCTCTGAACGGAGTCATTCCCTTCGAGCTCGGTATCCCGGCGCGCATTTTCGGGCGCGCCCTCGACGTCGAGGATCGGCCGCTCTACGAGATCCTGACGTGCACCGTCGACGGCAATCCCGTGCAGACCGACGCAGACTTCAGCATCTCGGTCGACCACGGGAGCGAGCTGCTCGCCACCGCCGACACCGTCGTCATTCCCGCGTCGTACGAACTGGGTCCGGCCTACGAAGACGGTTACCTCTCCCCCGAGTTGGCCGCAGCGTTCCGACACATCCGCCCGGGCACTCGACTGGTCTCGATCTGCACCGGTTCGTACATCCTCGCCGCGGCGGGTTTGCTCGACGGACTTCGTGCCACGACGCACTGGCGCAACACCGACCATTTCCAGCGTGTCTACCCCAAGGTGAACGTGGATCCCGACGTGCTGTTCGTCGACGAAGGCCACATCCTGACCTCGGCCGGTGTGGCGTCAGGGGTCGATCTCTGCCTGCACATCGTCAGGCGCGACCACGGCATGGAAGTGGCGAACACCGTCGCGAGGCGTTGCGTCGTACCGCCGTGGCGCGACGGTGGCCAAGCGCAGTACATCCGGCGCCCGCTGGCCGACAAACCCTCGGAATCGACTGCTGACGCTCGGCATTGGGCCCTCGAACATCTCGGCGACCCGATCACCCTGGCGGACCTGGCGACGCGTGCCAACATGAGCGTCCGTACGTTCAGTCGTCGATTCCGCGACGAAGTCGGAACGACGCCGAACCGCTGGCTGACCAGCAGACGCGTCGATCGAGCACGCGAGCTGCTGGAGGAATCCGACCTGTCGATCGATGCAATTGCCGCTCGAACCGGCTTCGGGACCGCGACATCGATGCGTCAACACATGAACGAGGCGCTCGGCGTTTCACCGAGCGCCTACCGACGTACGTTCAAGGCACCCGCGTAAGCGGCGGTACCAGGCACTATCCTGGAAGCCATGGCCGAACAGACTCGCCCGAACTTTCCCCAGTACTGCGGATACCTCCTGGGAAAGACCCTCCCCGACCGGTACCAGGACTGGGTGCGAAACGATCTGGTCGGCCCGGGTGCACAGGCCCGCTACATCATCCGCTTCACCGTGCCGGCGACGCTGATCCTTCTGCTGTTCCTCTTGATTCCGGGACCGATCTGGATTCCCTTGGCCATGATGGCCTTGTTGCTCATCCCGCTCGCGTACTTCGTCGTAGCGCTCGGGACCATCTACCGCCGTCACCGCCTGCTGAGCCATGGACTCGATCCCGAATTGCTCGACGAGAAGGCCCAGCGCCGCGCCGATCGCACTCGCGAGGACTACGAGAAGCGGCACGGTCGCTGAGCACCCCTCAGCGAAACATCGTCACTGCGGCCTTGGCGAGAACCTTCGGGTCCTTCTCGTAGTGATGCATCTTGGTGAGCTTGTCTTCCGGAATCCCCAGGAACTTGTAGACGGCCACCTGAGCGCAGCGCACCGAGTACTGCTCGGTGAACACCATGTCGAACGGCAGCTCCGCGAATTGACTGATGAAGGCCAGGTTCTTGGAATGCTTCGGCACCACCAGCGGCCGGTCACCCACGGCACGCCGATTGAACAGCGCACTGGCGTAAGGCATGTGGCTGGGAATCGAATTGACGACGCTGTCCATGATCTCTTGTCTGCGCGCGGCCAGCGCACCGTTCTCGTCGAGCGCCTCGAGGTGTCCGAGCGTCTCTTCCAGCATTTCCCGGCCGGTCATCTCGATGAACGGCTTCTTCACGTAGTCACCGTTCTTTCGCGGGAACAGACAGTAGCCCCAGAAGACTCCTTCGTTCTCCTTCTGCGCGTGATAGTGCGGCTGATGGTGAACCACGATCGACAGAAGTACGTTCGAGTCCACGAAGGTGTTGAGCGCATTTCCGGGGAGCTGCTTGGTGATTCGGGAAATCTCGTTGATGAGCTCGTGTGACGAGGTAGTGACGGTGAAGCTGGTCCACTCACTCTGCTCCCGATCTCCGAAGAACTTGTCGGGATTCCCGAGATCGTAGAAGTGCTCGGTTGCCTGCTTCCACAGCAGCGCACTCGGCGCGTACCTCATGTCTTCCACGATCGGGGTATCCAGATCGCCGATCGACGAACTGTCGGTGATGCTGCCGTTGGTGTCGAAGACGAAATCGCCCTCCGCTACGTCGATTCGGCCCTTCTCACCGGTGCGGACGTTCTCGTAGTCGAGTCCCGTCACGGTGATCTCGTCGCGAAGCGGGGTGTCCTTGAACACGAACTCCGTGATCTTCAGTTCGTTGACGAACTTCACACCCTTGCCTTCGAGGAAGGTCCGCATCGGCAAGATGATGCTCTCGTACTGGTTGTACGGGGACCTGGTGACACCCGCGAGAGTCTGAATGCGACTGAACTCGAGAATCATTCGATTCATGTACCGGCGCAGCTCCATCGCCGAACTCACCCGCTTGAACGCAAATGTGGTCTCCCACATGTACCAGAAGTTGGTGGTGAAAAAGTGCGGAGTGTCCTCGAACCACTGCTCGATACTGATGTCGTCGAGTTTTGCCTCGTCCGACTCCGGCATCGTCATCAGCTTCGTCAACAAGTATCGATCCTTGTTGTCGAATTGCATGTGCTTGTAGTCGTTCTCGCCCTTGTTGCGAATACCGTCGCGGTCGATCAACCGTGCAACGTCGTGTGTCGGATGCGCGTGGTCGAAATCGAGAATGTCATCCGTCACCGACTTTCCCGGGTTGTCCAGCGACGGAACCGCACTCAGCACGTCCCAGAGGTTCTCGTAGGTCTCCTCGTTGAGCATGCGACCACCACGGTTGATGAAGCCCGCGTCGTTGCCTAGCTCGCGATGGCCGTACTGGTGCTGGAAAGTAGCGGCGGATTCGCCGTCGTTCGCTCCGTGCATGTCCAGGCCCATGATGGTGATGTCCTCACCGCTCCACTTACCGTCCCGAATCAAATAGACGGCAGCCGAAAGATTTCCGATGCCGGCACCGATCATGTACGCCTTGTGAGACAGCTTGGAAGACATTGTTTTTCGTTCCTTACTCGAGTCGCGGTACGGATACCTTCCAAGCATGGACCCCTTTGCCCGCAGGCGCATCACCCGAACCGGATGACGTCCGTCACGGTCGCTGAAGGCGCACCAGATCTAGCGCAAAACGCGCGTAGTCGCGTGCAATTTCCTCGGGCGTTTGCGGTCCGCTCGGCCGATACCATTGCGCGACAGAGACACACATCACGACGATCGCACGCGCGGCCTGTCGCGGCCGATCCGTCTCGAACACACCGGCGGCGATTCCGTCATCGACTTGCTTCGTCATCAACCATTGCTGGTAGTTGCGTGATTCCGTGATGCGCAATCTGTTCTCGGCTGTGAGACTGCGCATTTCGCTGGCACCGAGAAATCCTTGATCGCGCCGATAGATATGGAACAAGGTCACACATTCGACAAGGAAAGCCAGTCTTTCGCAGGGACTTTCGCCCTCGTCGATCGCCGCCAACGATCTCGTGTTGAGCTCTGCCATGGTGAGGTCGAGAATTTCGGCCAACATTTGTTGCTTACTGGAATAGTGGTGATAGAGACCCGGAACACTCATCTGCGCACGTTTGGCGATCTCACGCATCGCAGCGCCGTGATATCCGGTCTTCACCATCTCCGCGAGCGCGGCCGCCAACACCGGATCGAACGAACTCGGGCCGAATCTTCGCCACTCGTTCGGAAGAAAATGCGTGTTCGGGTCGGCGTCGTCGCCACCCCATCGTGGCTGTTCCGGCGGACGCACTATCGCAGCCGGGAGCAGAGCGTCGAAACGCACTCCGAGAATCCCGCCGATTGCCGCCAACCGGTCGACGCTGACCCTGGTCTTTCCGGTCTCGACGGCGCTGAGGGTAGCCGCGCTGACGTCGAGACGCCTGGCCAATTCGCGCAGCGAGAGCCCGCTGTGACGCCGGGCTTGCCGGATCGACGCTCCGATCAGGACAGCATTCTCGAATTCGGTCACATTGTTCAGTATTCCCGAACATAGGATTTCCAACAATGCCATGACCACGGCAATCGCTGAACCTGTTGACTACTGATTATCGGCCTGAACATGATGTGGATCACAAAGACCCAGGTCCGCCCGAGCGATCGTTCGGTGTCGGTAGCGAGAGGATCAGATCACCATGACCGAGGCGCCATATCTTGGAGAACTCCTGCGCGACGCACCCAGCAACTGGGGCAAGTGGGGAGAGTCCGACGAGGTCGGTTCACTGAACTACCTCGACGCCGGACAGGTGCTTCGTGGCGTCGGAACCATCAAGCAGGGTTCCGTGTTCACACTTCAACGGCTCATCGGCGACCCCAAGGGTGATCCGGTCTGGCCAGGACGCAGCCCTGCCGAGCGCACACAGATCTTCGACGAGAGCAGCTGGGACGGCGACGACGCACCCAACTTCCCCGGCGGTCTGCATTACGCGGACGACAAGATCGACGCGTTCCTGCAGGGTTCGACGCAGTACGACGCACTCGGCCACGTCTGGTACGACGGCGCGCTGTGGAACGGATACTCCGCTGACACGACTGTCGGCGGCCTCGAGAAGGCCAGCGTCGAACCGATTGCCGACCGTGGCGTCGTCGGACGCGCAGTGCTACTCGACATGGCGAAGTTCCGCGGCAAGGAGAACCTCGACAAGGCCGAAACCTTCACGCACCATGATCTTTTGGCCTGTGCCGAAGCGCAGGGTGTCACCATCGAGAAGCGCGACATTCTCGTCATCCGCACCAACTTCCTCAAGCTGTTCTTCGACCAGGGTGAAGCCTTCTACGAGGGATTCTGCGAGCCCGGCCTGATCTACAGCCCCGAACTCGTCCAGTGGTTCCAGGACATGGAGATTCCGAACCTGGTGACGGACACCATCGCCAACGAGGTCACCACCGACCCCGAAAACGGTGTGGCACTGGTGCTTCACAACGCTCTGATGCGCAACCTCGGCGTAGTGTTCACCGAGATCTGCGATCTGGAGAAGCTGGCCGCAGACTGTGCGTCCGACGGCCAGTACACGTTCCTGTACGTCGCCGCACCACTCAAGGTCGCCAAGGCCAGCGGATCTCCTGTGAATCCGGTTGCCATCAAATGACATACGAAGATCGACCTTGGTTGGCGTTGTACCGCAACGACGTTCCCCCGACATCGACGTCGAGCACCCCACGATGCTCGAGATGTTGGCGGCCACGGTCCGCTCCGATCCGGACGCCACAGCTGTGAAGTACTTCGACGGTCAACTCGGCTTCGCCGAGCTGGACCATCAGAGCGATGCCCTGGCCCGAGCACTCCGAGCCGGTGGACTCGTGAAGGGTGACCGCGTTGCCCTGTTCCTGCAGAACGTTCCACAGTTCGTGCTCGCCCTCACCGGAATCTGGAAAGCCGGCGGCGTCGCAGTCTCGATCAATCCCATGAGCCGTGAGCGAGAACTGGGATACCAACTCGAAGATTCCGGAGCTGCCGTTCTCATCGCACTCGAGGGGCTCTACGAGTCCGTGGGCCGCAATGTCGTCTCGGACTCGCCGGTGAGGCGCGTCATCACCACCTCGGAACTCGAGTACCAAAGCCGCAACGATCCCAGAATATTCGACGGAATCGTGAAGAAGGATCTCGGTACCGACGATCTTGTGACGCTGATCGACGAACATCGTCTCGGCGATCCGATCACCACTGACGTTGCCCCGGAAGACATTGCGGTACTGACGTATACGTCGGGAACCACTGGTCCACCGAAGGGAGCGATGACCTCTCACGCGAACATGACCTTCAACGCCCAGGTGTACCGGGACTGGCTGGGGCTCACCCCGAAAGACACCGTTCTCGGCGTAGCACCGCTCTTCCACATCACGGGGTTGATCGGTCACATCGCGGTATCCGTACTGACGAGAATGCCGCTGGTGCTGGCCTACCGCTTCCAGCCCGAGGTGATGCTCGACGCGATTCGTGAGCACCGACCGACGTTCACCGTCGGCGCCATCACCGCGTTCACAGCATTGCTCAACACTCCAGGTTGCGCGCCGGAAGACTTCACCTCCATGCGGCTGCTGTATTCCGGCGGCGCACCCATCTCACCGACCGCCGCCGAGGCCGTCCGAGCCATGACCGGTGCTGCGCTGCACAACATCTACGGCCTGACAGAGACCACGTCGCCGACCCATGCCGTTCCCGTCGGCGCGGATACGCCGGTCGACCCCACGTCCGGGGCACTGTCCGTCGGTGTTCCAGTACCCAACACCGTGGTCCGCATCGAAGACGAGGGCGGTGCGGTCCTGCCGATCGGAGAGATCGGCGAGCTGGTCGTCCGTGGTCCACAGGTGGTGCGCGGTTACTGGAACAAGCCGGAGGAGAGTGCGTCGGCCATTCGCGACGGGTGGTTCCACACCGGCGACGTGGGGTTCATGGACGAAGCCGGCTGGTTCTACGTCGTCGACCGCAAGAAGGACATGATCATCGCTTCCGGCTACAAGGTGTGGCCACGCGAGGTCGAAGACGTTCTCGCCGAACATCCCGCGGTCCGCGAGGCAGCTGTCGTCGGGATCGCCGACGAATACCGCGGTGAGACGGTGAAGGCGTTCGTCAGCCTCGTCGCGGGGGCGTCGGTGACGCCGGACGAACTGATCGATCACTGCAAGCAGCGGATGGCGGCGTACAAGTACCCACGGTCCGTCGTGCTGGTGGAGGAGCTGCCCAAGACAGTCACCGGCAAGATACTGCGACGGGAACTGCGCACGACCTCTTGACGCCGACGGCGGGCGGGCCTCCAGGCTCGCCCGCCCTCCGACATGTCGTTCAGCAAGTACCTGGCGTCACGCGACCACCCGCGAGGATCCTGCTCGTGAAGTCCTTCGCATCTTCGTAGGAAGCCGCGATTGCGCCACGGTGGTCGGCGCCCTCATAGGTCTTGAATTCGACAGCCGACCCTTTGGCGCAGAAATCCTCTACCGCACCGGTGGTACTGGCCACCGAGACCAGAACGTCAGCCGTCCCCTGCGCGAACAGCGTCGGCACCTTTGGCGCAACAGTCGTCAATTCCTGTTCGTTCAAGTTCGCCGTCAGAGCTGTCAGGTCTGCGCCCTCCCGAAAGATCTGGTCGACGGGAACCGGCGGCACTGCTCTCACCGCCGCCAGGCAACCAGTCCGCGCTGCCTTGAGCAGCGGTTGCGCTTGATCCGAGAGAAGTTGCTCGGGGACGACCGACGGATCGACTGCCTGGACTCCGAGAAGAATGATCGGAACGAATGGCACTCCACCTGCCATAGATTGATTACCGGACGCGACCAGTTCCGGAATCTGCGCGGTTCCGTTCCCTGGAGCGATCGACACCGCACCCTTCAAGTTCAGCTCAGGTGCTCGGTCCTTGCCGATAGCCGAGGTGAAGACCACAGCTTGCCCGCCTTGGCTGTGGCCCATGGCAAACCAGTCCTTGCCGACGTGCTCGTCGATCTGACGCGCAGCGCGAACGATGTCGGTTACGGCATTGGCTTCACTGGTTCCGTTCATGTACGGATGACCGCCGGGTGTGCCCAGGCCCTCGTAGTCCGTCTGCACCACGACGTAACCGTTTTCGACCCACCGGTCAAGGGTCTGATCGACCACCGAGAGGTAGTCGTGGACCGGTCCGTTCGGCGTATCAGCGGAAGGTGCGCACGCATCGGCTACGCCGGTGGTTCCATGCGCCCAACTGACAACCGGCCAACCTCCTACCGGAGCCGGCGTCTTGGGGATGGCGACCACTCCCGATACCAGAATGGCTTCGCCGGAGGCACTTTGGGACATATAAGTGACGCGCTGGTTCTTCGCTGCGCTTGGCAATGCGGCCGATTCCGTCAAGTCGTGCGACGTGACCAATGTTCCCGGCGACAGCGGTGCAGGCGGCTCTTCTCCGAACGAGAGAGACCCCTCGGCGTTCGCGTTGGAGCACGCCACCATGGAGACCATCGCACCCAAGGCGACGATGCAGCCGGCGGTACGGGTAAATCGTTTCTTCCGAACATCTTTCATTTACAAAATCCTCACGTTCAGTGGAGCGCAACCGTGGCGCCGATCAATCCCTGTGCTTCGTAGATCTTGGCCGCTACTTCGTCTCGCATGGCGACGAATTCCGGCGTCGAGCGGATTTCGGTGTCGGTCGACCGATAGCTGCCTTTCTTGAACCACACCTTGCGGTCGTAGATCACCCGTCCAGGGCGCGCTCCCATCACGATGACCCGCGTGCCGAGGAAAATCGCCTCCTCGACACTGTGCGTGACAAAGAAAACCGTCTTGCGACGCTCACGCCACAACTCGAGCAGTTCGAGTTGCAGCCTCTCGCGTGTCATGGCGTCGAGAGCGCCGAAAGGCTCGTCCATCAGAATGATTCGCGGGTCGGTGATCAGGACGCGCGCAATCTGGCATCGCTGCTGCTGACCGCCCGACAGCTCGTACGGCTTTCGGTTTCCGTACTGCTCCAGGCCGACGAGCTCCAACATACGTTCGGCTTCGTCAGCGCGTTCGCGGCGCGAAACACCCCTCATCTTGAGCCCGAACTCGACGTTTCCCCGCACCGACAACCATGGATACAGATTCGAATGCTGAAACACCACACCACGGTCCGGGTCCGGGCCTTTGATGTGGGTGTTTCCCACCATGACGGTTCCCTCGGTGGGCGTCTGGAACCCAGCCAGCATCTGGAGCAGCGTAGTCTTACCGCAACCGGAAGGACCTACGACACATACGAATTCCTCGGGCTCGAAGGTCAAACTCGTCGACGAGAGGGCGACGACCGTTTCGTCGGAGGTGACGTATTCCTTGCGCACCTCTGTGAGAACTACTCGAGTACTGAGGTCCGTACCTTCCGTTGTCATGACTGTCCTACCTTCGCGACCGCATCGTTGAAGATTCCGTCTGCATACTTGCCGGGCGTGCTGACCGCATCGATATTGCCCTGCTGTAGAAGGAACTCCGCTGTTCCTGCCAAACTCTGCGCAAAAGCCCCACCGAGATAGTCCGGGCCGGCCTGCTCTGCAGCCGAAAGATATGTGTACCCCACGAGCTGAGGAATGATCACGTCCGGTGCGATGCCGAGCTGTGCAGACATCGAGACTGCTGCTGCGGTGGGATCGGCGTTGATCCGTCCGACTGCAAAGTCCTGCAACTTCGTCCACATCTCCATGAACTCGGGGTTCGATGTAGTGAAAGCCGTTGTGGCTCCCGAAAGATCGAAGGTGGGTGCGCCCTGTTTCGCCACATCCTCACTACTCAGGATGACGCGACCGTCTGTTGTCAACTTCGACAATGTCGGGTCCCAGACCCACGCCGCATCGATCTGGCCGCCCTGCCAGGCGCCGAGCATCGCATCCGGCTTCAGGCTCATCAAGGTGACGTCAGCCGACATGTTCGCGGCGCCGAGCGCGGCCAGCAGACTGTAATGAGAGGTGCTGCCGAAAGGTGTTGCGATCTTTTTGCCGCGCAACCCTTCCAGCGTGGTGATCGACGGATCCCTGACCACCAGAGACTCCGCTTTCCCGATCACATCCTGAATCCATATCACTTGCATCGGAATGTTCAGCGGCGACGACAAGGCCATGGTAGCGGGACTCGAACCGAGCGTTCCGAGATCGAGGCTGCCAGAACCGAAGGCTTGGACGACGTCTTGCCCCGAACTGAACTTGCTCCAAGTGATATCGGCATTGGGCATGCAGGCTTCCAGCAAACCTTGATCCTTGACGATCAGATCGCCGTTCGGGATGTCCTGGTAGCCGATCCGCGCGGTAGTCGTGATCGACTCGTTCACTGTCACGGGGCAACTGGTCGTGGCACCCGTCGATCGACTCATCTCACCGCGCCCCGTCTCCACGCACGCAGTCAGGCTCATGCCCAGAGTTCCGGACGCAATGACGGCGATGACAAGCTTTCTCGAATTGATTTTCATGCCTTACCTTTCCATGGCGCCCCGACTGTTCCGATCGCTTTGATCACGGAGTCGAGAACGAGCGCAGCACAACCGATGACGATGATGCAGGCGATGGTCAACGGCGTATCGAGCTGAGTTCCGGCCAGATAGGCCAGTCCGCCGATGCCCGGAATACCGTTGTTGAGTTCGGCTGCGACCACAGTGGTCCACGCGAATCCGACTGCAATACGGATGCCGTTGATCACTTCCGGCAGCGTCGACGGAAAGACCACGTTGGTCAGAACCTGGGTTCGGCTTGCACCCAATGCTTTTGCCGCATTGATCTGGTCGACCTTGACCGAGGTGACTCCGTTCAACGTGGCGATGGCTATCGGAGGGAATGCAGCCAGGAACAGGAGCCAGATCTTCGAAGTGTCACCGATACCGAACCAAACGATGAGCAATCCGATGTAGCCGAGTGGGGGCAATGCACGAAGAAAGTTCAAGTACGGCTCGACGAAGGTGCGTATCGGCGCAGACATCCCCATGGCGAAACCGATGAGGGGGCCGACAATCACGGCCGCACCGACTCCGGCAGCGATCCGTTGGCCGCTCGCGATCAGATGCTCCCACAGGAAGTAGTTCTGCTCACCGAGGACTTCACGATCCACACCGGGCGCAATCTGGTGCCACGTGTTGGCTCTGACGAACGCGTCCCATACCGACTTCGGCGAAGGGAGGAACAATTCGTCGATCACACCGGCAGCAGTGATTCCCCACCACAGAACCAGAAAGACGAGCAACGCAACTACACGAACGCCCATGGACCGCAATCGCGTCGACGACAGCTGTCTTTTCCTGCGCAGGGGTGTTCGGTCAGGCCTCCCGGTCTCCGACGAAGGCGCCACCGCGGTCGGCGGGGAACTGGTGGTGGTCATGCGGTCCTCCTGTGTACTCGCTGAGCCGAGGTCTGATCGCGGGCCAGTACAAGCATCGAGTCGACGTTGACCCGACTCGGGCGAGTGACGACCCAAGCAACGCAATCCGCGATATCGTCGGCGGTCAGTGGATCGGCGCCGGCGTACACGGCGGCGGCACGCTCCTTGTCACCGCCGAAGCGCACCATGCTGAACTCCGTCTCCACCATGCCCGGATCGATCTGACAGACACGGATCGGCTCTCCGAGAAGTTCGAGTCGCAACACCCGAGTGAGTGCTGTCACAGCATGTTTCGCAGCGTTGTACCCTCCCCCTCCCAGATACGGCTCGCGGCCGGCGATCGATCCGATACTCACGACGGTGGCGTTCCCGCTCTCACGTAACCGTGGCAGCAACCGTTGCGTGACGCGCAGGACACCCAGGACATTCACATCGAACATCGCGGTCCAGTCCGCCTCGTCGGTATCGGCGATACTGTCTGCGCCGAGCGCGCCACCGGCATTGTTGACCAACACGTCACAGCGCTCAATCAGGTTGCAGAAAGCATCAACCGAGGCGACGTCGGTCACGTCGAGAGGTAGAGCGCGAGCGCCCGTTTCGGCCGCCAACTCCTCTAGCCGATCCATCCTGCGCGCACCCATCACCACATCGAATCCCTCCTTGACGAGGTGCCGAACCGTCGCCGCGCCGATGCCACTGCTGGCCCCGGTGACCACAGCTACTGGAGTCTTCATGACGGACATAGTGGGGAACTCCTTCGAGAATGATGCTGCAGAATCCTGCTGGTGAATGTTGTTCATGCCCTGGGAGATTCCCATCGGCATCGAATGAACTGCTCACCAGTCTGCTCATAATCTGGCACCTGCTCCAGTGCCACCTGCAGGGTCATTTTCTCGGGCCAGTCGTAACGTACTCGACTCGTGTTAACGCGATGGTTCCTCTGTGTAACTGGCCCCTCCAGATCGCGTCCGATCTGGATCTGGCGACGGGCCACCACTGTTCTCCATCATTGGGTGGACTGAAGAAGTTCAACCCTCGATCAGGAGGTTTCTGCCATGGCAGCTCCCGCACTCAGCACGTCACAACGGACCTACGAACTGGATCGAGCGCATGTCTTCCACTCGTGGTCGGCTCAGAAGTCGTTGCAACCCATGGTTGTCGAACGTAGTGAAGGTTGCTACCTCTGGGATGGCGAAGGCAAGGAATATCTCGACTTCTCCTCGCAACTCGTCTACACCAACGTAGGACATCAGCACCCGAAGGTTGTCGCCGCCGTCCAGGAACAGGCAGCGAAACTGTGCACCATCGCACCTGCTCACGCGAACGAGGCTCGGTCCGAAGCGGCGCGACTGATCGCCGAGATCTCCCCTGAGGGGATGGATCGAGTCTTCTTCACCAGTGGCGGTGCGGATTCCAACGAGCACGCCATCCGCATGGCGCGCCTCCACACCGGTCGATACAAGATTCTCTCGGCGTACCGCTCCTACCACGGTGCGACGGCGGAGACTATCAATCTCTCCGGCGATCACCGTCGCTGGCCGAACGACTACGGCAACTCAGGAGCTGTCCACTTTCACGGTCCGTTTCTCTATCGGTCCGAGTTTCGTTCCGAGACGGAGCAACAGGAGTCCGAGCGCGCACTGGAGCACCTCGAAACTCTGATCCGATTCGAAGGTCCGTCAGCGTTTGCAGCGATCATCGTCGAATCGGTTCCCGGCACGTCCGGCATCATGCCGCCACCGCCCGGATACCTGAAGGGTGTCCGGGACATCTGCGACCGATACGGCATCGTCATGATTTGTGACGAAGTCATGTCCGGCTTCGGTCGCACCGGAGCCTGGCTGGCAATCGACCACTACGATGTCGTCCCCGATCTCATCACCTTCGCCAAGGGTGTGAACTCCGGCTACGTGCCCCTCGGCGGAGTCATCGTCGGTGAGAAGGTCTACAACTCGTTTGCCGAGCGTCCCTACCCCGGCGGCATGACGTACTCCGGCCACCCGCTCGCCTGCGCCGCCGCCGTGGCCACCATCACGACGATGCACGAGGAACGCATAGTCGAGAATGCCGAGTTCATCGGCCGCACGTCACTCGGTCCGGGGCTCGCTGCTCTCACTGACAAACACCCGAGCGTCGGAGACGTCCGAGGTCTCGGAGTCTTCTGGGCACTCGATCTCGTCACGAACCGTGAGACACGCGAACCACTGTCCCCGTACGGCGGCACCAACGCTGCGATCGGTCGGACCATGACAGCGGCGCGGGAGGCGGGGCTGCTGGTCTTCAACAACTACCACCGCATCCACGTGGTCCCGCCGTGCACCGTGACCCCCGCACAAGTCGACGCTGCGCTTGCCATGCTCGACACTGCGCTGGACGTAGCCGATTCCTACTACGACGGCCCCCGGTGACAGCGTCGACTGTTCAGGCGAATGCGCTCGACGACGCGCGTGTTCAACTCGCGGAGGCAGTGGCAGTCCTGGGCTACCCCGAAGGTTTGCACCGCATCCTCGGCGCTGCCAGGCGTGAAACGACCGTCAGTGTTCCTCTTGTCCGCGACAACGGCGACGTGGAGGTCTTCACCGGATACCGGGTGCAGCACAGCATCGCCCGCGGGCCGGCCAAGGGTGGGATCCGATACAGCTCCGAGGTAAATCTGGACGAAGTCCGTGCTCTGGCGATGTGGATGACATGGAAGTGTGCGCTTCTCGACATCCCCTACGGCGGGGCGAAAGGCGGAGTCGACGTCGATCCCCGGACACTGTCCCCCGCCGAACTCGAACGTCTCACCCGGACGTACACCCAGGGAATCTCACCCGTCATAGGGCCGGACAACGATATTCCCGCTCCGGACGTCGGCACCGACGAGCAGACCATGGCCTGGATGATGGACGCATATTCCGCAACTCGGGGTCGTGGTGTCCCGGGCGTGGTGACAGGCAAGCCCCTTGATCTCGGCGGCTCGCTCGGCCGACGGACGTCCACTTCTCGCGGCGTCGCTCACATCTCGCTGTTGGCTCTGGCGAAAGAAGGCATTGCACCGTCCTCGGCGACGGCAGTCGTTCAGGGATACGGCAAAGTCGGCGCGGATGCCGCGGACTACCTTGCCGAGGCGGGGGTTCGAATCATCTCCGTCAGTGACAGATTCGGCGCAGTGCACAACACCGACGGTCTCGACTTGTCGCGTCTGCGGGCACATTCCGAAGAACGTGGCACAGTTGCGGCGTTCGGTGGAGGACTCCCGATCGATCCGGCGGCGGTACTCGAACTGGATGTCGACCTGTTGGTGCCGGCGGCAGTCGAGGGCGTTGTCAATGCCGACAATGCATCTCGGGTGTGTGCTCGCATCATCGTGGAGGGCGCAAACGGACCGACCACGGCCGAGGCGGACAGGATCCTCGAACGATCCGGAGTGCTTGTGGTGCCAGATATCCTCGCAAATGCCGGAGGAGTTGTGGTCTCGTATTTCGAATGGGTTCAGGCACAACAAGGTTACTGGTGGACGCTCTCCGACGTCGAGCGTGGACTGGATGATCGAATGACCGCAGCGTGGTCGTCGGTACTCGATCAGGCTGCGACTACCGGATCCACACTCCGACGCGCCGCGATGGCTCTCGCGGTCGGCCGGGTTGCCAGAGCACACCGAGCCAGGGGCCTCACCCACTGATTCGGCGAGTCTCGTCGAGCATTCGATGAGCAATACCCCCGAGCAGGGCGATGCCGGGCTCGATCGACTGCTGGGCTATCGAACCGAAGCCCAGCCGCAAGCAATTGTGCGAGCCGGTGCCGGGAAAGAAGTATCGCGATCCGTCAGCAACAAGAATCCCCTGCTTCGCTGCCCTTTCGGTCAACTCTGCAGCGTCGAGATCCTCCGGGCCGGTGTACCAGACACTGACACCGCCCGGAGGAAACGATGATGCTTCCACACGTGGCATATACGTGTTGATCGACTCGGTGATGATCTCCCAATTCTGCTTGAGTCGACGACGGTGCGAGCGCAGAACCTTGTGGTAGTCCCCCGAGGTGATGAAAAGCGCGAGCGAGCGCTGGATGTGACCGGGCAGGTGTTTGGTTCGATGATGACGCTCGGCCCGAAGTGCGGCAATGACTGGAGCATCGGCGACGATGTAACCGATCCGAAGACCCGCCGAGAGAAATTTCGAGAAGGATCCGAGGTAGATGACTCGACGGTTGTCTCCGATCGATTTCAGCGAGGGGGTCGGCCGACCGCGAAAGCGGAATTCACTGTCGTAGTCGTCCTCGATCACGAAACCGTTTCTCTCTTCGAGCAATTCGAGAAGTAGCTTCCGGCGCGGCAGACTCAGCGTGACGTTGGTGGGGTGGTGGTGGCTCGGTGTGAGGTACATGGCATCGAACACCGTCGATCGATCGAACACCGCCCCCCTACCGTCCACCGGGACCGGGGACAATTCCACACCGGAGCGCTTGAAGATGTGCATCGCATCGAGGTATCCGGGGTTCTCGAAACCCATTATCTTGCCCGACCCGAGCAGAACATCGGCGATCAGCGAAAGCCCTTGCTGGGTGCCGCTGGTCACCAAAATCTCGTCGGAACTCGCTTCGATTCCTCGCGACGGCAGGATCTCCTTGCGGAGCGCCTCGACGAGCAACGGATCATCTTGATCGACGGCGTCACGGACGCTGTATCGCAGATGCGGCCCGGTCATTGCCTCACTCGCGGCGCGCAACCAACCGCGCACGGGGAAGGAACGCAATTCGGGCTGGGAGCTGATGAACGGGTACGGGTAGTCGAAAGCGTCGGGATGCCCGAGAGTACGAGTGAATTCGACGCTCTCACGGGGTCGGAGCAACGTGGACCAATCGACGGGCTCGGCCGACGAGACGGACTCGGCCGCGGCGCGTGTCAGCGGCGTTGCCGCGTAAAGCCCACTGCGAGGCCTGCTCTCGATCACACCGAGCGCAATCAACTCGTCGTATGCGGCAGCAACGGTGTTACGTGAGACCCCGAGTTCCTGGGAGAGGTACCGCGTCGACGGCATAGGCCGTCCGCCGTCGAATACTCCTCGGGCAAGGAGATCTTCGATCATCGCGCGCACGCGGCGGTACATCGGCATCGTGGTGTCTGCATCGAGATACGCCGACCGGCCCGCTAGAAAATCATCCAAATTCTCGTGTGATCTCAACTGCGGTTCCTCCTGGTACTGGCCCCCTCAATGCTTGCACGATCTGGATCTTCCGGCAGTGCCAGACTGCCCAGAGAATGGGAATGTGATTCTTATCCTGGTCGCCTGCGTACTCGTCGGCTCGTCTGCAATTCAGTCGGCAACGGGATCGGGCTTCGGCCTGGTCGCCGGCCCTGCCCTGATTCTGATTGCGCCACAGCTGGTTCCGGCACCACTTCTACTTCTCACGCTACCCATCATGGGCTTGGTCGCAATCCGGGAACGCCGGCACTGCGACCTGAAAGCGGTACTGATCGCCAGTGCCACAATGATTCCCGGAATTGCTGCGGGTCTGTGGTTCCTCGGCCGCGTCGAGGTAACCGTCGTGCACGTGTTGGTTGCCGTCGTCGCATTGGCCGCGGGAGCAGCCCTCCTCACGGGCAAGTCCTTCAGCGGCACCAGCCATGCACTCGCCGGCGCCGGCATCGCGGCAGGCTTCATGGGCGCACTGGCTGCCATGCCCGGCCCGCCACTTTCACTGACATATCGGACGCCGAACGCTGCCGAACTACGGTCGACGCTCTCGACGATCTTTCTCCTCATGGCCGCGGCCACACTGGCTGCATTGCAGTTTCAGGTGGGCATCACTCGCGTCGAACTGCTGACAGCCCTCGCGCTGTCCCCACTGTTGCTGTGCGGTCACGCCCTCGGGACATTGGTCGCCCGCAGAATCTCTCTGCTCACCTCGAATCGGGTCACGACATACGTGATCATCGTTGCCGCAACCGCACTGCTCCTCCGTAGCGTCACTGTTGCAACTTGAGCGATCCTGTCTGATCGCACACTTTTTCCCGTCGACCGCGCCATCGGGGTAATGGAACAGTAATATGTGCTGAGTACCCACGGACAAACGGGAGACATCAGTGAGCAAGTTCGGACGTAAGAAGCAGCCCACGCCCAAGAGCTACCAGTGGCTGGCCATGACCCTCATCGCGTTGTCGCTGTCCGTCTCGATCGGGATCGCCGCCAAACCCTCCTGAGCTCGGCGAATCCGAAATTTGTAACCCTGCGTCCATCTGCACATGGACAAATAGGCGCAAATCGGACGCTTAGCTGTTCTAACTTTCCTTCCGTCGTGCCACCTCGGCACCGACGGAGAGGATTCACACACCATGCGAAGCCCACGCTTCGGTTTGCTGGCGGCTGCCGGCGCGGTCGGACTCGTGCTCGTTACCAGTGGCGCTCAGTCCATCGCCACGGCGTCGCCCTTCGGCTCGCTCGACACCGCGTCGAGTTCCGGCTCGGCTGAGACCCCGGCGTCGACCGACGGCGGTTTCACGTCCAAGACGCCGTACTCACCCGGCCAGCGTATCGCCGACTATCAAGCACCACCGACGGGATACTCGCCCGTGTACACGGAAAGCGTTGCGCGCCACGGCTCCCGGGCACTGTCGAGCCTGAAGTACGACGACCTGAGCCTGCAGCTGTGGGAACTCGCCGAAGCCGAGAACGCATTGACTTCCGTCGGCAAGGAATTCGGACCGGCGCTTCGCGATCTCATGGCCGCGAACAAGAAGCTGGGATACGGCAACCTCAGCGGACTCGGAGTCACCGAACATCGACAACTCGGAGCACGGGTCACCGAGCGCCTCCCCCAACTGTTCGACGCCATCGCAGCGCAACAGGGAACCATCACGTTGACCTCGTCGGGTGTCGACCGTGCCGTGGACAGCGCCGAGAACTTCGCCCAGGGCCTGACCGGTGCGTTTCCGGCCGTCGCCGGCGATGTTGCGCCGGTGACCACGGATGCCGACCTTCTCTACTTCCACGACTCGGATGCAAACGCCGACTACAAGGACTACGAGGATTCCGATCCGCGATTGAAGGCCGTCGACGATCAGATTGCCGATCTTCCCCGCACCCGCGAGGTCTCGCGGCACATGATGCTCAGGCTCTACTCCGAGGACTTCGTGAACCGCCTGAGCGCGGGCGAGTTCTCACTCGTCGACCGCGGCAAGGGTTCCAGCACGATCGACAACGAGGTCGACGCCGCGTACATGCTGTACAACACGTACATCATCACTCCGGGCATGGCCGAAGAAGGCAAGTGGAATTTCGAGCGGTTCATCGAACCTGCGGACGCGCAGTGGCTCGCGTACACGAACGATGCCGAGGACTTCTACGCCAAGGGCCCGGGCTTCACCGGTGAAGACGTCACCTACCGGATGGCAACCGTCTTGCGCGACGAGTTCCTGCGCGGCTTACAAGAACACACCGGGGCCGCCGCCGTACCGGGAGCGGACTTCCGGTTTGCACACGCAGAAACGATCATCCCCTTCGCCGCGCTCTTGAAACTGCCGGGAAGCACCGTCTCACAGGCCGAGGGTGACCTGTACACCTATGCGAACAACCCTTGGCGCGGAGCGCAGGTCAGCCCGATGGCCGCCAACGTGCAGTGGGACGTGTTCGGCGGACCGGACGGTAAGCGCCTGGTCCGAATGCTCTACAACGAGCGCGAGACAGCGTTTGCTGCCCCGTGCGCTCCGGTGAGCGCCGGAAGTTTCTTCTACACGCCGGACGAACTGGCCCGCTGCCTACCGGAGATTTCACCGGCAGCCTGAGATCCGGACCGAGGTCGACGAGGGCGCGCCCATGCCTGGTGCAACGCCAGCATGCGCGCCTTTTCGTCGTCTTCCATCAACAAGGCGTCGCAGATACGAACGATGACGGGGGCCGAAACACCAACGGACGTACCCTGTTCCAGCCGTTGGTAGTGATTGAAACTGATGTCGGCGATCTGCGCGACATCACGCCGGCTAAGGCCGTGCATGCGGCGAGCTCCCTCGCATCGCATGCCGACCTTCTCGGGCGCAAGACTGTTTCGTTTCTCGACGAGCATCTGGCTCATCAACTGACGCGCGCTCGACCCATTCACGTCGCCACCTTTTCCATCCCTGAAATATGCTTTCAAATAACATGTTTCAGAATATGGGATGACGCGGACACAGCGGTATCTCCGAGATGACAGATAATCACGCGATACCGCCAACCCTGTGCCCGTTCACGCCGTATAGATCAGGCTGTGAGGATCAGGCTATGAACCTGCCGATCGTCGGATTCGACTGGCAGATGGGACTACTGCCCCAGTTGATCGAACCGAATGCCGTCGCAACGACATTGCCGACGCCGGTGTTCACCGTCGCGGACAAGTACGGGTAATTACCGACCAGGTCGACGATTCCGGACTTGCCCGTGTCGGTGTTGACCCACGCAACGGTCACCTGACCCGCCGCCGGGATGGGCGCAGCCGCCGGGAACGAATCGAAGCGGATGTCACCCTTGGCTATGGGCGGATTGGACTCTGGTCCGGACTGGCCGGTGAGTCCGGTCAGCGAGGCCAGCGACCCCTGATTCGGACACCCGATGGTGACGGCGGCGCCACCGAAAGGATGGGGCGGATCAGCCGAGGCGACTCCGGCGAACATGACGCTCGCGGCAATCGGTAGTCCGATGGCCGCGAAAACCCCGGCCGTGCGTGTGACGCTCATAGCTGCTCCTCGGGTCGACAACACTTTCCGGATACCCCTGGTACAACGCCCGAAACGATGGACAGTCGACTATTCACACCCCCTAGACAACGCGTGTTGTCAGAACTACAGTCGGTGGTGCAGCTCACACCTACCTCTGCCGCGCGCAGACCAGTCCCAGGGAGTGTTCAGATGAAGCGCTACGACCTCCGCAGTCGCACGGATCGACTCGATCCCGAAACCGATTACGAAGAGATGTCGCGCATTCTCGCGGCGCAAGAGTTTCCCTGGGACATCAATCAGGCGCTCAGCTTCGCCCTTTTTCGCACGTACGCCGTTCCCTCGATCGGCAAACTTCTCTTCTCCACCGGGGAGTTCACCGACAAGGTTCAGAAGCGCTACGACGACACCAGCCTGATCCTCGACGCCATCCTCGAGCACGGCCTCAGCAGCACCGAAGGCCGCAAGAGCGTGCGTCGAATGAATCAGATGCACGGTTCGTACGACATCTCCAACGACGACATGCTCTACGTACTGGCAACCTTCGTCGTCACCCCGGTCAGGTGGCTCGACGAGTACGGCTGGCGGAAGATGACCGAGAACGAGATCGTCGGGTCGACGAACTACTACCGCCACCTGGGCCGGTACATGAACATCAAGGACACGCCGGACACCTACGAGGGGTTCGTCAGACTTCTCGATGACTATGAGCGCAAACACTTTTCATTCGACCCCGGCGCTCGGGCGGTCGCCGACTCCACTCTCGACCTGATGTGCACCTTCCCGCCCAACAATCTGGCGCCGAAGGCTCTGGTCAAGGGATTCGCCTTCGCCCTCATGGACGATCACCTACTCGACGCCTTCCACTACAAGCACCCGAGCACCGCGATGCGCGTCGTCTCACGCGGCGCGCTGAAAGTCCGCGCGCGTCTGCTGCGGTTCTTCCCGGTGCGCACGAAGCGGAAATTCGCCCGCGAGCTGCCCAACATCCGCAGCTACCCGAGCGGTTACAAGGTCGAAGACCTCGGCACCTTCCCCACGGGGTGCCCGGTCAAGCACCTGCAGGCAGACCAGCAAGCCCAAGCCTAGACGCGTTGGGATACTCGAACGGTGGCGCAACTCTGGATGCTCGAGGATCTCGAACCGTGGCGCGACACCCCCATGCCTGGCGATACGTGCGAACCGACGACCTACTGGGCCAGTCCCGAAATGTTGGACCTTCCTGCCGAGGTGTGCTGCGAAATCGATGCACGCATCGCGACCGTGACAATCGACGGCCGCACTGAGCACATAGCCCATCTCGGACACGGATTTACGACGCTGATCGGCGACGATGTCGGAAGCGTCGGCGAGGTGCGGTTGAGAGGTTGCCTGGTGTGGGATCGCTATCTCTGGACGCAATACCGCACAGAGCCCACCGGGCGCGTGCGGGTGAAAGCGCGGCCCGGCCACCTCGTTCAACACGAAACACTCTTGACGACAATTCATTCCGGTCTCTTCAACGTCGTCTTCGACGGGCCGACGGTGTACTGCGAGACGGGTCAGGTCCCCACAAATTTCGGCGTCCGCTGGAATATGCTGGTAGTCGAACTCGAGACTTGGCCGTGATCGGTCGTCAGTGCCAATACGGCGGAACGATATCCGGGTCGTCGAGGACGGCATCGATCCGCGAATCGGCCACAATTCGAATGATCGCTTCGTCGGGGGCGGCGATGATCGCGAAATGTGGGTCGACATCATTGGTTATGCACCATGCATGATCCGCCGGCCAGATGAAGGCCGGATCAGGGGAAGAACCCCACGGCCAACGAGCTGAGTTCTCCACGCTCCAATCGGCGTAGTCGGCAAGCGTTCCACGCAAGAGCCAGTAGTCACGATTGGGGATCTCGAACCGCGGAACGTCATCACCGACTGCCGACCCCCACCCGGTCCACATGCAGAAATAGCACTCGTCGGGTGTGGTTGTGTAACTGGACAACACATCCAGGGCAAAGCTGATCAGCACTTTCTCTTCCGGCCCGGTCTGATCGAAATCGACATCATTCGATTTCTGACCTGGAAAGCTCGGATCTGGGATGAACCGCAAGCGCGCATACTTCGGAAATCCGCTCGGGCCGCGCCCTGCCAACTGATACCAAGGCAGATCCTGATCGACCAGCCATTCGGTAGCCGTCAGATCTGTGCACAATGTCAGGCCCGTGCTGGGCTGATCCGTATCCCTCATGGCCGAGTGACGGAGGAGTCTCGCGCCGTACGACGCAGGGTGATCAATTCATGGTTTGTCTCGGCGTCGAGTCGACGCCCCTCTTCTTCGAACTCCATCAGCGCATAGAACCTGCGGGCCCGATCGTTGAGTGTGTAAACCTCGAGTGTCACCTCGTCGTGCATGGTGGTGGCGTGTTCGACCAACGCCCTCCCGACTCCCAACCCCTGTGATGCCGGCGCGACGAACAGTCCCCCGATTTCGGAGCCGATCATTCCCAACAGGCCGACGACTTCGGAGTTGTGCTCAGCCACCCAATTATCGGCCTGGATCAGATAGACCTCTCGCATCTTCTGCTCCCGATCGCCCGTTCCCTCACCCACAAGGAACGGATGGGCTTCACGGGCAGCATTCGACCACAGGTCGACGACCACGTCCTCATCCGAGGGTAAGTAGCGGCGAATGATCAGATCCTGGTTCACAATCCGACCATACCCTCCGGCATCAGAGCGATAGCTGATGCTGAAAAGCACCGATTCTCGAATCACGCACGACGGCCTCGACATAAATCAGTGGGAATTCGATTCGTTGCCACCCCACAATTACCACCTTGTGCAAGGGTTGTCCGATGACCGACGGTGATCCGACAACTGAGCGTGGAAGTCCGGCATCCTGGTGGAAGGTGACAGCGATTGTCACCGCAGTGCTTGTCGCTCTCACGTGCGGCGTCATCGTGTGGTCCTTCATGCCGCCGGTTGTGTACTTTCCATTCTTTGCGCTCGCCGCCTCAGTGTTGCTCGGTTTGGGTGGAGTGTGGTTGATACTCAGCCTGATTGGTTGGATGAAGTACAAAACGCTCCGATTGAGCATGATCGCGCCGGTGATAGTCCTCGTCACCGGCGCGCTCGTGACGTTGTCCGTCCCTTCGCATGTTGCGTTTGCACTGTCGAAAGACTCCCTCGAAGCAGTGGCCGCGGATTGCCAGAAGTCGTTGGACAACCAAACAATTGGCGTCTACCGGGTCCTGCAGGTCTGGCCCGTCGGCAACGGGTGCCGCTTCCACATCGAGGGCGGTCTGATCGATTCGATCGGATTGGCGTACTTACCCGACGGCGCACCATATCTCGGCAAGCCCCGCCGCGACGGCGAGATCGGTTACCAGGAGTTCGACGGCGACTGGTACTCGTTCGTTCAACGGTTCTAGCAGCGTGAAACTAGCCGACTAGCTTGACCTTCAGAAGTGCGATCGTGTCCGCAGTGAGTCCGAGACCTTCGGTGAGATAACCGTCGACGGTTCCGTAATCGCTGGCTATCTGCGCAAGTCCAGCTTCCAAATACGACGCGTCGACACCGAGGGCCGGCTCGAGGTTGGTCGCCACCTGCGGGCTCAGGGCTTGAGAGATCTGCGCAAGGATCTTCTCGTTGGTCGCCTGAAGGTAGGTGTTGCTCAACAGATAGTCGTCCATGATCGTCTGGGCGGGGACACCGGCAATGGACTGCAACAGCATCGCGGTCCAACCCGTGCGGTCCTTGCCTGAAGTGCAATGGAACAACTGCACCCCGTCACCAGCAGCGATGTCCGAGAGAACCTGCTTGAAGCCGGCGCGGCGCACGGGATCGGTGACAAAACTGCGGTTGGTATCGACCAGGAACTGCTTGGCCTCCTCCGGCGACTTGATCGTCGTCGCGAGCTGGGTCAGATCCTTGAACTCGATCGGAATGTTCGTGTACGTCACACCGTCCGGGAGCTTGTCCGCGCCACCGATGAACGGGTTGGAGATCTCGGTTGCCCCGCGCAGGTCATAGGCGTCGGCAAGTCCGAGGCCGGTGAGCGTCGCCTTGTCTGCGTCGCTGGTCGCGGTCAGCGCATTGGATCGGTAGATGACGCCGCGCTTGAGGTGTGAGCCGTCGACGGTGGCGTATCCCCTCCCGTCGTTGCCGGCGACGTCGCGAAAGTTGGCCACGGAGGCCAAGTTCGGCGTCGGCGCGAGGACAGGATCGAGCGAGCCGAGATCGACGGATCCGAGCGATCCCGTGTTCAGAGAACCCAGGTCGAGCGGGATGGCCGTGGCGGGAGCAGCAAACAACAGACCTCCGGTGACAACAAGGGCGGCGGCCTTCGCAGTGCGAGCGAACGACATTCGTGAGCGTGTGGACATGTGGCAGTACCTCTCTTTGTGGTTGGTGAGCTGTGGTTACGGTGCGACGTCACCGATTCCGGTGAACCCGTATCGCTGGTGGGGTCCAATGACTGCTACCTCGAACAGGCCTGTCCCGGTGCGAGTTACGCCGTCTTCCACAAGGGTGAACCGGGCCAAATTGTCGACCGGGCACAGCATTTTCTTCCACGGTTCGATGTCCGAAACCTTTTCTCGCAGGCCTTGAACCACCAGTTCGCCCTGCCACATCCCGTGGCGCCAATCCTGCTCGAGTCCGTAGCCCGTGCCCACACCGATGTAGTTGGGCAGAATCGGTTCGCAGGTGATTTCCAGGATGTGGTCGGATTCGCCTGGTGCACCGGGGCGCCGGAAGTACAGAGTGCCGCTCTTCACCTCGCGGGTACCGGAAATGAAGGTGAGCTGGTGGTCCGGTCGACCCAACCACTCCGACTCCCGCGAGCGGTCCGCCCAGACGCGCGTCGCATCCTCCAGAATTCGGCGTCCCTGCTGATCCTCTTGAACGACCGTGACGACGGTGAAGTCCCCGAATTGCATGATCGAGTAGATCCAGAAGAAGTTCTGACTGCCGGCGATCGACGGATCCGCCTTGCGTCCCGGAGGTTCCGCCTCGCCGACCGGTCGAACACCCCAGGATCGATCGCGATTACCCCGCCACGCCTCCGGGGTGACCGGGATGACGTCGCCGTCGACGGTCAGGGATCCGGACCATGTTCCGGTCTGCACAAATCGTTGAGTGTCGAAGGTGACTCGTTCCAGCTGACGGTGGAAATGCCTGGCCTCGAGATTGGCGGGGCCGTCGGACTCGAAGGTGAGGTCGAAGTTCAAGTCCGGCGCTTCGGGACTCGGGTCCAACACCACACGTAGGCGATGCAGACCCTCGATGATCTCGATCCTCAACGGGCCTACTGACAGGTCCATGCGGTCGTCACCCAAGGCGCGGGATGCCCGGAAGACGATATGATCGTCGCCGCGCCGAAGAACCGCAAAGCCGTCGCACACACCGAGATTGGGGTACTGACCGAGACCGATGATGAGAAACAGCGGCTCGGTGTCGCCGTCGACGCCGGCATGACAGTTGAAGTAGTAGCGGTCGTAGAAGTTTCGATCCGAGGTGCCCACGCGGCGGATGGTCTCGGCGATCTGATGTACGGGGTAGTCGTCGAGCGGGGACAGTGTCATCGTGCTTCTCCTGGTGCGACCGGGGCCGTAGCGAGCGATTCCCAATAGGTGCCGTCGAGCATGGCTTCGAGTGTCTTGTGGTGCAGGATCATCTCGTCCGGGTTGTCGGGGAGTTCGGCCTGACCGAAAGCCACTGCGCGGCTTTGTACTCGGAACATGATCACCGCGTGCCGCAGCGCGGCGTAAAGGATGTAGAAATCCAGGTCCGCAACCTGGTGGCCGGAAAGCGAGCCGTAGGCATCGGCCACGTCCTCACGACGCAGGAAGTCCGGCATTCCGGGGAGGCCTGCCATGGCAGCGAGATCCTCGAAGAACCTGTGCTGGAAGATCATCCAGCCGAGATCCAGCTCGCGCGGCCCCAGTGTGGCCATCTCCCAGTCGAGGACCGCCGCCGGCTCGAAGTCGCGGTAGATGACGTTTCCGATCCGCGAGTCTCCCCAGCACAGCACTGCGGCACCGGCATCGGTGGGGAAGTTCGCCTCGATCCAGTCGAAACCGCGCTCGATCAACGGAGATCCTGGTCCGTCGGCGGTTGCCCACTCGTAATAGCGGCGCTGCTCCTCGAGATGCGCGCGAAGTGCTTCTGCCCCAGTCGGTTCGGCACCGCCGCCGCACAACTCGGGGAGAGCCAGGTGCGGATCGGCCATAGCGTGCAACTCCGTGAGCACCCGGACCGATGACTGCTGCAGTCGAGAACGGTCGTCCTCTGATGCCTCCGAGAGCCAGGATCCGAACGTGTACGGCATGACGTCTGGCGGAATTTCGCCGTCGCGCCGTTCCATTACGAAGAACTCACCGCCGAGCGCGTCCGGGTTGCTCTCGGACCAGTACACCCGCGGGACCGGCACCGATGTGTGAGCCGCGACGGCGCTCATGACCCGAAACTGCTGGTCCAGGTTGTACGACGGGAAGATCGGTACCGCACTGTCGCGCGGGGCGATGCGGGCGACCAGGCGATGCTCACCTCGAACCCCGTCCTCGATCCACGTCGCGTCGAAAAGCACAGTTTCGTTGGACATGCCGTTCGCGGCCGGTATCTCGACCGAGGTCACGGAAGGTTTCGAGCCTCGCCACAGCACGGTGGCAAGCCAGCCTTCGAGGCTGCGTCGCATCTCTGCCGGGTCGTTGCGGGATTCGCCGGGCCTGGCGAATTCGGCGTAGTCGGGGTCTTCGCCTGAGGTTTCTGTTTCGGTTCGAAGGTTCATCACCACTCCTCGTGGTTCGGTGGCGCCGATGCGCACGTGCCGATAGTCGATACAATATGTATCGACTAAAGCCGTGACAGAATGTAACGGCCATCACAGCGATACCGCAAGGGATTTGCCCAAAATGTCCAAAGATTTTGAGACTCAGCACCGCCTGGGCCCGCAGCGAAACCCTGCAATCGACGACGCAGTACTGGACGCGACCAGGCAACTGTTGGAAGAAAAGGGGTATGCGGGCACGTCCATCGACGCCATCGCCACGCGTGCCGGAGTGGGGCGTCCGGCGATCTACCGTCGGTGGCCGTCGAAGGCACACATCGTCAACGACGCGATCTACCCGGTGCTCGACATCGAACAAGGCGCGGACATCGACACCGAACTCGGCACCGAGGGCACGATCGCGGATCAGATTCGCGCGCTTGTGCAGGGCGCGGTGGCACTGTTCGCCGCTCCTGCCACCCGGGCCGCGGCGCCCGGATTGATGAGCGAGGTGCGAACAAACGCGGAATTGCGCGACGTTCTCGTGGTGCGGCAACTGGCCGGAGTCAGAGTCGAGCTGAACCGTCGACTGGAGGCGGCGAGGGAGCGCGGCGACATCCGAAGCGGCGTCGACGCCGACGCTCTTCTCGACATCATGGCTGGCGCGGCCATCTTCGCACTGTCGGTTCGCGACGTCTCGGACCCGGGACCGTTTGCCGATTCTCTCGCCGACATAGTGCTGAACGGCATACTTCCCGAGGCTCACTGAACCGTTGGTTTGCGCTGCCATACACGGCACGATGGGCACAGCCATGCTCAGGACCAACCGACAGCTCGCTCAGTGTTCATCCATCGAGTGGGACAGTCTGTCGCTGCCTCACTTCTGCGATGTATTCACGGATGGCGTCGCGGTTTTTCACAAGAAAGCTGATCTTGTCGTCAAGTCCCGACGCCTCCGCCTCGAGCATCGACAGCATCTCCGGTGTCACATCGCTCATGTGAATGACGCGTTCTTGGTCCAGGCAAGGAAGGATCTGCCGGATCACCCGCGTCGGGAAACCCATGTCCAACAATCCACGTATCTGAAATACCCTGTCAACCATTCGTTCGTCGTAGTCGCGGTAACTGTTTTCGGATCGTCTCGGAGCAATCAAGCTCTGTTCCTCGTAGTACCGCAAGAGGCGGCGGGACACCCGTGTCGCTTCTGACAGCTCGCCGATCTTCATTTGGTCGCCGATGTTTCGAGCGACGCTGCCTGGAGTCGCTCTCTCAACGTGCTCACCCGGGTGCTCGCCCCGAAGACAGCGGCAAGCTGTTCGAGGACAAGTGGGATGTCCCGGCCGTTGACCGCCGGCCGCAGTCGCACACCGTGTGCGCCAGCGGATACGAGTTCGTCGATCCGGTGGATCAGCTCATCTACCGAACCGACAAAGATGTCGGTGTCGGACGAGTACGGTGCGCCTGACAGCTCGTCGAGGGCACGCTTCTGCTGGACAGCCTCGCAGTGGGTCGTGCCGAGGAAAACCACGAGATCCACCAGGATCGCGAGCGGCTCATCGATCAAATTTCTTCGCACGGCATCACATTCAGCGTTGACGGCGTCGAGTACATCGCCGATGGTGACGCCATTTGCACTCGGAGTGGGTGTCACCAGGATGGCATCAGCCGACGCAACCGCCAACCGATAAGGAACTTGGGCGTGATGTGCGAGCGCGAGAACGACAGGCTTCAAGCCTTCGACGACAGGGATGGCGAGTGGTCCGGCGACCTCGAAAGTCTTTGTCACAATCAACTTGTCAGAGATCTTGTCGATATCGACAAATCGGCCATCGACGCCTTCTTGGAGTGCGCCTTCCGACCAGGTCGACCACAATCCTCGGAGTATTTCGATCGACTCGGTTGCGCTCGAGAAGACCGGTTCGAGTCTGGTTCCAATCCGTTCAGGGAAGTAGATGTCGGACTCTTTCAGCTCCGGCACCGGTTGCGGGCGAACGAAATGACGTCTGTCGATGCTTCGCGAAGTGACCTGGGCACGGAGGCCGACTCGGCCCCCGCTCAAGAGATTGAGCGATGCGATTTCGGTGGCGATACTGTATGGCTCACTGTGAGTCAGATTTCTCGTGGCGATCACGCCGAGTCTCTGCGTCTCGAAAACAGCCAGTGCCGTCAGCGCTACCGGCGACAACCGACCACGAACCTGGTCTTCCTTGTCATCGATTCTCCTGAAGTCCGACGACTGCAACCCAATCGATTCTTCGAAAGTGACAAAATCGACAACAGATGAGTCAATGTCGCGCAACAACTCCGACCAGTAACGAGCACTGAAGAGTTCCGCGGGGGCAATTCCCTGCAATCGCCAGGCCGCTGGATGCCAGCCGGCTGGTTCCAGCGCGATGCCGATGATCGGTGACCGATGGATCGACGGCGTTGTGTTCATGCGTGTGCCTGACCTTCCTGATGGATTTGGGCCGGAGATCGAAACCCGTCTCCGCGGGCGGTCCACATGATCACCACGGATAGCAGCGCGAGTGCTACCGTCCACCACGGGAGAGATCGAGCACCGTTGAGAGACAAGAGAACTCCACCCATAACTGCACCTGCTGCCATGGCAGCGTTCCACAGCGTCGTGAGAACCGCCTGAGCCTCGTCTGCGTGTGAGCCCGCAGCAACCGCTGCTGAGGTTTGCAACATAGTCGGAATTCCGCCCCACCCCAATCCCCATACGGCAGCTGCTATGTAGACGAGCAGCGCATCCTCAGTGGTGACTGCCAGTGCGGTTGCGGCGACTGAAATCAGGACGGCACTGACAAGGGCAAGAGTCCGTAGTCGCGTGTAGATTTGTTTGCCCACAACAACAATGCTGAATAGACATGCCACTCCGAAGGTCAACAGAACGAGGTCATTGTCATCTCCCATTCCTATCGATTCGAGAAACGGAGCGATGTACGCATACAGGATGGTGTGACCCAACACGGCGGTGAACGTCACGATCAGAACTGCGTCGACACCGGGAATGCGTGCCGCCTCGAGCATGCTTCGACGTTTACGGTCGCGGGGCCGACCCGGACGATCGGGAACCGACACCGCGATTGCAACGAGAAGCGCAACAGCCAGTATCGACATGAGATAGAACGGTGCCCGCCACCCGGTAGCGTTGCCCAAATATGTCCCGAACGGAACGCCGAGCGCGAGAGCGAGCGGAATTCCGGCCATCGCGAACGCGATGGCGCGACCCTCGAGATGTTTCGGGGCAAGACTTCTGGCGTATCCGGCGAGCAATGCCCAGGCGATACCTGCAGCAACTCCCGCAATGAACCGGGCGGTCATCGTCAGAAGGTAGTCGGAAGAAAATGCAGTGACCGTGTTGGCGAATGCAAACCCGAGAATCGAGTTCAGCAGTAACACCTTTCGCGACCACGACGCCGTCACTGCGACGAGGGGAATTGTCGTCAGAGCCGTCCCCAGCGCGTAGATCATGATCGTCTGCCCGGCGGCTGATTCACTGACATCGAGGCCTTCACTCATTGCCGGCAACACTCCCGCTGGGAGGGTCTCCGTCAGGCTGGTGATAAAGACGGACGCGAACAACGCCAGCAGGGGAACGAGTGGAAGTGCGTCCCCGCGATCCTGTTCCGCAAGAAACTGTTTCACTCCTGATGTGTGGTGCTTCGAATCGATGTCGTCTGCCATGAAACGATTGTCAACCTTCACATCAATGTGAAGGTCAAGCCCTCCGCGAAGATCAGACCGCGAATCAATCAATCTGATGCCGTGCAAGTTTGGTCTATCCAGTCGAGGAACTGCCCATGTCCACCGGCTAGCCCGTGAGGTGTGCCGTCAAGAGAAACAACAAACTTCCCACGGCGCGCCTCTGGTGATGCCGTCAACTTGGCATCGACTTCGGGCAAAACCCCGAGACCTTCGTTCGCTATCCAGCGACATGGCAAAGCGTGAACAGCTTCTGCGAATTCATCTCTGGCAGTTGGTATCAGATAGTTGAGTACCGCACTGTGAAAGACCACGATCGTTGTTTCCCGTGGCGCACGTTCGACGAGATCGGTAACAGCCGACGTAAGATCTCCGCGAACCAGATGAGGCGGATCCACACGAGCGAGTGCCGCTGCGTCGCGCAATCGCCGCCGGCGGTGGTCCTGTTCCGGCCACACAAGACTCTCCAACCATCTCATGTCGTCGGTGTCGCCTACATCGAGTGGGTTCAGGTCGATGCCCGCCCGGTACACCACGTCTGGGACTCTCTCCGGAATTGGCGGACTGCCGGTCGTCGCACACTCCAGCAGAACGGTGGACGGACCATCGACTGGATGCAGATACTTTGTGCCGTCGTAGAGAAAGCTGTAGCGGTCAGGGTAAAGGCACAGGCCCGCCGAAGCACCGACTTCGATGAGGGAGAGCGGGCCCTTCAACAACCCGAGGACGGGAAGCAACACGGCAGAGCGGCCAGCTTCATTCGTCTGTGTAGTCCTGGTCTGCGCGAGTTGTTCCACCTCGGACCAGTTGTCGCTCAGCCACCGGCGAAACAACGCATACGGCGCGACCGGGGCACCGAGGTGACGGCACGCCCCGAATATCAGGTTGGGTTGCCTGCGGGGTTCTGGGAGCCGATCTATCAGAGCGAGGACTGCTGGATCCTCCGATACGCCGGTGCCCCATTCCTCGTAGATCGCGGAGTTCCCTCGAGCCTCCACTTCCGCGAACGATCGGTACCAACGCGAAGTGTCCACCGTCGATGTCTACCGGATGGCGCGTGGTGCTGAAAGGTTTTCGATCAAGCCGTCGCGTAACTCGCAGACGTCCCCCACGTCAGGCGTACTGGCCTGAGAACCCTCCCCGAGGCCCACTAGGCCCGAACCCTGCCGACTATCCTGTGGGGCATGACCGAGCCTGTAGCGACCGCTGACCTTGCCGACGAGATCGGACCCGACATCCGTAGCTGCGACACGCAGTTCACCCAGTTCGGTGGACGTGAAGTGTTTGCCGGCCCCATCACCACCATCAAGTGCTTCCAGGACAACCTGCTCGTGAAGCAGACCCTCAGCGAACCGGGCAACGGCGGAGTCCTCGTCGTCGACGGTGACGCGAGCATCCACACCGCGCTGGTCGGCGACATCATCGCCGGCCGCGGCGTCGACAATGGCTGGGCCGGCGTCATCGTCAACGGAGCCGTCCGCGACTCGGCGATCCTGCGCACCCTCGACATCGGCGTCAAGGCTTTGGGCACCAACCCGCGCAAGAGCACGCAAACCGGTTCGGGCGAAAAGAACGTGCCGATCGAAATCGGCGGCGTCACCTTCAACCCCGGCGAGATCGCCTACAGCGACCAGGACGGCGTCGTCGTTCGCGAAAGCTAGTCGGAAGTCGCGGGATCAGGCGGGGGCTTCCACTTTGGCGGCCATCCCGCCGATCTCGACGACATCGCCGTCACGAAGCTGACGGCCACGACGATCTTCGACCTCACCGTTGACCGACACCATGCCGTCGGCGATCACTTCCTTGGCCTCCGCGCCCGATTCGATGAGGTTCGCGAGCTTCAGAAACTGACCGAGCCGAATCATTTCGTCGCGGATGGGTACTGCTGGAATGTTGTCGGTCATGTCAATCATCTTCCTCCTCCCACAAAACTGGACACGACAGACCACACTTAGCGTGAGGATCTGATCGACCGGTAGGAGAGGAAGCTCGATGGCACCATTGACCGAGGTATCGGACACCACTGCAGAGTTGGTGGAATCGCCACCCGAAAATCCGCGCCAGGCGCGTCGATTCCGCAAAGGGCGGTTCAGCCAGGTTCCCCATATCTCGGGACTGATCCTCGGAGTCTTCTCCGTACTGGTGTTCCTGTGGAGCATCTCGCCGGTACTGCGGCACATCCTCCGCGTCCCACGCGAATACATCGACAGCTACTACTTCGACGCACCGGATACGAGCCTGTCGTGGGCGCTCGTCGTCGCCTTGCTCGCCGCCGCCCTCGCGAGCCGCAAGCGCATCGCCTGGTGGCTGTTGACGATCTACCTGTCGCTGATCACCCTCACCAACATCGCCTCCGCGATCGTCGACAAGAACCCGAACAACGCCGTCGCCGTTGTCGTTCTGCTTGTCGTGATCGGAATCCTCATCGCGGCGAGGCCCGAGTTCTACACACGCGTACGACGCGGCGCCGGTTGGAAAGCGCTCGGCGTTCTGATCGGCGGCATGGCCGTCGCGACCGTGATCGGTTGGGGCCTTGTCGAACTCTTCCCAGGTGACCTGCCGCAGAACCAACGATTCCTCTGGGCCTTGAACCGCGTCACCGCGGCCGCTTCGGTCGACAACGAGGTGTTCGACGGCCACCCGCGCGTCTTCGTCAACACGGTCCTCGGCCTGCTCGGCGCCATCGCGCTACTCGCCGCGGTCATGACGCTCTTCCGCGCGCAACGCTCCAACAACGCCCTCACCGGAAACGACGAGTCCGCGATCCGCGGGTTGATCCAGAACTTCGGTGCCGACGACTCCCTCGCTTACTTCGCCACCCGCCGCGACAAGGCCGTCATCTTCGCGCCGAGCGGCAAGGCCGCGATCACGTACCGCGTCGAGATCGGCGTCTGCCTCGCCAGTGGTGATCCCATCGGCGATCCCGAAGCGTGGCCGCACGCGATTGAAGCGTGGCAGGGGCTCGCGTCGCAGTACGGCTGGGCGACGGCCGTCATGGGCGCCAGCGAAACCGGGGCGACGGCGTACAAGAAGGCAGGCTTGAGTGTCCTGCAACTCGGCGACGAAGCGATCCTGCGCACGCGCGAGTTCAACCTCAACGGACGCGACATGCGCCCGGTGCGTCAGGCCGTCACCCGCGTGAGGCGCCACGGCGTCACCGTCCGGATGCGACGCCATCGCGACATCCCGCCCGAGGACATGGCGGCCGTCATCATCCGCGCCGACGACTGGCGCGACACCGACACCGAGCGCGGCTTCTCCATGGCACTCGGCCGACTGGGCGATCACCTCGACGGCGACTGCCTCCTCGTCGAAGCCGTCATGGGCGAAGGCACGGAGGACGAAAGCGTCGTCGGCATGCTTTCGCTCGTGCCGTGGGGACCGAACGGCGTTTCGCTCGACCTGATGCGTCGCAAGCCGACGGCGCCCAACGGTGTCGTCGAATTGATGGTCTCGGAGTTGGCCACACGTTCGGACGAGATCGGCGTCGTGCGGGTCTCACTCAACTTCGCCGTGTTCCGCTCGGTGTTCGAGGAAGGTTCGCGCATCGGCGCCGGCCCGATCCTCCGCATCTGGCGCTCGGTGCTCGTCTTCTTCTCGCGCTGGTGGCAACTCGAAGCGCTCTACCGCTCGAATGTGAAGTACCAGCCGGATTGGGAGCCGCGCTTCCTCTGCTTCGAGGACAACCGTGAGCTGCCGCGGGTCGGATTCGCGTCGGCCATCGCCGAAGGCTTCGTGGTGCTGCCCAGTTTCGGGCGCAAGTCGAGCCAGGTCGTCAAGCACACCGGAACGCATGCGGCGGTGCCTGCAGCTCTGGTGACGTCCGAAGGGTTGCATGCTGACGGCAGCCCACCGGACTCGGCGCCGTCGTTCACGACCAACGGTCCGCGACGCCCCGAGCAGGTTCGGGTGCGTATGAACAAGCTCGCGCAACTCGCCGACGAAGGGATCGCCGCCTACCCCGTCGCCTATCCGCCGACGCACACGATCGCTGCCGCAGCGAAGTCGCCGGAGGGCACCCGCGTACGCATCGCGGGACGCCTGCTGAGGGTTCGCGACTACGGCGGAGTCGTGTTCACGGACGTGCGCGACTGGTCCGGCGACATCCAGGTTCTGGTCGACCAGGACAACGTCGGCCGGGAGAAGCTGGCGGAGTTCGCCGCCGAGTTCGATCTCGGTGACCTGATCGAGGTCAGCGGAACCATCGGGCGCAGCCGCAAGGGCGAGCTGTCGCTCATCGCCGTCGAGTGGCGCATGAACGGCAAGTGCCTCCACCCGCTGCCGGACAAGTGGAAGGGCCTCTCGGATCCCGAGACTCGCGTCCGCCAGCGGTACCTCGACATCGCCCTCAACCCGAAGGCCCGCGAACTGCTCGAGGCCCGAAGCGCCGTCGTGAAGTCGCTACGCGATTCACTCGGTGGTCGCGGATACCTCGAAGTCGAGACCCCGATCCTGCAGCAGGTGCACGGCGGCGCGAACGCCGCTCCGTTCCTGACACACATCAACGCATACAACCTCGACCTCTATCTCCGCATCGCACCCGAGCTGTACCTGAAGCGCTTGTGCGTCGCAGGTATGGAGAAGGTGTTCGAGATCGGCCGCGTGTTCCGCAACGAGGGCGTCGACTTCAAACACAACCCCGAGTTCACGATCCTCGAGGCCTACGAAGCCCACAGCGATTACGAGGGCATGATGCGGATGTGCCGCGAGCTGATCCAGGCGGCGGCCGTCGCAGCCTTCGGTCGCGAGATCATCATGCGACCCGGCCCGGACGGCGAACTGGTCGAGGTCGACATCTCCGGCGAATGGCCGGTGAAGACGATGCACGGCGCCGTCGCCGAAAAACTTGGTGTCGACGTCTCCCCCGAGACAAGTCTCGAAGACCTGCAGAAGCTGTGCGACGCCAACGAGATCCCGTACCAGTCCAGCTGGGACACCGGTGCCATCGCGCAGGAAATGTACGAGCACCTGGTCGAGGACTACACCGAGTTCCCGACGTTCTACACCAACTTCCCCACCTCGATGTCGCCGCTCACCCGGCCGCATCGCAGCATCCCCGGCGTCGCCGAGAAGTGGGACCTGGTGGCGTGGGGCGTCGAACTCGGCACCGCGTACAGCGAGCTGACCGACCCGGTGGACCAGCGCAACCGGCTCACCGAGCAGTCGATGCTCGCGGCGGGCGGCGACCCCGAGGCGATGGAGTTGGACGAGGACTTCCTCCAAGCCCTCGAACACGCGATGCCGCCGACGGGTGGTCTCGGGATGGGCGTCGACCGAATCGTCATGCTGATCACGGGTGGCAGCATCCGCGAGACGCTGGCCTTCCCCCTCGCGAAACCGCGTCAGTAGTCCGGATTCTCGCGTGCCGGAATTGTTCCACGTGAAACCACCGGGCGAGATCCTGCAGGTCGGCGAGAGCCGACTGCACGTTCTTGCCGAGGGCGACGGCCCCGTCGTCGTCCTGTGCGGTGGGCTGGCGGGCAACTGGTTCGACTGGGATGACTGCGCACGTCATCTTCAGTCGGACCACACCGTCGTCCGCTTCGATCGACCGGGCTTCGGGCTCAGCGAACCGTCGTCCGACGTGCCGACCGTCCGCGGCGAAGCTCAGCGGATCCGCGATGTCCTCGACACACTGGGACTGACGGGGTCGGCTGTGGTGGTCGGCCACTCCATCGCCGGCTTCTACGTCGAAGGCTTCGCCCGCTTGTTTCCGGACCGGGCAGCGGGCATGCTGCTTCTCGATTCGAGCGCCGAGAAAGAGCCGAAACGTCTCTTCCCCCGCGACCTTCTCCTGATCGCCTCCCGGGCTGCCGCGGCCTCCTTCAGCACCACCGGACTTCAACGCCTCCTCGGCACCACGACGCGCAAAATCCTCAACCAGTCCGTGCCGCCCAGCGGCTCGTCCGAAGCCACCCTCGAATGGGTCCGGAAGATCTACCGCGAGCCTCATTATCTGGAAGCGGCGATGATCGAATACGTCGCGTACACCGATATGGCGCTGGAACTCACCGCTTTACGACGGTCGAGCAAGCACCCCTTGCCCGACATCGACCTCAGCGTCGTTGCCGCTCACACGGGCCACACCACTCCCTGGTCCATCGCGTGGATGGCAAAGCAGCAGAAACTCGCCACCTACCTCGGCGGGAGCTTTCACGTCCTACGCCCGGCGCATCACCACGCCATGATCGATCAGCCAGAGGAGTTGGCGAACTTGATCCGGCGCCTCACGCAGCCGAACCGTCGGGATGACACTTAAAGTTACAACTCGGACAGTAGCCGGATCATTGCTAGTCTCGGACAGCTTCTGCTTTCTACGACAGGCTGACCATGGACCGTTCGACACGTCAGGTGCGCTCGTGCCTGATTTTCGTGGCGATCCTCGTAGTCGCTCTGGCGGGCATCGCCGCCCGTCCGCCCGGGTTTCTCTCGACCTTCTGGCCCGCCAACGCGATCCTTCTGGGCATTCTCCTTCGTAACCCTCGCTCGTTCGCGCCGATCGGACTGGCTGTCGGCGGCGCCGCGCTGATGACAGCGGATCTTGCGACCGGAAGCCCCGTACAGCGGGCCTTCGAACTGAATGCGATCAACCTGGTCGGAGTCACGACGGGATTGATCGCCGCGAACTTGCTCGGCTGCTTTCCACAGCGAGTCTCCGAAGCGAAGTACACCACCAGAATCTTTCTCGTTTCGGTTCTGGCATCTCTGACGGCCGGGTCCGCCAGCGCACTCCGCACTCAACTCCACGAAGGAAGTGGTGCGGCAACGGAATTGGTGGGGTGGTTCTTCGCCGACCTGTGTACGTATCTGATCGTGCTGCCGATCGTTCTTTCGGCACCGACGCTCGAACACATTCTTCGCACTCTCGGGCCCTCGGTACGTCAAAGCCTCCGGCTCAGGCGGCTCGCACAGATCCTCGCGCCGCTGGCCGCACTCCTGGCCTGTCTGCCGCTCGCGTTGGAGGTGCAGGGCGCCCTCGCGTTGCTGCTTCCGATGCCGGCGCTCCTGTGGTGCGCGATGCGCGTCTCGCTGTTCAGCACCTCGCTCCTGGCAGCCGGATGGAGTGCGTGGGCGCTGGTCATGGCGGGCAAGGGGCGCCTGGCGTTGGCAGATCCGGTTCACCTGCTGAGCGAAGGCGTGACCACCAGAATCTCCGTCATCTTGATGGCACTCTCCCCCATCGCCGTAGCCGTCGCCACGGGAGCGCAGCGGCGCGCTGAGCGCGAACTCCAACGCATCGCCGAATGCGACGCCCTGACCGGAACACTGAGTCGGCACGCGTTCTTGACCCGGTCGCAGGAACTCCTCGACACCCAGCACACAGCGCAACGATCGATCGCCGTCATGATGCTCGATTTCGACCACTTCAAATCGATCAACGACAACCTCGGCCACCTCACCGGCGATTCAGTCCTCGAACAATTCGGAAACACCCTCCTCGCCACCACCGAAGGGCTCGGCCTCTCCGGCCGCCTGGGCGGTGAGGAGTTTGCCGTCGCGATGGCCGATTGCACCTTCGAGGAAGCCATCCAGCTCGCGGAGCGTATCCGGCAGACCCAGGAGACCCACGCCCGTTCCATTCGCGGCTTCGCGGGGACGGTCAGTATCGGCGTCGCCTGGGTAGACCGGGCGATGCCGGGGATGGAGACCTTGCTCGACATCGCCGACAACGCGATGTACCAGGCGAAACGCGAAGGCCGAAACCTCGTGGTGGCGTTCGATCTCTACATGGCAAGGTGACGTGGGTGCAACTACTCCTGATCCGACACGCGCTCCCCGAACTGGCCGAGGTCACCGAAGGCCGCGCCGATCCCTCGCTCACCGACGAAGGCCGCGCCCAGGCACGTCGGCTGCCCGCAGCACTGGCGCCGTACCGGATCACCGGACTGTTCAGCAGCCCGCAGAAGCGTGCGCTCGAGACCGCGGACCCGGTAGCGCAGGCATTGGAACTTCCGGTCACCCAGCTCGAAGGTCTGGCGGAATACGACTACGAGCAGCCCCACTACATCCCGATGCACGAGGTCTTGGAACGCGCACCGGAAACGTATGCGCGCATCAAGGCCGGATGGCTACCCGAGTCGGTGGACGGCGACGCTTTTCGCGAGCGAGTACTCGGCGCGATCGACGACGTGGTCGCGGCGACCGACAACGACGCCACCGTGGCGATCTTCTGCCACGGCGGCGTCGTCAACATCGTTCTGCAGGAACTGCTCGGGCTGGAGCGTCCGTTGACCTTCCCGATCGAGTACGTCTCCGTCACTCGAATTCTTGTTTCCCGGAATGGAAGCCGAAGGGTCGGGTCGATCAACGAAACCGGTCACGTGCGAAACATGTTGCGCGTCTAGCACAACTCACACGTTGTGGCACGCCACCTGGTGTCCGCCCTCGACGAGACGAAGTTCGGGGACTTCCTCCGCGCAGAGATCGGTGGCCAGCGGGCACCGCGTGCGGAACCGGCAGCCACTGGGCGGATTGAGCGGCGACGGCAGTTCGATGACCTTCTGCTCGACGTTCTGCGCCGCGGTGACGGTGGCGTCAGGATCGGGAATCGACGACAGCAGTAGCTGCGTGTACGGGTGCAACGCACGGTTCTGCATGTCTTCCGCCGGAACGATTTCGCAGACGCGGCCCAAGTACATGATCATCACGCGGTCGCTGATGTTCTTCACGACGGCCATGTTGTGCGCAATGAACAGCAAAGACAGCCCGTGACGCTTCTTCGCATCCTCGAGCAGGTTCAGAATCTGCGCCTGCACGGAGACGTCGAGGCTCGAGACCGGCTCGTCACAGATCAGGACTTTGGGATCGAGCATCAATGCGCGGGCGATGCACACACGCTGGCACTGTCCGCCCGAGAGCTCGCGCGGGGTTCGGTCCCACACCATGTCCGGGTCCAACCCGACCTCGGCAAGAACCTCGCGCGCCCGAGCTTCGATGGCGGCCTTGTCTTTTCCGCCCCAGATCGACGGACCCTCGGTGATGAGAGCCTTGACCTTGCGACGAGGGTTCAGGGAGGAGATCGGATCCTGGAAGATCATCTGCAACTGAGTGCGACTGCGACGCAATTCCTCCGCGCCCAGTGCCGTCATTTCCGTCTCACCCAGGCGAATGGAACCCGACGTCGGTGAGGGCAGCTGCATGATCGCCCGGCCCGCCGTGGACTTGCCACAGCCGGATTCACCGACCACGCCCAAGGTTTCGCCCGGAGCGACGGTGAAGCTGATCCCGGACACCGCGTGAACGGTCTGCCCTTTGCCGACGTTGAATTCGACGACCAGGTCCTCGACCGTCAGGGCCGCGTCCACCGTCTCTGGCTTTCTGGTATCGGTTGCTGCAGTCATCAGACCATCTCCTTCACCGCGAGCGAGAGGCCCGCTGCGGTAGTACCGGCCTTCTCGTTGGCGACCAATGCCGTTGTGCCTTCCGGGGTATCGACCGGGTAGTGGCACGCGAACGTGTGGCTTTCGGTTGTGTTGTCTCCCGGACCGCCGGGAGCCAGAGCCGGGTCGCCGGTCAGACAGTCGTCCTGGGCGTAACGGCAACGCGCAGCGAAGCGGCAACCGGTGATCGGCTTCGTCATGTCCGGAAGTCCACCCGGGATTGTCTGCAGCACTGTGTGCGTCGGCGATTCGAGTCGCGGAATCGCGGCCATCAGCGCTTCGGTGTAGGGGTGACGCGGACGAGTGAACAACTCTTCTGTTGCCGACGTCTCCACGACGGAACCGGCGTACATGACCGCGACGCGATCCGATCGACCCGACACCACACCGAGGTCGTGACTGATCAGGATGACGGCCATGTTGAGCTTGTCGTTGAGCGAGGCGAGCAGATCGAGGATCTGCTTCTGCACGGTCACGTCGAGGGCGGTGGTCGGCTCGTCGGCGATCAGCAGTTTCGGCTCGCAGGCCAGCGCCATCGCGATGACGACGCGCTGTCGCATACCGCCAGACAGTTCGTGCGGGTACTGATCGAGCCGACGCTTCGGCTCGGGGATGCCCACCATCGACAGGAGTTCCGCAGCGCGATCGCGGGCCGCGTCCTTCTTCAGACCCAGGTGGAACTTCAAGGATTCGGTGATGTGGGTACCGATGCGCTTGAACGGATTGAGCGAGGTCATCGGATCCTGGAAGACCATGGCGATCTCCGGCCCCCAGAAATGCTTCATCTCCGACTTCTTCATGGTCGACATGTCGCGGCCGGCAAACGTCACCGTTCCGGTGATGTCGAGAGCCGGACCCTTCTGGAGCAATCCCATGATGGTGCGTCCGAGAACCGACTTGCCGGAACCGGATTCACCGACGATGCCGAGAGTCTCGCCGGCGGAGACGTGGATCGAGACGCCGTCGACTGCTCGCAACTGGCCACGGGGAGTGGCGAATACGGTTCTGAGGTTGTCCGCCTGCAGCAGCGGAACGTCGTGCTGAGCTGAAGTGGTCACAGCTTACTCCGATACTTCTCGCCGATGAGGTTGAAGGAGAACACCGTCAGGAAGAGGAAGACGCCTGGTACCAGGACGATGAACGGATGCTTCTCCACGATCCCGCCCTGACCTTCCGCAATCATGTTGCCCCACGTCGGATCTGGTTGTGCGATACCGAGCCCGAGGAAGCTGAGTGACGCTTCCGCGACGATCAGGCCGGAGACGGCCACCAGGCCGAGCGCGGCGACGGGGACGAGGACGTTGGGAACCAGCTCACGCCAGATGACGCGCCATTTGGTGGCACCCATGGCCCTCGCGGCAAGCACGAACTCCCGTTGGGCGACGACGATGGTGTTGGCCCTGGCGATTCGAACCATGCTGGGAATGCAGAGAATCGAGAGTGCGAGGGTGATGTTGCGCAGGTTCGACGTGAGCACCGCCGCCAGTGCGATCAACAGCACCAGGGAAGGAATGGCCAGCAGCGAGTTGGTCAGGATTCCGACGACTGCGTCGACCTTGCCGCGGAAGTAACCGGCCATGACGCCGATGGTTCCGCCGATGATCATGCCGATCAGTACGGCGCAGATGGCCACGGTCAAGGATGCTCGAGCACCGAACAAAGCGCGGGCAAGCAGGTCGAGACCGAAGTTGTTGGTACCCAACGGGTGATCTGACAGCAGGCTCGGCGAGGCGAAGCCCGGCTCGGCCAAGGTCTTGACCGTGTCCTTGTACTCACCGAGTGGCAGCAGCGGTGCGAAGATCGCGGCCAGGATCAGTGCGACCAGCCAGATGCATGCCAGCCAGTACGAGAGATCGAACTGACTGCCCCACTTGGACGTACCGAGTTTGCCGAGACCTTTGAAGAGGAAAACCAGGGCAACGAGCGCGAGCACGATGCGGACGGTCATCATGATGGCCGAACCGAAGAGTGCGGTGCCGAGCAGCGCAACGCCGACCACCGTGAGAATCGATCCGATCAGGACCAGATTCTTGGGCTGTTCCAACGTCTCGACGGGACCGGGAGCCAGCAGGACTGTCTGCTGCCGGTATGTCATCACCTCGGACGGGGCCGGCGACGGGGCCGCTCCGTCTGGCGTCACTTCAGACATGGACACGACGACTCCTCGGGTCAAGATAGGTGTACAGAACATCGATCGCGCTGTTGACGAGGACGTAGATGACCGCGATCACGACCACCGCGCCCAGCAGCATCGGTGAATCACCCTGCTGCGCTGCGCGGACGATGAGCGTGCCCATTCCGGGCAGCGAGAACAGCGTCTCGACGATCACGGTGCTGCCGATCATGCCGCCGAGAGCCAGACCCATCATCGTGATGAGCGAGAACGACGACGGGCGAAGCGCGTCACTGAAAAGCACTCGCAGCGTGGGCATTCCCTTCGCTTTCGACGCGAGGATGTAATCCTCACGGAGCGTCGTCACCAGGTCGGAGCGGAGAACGCGAGTGAACATCGCCATCTCGAGGAGGCTGATGGTGATCGCGGGAAGTATTGCGTGTGAGAGGTTTCCGGAGAGGCTGTCTCCGATGCGCACCCACTGTGATCGGGGGAACCAGCCGAGCCAGTTGACGGTGACCATGATCAGCAACAGACCGGCGAGGAAGCTCGGGACGGACAGAACACCGAACGTCGCGGCGCTGATGACGCGGTCGATGACGCCACCCTCGTGGTGCGCCGACCAGAGTGCGAGCGGAACTGCGACGACGAGGGCGATGACCAGACCCATCACTGCCAACTGAACGCTGACGGGGAGAGCGGAACTGATCGCGGTGAGGACGTCCTGCTGCGGGGGAACGAGCGAGTTGCCGAGGTCGCCCTGGAGAGCGCTGGTCAGCCAGTCCCAATAGCGAACCAGGAGTGGGTCGTTGAGCCCGAGCTGCTGGCGAACTTCCTCGTACTCGGCAGGCGTTCGGCCTTCCCCGAGAACGGAGACAGCGGGATCGCCGGGGATCAGTGATGCCAGCACGAAGGTTCCGAAGCTGACGATCAGGATCACAATGACGAGCTGGCCCAATTTCTTACCTATTGCGCCGATGTTCATCGATTTCGTCTCCTTCGGACAGCGAGCTCGCAATACACAGCAGTTCCTCTGATTTCATTTCTTCGTTCGCAGCCGGCCCCGATCCGCTGCGATATGGGCGCGGGGCCGGCCGTGAACTTCAGGCTCTCTAGGACTTCCAAGCTCCGTCGAAGAGCACGATTCCGTCGAGGCTCTGCTCGAGACCGTGAACGTTCTGGTTCCAGACATCGAGTGCGGCGACGTTGCCCCACACCTGCCACGGGACGGTCTCGTTGGCGCGCTCCTGGATCTGGGCCAGGACTGCCTTCTTGTCGTCGTCGGTCGTTGCGACGCCCAACTTGTCGAGGAGAGCGTCCATTTCGGCGTCGGAGTAGCCGGTCGCGTTGTTACGGCCGCCGGACTTGATGCCCGTGTACAGACGCTCGTAGGGATCGGCCTCGGCGAGGCTCAGTGCTGCGGTGCTCATGTCGTAGTCGTGATCGGCGTACATCCGCTTGACCAGATCACCTGCACCGGTGACGTATTCGATCTGAGCGTCGAAGCCGACTGCGTTGAGCATCGCCTGGATCGCCAGCGCCGTTGCCTGCGCGGACGGTTCCTGGATGGAGAGGAAGGTGATCTTGCCGTCGTAGCCGTCGGCCTTGGCCTGATCGAGCAGTTCCTTCGCCTTCGCGGGGTCGACGCCGATCGGTGCGACGTCGTTGTGCCAGCGCGAGGTGTCCTGGAAGATCTCCTGGCCGGGCAGTCCCTTGCCGTTGTTGACGCGGGTGTTCAGCGTCTCCGGGTCGACGGCCAGCGCCATCGCCTGGCGGACACGGACATCCGATCCCGGGCGGCCCGGGGCCATGTTCACGTTCGCGATGTAGCCGAGCGACGGGATGTCGACGAAGCCGGGGTAACCCGACTCGATCAGATCCAGGATCGGAGTGAGCGTACGCATGTACGCGGCGTCGATGCCGCCCGTCTTGAGAGCTTCAGCGGTGGGCTGAGCGCCGACGATGCTGATCAGCTTGAGTTTGTCGATGTTCGGTGCGCCGTCGTAGTAGTCGGGGCGAGCGGCCAACAGCAGTTCCTCGTTGGGAGCGAACTTCTCGAGGGTGAAGGCGCCGGCACCGATCGGGGTGAACTGGTCACCCTGCTGGGCGCTCGGGGCGACGATCATGCCGGGTCCGGTGGCGAGCATCGACTGGATGCCCGTCCACGGATCAACGAGATTGAAGACGACGGTCGTCGCATCGGGGGTGTCGATCGAGGCGACCTTGGAAGCCCACAGGCTCGACTGCGGTCCCTTGTTGGTGACGTAACGGTTGATGCTGTCCGCGACGGCCTTCGAATCGAAAGCCGTTCCGTCGCTGAACTTCACACCGTCGCGCAACTTCAGCGTCCAAGTCTTGCTGTCCGAACTCGCTTCGAGCGACTGGGCGAGCTTGGGCTCGAACTTCTGCGCGATGGGGTCGTAACGCATGAGCACGTCGTAGATGGCGCTGAGTTCGCTGCCACCGGTGGCGCCGGCAACCTGAGCCTTCGCGGGATCGAGAGTCGTGACTGCCGAGTAGCCGCTGAACGTCAGCGTGCCACCCTTGGTGGGAGTACCGGGATCGGCCTGCTCGTTGACCATGCCGATCTTCAGCGAGGAACCGGAATCAGCGGATTCGCCGCCGCCATTGCTCGAGCCGTTGTCGGCGCACGACGCCAGGAACATACTTGCGGTGATCGCCAGCGCAGCCGCAGCCAATCTGCGACTTCCGCGGCGGGAACTACGACTCATTCGAATGCCTCCAAGGCGGGGTAAGACCGTGACGTGATGTTGAACACGAAACAGTCTGTGACGGGAGGCACAGAAAATTGGATCGAGTCTCGCTCAGTGGAATCGGTTAAGTTGCAGGCCTCAACGGTCAGGTAAACCGACCCTGGCCAGCGAATACCCTCACCGACATCAGACCAGCCGGTCTAGTCTCGGTCGAGCGTGGCTTCCTCGAGATCGAGCTCTCGAAGCACCTTCCGAAGAACCTCGTCGTCGATCCGGCCCGCATCGCGCTCGGCGATGAACACACCTCGCTCGGCGTCGATCATCTCGAGGCGCAGCGAGCGGAAGGCATTCGACGGGCTCTCCCCCAGATCCTCGTCGCTGCGTCCGAGCCGCTCCCACGCCGAGTTCGCGCGGTGAGTGTTCCAGCTTCGCAAGATGTCGGCGGCGCGATTGCGGACCTGAGGGACGTCGTCGGCGTCGGCTCCGACCAACTCGTCCAGCCTCGCCGCAGCCGCGCGGGCAGCCTTGTCCTGAGCCGCCGCCTCGGCGCGTGCGTCCGACTGCTCTTCATCGCCCTGCACGCCGAGGACACGGATGACCCACGGCAACGTCAGGCCGTGCAGCAACAGCGTGCCGACCACGACGACAAACGTCAGGAACAGGATCAGCGAACGGCCCGGGAAGTCTTCACCACTGTTGACCGTCAACGGAATGGCGAAGGCAGCAGCCAGCGACACGACCCCTCGCATACCGGCCCACGACACGACGAACACTGCCCGCGCCGAAATCTCCGGCTCCCTCGCTCGGATACGGGGAGACAGCCAACGCGGTACGTACGTGAACGGGAACACCCAGGCGATCCGGACCACCACGACGGTCACGAGAACGGCAACCGATGCCCAGACGACGATCGAGGTGCTGTACCCCTGCAATCCGTTGACGACACTGGGCAATTGGAGCCCGATCAACAGGAAGACGAAAGACTCCAGGATCAGGTCGACGGCCCTCCACACTGCCGTGTCCTGCAAACGCGTCGCATAGCTCGCACGGGTGGAGCGCTGGCCGAGGAACAATCCGGCTACGACGACCGCGATGACGCCCGACGCGTGGACCTCTTCCGCAGCCAGGTAGGTGAAGAACGGCACCACCAATCCGATTCCGCTCTCCATCACCGGATCCTGGAGTTTGCCGCGAACCTTCGAGATGACGAAGCCCACCGCCAGGCCGATCACCGTTCCACCGACCGCTGCGACGAGGAAGGTCTCGAAGCCGCCGATCAGCGTCGCACCAGTACCCACGGCGGCGGCGAGAGCAACCTTGTACGCCGTCAGAGCGGTGGCGTCGTTGAGCAGGCTCTCGCCGCCCAGCAGGGTCATGATTCGGCGCGGCAGACCGAGCTTGCGTCCGATTGCGCTCGCGGACACCGCGTCCGGCGGCGCCACGATGGCGCCGAGAACCAGAGCAGCCGCTATCGAGAACTCCGGCACGATCAGGTAGGCGACAAAGCCCACCGCTGCCGTCGTCGCGAGGGGCAGCCCCACCGCGAGAAATCCGATCGGACGCAGATTCGAGCGCAAAGCCAGGTATGAACTGTCCAGTGCTGCCGAGTAAAGAAGTGGAGGCAACACGACGAACAGGACGAGGTCGGGATCGAGTTCCAATTCCGGAACACCCGGTATCTGACAAGCGATCAAACCGACCAGGACGAGGATCAGCGGCGAAGACAGCCCGAACCTTCGCGCGACCGCCGCCACCAGCAACGCCGCTACTACAACCCCCAGTAATATGCCGTTCACCCTGGCAGCATGCAGTATGGAAGGCGATGAAGAAAATCCTGAAGCGAGCAGCAGCTCGCACACAGCAGCCCGCACCCGCTCCGACCGGTTGCGAGGAACTAACCAATGCGCCCGAAACGGACCCGGCGGCGCTGACGCCCGGCGTCTGCCAGGAGTGCGCCGAGTTGGGCGAGGATAACTGGTCTCACCTGCGTATGTGCCTGTCCTGCGGCCACGTCGGATGCTGCGATTCCAGCCCTCATCAGCACGCCACCAACCACTACCGCGACACCGGGCATCCCGTCATGCGCTCGCACGAGCCCGGCGAATCCTGGCGCTGGTGCTACGTCCACGACCTGATGGATTGACCGCGCGCGACTCGCAGTGCACTGCGCATAGTGCCCACCTGTCACGGCGCACAGCCCTCGGTGTTGCGCACATTGCTCAATCCGTCGGGTAGCTATTGCCCAATCCGTATGCCGATGATGGACTTTGACGCAGAATCTGCACAACAGATCGACAGGTGCGGCTGGACTTTGCCGCACCGAACGGTTCGGCCTCAGGAAGTCCTGCCAAACATCACAACCACATCGTCGGCCCCACGATCTGGGGTACAGGCGGTGCGGTGATCGATGTCAACTATTGAAGGCAGGACCGGCCGTGAACAGCCCCAGCATCAACCAGAACGCTCCCGAATCACTGGCGGAGATCGAGAAGCGCGTTCTGTGGTTGTCGACCGCGATGATCCATCACGCCAACCGGGTTCGGCCGAATCCCAGCGGGCTCAAGGTCGGCGGTCATCAGGCCTCGTGCGCGTCGATGGTCTCGATCATGACGTCCCTGTGGTTCGGCCAACTTCGTTCCGGCGACCGGGTTTCCGTCAAGCCGCACGCGGCTCCGGTGCTCCACGGCATCAACTATCTGCTCGGTGAACTCGACGAGTCCTACCTGACAACGCTGCGCGAGTTCGGGGGCCTGCAGAGCTACCCGAGTCGATCAAAAGATCCTGATCCGGTGGACTATTCGACCGGTTCGGTGGGTATCGGCGCGACGGCTCCCATCTGGGGCGCCATCGCACGCCGATACGTCGACGCCTCCCTCGGCGGCGCCGGAACCGGACGTCAGTACTCCCTCGTCGGTGACGCCGAACTCGACGAGGGCGCTGTGTGGGAAGCAGTTCTCGATCATTCGGTTGCCGAACTGGGTGAGATCGTGTGGATCGTCGACCTCAACCGCCAATCACTCGACCGGGTGGTCCCGAACATCGCGGCAACCCGCCTGGAGCGCATGTTCTCGGGCGCCGGCTGGCAGGTCGTCACCGTGAAATTCGGCGCGCTCCTGGAATCGCTGTTCACCCGGCCGGGCGGCACCGCGTTGCGCGAACGAATCCTGGACATGCCGAATCCGGAGTATCAGCGTCTGCTGCGATGCACGGCCGACGAGGTACGTCTGAGACTGCCCGGCGACGCGGCGGACGCCGACGCGATCACGTCGCTGATCAACGAGCTCGACGACGCCACGGTGCTCGCGGCCATCCGCAATCTCGGTGGCCACGACCTCGACGCCCTGCGAGAGGCGTACGCGCAGATCGACGACACCCGTCCCACCGTGATCATCGCGTACACGATCAAGGGCCGAGGCCTGCCGACGCAGGGTCATCCACAGAACCACTCGTCGCTGCTCACCATCGAGCAGTACGAGCACCTGGCGGCGGAACTCGGCATGGATCCGTCGAAGCCCTGGGAACGGTTCGAGACCGACAGCCCGTCGGGCCGCATCTGCGCCGAAACCGCTGGGCGCCTGGCTCGCCCCAAGGTGGAGCATCTGGTGCCTCCGGCAGTTCCGAAAGATATCGGCCGCACTCCCTCCGGCACGTCCACCACTCAGGCAGCTCTCGGTCGGGTGCTGCTCGACCTCAGCCGCGAAGCGCCGGACGCCGCGAAACGTGTTGTCACACTGAGTCCGGACGTCAGTTCCACCACGAACCTGGCAGGCTGGCTGAACAAGGTCGGGGTGTGGTCCCCCGACGAGCGGCACAACTGGTTTGCCGACGACGCCGAAACGATCATGCACTGGCGTGAGAAGCCCACCGGGCAGCACATGGAACTCGGTATCGCCGAGACCAACCTGGTCGGGCTGATGGGCGAACTCGGTGCAACCTGGAGTCGCTGGGGCCAGCCGCTCTTCCCCATCGGCGTGATGTACGACCCGTTCATCGAGCGGGCTCTCGAACCGTGGTCGTACGGCATCTACGCCGGTGGACAGTCGATCATGGTCGGCACTCCGTCAGGCGTGACCCTGGCTGCCGAAGGTGGTGCGCACCAGTCGATCAAGACCCCCTCCATCGGACTGGAACAGCCGGGTTGCGTCAGTTTCGAACCGGCGTTCGCCGTCGACGTGGAGTGGACGCTCCTCGACAGCATCGGACGCCTCGGCCGCCCCGACGGCAGCTCGTCGTATCTGCGTCTGTCGACCCGTCCGGTCGATCAGGCCCTGGCCGCGGTGCCGACCGATCCGGCTGCGCGAGAACGCCGTCGACGTCAGGTGGTCGCCGGGGCATACACACTGCGACACAACCCTGATCCTGCCGTCACTCTGGTCGGCATGGGTGCCACTGTCACCGAAACGCTGGTTGCAGCCGAAAGACTCGGCGAGCAGGGCATTTCCGCCGACGTGGTGTGCGTGACCAGCCCGGGCTTGCTCTTCGAAGCACTCCAGTCTCGGCGCGGCCTCGCGGACGGTCCGTCGTGGATCCTGGATCAGGTCTTTCCGAGTAGCCGGTCCGCGCCGATGGTGACCGTTCTCGACGGACACCCGCACACCCTCGCGTTCCTGACGGGAATCAACAACGTTCCGGGTGCTGCGCTCGGAGTGAGCCGGTTCGGTCAGGTCGGTTCACTCGAGGACGTCTACCGGTACCACGGCCTCGACTCCGACAGCATCGTCCGCGCTGCCCTCGATCTCACTTCTTGACCAATCACACTCTCCGATGCCGAGAAGCGTCCCCGCAGGGACGCTTCTCGGGTCTGGTCAGTGCTTCAGGTTTCTAGTTCTTCCAGGCCTTGTCGAAGAACATGATTCCGTCGAGACTCTGCTGAATGCCGTGGACGTTCTGTCCCCACACACCGAGCCACGGCGTGTTGCCGTAAACCTGCCACGGCACAACCTCATTGGCGCGCTCCTGAATCTTGGCGAGCACCTCGATCTTCGCGTCGTTCGACGTCGCTACACCCAGCTGGTCGAGCAGCGTATCCATCTCCGGATCGGAGAAACTCGCGGCGTTGTTTCGCCCACCGGTCTTGAGGTTCGAGTACAGACGCTCGAACGGATCGGCTTCCGCGAGGTTGGCGGAACCTGTTGCCATGTCGAAGTCGCGGTCGGCGTACAAACGCTTGACGACGTCGGCAACCGAGTTGACGTACTCGATCTGGAAATCGAAACCGACGGCGTTGGCCATCGACTGCAGAGCCAGAGCCATCGCCTGCGCCGAATTTTCCTGCAGCGTCAGGTAAGTGATCTTGCCGTCGAAACCGTCGGCCTTGGCCTCGTCGAGAAGCTGCTTCGCCTTGGCGGTGTCGACTCCCATCGGAGCGACGTCGTTGTGCCAGCGAGAGGTGTCCTGGAAGATGACCTGCCCGGGCAGACCCTTACCTTCGTTGAGTCGGTTGTCGAGTGCGACGGGATCGGTTGCGAGGGCCAAGGCCTGGCGTACTCGCACGTCGGCACCGGGACGACCGGGAGCCGTGTTGACCAGCGAGAGGTACGACAGCGACGGGATGTCGACGAAGCCCGGGTAGCCGGAATCGATCAGATCCAGCACGTTCGGTAGCGACCGCATGTACGCGACGTCCGTGCCGCCGCTCTTGAGCGATTCGGTGGTGGACTGCGAACCGACGATGCTGATCAACCGCAGTTTGTCCACGTTCGGGGCGCCGTCGAAGTAGTCCTCCCGAGCGTCGAGGATCAATTCCTCGTTGGGAGCGAACTTCTCGAGAGTAAACGCACCGGCACCGATGGGGGCGAACTGATCGCCCTGCTGCGCGCTCGGCGCGACGATCATGCCGGGACCGGTGGAGAGCAGTGACTCGATACCGGTCCAGGGGTCGACGAGATTGAAGACGACCGTCGACGGATCCGGAGTGTCTACCGACGCGACCTTCGACGCGTACAGACTCGACTGCGGTCCCTTGTTGGTGACGTAGCGATTGAGGCTCGCCGAGACGGCCGCCGAATCCACCGGGGTGCCGTCGCTGAACTTCACGCCGTCGCGCAGTTCGAGGGTCCATGTCTTGAAGTCCGAACTCGGCTCCATCGATTCGGCGAGCTTCGGAACGAATTCCTTGGACGCCGGGTCGTACCGCAGGAGCGTGTCGTAGATCGCGCCCAACTCCGAACCGGCGACCGAACCGGCGATCTGAGTCTTCGCGGGGTCGAGATTCGTGACGGCGGAGTACCCGCTGAACGTGAGCGTGCCGCCCTTGACCGGGTCGCCCTCGCCGGATTGCTCGTTGACCGGGCCGATGGACAATCCTGAACCGGAGTCCGGTGCGTCGCCGCTCCCACCCCCGTTCCCGCTGTCAGCGCACGACGAGACGAACAGGCCGGCGGAGACTGCCAGCGCGACGGCGGCAACCTTGCGGTGACCGCGCCGAGAACTGCGACTCATTCAAAACCTCCAGGTCAGAAACTGTGATGTGAAGCATTGTCGAGACAGTTTGTGACTTAAGGCACAGGTATTAGTCGCAGGTCCCGCTCAGTGGAATGAAGCGCGACAATTGGTCAGTTTTCGAGCGACATTCGCAGGTCAGACCCTTAGCGAAGGTCAGGAATTCATTCTGATTCAGGCGCCTTTCAACGGATGAATCGCCGGAGCGCCGTCGAGGAGCGGACCAGCAGCGGCAAGCGCTGCCTGCAAATGCGGGGACTGCATATGGGCATCCAACTCCTCTTGCCCGCGCCAAGTTTCGATCGTGACGAAGGTGCCGGGCGCAGCCGCTGACTCGAACAGTTCGTACGACACACAGCCGTCCTCGGACCGACTCGCCTCCGCGAGAGTTGTCAGAGCCGATCGGACGTCGTCCTCGGAACCGGACTTGGCCGGGATGGTTGCAACTACACGAAGCTCGCTCATCGGATACCTTTCGCAGAGAGGAAGTCAGCTAGAGACGCACGCCACAAACGTACACACGAAAAGGGCAACCAATGGGGCTACTGAAGGACGTCACCGGCTGGCGACGCGGATCGAAGTTGCAGCGTCGCCTGCGCGATCTCACCGGCACGCTGGTGGTGATCACCGGTGCGGGCAGCGGCATCGGGCGTGAAACGGCCCTCGCCTTCGCGGCCCAGGGAGCTATCGTCGTCGTCTCCGACATCAACCTCGAAAGCGCGCAGGACACTGCGGCGCTCATCAACACACCCACTCAGGCCAGCGGAGCCGAAGCGGTGTTCGGTGGCGGTTCGCACGCCTACCAGGTGGACGTGTCCGACGAGCAGGCCGTGATCCGGTTCGCGGAGACCGTCGCGGCGCATCACGGCGTGCCGGACATCGTCGTCAACAATGCCGGGATCGGGTTCTCAGGGACGTTCGCCGACACCGAGCAACGCCAGTTCGAGCGCGTCATGGACATCAACTTCTGGGGAGTTGTCTACGGCTGCCGGGCATTCACCCCGATGATGATCGACCGGGGAACCGGTGGGCACGTCGTCAACCTGTCCTCGGCTGCCGCGTACACACCACAGAAGGCCCTCACTGCATATTCGACAAGCAAGGCGGCAGTATTCATGCTCTCGGATTGCCTACGGGCAGAGCTGCTTCCACACGGCATCGGCGTCAGCACCATCTGCCCCGGCCTCGTGCACACGAACATCCTCAAGACCACCGAGTTCGCCGGGACCACCGCCGAAGAACAACTCGAGAACCAGACCAAGGTCGACAACTTCTACCGCAAGCGCAACTTCACCCCCGACCGAGTCGCCAGTGCCATCGTGAAAGCGGTTCGCACGAACAAGGCGGTCGTGCCCGTGACCGTCGAAGCCAAGCTCGGACGCACGATCAGCCGGTTGTCTCCCGGGTCGATGCGCGTCGGAGCTCGGTTCGAGATCTAGGTCAGCTTCCGAAACTCAGGCTGCCCGTGAAACCCTGCTGCACATCGGCTTCCGAGCGGGGAAGAACCTCGTAGGTGCTGGCGTACTGGCCACTGAAACCGGTGACGGTGATCGGGCGTCCGACGGCGACGGCATCGACGTCGATTCCCGTCTGTGTGTTGACGAAGATGACGGTGTTTCCCTCGGCGCCCGAGACCAGGATCTTGTGGCCGTACGGCAGATCGTCGACGACGGGTCCGCTCACGATTCCGGACACCGTCACGAGACGACCTTCGCTGCCCTCACCGATTGCATTGAGGGGCAGTCGCGCCGGGCTGATCTGCGTAGTCGTGCCGATTACCTCGACGCCAGTCGGGCGGACGACGAGCAGGCCTTCCTGATCCGCGAGGACTCCGGTGACCTGAACCTGATCGCCGAGAGCAATCCCGGAGTTGTTCGGATCGCTGATGTAGATGCCCGAATTGCCGCTCTGGAGACCAAAGCCCTTGTCGTAGAAGCTGGATTCGAACACTCCAGACGGCGTAGTCGCGGTTCCCACGACGGTGACCGTCGTTCCGATGGCCTGCGCACGGGCTGCCGCGATGGAGTCCGCGGACACCTCACCGACAACTGCTGCCGGCTCCGCCGTCGCTGCAGTACCGACAAACATGGTGGCTGCGGCCGCAACTGCCAGTGCCGTCACACCCCGGCGCAGGACCGGACTCGCAAGAACGCTGTCTCGAAACATGTTTGAGGACTCCCCTGTGATTTCGTGGCCGCGCAGGTGCTCCTGATGGAGTGCCGCCTTCGCCCACCCTGAGGCACAGGTTATTACAGGTCGGACACCGCAGCGGTGGTGACATTCCGTCACCACCGCTGCGTCTAGGCTTCCGATTTTTCAGGAACCGGAGCTTCCGGACGAACCGCTCGAGCCACTGGAACCGCTGGATCCTGTTCCGCCACCGAGATCGTCGAGAGGATCGCTACCGGTGAGGCCGCCCGGGTACAGGTAGGCGTCGGAGATCGTGCTGAGCGAGGTTCCGGACGTGGCCGGTACCTTTGCTCGCCAGTTGACGATCGGGTTCAGCACTCCGAACGGTCCGCAACCACTGGCGGCGGGCAGCGCGAAGCCGGTGGCCTGGTTCCCGACCGGGCTCACCTTCAGTGCATTGTCCGGGAGCACCGTGTAGGTCGGTACCACCGACGGGTCAGGCGCGAGACGAAGATTCACCGGCGCAGCCGCGGAGCCCAGGTAGCAGTTGTCGCCGAGGAACGCGTTGTTGATCTTCATCCGCACCGGGATGCTCAGATCCATGTCGGTGATGATGCCGTTGAGGGTCGGGGCAGCGGTCGCCTCCACCTCGGCGGTGACTGCGGCGAGGCCGAACAGATTGCCGAACGGCAGGTCGATTCCGAGGACTCCACCCGGAACGGTCAACGGCTTGGAGTAGACACCGTGGTGTCCGTCGTCGCGCGGGAGAAGAACGGTGGACTCACCTTCACCGGAGCCGGCCTCGGCGGCGATGATCATGTCGCCTTTTCCGATCGGGAGGTTGAAGCCGTTGTTGTCGAAGGTTCCGCTCTGAACCACAACCGACACACAGGATTCGGCAGTAGCCGGACACACTGCGGCACCGGGTATCGAATTGTCGACCGGATCCTGAGCCGAGGCCATCGGCGCCGCGAACGCGAGGACCGCACCTGCGGTACCTGCAATGACGGCCACGCGCGTGCCGAGACGTCTGTTGCCGTTCTTGTGAGATTTCTGCACTGATTTCTCCCTGCCGTTTATGTGATGGGGGACGAAACTCGCAGTCATTGCTTGTGTTTCGACCGCCGCCGACAAGGTCTTTGCGGTGTGCTCCTACTCACAAGTAACAACTGAACAGATGTATATCACAGGACTTAGACTTAAAAACAGGGCAAAAGGGAGTTTCCTTAAAACGGACAAAATAAGCGGTACGGTGTGTAACACTCACGGGTGATGAACACGAACAGACTGGTCCTCTGCGTCGCGGCAGCGGGCCTACTCCTCAGCGGCTGCAGCAGCCAATCCGACAGCGACGCATCGGAATCCACTTCTGCTGCCACCAGCACGTCGGTCGCGGCGACGTCGAGTTCGACTGCCCCCAGTACGCTTTCCGAGCTGCCGACCAGCCCGCTCGCCGCAACAACTCCGGAAGCGGCGCCGAGCGTCGTCGAATCGACGCCACCGGCGGTATCACTACCGGTAGCGCCAGCGGCCAATGCACCGATCGACGCCCGCTCACCGGAAGAGATCGTCGCGAACGCCGGCGAGAAGGGGCAGCGGTACATCGCCGCTCTGCGTCTGGCCGGGATCCCGCCCGCCGGAATGGATTCCGCCGAGATCCTCTACGCCGACGGCACCTGCAAGGCGCTCGCTGACGGTATGCCTCGGTCCGAAGTGCTGGCGGAGTTCAACTCCGTCGGCGAGGTGTACTCACAGATCACGCCGATGTCCTCGCAGCGCGTTGCCGAGATCTACGTCGACACGGCGGAGCAGACGTACTGCTGATCAGGCCTTGCCGGCCAACCAGCCGTGCAGCCAGGATGTAGCCGAATTGCCTGCGCCGTCAACGACGTAACGCGTGTAGTCGGTGTGGACCTGCGAGCCGTAGAAGTCGACCAACTGATCGATGCGCCGCGAGTTCGCGCCCGGATCGAGCTGGGCCATCAGAGCGGGGAGACCGCCTGCGGTGATCAGATCATTGACGATCACGGCGGCCTCGTCGCGCAGCGCGAGCGCACTGGCCGGAGTGGGATCGGACGCCTGAGCCATGAATCCGGCCAGACGCATCACGAAATCGTCCTTCGGCGTCGAGCAGTACAGGTCACCGACCGCGCAGAGCGTCACCGTTTTGCCTGACAGCCAACCGAATCCACCGATGCGAGGGCCGCTGGCACCGTTACCGCCGACAGCGGGGCCGATCAGGACGTCGGACTCGGAACGACGGGGATCGGACAGCAAGCCGACGCCCTCGACGCGAGTCGGGGGGACCACGCCGATGCCGGTTCCGATCTCGGCGGCGAGATCGCCTGCCGCGTCCGCGCCCTGGCTGTATCCGACGATGGCGAAGCGAGTGTCACCGCACGAGGCGGCCATGGCGCCGATCATGCCGCGGGCATTGTCGACGGCCTGCTGCTTCGACTTGGCGTAGACGTTGGACTCCCACGGGAAGGCCGTCGCCGAGTAGGTGACGTAATCGGTGCGAACGGAGCCCGGAAGCCCGTTGGTCACCGGGGCGAGCATGCCGGCGCCGGGCCTGGTGCCCGAGGGCTCCCAGGTTCCCGGGATGGCCACGACGTACAGGCTGGGGCAGGGATCAGCCGACGCCACGGGAGCACTGACAACCGGTACCACTACTGCCGCAGCAAATGCCGACAACACCGCAACGAGACGCCTCGCACGCATGAAACTCCCCTGTTTTACCTTCAGCAACCCATACACCACTATCGGTGCTCCGGAATCATACTGTCTGGGCGTTGTGTCTGTCCGATGCACGATTGATGAAGGTTTGTTACAGATCTTGCGAATTGCTTGCAGAAACAAAGCCGCACCCCACCGAATGCGGTGGGGTGCGGCTTAGTGAGAGCCTCTAGCGCTGCGGAGCCGCTGTCGGGTGGATCGGTGACGGAAGGGCCGTGACGCCCTCGAGGTAGGTGTCCACAGCGGCTGCCGCGGAACGTCCCTCGGCGATGGCCCAGACGATCAGGGACTGACCGCGGCCCATGTCGCCGGCCACGAACACACCGTCGACGTTGGTGTTCCACTTGGACGTGCGGGCGACGTTGCCACGCTCGTTCAAGTCGACACCGAGATCGGTGAGCAGACCCGGCTTCTCGGGACCGACGAAGCCCATGGCCAGGAGCACGAGATCGGCTTCGAGCTCGAAGTCCGAGCCCTCGACCTTCTCGAAGCGACCCGACTTCATCTCGACCTCGTGAGCCTTGAGACCGGTGACCTTGCCGTTTTCACCGACGAAGTTCTCGGTGTTGACGGAGAACAGACGCTCGCCGCCTTCCTCGTGAGCGGAAGCCACGCGGAACATGAGCGGGTACGTCGGCCACGGAGTCTGCTCGGCGCGAGTCTCCGGCGGACGCGGCATGATCTCGAACTGGTGGACGCTGGTCGCGCCCTGACGGTGCGAGGTGCCGAGGCAGTCGGCTCCGGTGTCGCCGCCGCCGATGATGACAACCTTCTTGCCCTCAGCGGTGATGGTGGGAGCGTCGAGGTCACCCAACTGCACACGGTTGGCGATCGGCAGGAACTCCATCGCCTGATGGATGCCGTCCAGTTCGCGGCCCGGGATCGGCAGATCGCGAGCTGCGGTGGCGCCGCCGGCCAGAACCACTGCGTCGAACTGCTCGCGCAGCTCGTCCGCGGTGATGTCCACGCCGACATTGACGTTGGTCTTGAAGACGGTGCCTTCGGCTTCCATCTGCTCGAGACGGCGGTCGATGTGCCGCTTCTCCATCTTGAACTCGGGGATGCCGTAGCGCAGCAGGCCGCCGATGCGGTCTGCCCGCTCGAAGACCGTCACTGCGTGACCGGCGCGGGTCAGCTGCTGCGCTGCAGCCAGACCGGCCGGACCACTGCCGACAACTGCGACCTTCTTGTTGGTGGCGTGCGCGGCGCGAACCGGCTTGACCCACCCTTCGTCGAAGGCCTTGTCGATGATCTCGACCTCGACCTGCTTGATGGTCACCGGATCCTGGTTGATGCCCAGGACACAGGACGCCTCACAGGGTGCGGGGCACAGACGACCGGTGAACTCCGGGAAGTTGTTGGTCGCGTGCAGACGCTCGATGGCGTCGTGCCAGTGGTCCTTGTAAACCAGGTCGTTCCACTCGGGAATCAAGTTTCCGAGAGGGCAACCGTTGTGGCAGAAAGGAATTCCGCAGTCCATGCAACGGCTGGCTTGGGTCTTGAGGGTTTCCTTCGGGAACTCCTCGTAGACCTCTTTCCAGTCGAGCAGGCGCAACGGCACCGGCCGGCGAACCGGAAGTTCGCGCGACGTGTGCTTCAGGAAGCCGCTTGGATCACCCACGAGCTGCCTCCATAACTGCCTCGTCCACGTTCTTGCCATCCTTCTCTGCGGCCGCGATGGCCAAAAGAACCTTCTTGTAGTCGCGGGGCATCACCTTTGCGAAGTGACCCACCTGCTGCGACCAGTCAGCGAGGATGCGCGTGGCAACCTCGGAGCCGGTTTCGTCGCGATGACGTTCGATGGCGCCCTTCAACCAGGTGAAGTCGTCGCCCGAAAGATCCTCGAGGTCCACCAGTTCGGTGTTGAGGTTCTTCTCGAATGCCTTGTCGGGGTTGTAGATGTACGCGACGCCACCGGACATGCCGGCGCCGAAGTTACGTCCGGTGGCTCCGAGGATGACCACCTTTCCACCCGTCATGTACTCGCAACCATGATCGCCCACACCCTCGACGACGGCAGTGGCGCCGGAGTTACGGACTGCGAAGCGTTCGCCGACGACACCGCGAAGCAGAGCCTCGCCGCTGGTGGCGCCGAACAGGATGACGTTGCCACCGATGATGTTGTCCTCGGCGACAAAGCCTTCCGCTGCATCGAGCGGCGGGCGTACGACGATGCGTCCACCCGAGAGGCCCTTGCCGACGAAGTCGTTGGCGTCGCCGTGCAGGCGCAGGGTCATACCGCTGGGCACGAAAGCACCGAAGCTGTTACCGGCGGAACCGGTGAACGTGATGTCGATGGTGCCCTCGGGCAAGCCCTCTCCACCGAACGCCTTGGTGACCTCGTGGCCGAGCATGGTGCCGACCGTGCGGTTGACGTTGGTGATCGCGGACTCGAAGGAGACCGCCTCACCCTTGTCGAGTGCGTTGCGGGCCGAAACGATCAACTGCTGATCGAGTGCCTTGTCGAGACCGTGATCCTGCGTGCCGGTGCAGTGGACGTCCTGGTCCATGAACGCGGACTCGACCTGGGTGAGGATCGGCGACAGATCGAGATTGCCTGCCTTGCTTCCCTTCCAGTGATCGAGAGCGCGCGTGGTGTCCAGCATGTCGACCTGGCCGACGGCTTCGAGCAGCGTGCGGAACCCGAGTTCCGCGAGAAGCTCGCGAACCTCTTCGGCGATGAACATGAAGAAGTTCTCGACGAATTCCGGCTTGCCGCTGAAACGCTGACGCAGCAACGGGTTCTGCGTCGCGACACCGACGGGGCAGGTGTCGAGGTGGCAGACGCGCATCATGATGCAGCCCGAGACCACCAGCGGTGCGGTGGCGAAACCGAACTCCTCGCCGCCGAGCAGGGCAGCGACGACGACGTCGCGACCCGTCTTGAGCTGGCCGTCGACCTGCACGACGATGCGGTCACGGAGACCGTTGAGCAGCAACGTCTGCTGGGTCTCGGCGAGGCCGAGTTCCCACGGTGCGCCCGCGTGCTTGACGGAGGTCAGCGGGGTGGCGCCGGTGCCACCGTCGTGACCGGAGATCAGAACGACGTCGGCATGCGCCTTGGAGACACCGGCCGCGACGGTTCCGACGCCGACCTCGGAGACCAGCTTCACGTGGATGCGGGCCTGCGGGTTGGCGTTCTTCAGGTCGTGGATCAGCTGAGCGAGATCCTCGATCGAATAGATGTCGTGGTGCGGCGGCGGCGAAATCAGCCCGACGCCAGGCGTGGAGTGCCGAACCTCGGCCACCCACGGGTACACCTTGTGAGCCGGAAGCTGGCCGCCCTCACCGGGCTTGGCTCCCTGCGCCATCTTGATCTGGATGTCGGTGCAGTTGCTCAGGTAGTGCGAGGTGACACCGAAGCGTCCCGACGCGACCTGCTTGATGGCACTGCGTCGCAGATCGCCGTTCTCGTCCGGCGTGAAGCGCGACGGATGTTCGCCGCCCTCACCGGAATTGGAGCGGGCGCCCAGACGGTTCATCGCGATGGCGAGAGTCTCGTGAGCCTCGGCGGAGATGGAGCCGTAGCTCATCGCACCCGTCGAGAATCGCTTGACGATCTCGCTGGCCGGCTCGACCTCGTCGATCGAGATCGACGGCCGCTTGCCGATGTTGAAGTCGAACAGACCACGCAGAGCGGCAAGGCGCTCCGACTGGTCGTTGACCATGGTCGTGTACTCCTTGAACACCTCGTACTGACCTGTGCGAGTTGCGTGCTGGAGCTTGAAGACCGTGTCCGGGTTGAACAGGTGGTACTCGCCTTCACGACGCCACTGGTACTCGCCGCCGACCTCGAGCTCGCGGTGAGCGCGCTCTTCGGGGCGATCGAGGTACGCGATGCGGTGACGTGCTTCGACGTCGGCTGCGATCTGGTCGAGGCCGATGCCACCGAGCTGCGACTGCAGACCGGTGAAGTACTCGTCCGTCAGCTCCTGCGAGAGGCCGATGACCTGGAACAGCTGAGCACCGGTGTACGACGCGAGCGTCGAGATGCCCATCTTGGACATCACCTTCAGGACACCCTTGCCGGCTGCCTTGATGTAGTTCGCGATGCCCTTCTCGAGGGTCAGACCCTCGAGCTCGCCGTTCTGCAGGAACTCGTCGATGGTCTCGAAAGCCATGTACGGGTTGACCGCTGCGGCACCGAAGCCGATGAGGAGCGCCATGTGGTGCACCTCGCGGGCGTCGCCGGCCTCGACGATGAGTCCGACCTTGGTGCGCGACTTCTCGCGAACCAGGTGGTGGTGCACGGCCGAGGTGAGGAGCAGCGACGGGATCGGCGCGTAGTCCTCGGTGGACTCCCGGTCCGAGAGCACGACGATGCGTGCGCCACCCTCGATTGCCTGCGAGACCTGGTACTTGATGCCCTCGAGCGCACGACGGATACCGTCGCCGCCTTCCTTGACGGGGTACAGGCCGCGGATCACGACGCTGCGGAAGCCCGGGAATTCGCCGTCGTCGTTGACGTGAACGAGCTTCGACAGGTCGTCGTTGTGCAGGATCGGCTGCGGGAGCGCAATCTGCTTGCAGGAGTCCGCATTCGGGTGCAGCAGGTCGCCCTCGGGGCCGATGGTCGCGCCGAGGCTGGTGACAACCTCTTCACGAATCGCGTCGAGAGGCGGGTTGGTGACCTGAGCGAAGAGCTGCGAGAAGTAGTCGAACAGCATCCGGGGACGTGACGAGAGCACGGCGATCGGAGTGTCGGTACCCATCGAGCCCAGTGCCTCGGCACCGGAAAGTGCCATCGGCTTGACCAGCAGGTTGACCTCTTCGTTGGTGAAACCGAAGAGCTGCTGACGCAGCACGACGCGCTCGTGCGACATGTACGTGTACGGACGGTCCGGCAGGTCGTCCATGTGGATCAGACCTTCGTCGATCCACTGCTGGTACGGGTGCTCGGCAGCGAGTTCGTTCTTCAGTTCCTCGTCGCTGATGACCCGGCCCTGCGCAGTGTCCACGAGGAACATGCGGCCCGGCTGGAGGCGGACCTTGCGGACCACGGTGGACGGATCGATCGGCAGAACGCCGACCTCCGACGCCATGACGACGAGGCCGTCTTCGGTGATCCACAGACGCGACGGACGCAGACCGTTGCGGTCCAGCACGGCGCCGATGACGGTGCCGTCGGTGAAGCACACCGACGCCGGTCCGTCCCAGGGCTCCATGAGTGCCGAGTGGTACTCGTAGAACGCCCGACGAGCGGGGTCCATGCTCTCGTGCTTCTCCCAGGCTTCCGGGATCATCATGAGAACTGCGTGCGGCAAGCTGCGGCCGGCGAGGTGCAGCATCTCGAGCACCTCGTCGAAACGAGCGGTGTCACTGGCGCCCTGGGTGCAGATCGGGAAGATCTTGTCCAGGTTCTCGCGGCCACCGAAGACGTCGCTGTCGATGAGGGACTCGCGAGCGCGCATCCAGTTCTCGTTGCCGGTGACGGTGTTGATCTCACCGTTGTGAGCGACCCGGCGGAACGGGTGCGCCAGCGGCCACGACGGGAACGTGTTGGTGGAGAAGCGCGAGTGGACCAGGCCCAGTGCGCTCTCGACACGATCGTCCTGCAGGTCGAGGTAGAAACCCTTGAGCTGCGGGGTGGTGAGCATGCCCTTGTAGACGAACGTCTGGCCGGACAGGCTGGGGAAGTACACGGTCTCGCTACCCGGGCCACCCTTGCCGGCGCCTTCGGAGCCGAGTTCGTGCTCGGTGCGCTTACGCACCACGTATGCACGACGCTCGAGATCCATGCCGGTGTACTTGTCACCCTCGGAGCCGATGAAGATCTGACGGAACGTCGGCATCGCGTCGCGCGCCAGTGCGCCCAGCGATGAGTCGTCGGTTCCGACCTCGCGCCAGCCGAGAACCTTCAGGCCCTCTTCGACGACGATCTTCTCGACTGCAGCAGCAGCCTCGTGTGCATCGGCGTCGCCCTGCGGGAGGAATGCGATACCGGTTGCGTACGCGCCTTCGGCGGGCAGCGCGAAGTCCACGACAGCTCGGAAGAACTTGTCGGGAACCTGCAGCAGAATGCCCGCACCGTCACCCGTGTTGGGTTCTGATCCGGCAGCGCCGCGATGCTCGAGGTTGACCAGAGCGGTGATCGCCTTTTCGACGATGTCCCTGCTGCGGCGACCATGCATGTCGACAACAAATGCGACTCCACAGGAGTCGTGCTCATTGGACGGGTGATAGAGGCCCTGGGGGCCTGGAAGTTGCTTCATACCCAGCCTTCGTATGCCATAAAGATGCACCGACGACCAGCAGCGCTGATGGCCATCAACTTGCAATGCAAGTCCTTCAAAGCACCGACACGACGATGTGTTCGGTACCACCGAAGTAGCCGCCCTGCGCAGACGCGATGGTGTGCGTTCTGGCACCCGGCGACGTGAGTCTTCGGTCGGTTGAAACTTTTGTGAGTCAACCGTGTAACGAAAACGATAATTCAGAACCCCGGCACGGGCGCAACTAAGGTAGCCCTATAATTGCTCTGAACTGCGGCGATGCAGGGAGCCAGAAGGCCCCTCGACAGATTTCGGAGCTGCGTCTGTGCAGAGAAGTTCCGATTCACAGGATACCGAATCCGCAGGAAACAGGCGCGATGGGCGATGAATGCAACAACTGGCCGCAGCGATAGAAATCAGCTGCGGCCAGTGCGCCTCGAACTGTAACAAAAGTTGATCGATCAACCAAGGTCCAGGCCTGAATTGTTTGCTCGCAGAATGCCATCGCTGTAATTTCCGTAGGCTCACCCTTGAGAAGACGGGTGGCGAAGAGCAAATGACAACAGCAGTAGTGGTGGGCAGTGGTCCCAACGGTCTCGCGGCGGCGATCGAACTCGCCCGCGCCGGAATCGACGTTCATGTCATCGAGGGTGCGGACAAGATCGGCGGCGGCACCCGCAGCAGCGAATACATCGTCGACGGACTCGTCCACGACGATTGCTCCGCCTTCCATCCCACGGCCTTGGCTTCTCCCTACTTCAAGGAACTCGACCGCGAATTCGGGCTCGCCAAGCATGGCCTGACGTGGCTGTGGCCCGAGATCGATTTGGTCCATCCACTCGACGACGGCACCGCCGGGGTTCTGTGGCGTGACATCAACCGGACCGCTGAGGGACTGGGTGTCGACGGCAAGCGCTGGCTCGACGTCTTCGGATACCTCGCCGAGAACTTCGACGAGTTGGTGCAGGACGTCTTCAAGCCGATCGTGCACGTCCCGAAGCACCCGCTGATGCTCGCGCGTTTCGGGACGGGCGCTCTGCTTCCCGCGACTGGTTTCGCGCGGATGTTCAAGACCCCACAAGCCCGGGCACTGTTCGGTGGCGTCGCGGCGCACATGTTCGGGCGGTTGGACCTTCCCATGTCCAGCGCTGTCGCGTCGATGCTCACCGCGGCCGCTCATGCACACGGTTGGCCTGTGGCACAAGGTGGTTCGGGCTCAATTGCAGCCGCGCTCGCCTCGATTCTGCGCAGCCTCGGTGGCACCATCGAAACCGGGAACTGGGTCACCAACTACTCCCAGATCGCCGATTACGACATCGTGATGCTCGACATCGCTCCCGATGCGGCCGGTCGTCTGCTCGACGGTCGGCAGCCCGACCGCATTGCCCGGGCCTACCGCAAATTCCGCTACGGCACCGCCGCGTACAAGGTCGACTACGCCGTGCGTGGTGATTCCGACGGAAGCGTCGTGCCGTGGACGAATCCGCATGCCCGCAAGGCCGGCACCCTGCACCTGTCCGGGACGATTTCGCAAACTGCTGCTGTCGAACGTCAGACCGTGCGGGGTCAGATGCCGGACAAGCCTTTCATTCTGTTGGGCCAGCAATTCTTGGCCGACCCTTCCCGTTCCGTCGGAGACATCCATCCCGTGTGGGCGTATGCGCATGTGCCGCACGGATATCCAGGTGACGCCACCGATGTGGTCACGCGCCAGATCGAACGCTTTGCGCCGGGGTTCCGGGACCGGATCGTGGGCGTCCACGTGCGCAATGTGCCGCAGATGCAGGCGTACAACCCCAACTACGTGGGTGGCGACATCTCCGCTGGGGCGAACACTGCGCGGCAGATCATCGCGCGCCCCCGGTTCGGGCTGGACCCCTATGCCACCGGCGCCCCGGGCGTGTACCTCTGCTCGTCCGCGACTCCCCCGGGCGGCGGGGTCCACGGGATGGGTGGGTTCAATGCTGCGCGGGCTGCACTTCAATCCACGTTGATTCCATAATCAGTTGCGACACCCCTGAGACCAGATGCGTAGCCTTGCCCCACTGCTCGAAACTTCCATACCCCGGCGCGTCGATACAACTCCCCGACGACCAGCGCAGTTTCAGTCGTAAGTCCGTCGATCGGAAAGTTGATCACCGTCCGACCAGTGTCAAGATCGACGACGGTCGCATGAAGGCCACGAAGACTCGAGAACTGCCCACGGTCGACCGATCCGACAATCACGATCTTCTCGGTGTACATTTCCGCTCGGGGCAGATCCATCCGGATGGAATCACGACCGGCATTGCCGTTCTCCGCCTGGCGGCACTCGTAATTCACAGCGCCGGTGGGATGCACCGACTGGTTGTAGAAGACAAAATCAGCATCCGATTGCACTCTCTCGTTCGCGCCGAGAAGTAGGGCCGACGTGTCCACATTGACTTCGACAGGATTTTGGTGCCATGCAAGCGAGACACGAATCCGCATCGTCCCAATTGGGGTGTTCGAACCTTTGGCCAACGTCAAGATATTTGGAACGATGGATGTCTCGCCTGAGTCCAGGAACCTCCCTCGGTCGAGGACGCGTTCCGTCGCGGCCTGTACGTCCGCCAAGGAGGGAGACGAATACAGCGGTTTGATCAAGATGATGTGTTCGTATTCGACACCGATCAGGCAATCACCCAGATCGACACCACGCAAGCTCTCCGGAATCTGCCCATTCTCCGAAGGTCCGAGCACGAGAAAGACGGAGTATTTATCTCTCCACGGCGCAAAATACACATTCGAAATACCCGCCGGAGAAGATACGTCCTTCTTGTAACTGTCACCGTCGAGGGAGTCCCACCCGGCCCCCGACAACTCCCGCTTGAAAGCCCACGAAAGTTCGATCGGCCCGTGGTCGTGAGGTCTGAGATGTTGAAGACCTGGAAGGTGCCAAATACGACGGTGAACCGATCGGGCGAAGATTTCAGCAAAGGTGCTGGGCACCAGCGTTTTCTGTGCCAACCCCGTGAACCAAGGTGCCTCCAGCGCGTCAAGGGGATTGACGAATTCGCGGAGCACCCGACCAGAATCGGCATCCGGCAGAACAGTAACGATGATCGCGGAACTGTCCGCACTCTCGATCCCGAACCACAACACGTTCTCGATGCTCGGGAAGGATCCGAGCCATCCACCATCTGTCGCCGAACTGCGGAACGCGGGAATAACTCCGGCAACGGCTGTTAAGCAACTGGCCAGATTTGACGAACCGTAGACGACAAGGCTCAGACCTACGCTTGACATAAGCCCGAACGCCATCTGTATCGGGTCATTCTCGCCAAGGCCCGGGTCACTCAACCTAGCCGTGTCACTCGAGTCCGGAGACATAATTGGCAGCCCGTCAGGAGTGACATTCCCGGACCTCGAAAAGCGCCCTTCTCGTACCATCGCTTCATAAGTCTCGGCCATTTGCGGCCCGACCAGGATTCCACCGATATGTTCCGACACCGCAACACCTTTGGCGGCGCAATGAGTAAAGTAGTTCCAGATCTCGTCACGTTCGGGCCCGGGACGAGACATGATCGCCCTGATCGCTTCCGCACTTTCCGGAAGATGCTTCACGGCGAGCGATTCCACAATGTTGACAATAGCCTGGACAACCTTGTCCATATCGATGTCGTTGGAACTTCCCGAATAGCTGTCGACCAATGCCTGTGCCACGTCTGACAATCCTGGTCGCAGGGTTTGATGAGTCGCCCAGTTCGGAACGGCCGCTATTCGTTCCGTAGCCCAATCAGTGGTCGGCGCCTTCGTTCGGGAGAACATACCCATGATGCACAGCCCTTCTGATCCTGCTACAACCGAGCCTCGGACTCTCCTTCGAGTGCTGCGAGTTTCCTCAGCAACGTCCATCGTTTCGACACAACGCGGTCACAGGAAGACACGATCCCCGTACGAGTTGTCCACTTCGACATCCAGATTGACACCTCAGTGCCACCGTCAGCAGTGGGCGAAAGGCTGATTGACACCACAGGGTTCTCCGAGTTCCACGAACTGAGCCCGAACCCTCGCGATTGGAAGTTCATCAAACCCTCACCCTGGACGTTCTTCCATCCAACCCCACTGAAGTGGTTTTCGATTGTCTGTTGAACTGTCGGGGGGTCAGCGGAATGCACAACATCCATTTGCTGTTTGGCGTAGGCACCGAGAACGAAGCTGAAGACCACGACACCAACAACGAATACGCCGAGAAACCATAGGACCGCTGCCCCACCCATTGCAATTGTTCCGAAAAGTCCTGCTAGCCAAACGATCACAATTAGCAGAAAGATCTGCATCGAACTTCCTCTCACCTAATGTGCGACGGCCCCGGCCGGCTACTTCCAGTACCCACCGTGCTCATTGCACGTTGAGCCGGTGTTGTTGCACTTGCTGCACGTGAGCTTTCCGAACATGCCGCTCGCTCGGCCTCCATTGCAAGACGAGCAGTCATGAACTGGTCGCTGGCACTTCCTACAATTCGCCATGTCGAGTTCCTTTCAGTTGAAGTGGCGTTCACAACCATGCCTGACTCGGACGTCTCGCTCATATAGTCCGTTTGAACGACAGGCCGCAAACCAACCCTCCCAGATGCTCCGGGGGTTCGGTCTTCTCTGTGCACGGCGACAACACATCTCGCCACACGAGAGGAATATGTCCATGTATTCGACCAGTCCATCAGCAACCGCACCCGGCTCCGAACGTGCGTTGGCTACCTTCCGGCACGCCGTCGAGAACGTGCCCGCCTACACAAAATTCTTGTCGGCACAAGATTTCGATCCCGAGTCGGTGCGTTCGGTCGAAGACTTTGCCGATGTTCCGGCAACAACAAAAGGGAACTACGTCGCCGCTTACGGCCTTGACGAACTCATGCACCGTGGAGACGTCACCGGAGCACGAATTTGGTCGTCGAGCTCCGGATCTTCGGGGCAGCCGACGCATTGGGCTCGCTCCGATGTGTCTCTGACCCACAGTGTTCAGCTTCACGCACGCATCATGCGGCAATTCGGTGCGGACAAGCGATCGACGCTACTCGTCGTGTGCTTCGCGATGGGCAATTGGATCGGAGGAACCTATACGTTGCGCGCGGCGGAGGAACTGAACCAGAGAGGGTTCCCATTGTCCGTTGTCGCTCCGGGTGTGGATGTCGAGACCGTTCGCGAAAACGTCGCCACCCTGGGAAAACACTATGAGCAGGTTGTCATTGCCGGTTATCCACCGTTTGTCCGCGATGTTTTGGACGGCGCAGATGCGGCGGTCGTGCGCCAGGATCTGAAGCTGCTGCTCGCTGGCGAGAGTATCGGGGAATCATGGCGAGACGGAATTCTGGATCTGATCGGAAAGTCGGGGCGGACAGAGGACGTGTGTCTTGTTTACGGGACAGCAGACGCGGGGATGATGGGGCACGAAACTCCGACGTCGATTTCCTTACGCCGTCTCGCCCTCGAACACCGCGATGTCGACGAGGCTCTGTTCGGTGGTGCCGCCGCGTCATCGACTCTCGTCGAGTACGACCCCGCCTTCCGCTACACGGAAATCGATTCCGACGGTCGTCTGCTGTTCACAGTCGACAATTCGATTCCATTGGTTCGATACAGGATCAACGATGTGGGCCGGATCTTGAGTCCACACACCCTCGGCGTGAAACTAGCCGAACTCGGGCACCGCATGGATCTTCGAACATCCTCCGGCGAAGCAGGTTTTATTGTTCTCCAACGTCGTGCCGATGTAGCGGTGTCGTTCTACGCAGTCAATATCTATCCCGAACCTGTTCGTGTAGCCCTATCTCACCCGCAGTTGGTCGACACGATCACGGGAAAGTTCGTTCTCGCTCGACGATCCGGCATCGACCTTCGCGATGTGCTCGAACTGAGGGTCGAGTTGCGCCACGACACGGCTGCACAAGAGCGAGCGACGACAGAGAAAGCGCAACTGATTTGCCGAAAGGTGGTCGAAGCTCTCTCATCGTCCAGCAGCGAATACCGCGAACTACTGCAAATTCTCCGAGAACGGGCATTGCCCCGTGTGAGTTTTCATCTATTCGGCAGCACTGACTTTCAATATGAGATCAAACAGACCCAGGTGGAAAAGGTGAGCGCATAATGATCGAAATACTGCATCCAACAGAAGATTCCGCACGTATCAGGACACTGATGGCTGCGGATTCGGGGCTCCGGTTCGTCGATGCGTGGAGTACTGCACGCTCCGAACTTGCCGCCATCGATTCATTCGGCGACGCGGACCGACGCGACTGGAACGATGACCGCGTCGTCGAGTGCGCGAGTCGCTACATCGTGTATCCATGGCGATCAACGCTGGTCCGGTTGCCCGACGCAGAGATCTTCTACCGACTTCGCACCGCTCGAAACCGCTACTTGCTCGACGACGACGAGCAACACACATGGGGCGGGGCACTCATCGGGGTCGCCGGACTCAGCGTTGGATCCTCAGTCGTCTCCGTGTGTTCCTTGACGGGCGCGCGTCGGTTTCGCATCGCAGATCCTGACACACTGGGGCCAAGCAATCTCAATCGCCTAGCTGCGTCCGTCTGCGACTTGGGCGAGCCGAAGGTGACTCTTTCACAAAGACGTCTACTCGAAATCGATCCCTATACCCAGGTAGATTCCGTCTCTGACGGGTATTCCGAATCCGCTTCGGACAAGTTTTTGGGCGGTGAAGATACCGAGCGCCTATCGGTGCTGGTGGAAGAGATGGACGACCTGGCGATGAAGGTTGCCATTCGCAGGCAGGCGCGGGAAAAGCGTATACCCGTCATCATGGCGACTGACAACGGCGACAACGTCCTTCTCGACGTCGAACGCTACGATCTCGATGCTGACTATCCTCTGTTCCACGGTAACGCCGGCGAACTGGCCAGGTTGAATAGAAATGAACTCAACGACCCCGCGAACCGCGCTCGGATCGCCAACGCGATCGTCGGATGCCACGTCACCCCGCGAACTCGTTTCTCGCTCACCGAAGTCGGACGGACTTTGCCCTCCTGGCCCCAACTCGGTACGGCCGCCACAGCGGCCGGATCCGTGGCAGGGCTGGCTGCGCGCCTGCTGGTGTGCGGTGCGGACCTGCCCTCACGTCGATACCGCTTCGATCTTGACAAGATTCTACTCGGCGATGCTGCCAATTCGGCTAGTCGCTGGAACGAGCTCGACGAATACTCGTTCACAGCCCTCATGGAGAATCGCTGATCACGGGAATCGATCTCTCGTCAGACCATGTAGGAGCAGTCCACTGATGAAACTCGCCCGCGGGATCGAGTTCTGGCCTCGACCGAGCCAACACCCCATTCGCCAATTCTTGAGAGCAACCGCTATCTCGGGAGTTCGGTCACAGCCACCACGCGGAGTGACCCCGCGACGGTTCTCCATTCTCATTGGTTCTCAAATGCTGGCCTGGCTACCATGCACCCGATCGAGAGGACGCGCATTGCGCACTCCCATCTCCCATCTCCCACAATGATCCGGGTTTGAGCTCACGCGAAAAAGAGGTAATACTCGCCTGGATTCGGTGCGATTCCAAGTCGGTCGTCTCACGAACCTTGTTCATCGCACCGGGAACAGTCAACACTCACCTGACTCGGATTTGTTGCAAATACGATGAAGTCGGCAGAACGGCATCTACAAAGAGTGCCTTACTGGTACGCGCATTGCAGGACGGGTTGATCGCGATCGACGAACTCTGACGATTGGCAGGGGTCTCCTGTCGGTCCATCAGTGGATACACACCACGATCGTCGAGACCTAGGGTTGAGCGCGCAGCGTACAACCCTAGGTCTGCTGCCTCACAGGGAGCGATCTTCGATGGGCGACTACGGTGATACGGCTGATCCGCGATGGTCGATCTACATGGTTGCCAAGATCCCCGAATATACCGATGTGCGAGATGAAATTCTGCATCGCTGTCGATCTCAACAAGCGAGCATCGACGGTGACCGTCTGTTGCAAGCAGTCGTAGCTGCATCATGGGAACGCCTGCGCGAGTTGTCGATCGGGCGGCGCGACATCACGTGGGAGGCATTGTGCCTGCTTCGTGCCACGCCCGATTTCGACCATCGGAAGCTTGCCGCATACCTGAGCACCAAGGGTGCTGCAGGGATCGCTGTCAACGACAAGCTGAGCAACTACTTAACCCACGCGGTTCCCCGGCGACTTGCAGCCCTGGTCGACTGCGGGAACTTCGACATAGAGTGAGCTCGAATTCGCCTACTTTGCAATAGGTTCGGCAGGTCTGGCATCTGCAACCGTGTGGGTCAGCGATGCCCACACGATTGGGGAATAAGCCAGTTCACCCGAGCTGGATTCCCACTCCCGCAACCGGCTACGTTGCCACTCAGCCACAGCCTCAACCGGATTAGCTTGATTGTGTGCGCGGTCAACGCTGAGCGCCAGGTCAACCGTGGGAAGCACCGATCGCCTTACCCCTCCAATTCTGTGGAATGCATTGTCAGTCGGAAGTGTCCAACGGGTAGTGGTCACCAGAGAGGCGCCGGAATCCAGCAGAGCGACTACCAACCCAAAGGTTTCGGCAGACCGGAAGTCCACACCGCCCTCGCACGCGATGAGAGCGACCCGGCAGGGAATGGGCCAAATCTCGTGCCCGTAGTTCCGCCGCTTCGATCCGTAACGGCGCCAGACTTTTTCGTCCGAACATTGCTGAGTCCCCAGTAGGAAATCCAGTGCACACAGCGGCAAATGGTAGCCCTCCCGAATTGGTACCATTTCACCAGAGTCCATCGGGGGGCGCACGACCGCAGCCATTCCCCACATGGCATTATCTGATGTGCGGCCTCCCGCTGTATCAAAGAGGTGGATTGACGCAGATCCCGGCTCGTCCGGCCTCGCCGACACATGCCCGAAGTACAACATCCTCGATCGTCCTGTTTTCAGAGCTTCTGACAATGCCACCCGGTCAAATTTTCGTGGCACGCCTGCGCTGACATCGATGCCACCGGTCGCAGCGATTTCATCTGAAATACCGTCAAGCAATGCATTTTTCGAGAGCCCGGCCAGCGTCTGCCGAAAGCCGTGATCGATAGCCGATGCAGGCAGAAGCGGGTCTACAATGTGAAGCGGCGGGAGGTGGTGCACGTCGTCCCAGTGCGGAGGCAGGACGCTTCGATGAGCGTGAACTGTCGCCGGCGGATCGAAGGTCACCACGGCAATGTCGAGCAGTCGCCGATAGGTGTCTACGAATAGAAGTTCCCACGGCACCCGCGCAATTCGAGGACTAGGGGTGATCCTGACGTGAATAATGCCCTGCGCATCGAACCGCTCACCGAGTTGTCGACGCAACGCTTCGGGGAGCACCGCCTCGGCGAGCAGAGCAGCCAACCGTCGCTCGCCTTCGAGAGTAGCGAACGCACCGCTGCGAAGCGCGCGTGTAGCTGCCGACTCCTTGGACTCGATCCCAGTACTCGAATCTTCCAACAACAGCGGCGCAATCAAGGCACTGTCAAGCAAAGACACTGCTGCGAAAAGGGTTTCGCTGTCGAGACGGATGGCATGCGGCACGTTGGGCATATCCATCCACATCCACGACAGATACGTGGGGCCGGCATCGGCTGCCCTGACGAGGACAACCGGGGCGTCTCCGTGACCCACCGCTACCACCGCGCTCCCCCCACATCATGGTCGGATTCTCTACGCACGATCAACAATTCACACAGGAGGGGATGTCCCCCCGCCGGGACATCGTTGCCCGACTCCACAGCTCGCACATAGCTCTCGATCGCATCGATTCGCTTGGTCAACAGAACATTCAATACAGCACTGCCGTCACTGAATTCACGTACCAAATTCATCAGTATCTCGACCGCAAATTCGGCGGCCTCCAGAGATTCCCGGATGAACCCGCGAACTGCGGACATCGCCACTCGCCGCGTGGCGTAATCCGAAGACGAATCAACGGCATACCGTGCAGCAACTGCGGCGCGTCTCGAGCACCATGATTCGACCATGAACCTGTCTACTTCAACCAGCGCAGTGAGGGGATCGCCAACACGAAGATCACGTAGATCGGTAGAAGCGTGGAAGACTCCGAAACATGCGTCGGCGAAGGCGTCCTCGCTTAAATCCAACATCCCGACCAGGTTGTGTCCGTTCCACGTCATCGGAGCGGTCGACAGCAGCGTCCCCGATCTGCGATCCGCCGCATAGGCCGACATCTCACACGCTTCACGACAGTTCGAATCGACACCGGACGCCAACTGCGCCGACAGGATCACACTCCCGGATTCAGTTCCTGCCAGGAGCGTCGCCTCCAGATCCGGGGTGCCCGCGCCTTTCCAGGCGAGAATTCGTAGAGGAAGAACATGCGGATCAGAGTACCCGCTCGACACAGTGGTCCGGACTGTTCGAACACCGCCTGCCATGTCGGTGTCGACGAGACCATGCGACGCAGCGTCCACCAACTCTTCGATCCACCGTCGCAGCGTTTCGTCGTCGAATGTGGTGATTGCCTGTACTTGCGCAGCGATACCGATCATGACGTGGCCCCACGCGGTCTCCGATAGAACGTCAGCCGCTGCGAGAGCAACGATTGCCAGTTCATCGGCTGCGCTGCTGGACAACTCGCCACCGAGACTTTCGTCGCCAAGAATCTCCAGCATCGGAGATGCGATCGCAAAGCGCCCATATGACTCGACCATATCTCCGACCAGGTGTCGCGAAGTAGCGTCATCGAGCATCAGAACACCCTCGTCGATCGGCGCCACCGACCAACGAGCAATTGCTGCGGTCAACGCACGCCGAGTCCACAACGGATTTAAATGCACTGCAGCACAATATATTTCGCGACCATTGAAAGCACCTGCGAGACGCTCGTGGAAATCGGTTTCGGCGCATGCTCCTGACAGTGCCTTGGCGTCACTTCCCTCCGCAATGCGCCAGCGTACTACCGTCGATGTATCCGCCGCATCCACTACTACATCGATTCCGGCAGCAATCGGAACAACCACTTCTGCGACGGAAGGGGCAACGTCGCCGTCCCAGTAAAGATCACCGCCATCAAGTCGGATCGGTTGCAGAGTCATCGATTCACTCATCTGTTCATCTCCGTCAACTCGGTCCACCCGCGGCGATGCTTTCGAAGGTCCTGTAGAACTGCTGCGGATTTCTGTGCCCAGGTTTGCCCGACGGCTTTGTGCCCGACGAGTTCGATACCATCGCTACCGATAACATCGTCGTCGCCGATCGCCATCGCCAGGGAACCCTGCAGGAGTTGCAGAACCAGCGTGATCGACTTGTCGGGGGTTGGGGCGAGTGTGTTCGTAGGCTTATGAATGTCGAACAAGTGACGTACCATCGCCCGAGCCGCACCGCGATCGACGAACTCAGCGATTTCAGAAACAGAACCATCGGAAAGTGCCTGGGCGTCCGATGCCAAGATGTCGAGAACGATCTCGCGTTCCCAACACGGCCACGGCCCGTCGAACGCTCCGCCCCACGGATGATTCGATTCGATCAGACTTTTCGAGACGTACGCATGCGCGCGATCGAACAGGAGTCTCATCAGCACACCCCGATAGCCGAGTGAAACGCCGATCGAGTGTACAGACGACGAAGCATGGTCACTCTCTTGTTGTGCCTCAGGGCTTGTCGACTGCCTTGCCGATTTGAAGACCTTGCGCTGCAAATCCTGCGTCGCACGATTGAGGTTCGACTTGTAGACGCGCACTACGAGGTCATCAGTGAGCTCCACCTCGTCGATGTGAAGCCTCACAAGATTTCGGCGTGCACGACGCCATCCTTCACCGACAACGTCTGAGATCGTATACAGGTTGCTGCCCTGCACCAGTGGTATCTCCGAGTCGGTAGCCGCGATACCTGTCTGATCGAGATACCAGTGCAATCTGGCATCGGCGAATTCGATTTCCTCGACTGTGGGGAGGCGGTCCGCGATGTCGGGTTCACCGTACTCATCAGTCATTCTTTCGATTGCAGCACTGAGAATTTCGAGATCCTCCTGCTCGGACACATCGGCGATTCGATCGAGATAGTCGACCAGCCTGCCGCTGTACGCGCGCACTGCCGAAGCCACTATCGCGTTCTTGAATGGTTCGGCGTCAGCGACAAAACGATCAGCGTGGCCACGACTGGAAACGACCGCGCCACACGCTTCCGAACCGATCATCGCATTGCGAGCTGCCGTGCGTGGTGGTCCGTCCTCGTACTTCCGTATTGCCGACGCCATGGCCCGAGGCAAGTTCCGCGGCCGCTCCTTCCTCACATTCTGAACGACGTCTGCCGAGCATCGCGCAAACGGATCTCCGTACGCAGCGGCAATGCCGCACACCATGTCCCAGATTTCCACGCCGATGGCCGTTTGATTGGTACCTTGCCGCATCCGCCGTGCAGCCTCCGGGACGGTCAACTCCTCGACCCATGCTCTCGTTCCGAGTTCACTGGTCCACTTCGCCAGATCCTCGGCGAAGTGCTTGACGTTCGGCTTCGGTGACGGTGACGCCTTGACCCACAGCTCGATCAGTTCGTTTCTCGTAAGGGATGCTTCTGCCCGCCGGCCGTCGCCGAGTTCACGGCCGATCCACCATCCACTGGTGGTCAATTCGCTGTTTGGCAACATGTCACCTCCTCCCCGGAATAGAGATCAGAACTGAACTTCCAAGATTAGTCTCATTGAATGACTTTCGGTCGCGGGTGAACTCGTTCATCATTAACTCGATCGACAGGTAATCGTCCTTCTTGTTCGAAACCTTGCGACTATCGAATCAGGCAGAAGGCAGAGTCGACAGTGTCTACCGAAATCGCGTCATGAGCGCAATCGTCATCGTTCTTGCGTTCATGATGATGGTGACGTACTTCGTCCTCGGTGGGCAAGCCGGCCGCTCGGGTGGGCTGTCCCTCCACAAGAAGTCCGACAGTGGCGAGAACCGGTTCGGCCGATCTTTCCTGGCAGGATTCATAGTTCTGAGCGCACTCGTCGAGTTGGCGCCATCCTCGGGTTCGACCTTCGCCTCCCCCATTCAGATAGGCATAGCAGTCGCATTGTTTTCCCTGGCAACCGGCCTTTTCAGGGGGATTCCCGGCGTCTCCCTCGGGACCGACCTTCTCTATTCCGTCATCGGCCTTATTGCTCTGGTACCGGCATTGTCGGAACTCACCGCACCGAATATTTGTGGCATCGATTCGAATGTTCCCGTACGGATCGCCGGTGTCGCATTGTTCGTCGTAATCGGGTCGCTGAGCGGTACCGCGGCCTTCTTTCTCGGAGGCGCAAAAATCAGCGAGATGACGGTCGTTGGTCTCGCCTGGTTCGGGGCTATCGATATCGTGCTGGCATTGACCTCACCGGTCGGAGTCGCATCGGGCCCGACGCCTCTGATTCTCGGTCTGGTCGCCGCCGTTGTTCTGGGAGGTATCATTGGAGCGAAACCGGAGTTGGGTCTCCTGGTAGTAGGCACTGCGCTAGGGATTATCGTGCTGCTTACCTCGGCATCCGGGATAACCACTAGTTGCGACGAGGTTGATTCCGTGGGATCTGTGACAATGTTCGTCGCCTTTGCCGTGATATTCGGCCTCGGCCGATTGACGATCGGAAAACTCCTGCCCGGACGCGTCCGATAGCGATGGACGACCAACTCTGGCCAAGTCAGCTGTATCTGGACGGAACGGCGCTCGTCGCCGATGGCCGCGCCGGCGATGCACTCGGCCCTCTGCAACTGGCTCTCGACGTCTGCATCGAGACCGGAGAATTACACCAGATCGCGCAATGTCTGCGATGGATCGGGATTGCACAACACGAAATCGGACTGGCCGAAACTTCGATCGAGACGTTGGGCCACGCGTTGGACATGTCGGCCCATGTAGACGACCCCGAACTGACGGCCGACTGCTCGGGCTTGCTCGGTGAGGTCTACGAAGAGGTCGGCAGATTCGACGACGCAGTCGAGGCGTTTCGTCGAGCCGCAGTCGGATTCTTCGCCATCGGGAACCTGCCGGATTCGGCGGACTGCCGTGAACGCGCCGGATCATGCCTCATCGAGATGGAGGACGCCGATTCCGCCAGAGTCGAGTTCATCACGGCGCGTGCTCTTTACGATGAGAAAGGCGGTCCGTTGGACGTTGCTCGTTGCCAGTACTTCATCGGGCTCACCTCGACGGTCTCGGGGCTTGCCGAAGCCGAGATCGAGCTGCGCGCGGCAATCGAGTACCTCGCTTTGGTCGAGCACCGCGATGCCGAAGGTGACTGCTGGGAGCAACTCGGAGACCTCTACTTCGACGCCGGTCGCATTGCGGACGCGGTGTCGTCGTACAGTGCCGCGATCCCACTGCACACGAGCACTGGACAGACGAGTAGCAGCGCACACTGCTACAGACAGTTGGGACTCCTGCAAGTACATCTCCGCTCCCCACTCGACGCGATCAGTTCCTTGTCATCTGCACGCGAACTTCTGGCCGAGGAGCATCCGGATGAGGCAATCGGTATCGATATCGGACTCGGAATGATCTACGAGGATCTGGCTCGGTACCCCGACGCAATTTCCGCCTATAGCCGCGCGCGGCAAGCATATACAGATCTCGGTGACACCATCGGCGTGGCAACGTGCACCATGCACCTGGGAACTGTCCGAATGACGTCGGGCGATCTGACCTCTGCCGAGAACCTGTTGGCCAAGGCACTGTCGGAATTTGACGCGTCAGAGCAACCGGTGTTGCGTGCGACGTGCCTGCGGTATTGCGCGGCACTCTCGCGCGAGAAGTTCCAGTTTTCCGCCGCAGAGAGACTTTTGAACCAGTCGCTCGGGCTGATATCAAACTTGGACGAGCCCGAGTTGGAGTCGGATTGTAGACAAGATCTGGCAGTACTGCTGATGCAGAACGCCGAATACGAATCGGCAATCGAGAAACTCGAATCTGTTCAAACAGCATTCGCCGGCTTGGGCATCTTCGAGAAGTCGGCCCAATGTCTTCAAACCATCGGTGTATGTCTGCTCTCTCTCGGACGGTACAACGATGCCGAACGTGCACTACTCGAATCTCGAAAAGTATTTCTCGACAACGGAATCGAATACGGAATAGCAACAAGTGACTCACACGTCAGTCAGGTCTATCTCGAAACCGGAAGACTCACGGAGGCAGAGTCGGCGTTCTCCCGGGCTCTTGCGACCTTCATGGAACTCGGCTTGATCGACCGAGTTGCGATGGTCGAGCAGAACACCGGGGGCTTGCATATCGCTAGAAAGAACTTCGACGCGGCCGAAGATGCATTCACCCGGGCCGCAGTTCTGTTCGACAGACTCGGCCAACGCGGTCGAGCTGTTGTGTGCCGCTGCAACATCGGGGCGGTCGCCTTTATGAAATCGGATTTCGGTCGGGCCAAGAAACTCTTGACGGCAGCACTGGAAGACTTCGGACCAGAACTGGCCTATCGACGAAATGTCGGCTGGTGCGAACGCAACCTCGCGTGCGCCGAGATCATGGAGGGAAATCATGACCGGGCCTTGGTCCACCTCGGGACTGCTCGGAAGCAGTTCGAAGACCTCGAGACCATGATCGACGTTGCAAAATGCGATTTCCTGGCTGCTGCGTCCATCGACCAAACGTCCCGCGGTGAGCGTCTGCGGCAGGCCCTCGAGCTTGCGCTTCCGGCCGTTCGCTATCTCAACGCACAACGGTTCCAATTCACGCTTGCCGGTACGCGAATGGCCTGGGAAGCAACCATTGCGCAATGGATGGCCGAAATATTTCGATGGGCCGATCAATTGGGCGATCAGTCGTTGATGAGCGAGCTCATCGAATCGACTATCAACTCCGGAACACACGTAGCAGCGGTCTCGGTACATCCCGTCACGATGCTGGTGGACGTCGAATCGACATCGCCGGGGATGGTAACCGGCGCTGCCGCCTCGATGATGGGCGGAGCCGGTCTGCTCGTTGCCGGTGCGGTACTCCCGATGGTCCCTCCGCCACTACTGCGAATGCCTAACGGAAACATTGCACTTGAACGTTACCTCCACTCGATGACCACGCGATACGGCAGCACCGCGGCGTCTGCGATGGTGACGGTGGCTTGAGGCCGACCTTCACTGTACGTACGTCACCGCGCCCTACGAATCAGGCCCGACGTCATTCCGGCGATCGCGTCCGCGATTCCTCCGGAGTCCGCCATTCTCGCCGTGGAATCCCGCTCATCGGAGATCACGGCAAGCATCTCGGCACTGGCCATCCCCAAACCACAAGTGATGATTCGGATTCCGTCCGCCGTCAGAAGAGAAGCCGCTCTCTTTGCCGCGTCGACCGGCCCCAGGTCACCGTCACCGAAGATCGCGAGGACTCGGTCAGCGGCCGGGCGTGCCATCAGCATCTTGTGCGCCTCCACCAGGCACGGAACTATGTCATTGCTGCCGCGGACCTGCGCAGAATCGAGAAGCTCGCGTGCCGAGCGCGGCGACCGCTCCAACGGCGTGCGCCCCACCACGTCATGATCCCAGAGAAGCATGCCGACGGAGTACCCGTCCTCGACCGCCTCGTCGATGAATCGAGCGCAGCCCGTCTTTGCCTCCACGAGCCGCTCTCCGTACATCGACCCACTGACATCGAGCGCAAGAATCACCGAACCACTCAGGCTCGCCTGCAAGAGTTCCAGGTTCTCACCGGGAGGCGATTCGGTGACCGGGTCACCGCCGAACTTCTTCTTCGTCCAAGTTGCCATTCCACAGACCTTCGCTAGGTGGACAACATCAGGCCTGCAACAGCCTGCCGCTGCTCGACAATTTCGCCGTCGTCGAGTGTTCCTTCCATGAACGCTTCCATCGACAGTGGTCGATTTCGACCGTCGGTCATCTCCACGGACAGGCGACCGTCGACGGCGACCGAGATCAGTACCTTGATTTCCGATCCTGCTGGCGCCTTCTTCGGGCCGGAGACTTCACAGTCGAAAATGATCCGGTTGTCAGCGGGATCTTCGCTTTCAACCGCACCGGCCTGTTCGTACAGGCGGATACGAACCTTGTCCTGATTATCGAAGATGGTCGAGACCGCGGCCACGGCCTTCGTCACGGGCAACTGCGTATTTGCCTTGAGGATGTGTCGGACATACGGCTGCTCTCGCCACGGATGCGCACTCGAATAGATGAGCAGCCCAATCGAACGGGGCAAAACCGAGTTGATTCGATCAGCGCCCGACAACGCGTGCACCGCCGAAGCCCCCGCCAACCGACTCGCCAGCCGAGCAGCGCCCTGCGCCACAACTTTGTCCGGATCACCGATCAATATCGGGACGTCGAACATTCGGTTCAGTTCATCCCGGATCATCGGGAGTCGGGTCGAACCACCCACCATGAGGATCCGGGCTACCGGCGGCGCACCGAGGGACGCCGCTGCCCGTCGAACGCGTTCCACGGACGCATGACATTGCAGAACCAGGTCTCGGCAGACCGCATCGAACTCGCCCTTGGTCACGGTAATACCGAACCGCGCCTTACCGAAACGAAAACGGCCGCTGGCACTTTCACGCACACTGAGCTCCCGCTTCAGCCGTTCTGCCTCGGCCCCGACCACGGCAACAAATTCGTCGTCGTACCGGCAATCGTCGACGTCCTCGACGACAGCCTCGATCTTGTTCCACAGCAGCTCGACCATCCGCTGATCCCAATCGAGGCCACCGAGAGCAGACTCCCCGTCGACGGCCCAGATCCGCGGCGGACCGGACAGCGTTGCCGCCACAACCGCCACGTCGAAAGTCCCTCCGCCCAAATCGAATACCAGGGACGAACCGACCGCAGAGTCCGCAGCGTCGTAGGCATAGGCCGCTGCGGCCGGTTCAGCGAGCAACTCGAGACAGTTCAGGCCCGCGATTCTGGCTGCCGCGAACGTCGCTTCCTTTTCCGCAACACCGAAATACGCCGGTACTGTGATGACCGCCTGGATCTCGGAAATCCCGACTCCGAGAGCCAACGCGGCGTCCTCGGCAAGTCGTCGGAGAATTATTCCGGAAATTGCTTCCGGCGTGTACGCGACGCCGCTGAACTCCTGACGGTGGTCCTTTCCCATGGACCGTTTGATTCCGACCACCACATTGTCGGGGTCCTCACCCATCATCTCTTTGGCATCAAAGCCCACCGACACTTTCGAGCCGGAAAAATGCACCACCGACGGTGTGAGTTCCCGATCGTCGGGTGTTCGTACCAGTTCGATTCGGCCGGTGTGATCGGCTGTATACACGCACGAGTACGTGGTTCCGAGATCTATCCCAATGGCAACCATCGATCAATCCCAGGGGAACGGGATCAGGCTCGAAAGCTGCACACGGATGTTCTGCGCCCACGCGTACCACTGATCGAACAACTCCTGGCCGCGCCCGTCCTCGAGCAGATAAGCCGTCGACAGCCACGCCAGAATGATCAGCAGGACAATATGTACCGCGCTCCACGCATAGCGGAAGGTCCAATAGATTGCCGGGATTCCGTTTCGCAACTAAATTCACCTACCTAACTGGGACTCGCGACAGACGTCGCGAGGAGAGAGATCTTGGTGTTCGACACGTCGAGCACCCACTGCAGTACCGCGACGGGGTTCCGCGGATCGTCGAGAGCGAGCGCACTCATGGAGTCCACCGCAAAATAGGTCACCTTCTCGAAGTCGTCTTCGATACGCCGCACCAGACCGTCCTCGCCATGACCATTCAGCCACTGGCGAATTCCTGCGGAGTTTCCCGGCATTAGTTCACGACCGGCATTAAGGCTCTGCAGGACATCGGTTTTGGTAAGAACGACGGCCAGATTCCTTCGGCGCAAATCGACATTCTCGGCTCGTAGTCGGTCGACAACGCTGGCGTAAGCGTCCTCCTGATCACCGACCGCAATCTCGACGCGGCGTGCGCCTCCGCTCCGCTGTACCTCCTCGCGGACGTTCTCGAAAGCGAGCGGATCCAACACCACAAGCAGAACTCCGGCACTGTCCATGTAATGGAGACTCTGCGTCATATCCATATTGGTGAACGACTCTCCGGCCGCGTCCATCATCTGAATCTCGATGGTTCGACCATTGACATCGAGTCGATACGGGAGTCCCTCCGGTTGCGCCCGGACCGGAGTCTTGGCCGTCTTCTGTGATGTCTTCACAACATCTTTCGCGGCCGCCAAGAAGTCTGCCGACGCGGGCGACAATGGAACGATCTCCCCACCCCGAGTTTTCACGTGCGCGTCGAGAGCCACGGTACTGGCCGCGAACAGTCTGGTCTTGCCCGCACCGACACTGCCAATCGTCGGGATCTGAATTGTGTACCGCGTACCTGCTCCATCGGCAAGGGCGCTGTCACAAAACGGGCAGACGGCATCAAGCACTTTGGCTGCCTTACCGACCGTCGTCGGCAGGCTCGTCCGGCACGCGCAGCGTCGACGAATCATGCCCAACGGACCCGGTGAGATATCACGATGAATGACCTCGCAGATCGGATTCTTGCACTTGAAACTGGGCGTATCCGTTTCCCGGTAGCAGACATGGCACTTGAGAGACGCTTTGGCGCGTCGGCGTCCGAGCTTCTCGCTCCACCGATACAGCGTCACCCACACCACCTGGATCACGTACACCGCACCACCGAAGACCAGCATCGCGATCAACCAGAACGCGATGGACACCCAGGTGGCCACGAAGAATCCTGCAGTGGGTACCGCAGCGAAGAGTATCCAGAGAAAACCTGGAGCAGTCGTCGTCGCTGCAGACGCCACACCTTTCGAACCGGATGTGGCCGAGCCCTTGGATTTTCCAACCTTCATTACCGACGCAAGATTCGCCGGCCGAGTCCGGCTCCACACGGCGCGAAGGAGCAGCTTTGTCTCGGCGGTCACCGCGAGAGCGTCCAAACGAGCCTGGTACGGGTTGTACACGGGCCATGCCCGGTCCCAACCGAAGTGCTTCTGCATTCCCCTCGGCGGAATCTTCATTACCTTGTTGTCGACAACTTTGTCCGGAGTTGCGATCGCAGGCTTGACGGACGCTTTGCCGCTCAGTACCCGCAGCGGTATCAAGAGGCCGGCGATCAGTCCGGCGATCAGTCCGGCCGAGAAGGAAACAATCCAATAGAACACAAATAGCGCCAGCATTCTCATGAAAAGCGCAAGAACCACCCACGCGACGAAGACTGCTGCAGCAATTGCGATACCCACAAATATGAGTGAGCCCAGATCATCCACGGATCAGCCCTCCTTTCCGAACAGTCGCTTACCCCCGCGGACAAGATTTCGAGCCATGCGGCCTTTCTTGCTCTCTCCCAGCAGCTCGTCCCACGCGCCGGCCCACTCGTCAGGAAGACCCCGTTTGAGGTCCTCGACCTGCGTCCGGCTTTCCCGGCTGTCAGCCAATTCCGTGAGGAAATCCGTGGCACTGTCCGCCTGGATCCCGAGCCCCTCGACGCTGTGGAACAGCGCGACTTCAAGCGTCAACGCCGGCTCCCGCTCGAACCGTCGTCTCAATTCCTCTGTCATCGCAGTACCGCAGACATCGCCGGCCTCACGGATAAGCCTTCGCAGTGCTCGCGTATCACGCGCATCGATGAGCAAGCTGCCGATCTCGATCATGAAGAACGATCGACAGGATCCGATCCGGGCGGCAAACTCATCAAGTGCGCGATTCTCGGGGAAGTCGATAGATTGATTTGCCGCAGCGTAAGCTCTTGACAAGAAACGCATTTCGTTGAGTATCGGGTCGAGATCACGACTCTCGATCCGAACCCCTCGGCCGAGTAGCGCCCTCAGAACCGGCCGTACGGCCGCCCCTTCACTTCCGACTTGCTTCCGGATGCGATCGATTTCCTCGGCAAGCCACCGACCCAATGACGGCGATACAATTCGGGTGCGATCGATCCATTGGCCGATCAGACGAGCGTCTGCAGCCAATTCGACACCGGCCAACACCACACTCCATGCGCCCGGGGGAATCGACGCGGAACGACGCTCGTCACCGAGCAGAGTTGCGCGTTTTTTCGGCGGCACCACCGCAATGCGCGCCGCGGCGATCCACCCGTCTAGCGGCGTGCGCATTTCCTCGGAAACCCAATCCCATTGCCCACCAAGGAGATCTGCGGTTACATCCCGGTCACCCTCTTCAAGCAGGCCAACTACGCGCTTCACGGTTCCCACCGTGGTTTCGTGCCTATACATTCGGTGTACCCGATCGCCCGACAGCCCCGGATTCCTTGCCCAGTACTCCTCGAAGCGTGCGAGGCCATCACGGACAGCCTCCGGATGAGCCTCGAGTGCAAAGGCATTCGCAACCACCATCAGATCCGACATCGCCTCGGCCGGAGCACCGTTAACGGCTTCGACCCAGCTATTTTGGTACTGACGTATATACATTCCCAACGCCGGATCGGCCGGGGACTGAGTCGACAATTCATTCATCTCGTGTGCCCAGGCGATGACCAACGCGGAGTGGTCCGACACAGCTCGAAGTGTCTGGGCCGCAATACGGAAACCGAACTCGTCAGCACCTACCCGCCGCGCCGACCACAATGCCCGCGCAGCAGTTCTCACATAGTCCTCGGTGTCGAAATGTGCTTGCTGAGCGGCTGCAGAGAGCTCGTCCGCATACATAGCCAGATCGTCGGCTTGTCCCGAGTCGACCAAACTGATGACTGCCCGCATGGCGGCGTCACCGTCACCCTCGACCAGACCGGAACCGCCGAGTTGGACCAAGCGCGCCACCCGAGTCGCATCGTCGGCCCCCATCGCCGACTCCCAGGTACGCGCCAACTCGACAGCAGCCAGAGCGTCCTCGGCATCCAACTCGGTGAACCACTCGGCCTGATCACGAGCAGACCGAGACACCTGCACCGGCGTTGTTTGGCGATTGAGTACGTCGAAAACATTGTAGGCGCCGCCACCGACACCCAGCGGCGGCGGATCGAACACCGAACTGGTACCGACAATCGCCGCGTCCACCGCTAGCGGGTTCTTGACCAGCGCAGCGAATTTGACGGAAACAGCCAGTTCGAGATCGAGAAACAGCGTGCCCAGCGCAATCCACCTCATGACTACCTCGAGGTCGTCGTGGACGATGACCAATTTCTTCGACCGCTCGGCGACCGCCTCCTCGATCATCGTGAGGAATGCCGGAAACATCTCGATCGCCCACGGATCGTCGAGCAGTCCGTCCTTCAACTCGGACGCCTCGAACTCGGGATCGATCTCCAGCGGAGTAACCCAGGACTCGAGGTTTCGCTCTGCCTTCTCGAGACACCATCGCCGCGCACCGAACAACTGAGCGGGACGATAAGGCGCGAAGTCCGCGATATCCCCAGTCACGATCGACTGAGTCAGCTGATTTCCCGGTCGACCGTTGTTGGTCTTACCCGTCGAACGCCCGCGGGCCAGATAAAACCGGTCCCCGACCGGTCTATAACGACACGACGGCGGGTGAGCCAACGGATCGTTGTCGATCGACCAACCCGTCACCACCTGGTGCAGCAGATACTCCTGCACCGCACGACGATCCACCGGTGTGAAACCTTCGGACGCACCTTGGAAGTTGAACCCGTCGACCCCGTCCAAAGATTCCGCTCCGGTGCTGTCGGTGTAGATCGAGACGTCGAACAACGCTCAGTCCTCCTTCGCGAGGAACCCACGGTCCGCCATCAACCACAACAGTGGATCGGCGACTCGGTGCGGAAGGAGTCCACGGGTGTTGACCTTCAACTGCTGGTACTCCGGCTCCGCCCCGAGGGCCGACGCACCGAACAGGCGGTAATTCTCGTAGTTAGCCTCCAACAACCGCAGCAGCTGCCCACCGCCCCACCGATCGATCATCGCCGCCACATGGTCATGAATATCCCGAGATTCCGCGTCGTCGAAATACGGCAGACGCTGGGCCGGCCGACGCACCGGATGATCCGGCGGAATGTCGTCGAAGAACGCGTCGATCTTCGACACCACCACGGCCACCGGCTGCTTGATCCGCTTGTTCTTCTTCGTCCGCTCCGCAGTCTGGAGGACCGTGGTGATCGCTCGCAGAACCGTCTCCGGCTCGGTCTCGAGGCTCTCCGGATCCACCCCCTTGGCGACGGCAAGATCGCGATTGCCCGAGAATCCGAACGGATCGAGCAAGATGATCACACCGTCGGTCGCCCCGAGATAGTGCTGACCGAGAGCTCGATCCTCGGTTGCCAGGTCCTCACCCGCGGAGTCGTAGAACGAGAATATGGTTGACACCTGGCGGTCCCGATTGCCGAAGCCCTTCTTCGCATACCGCCACTCGAATACCGCCGGGATACTCATCCCCGTCGACTTCTGAGCAGTCTGCTCCGGAAGCGAGCCACCCTGGTTCTCCATGCCCTTGAGCAGAAGTTCCAGATCCGAGGAGAGTCCCGCCTTGCCGCCGGGGGAATCGATCGACGCCTGGAATCGCTGCGCAATAGTGGTGTAGAGATCGCGCTGCAGGACTGCCAGCATCACCGTCTTGCCGGATCCGCGGACCCCGACCAGACCGAACATCGGCGAGTCGCTGTCGAAGTTGCGCGGCAGTCGGGAGTGGCAATGCGGACACACTCGAATTGCACTTTCAGAACCACAGAGACCGCATGTCGCCTCGTTGCGACTCAGCTTCTGGGCTCCCGCGGCATCAACGATGGTCGGACGAACAGGAGTCGCGTCACCGAAGTACTTCACCCGATTCTGATCGGTGGCTTCACCGCAGGCCTGCTTGCCGGGCGCCGCCTTGCCCGAGCAGCGCACCGCCAACGCGTTCGGGTTGATCTGGTCGTAACAGTAAGGGCATGCCGTTGTCCGCTGGAAGATTCCCACAGTCAACCTTTCAACATTGCAGTCGGAGGATCTTGAACTTTGAAGTCGCTGCCGTCGGCGGCGAACAGCCGCACCCAGAACGGACTCGGCATCTTCGGAAGGTCGAACTGTCCCGTGGTGGTCGATCCCGACGAAAAGTCAAGGCGCAGAGGCACTGTGACGTCGTCGATTTCGACGCGCGTCGGCATGATCTTTCCCGCCCGCACAACCGCAACCAACGACACCGGTCCGGAATGGGACTGCGACGTCGCAGTGACTTCGACGGGCTTGCGCTTGCCGAATCGACTCCCCGGAATATGCAATTGGTAGCTGACAACCGGCGTAGGCACGTCCACCGGGATCGATACCGGAGCCGAAGTCCATTCGCGCCCGTTTCCGAACGCAATTGTCGCAACTTCCAGCGCCCGGATCGACCCCGCCGACGGCAACCGGACTCCGCCGCTCTGCCGGTACTCGGCCCGGGTAACTACCGTGACCTGCGCTCCACCCGCACCCTGCCACGTCAACCGACTCGCATAGTCGCCGTGCGGCCATACCCAGGACACAACCAGTTCGTCACCGAAGCGGTCTCCGCGTGCATCTTTCGGCGATGGTGCAGATCCCGCGATGTGTGATGCGCCGATGACACTCCGGCCGGAATCGACGGTGACGGCAACAAGGATTCGAATATCCGAAAAACCCGCGAACTCGAGAGTCGTGGATCCACCGGCGTCCCCGATGATTCCGCTGACCTTTCGGCCACCCATGCCGTCGAGAGCTTCGATATCCATCACCGTTCCGACCGGCGGAACCTTCTCGTCGACCGGCAACGCCCACAGCTCGACCGGGACACCGTCGACCCGGGCCCACGCTGCGCGAAATCCCTGCCGCCCGTTCTTCAAGGTGGTCTCGTAGATCTGGAGATCTTGTACTGCAGCGATGGTCCCGCGCGGCGTCGCGTCGACCGTAACCTTGTTCGACAGGACTTTCGACCCGTCGGCCAGTACGTAAACTGCCTCCAGAACAATGCGATAGCGCTGCCCGGTCACCAACCCGGACAATGTCACGTGCGATGCCCCGCCGGTATCAACCGGAGTACTGGTGCCCGCCGTGTCGATCACAGCGCATCGAACGCCGATGGCATCGGCTGAAATTCGCCACGATGCGGTGATCTCGGTCAGACCTGCTGTCGCCGTCAACTCGGTCGGCGGCGGTACCGCGACAACGCTCGCCGTGCCGGGGAGGGAATAGACCGATTCGCGGAGCGCGAACACCGCATATTGGAGAGTGCGGCCGATCGGTGCGCCCTTGTCGACGTGGGTCTGTGCTTTGACCGTCGCGATACGAGTGCCGTCACCAGGATTCGCCGGCACATGCCCGTCACCTCGAACGACGGCAAAACTGCAGTCGTCAACACCCTCGAAACGCCAGGTAAGCGCGACATCTCCGGCCGCATTCAGCTTCGCTGTCACCGGAGTGGGCGTAGGGGGCGGGAGCTTGCCGAGCAAACCGACCAACCGCTCGTCCGTCGTGTCGATCCGGACCGCTTCGCGGAGCGCGACCTCGGCCGCACCGAAATCCTGCCGCACACGAGCATCTTCGTACGACGCAACCAGCAACTGCTTCTTGTGCTCCGCAGCTCCGACAACCGACGCGATGCGGGCCAGTTCGGCAGCATCGTGCAGCTCAGGATTGGCTATCGCGTCGAGCATCCGGCGAGCATCAGCGAGGGCACCGCTGGCAACCAGATCGGCTACCTCGTCGAGACCCCGACCGGAATGGTTGTCCACCGACAGATGGGCGACGATTCTGGCTGCCTCGACCCGATCCAAACCGGTTTCGGCGAGCCGCTCGACAACCGTCGCGGACGGCAACTTCTCACCGAGAATCGCTTTGGCTTGGTAGAGCGCCGCCGCAAAAACCATCTCATGCAACGCTGTCGGATCGGTAAAGTCCGACCTCACCAGCGTCAATACCTTCTGCGCGACCTGCATCGCGTCGGAGTCCTTGGCTGTCGTCGCTTTTCGCTGCGCCGCATCGACCTGCGCCGAACCGACGCTTTTGCCACCGTCATAGCTGAATCCGTCGACGACTTTGACGTCCTGTGGCGAACTCGCCTCTCCGAGCAGGAGAACGTCGACGACGCTGCGGAACTCCGGATGCTTGAGCGCCTGCTGAACCACGTTGGGTACTGCGCCGGTCGGAGGCACGATCGCCGGCCGCACGGCAACCCCATTCGCCTCCACTGCCTTGCACAGATCCGAAATACTCGCATCCGGCAACGACTGCGCGCGCTCGGCGAGCTCCTCCTTGGTGACAAGCTTGAGTGCCTGATGCTCGAGCGAAATAGCCTTGCCGAATTCCGTGATCCGCTTCGCGAGCGCCTCACTCTTTGCCGACCGAATCGCCGCCCAGAAGGCCGGATCGCCAAGATCTCGGCCCTGCTCCTCGAGGACATCGAGCAGGCTGGACAGCAGCACCACGCCGCCGTCCGATGTCCGTTTGTTGAAAACGCTCTGCCGCAGTGCCGCCAAGTGCTGCCGAATATCCGACATCCCGGGCGTCACCGCAAACATTTCGGCGATGTCCACCACCCCGAGGGCCGTGAGGTCACCGGTCTCCCGAAGATCGCGGAGCGCGCGCGCCAATTCTCCCTTCTGCGCGCGGAGCCGCTTCTTCAGAACGTCGGCGATATAGGCGTTCTTGTCGAAAGTCATGACCGGGTCATCAGGCCTGACACGATTTCCTTCGCCAGCTCGACTTCCTTCTCCTCGAGCACGGAAATTCTCGCCTCGATCTCGAGTTCTTTACCGGACTGCGGTTCACGCGCCGAAAGCCGGATCAGTCCCTCGTTGTTCACATTCAGCACCAATTCGATAGTCGATCCCCTTGGTAACGGCGGAAGACCGGTGATATCGGCGTCCTTGAGTAATGTATTGGCCTCGATCTCCTCGGATTCGACCTCGCCACCCTGCTCGAAGAGGGCCACATTCACCTGTGACTGATTGTCGACAACAGTGCCTGCCTGCAACACCTCGTCGACGATGGGGAGGGCGTCGTTTGCGTGAACCATAAACCCGACGTACGGGGTTCGCGCAGCGTCTTGCTTGACGAACTTGACGCCGATACCGCGCGAGAGCACATTCTTGATGTTCAATGTCGAAGCGCCACCGAGGAAGTACTTCGGCTCGGCATTGACCGGCACATCGCCCACAGAATCCGAAGAGCCAGCTTCACCCGAAGCGTCGAACGGAACAGCACCGCTCAGCAGAGCCTGTCCGTAGATCGCAGCACCCTTGGCCACCGCAAGGTCGTACTCGGTCGGTACCGGATCCCAACCCTTGGCCCGCAAAGCGCGATCGACCATCGGCATACGCGACGATCCACCCACCAGAATTACCCGGTCGATCTGAAGTCCCGGCTTGATCTGCTGAGCAGTGGCCACCGTTCGTTCGGCAATGTCGACCGTCTGGCTGATCAAATGCGCAGTCACTGCCTCGAAATCAGCGACCGTGATGACGACCTTCTCGTCGTAGTCTTCGAACCTGCAGCGGACCGTCGTCTCACTCCGCTTGGTCAGCGAAATCTTCTTGTCTTCGACGAGTTGCAAGAGTTCGGTCATGAAGTCCGGGTCCTCGCCAGGGTCTGCGTCCGTAATCCCGGCCTGCTCCACGAAACGCTTCACGACGAGCTGCGCAAGCTCACTGTCCCAGTCAGCGCCACCGAGCACCCGGTTTCCGTCAACAGCAACAACTTCCACATTGCCTGGCTCGGCAATCATGACCGTCGTATCAAATGTTCCACCGCCGAGGTCGTACACCAGTAGTGTTTCTTTTTTCTCGCCACGCACACCCACCGACAGAGCGGCTGCGATCGGCTCGGCAATTATGCCCACAACCTCGAGCCCCGCAATTTCGCCGGCCTGCTTTGTCGCTTCTTTCTCTCGCACGCCGAAATACGCCGGCACCGTGATGACGGCCTTGACGATGTCCGTGCCACCCTCGGCGTTGGCAGCGTTCACCATCTCCTTGAGTATCAACGCCGACAACGACTCCGGCGTATACGTGGTTCCGAAGTACTCGAGTGGATGCGTCGTTCCGACGTGCCGCTTGATCAACGAACAACCGTCGTCCGGGCTCGCGATAATCTCGGACTTGGCTTCCGCTCCGACGATCACATTGCCGCCCGGCTCGAAAAAGAGCACCGACGGCGTGGTGTCCAACCCGCTCGCGTTCTTCAGAACCTCGGCCTGGTCGAGGTCATTGATCTTGGCGACCGCCGAGTACGTGGTTCCCAGGTCGATACCGAAAACATCACCGGACACTAGTTCACTCCTTCTGATTCTGCGAAAGGCTCGTTGTTTGATGGCTGCATATCTTGCAGCACAACAGAATTGGGATCGAAGCGATAGACTTTGACCAATGCAGGCAGAAAAACACGCTCGGCACCCACGTACGTGAATCCCTGTCGAACTACGCTGGCCACCTTGCGGTCCAGGCTCTGATCGCCGGTGACGGCGGTACCCCGTGCCGCATGTCGGGTAGCATCGAACTCGTCGTACACCTGTGTATCAAGTGACTCGATATCCAACATGCCGAGCCCTTCTTCGACCTCGTCCGCGAAATAGCCGAAGTCCTTCTGCGACTTCAGATCGCCACGGTCTGCAGCTCGTTGCGCAGCTGAGACAGCTTCGGTGTACAGCACAGCGAGCCGGTTGATCACCGGCTTCAACAGCGTTCGCACCTGGTCACTTTGCAGATCCTCGATCTTGGACTGCATCCGCCGAATAATCGACTCGTACTGTTCAGAGCGCGCATGGAACATTTCGAGTTGGGCTCCCATGGCGCCCAACTTTTCACCGATATCGCCTAAATCGCAGAATTCCACAGTGGAGTTGTCATCGTCTCGAGAGCCGACGTCGACAAGTTTCAGTTCCTCGTCCGCAGTACTGTTTCGCGAATCCTCCTCGTTTCCCGAAACCCCACTGACTAGCGGTTCCTCACTCACGTCGCCGTTTGCCTTTCGTTTGGTGTACCAACCAACAGTTAGTTACTCATGAGAGAATTACGTGCACGCACGAGTGACGCGGCGAGCGCGGGCGCGACAGCCGAAGCAAAATCGAAATGGGAATCGTCCCAGTAAGAAGTAGCCAAACGGAACGTTTGAATATCCGACAATCGCCTCTACCCATACCTTATTTTTCGCAGGTCTCAACTAGCAATCAATGTCCCCATCAGAACCGTCTCACCTTCGGATACAACCAACCATTTCTCCCCCAGGCCAGAATAGAGCCGGTTCGAGCATATTAAACCATGTCCACTTTGTCTGTCGTTCGAATGAAGGACACCACGCAAACCGCACTGTCATTCAAACGGAGGACAATTCGAGACAAGAATATCGTTCAGCTATTCTTACGTGTTTAGTCGACGCGTCTCTGACCCGAAACCACCGATACTGAATTATGTATGGCGTTCCCTAGCGCCCACGACGGCCGATCGCAGGCCAGATCCTCGTCTACAAGTACAGATGCGTCGCCGCGAATATTGTGCCCGATCCGACCGACCCGGTTACCGGCGTGCTGGATCGGGAAGTCCCGGCGAAAGTCGTTGGCGTCGTACTGTTCACGGAAGGCGACCGCGCCGCCTACGAAGCTCGAATATCCGGTCTGTAAGACCCAAACCTTGCCGGCGCACACAAATTCGATTGCTTCGACCACGCAGCGACGAGGACGAGCATCGAGACAAGCACACCATGCGCATGTTCACTGATTCCCGGAGCACGGACGCAGTCAAACGTCTACGCCAAACTTCAAAGATTTGACGCCTTCAATACGCTAGACGCCAAGTAATCGATAGAAGTTGGCCACTTGCCTCAGCCAAACACAAAGGTCGCAGACCCCGTGAGGGTCCGCGACCTTTGTTTGGTGGGCGAAGGGGGACTTGAACCCCCACGTCCCGAAGGACACTGGCACCTGAAGCCAGCGCGTCTGCCATTCCGCCACTCGCCCGAGCAACGCCGAAACATTATCACGACAAACTTTGAAAGTTCTATTCGTGCAGCTCAGGGCACGAATCGATGAACACCGAGCACCCGAAAGCCCAGAACCGATACCATGCTGAAACAGCGGCCAGGTACTGCCGAAGCGACATTTGACAGTACCGTGGAACCTGTACAGCAGTTTGGACGACACGCGACAAGGCGGTGCCGGCGCCACTTGCCGAGCATTTTGCCGTCGTAGATGTGAGGCGAGAGGAGGGCCCGATGGGCATCGTGCAGCGATTCGAACGAAAGCTCCAAGGAGCTGTCGGCGACGCATTCGCGCGGGTCTTCGGTGGTGGTGTTGTGCCGCAGGAAGTAGAGGCGGCGCTCCAGCAGGAGGCACGTGACCGCGTCGAGCACCTCGGCGGCGGAATCCTTCTCGCCCCCAACAACTACGTGATCACCATCAACAACTCCGATCACGAAGAGTTGGCAGCCGATCGCGAACTGACGACAAAAGCTTTCAGCCGACACCTGCAGGATTTCATCCGCGATCAGGGTTGGCAGACGTACGGCGACATCTCGGTCACTTTCGAGCCTTCGCCTACGCTCCACACCGGTCAGTTCCGCACCCGCGGAACCGTCGACCCGGATGGTGACGCCGAGCAGGCATCACCGCCGTCGCATGTTCCGCAGGTTTCGTCGCGGCCTCCACAACGGCCGCCTCAGCGACCCGCACCGATTGTTCCCCCTGTTTCCAATCCAGTCCCGTCACAACCAGGAGCCGGCCCCATGACGCAGAACTCAGGCTACGAACCAAGCCGCGAACCGGCGGGTCGCCAGCCCGAACCGCAGCAGCCGGCACGGAACGGGTACTCGCACGACGACGGCGGTTACGCCGCTCCGCAGGGCCAGGAAGCGCCGTACCAGAACGGTTACGACCGCGGCGACGGTTACCGCACGGGCGACGACCAGCAGGGCTACAACCAGCAGCAGGGTGGCTACGACCAGCAGGCGTACCCGAACCAGCAGCAGCCGTACGAGCAGGCCGGTTACGACCAGCAGGGTTATGACCAGCAGGGCGGCGGCTACGACCAGCAGGGCTACCAGCAGCAGCCGTACGACCAGCAGGGCTACGGCCAGCAGGCGTACCAGGGTGGGTACGACCAGCAGGGTTACCAGCAGGGCGGCTACGACCAGCAGGGTTACCAGCAGCCGTACAACGGCCAGTCCTACGATCAGCCGGGCTACGACCAGCAGAGCTACCAGCAGGGCGGCTACGACCAGCAGGCGTACACACAGCAGCCGTACGAGCAGGCCGGCTACGAGCAGGGCGGCAACTTCGAGCAGACGCAGGCCTACCCGCAGCAGGGCTACGCCCAGCCGCAGGGCGGTTACGCACCGACGGCCCAGAGCCTGACGGCAACCCTGCAGCTCGAGGACGGCAGCGGACGTCACTTCCAGCTTCGCGACGGCAGCAATGTCATCGGCCGCGGCCAGGAAGCTCAGTTCCGCCTCCCGGACACGGGCGTCTCACGTCGCCACATCGACATCCGTTGGGACGGCCGCACCGCGATGCTGTCCGATTTGGGATCCACGAACGGCACCACCGTCAACGGAGCACCGGTCCAGGACTGGCAGCTGGCAGACGGCGACATCATTCGCGCAGGTCACTCGGAGATTCTGGTTCGCATTCTCTGAGCTGAGAAACGGACGCCAGGATTTTTCCGATAACAATCGAACATTCGGCGGTCCGTCGGCGCGCCGCCGTCACGCGGCTGTCAGTATCGTGATCTTCGGGGCCCAGAGCCCCCTATGATGCTGCCAGTCGACAATGCTCGAACCCCGCTGCGGCGGGGCTCGAGCCATAGAAGGAGGTGGACAGCCGTGCAGGGCCTGATTCTGCAACTCACACGGGCGGGCTTCCTGCTCCTACTGTGGCTGTTCGTCTGGGCAGTCCTCCGCACTCTCCGCTCCGACATCTATGCCGGTTCCGGGGTCAGGGTTCCGCCGCGGTACACCCGTGCCGGAAAGGTCCTGCCCTCGCTGGGCAAGGCGAAGGTGCCTCGGTACCTGGTGGTCACGCAGGGCGCCCTCGCCGGTACCCGCATCACCCTCGGTTCTCAACCCGTCATGATCGGCCGCGCCGACGATTCGACGCTCGTTCTCACCGACGATTACGCGTCGACGCGCCATGCGCGGCTCTCGCAGCGTGGCGCTGACTGGTACGTCGAGGATCTCGGTTCGACCAACGGCACCTATCTGGACCGCGCCAAGGTCACCACTGCGGTGCGCGTCCCGCTGGGCACCCCGGTTCGCGTCGGCAAGACGGTAATCGAGCTACGCCCGTGACCCTTGTTCTCCGCTACGCGGCGCGCAGCGACCGCGGTCTCGTGCGCTCCAACAACGAAGATTCCGTGTACGCCGGTGCACGCCTGTTGGCTTTGGCCGACGGCATGGGCGGACACGCGGCCGGTGAGGTCGCGTCGCAGTTGATGATTGCCGCCCTGGCGCATCTCGACGACGACGAGCCCGGCGAGGATCTGCTCGGCAAGCTCGAGGCAGCCACCCGCGAGGGCAACGATTCCATCGCCGATCACGTCGAGGAAGAACCCGAACTCGACGGCATGGGCACCACGCTCACCGCGATCCTCTTCTCCGGCAGCAAGCTCGGTCTCGTGCACATCGGCGACTCGCGCGCCTACCTTCTGCGCGACGACCACCTGACGCAGATCACCCGCGACGACACTTTCGTGCAGTCGTTGGTCGACGAGGGCAGGATCACCGCCGAACAGGCACACACGCACCCGCAGCGATCCCTGATCATGCGGGCGTTGACCGGCAACGAGATCGAGCCGACGCTCACCGTGCGCGAAGCCCGCGCCGGCGATCGCTACCTGCTCTGCTCCGACGGCCTCTCCGATGTGGTCAGCGACGAGACCATCGAGAACACGATGCGCGAAGGCTCGCAGGAGCAGTGCGCCGACCGTCTGATCGAATTGGCGCTGCGCAGCGGCGGTCCCGACAACGTCACCGTCGTCGTTGCCGATGTCATCGACCTCGATTACGGCCAGTCGCATCCCATCGTCGCGGGCGCCGCGTCGACGGAAGAGGAAGAGGACTCCCCTCCCCCCAACACCGCAGCCGGCCGCGCCGCTGCCATGCGTCCGCCGCGCGCGACGCCCAAGCGAGTTGTCTCACAACCCGAACCGGAACCGAAGAAGAAGCGGAACCGGTTGTGGTGGGTGGTCCTCGCCGTGGTGCTGATCGCACTGGTCGGCGTCGGCGCCGTGATCGGCCGCGCCGTCATCCGCAACAACTACTACGTCGGCGAAGACAACGGCCGCGTGACGGTGCTGCGCGGAATCCCCGGTTCGGTGCTCGGCTACTCGCTGCAAGACGCGGATCTGGTGGGTTGCGTCGGCGACGACGACGTCCTGACCCTCGTCTCCCCCGACGCGATTCCCAGCAACTGCAACATCCTCGAGGTCACCGATCTGCAGCCGTCGGCGCAGGAGCAGGTGCGCGCCGGGCTGCCGTCCGGCAAGCGTGAAGATGCGCAGAGCCAGATGATCCGTCTCATCGGCGGCGATCTGCTGCCTCGTTGTGAGCCGGTTCCGACAACGACGGCCACGCCCACTCCCCCGCCTGCACCGGAGACCACGCCGCCCCCCGCACCACCCGGGGAGCCTGCTGCGCCGACGACGGCAGCACCCACGACTACGCCGACGCCGACCGAAGTTCCCGGTCAGACTTGCAGGACGGTCAACTGATGTCGTCCAACGCAGCTGCGGGGACGGCTTTTCCGAGTCCGCCCGGAGGTTTTGCCCCGGCGCCGGTCCAGTCGACCCGTCGAAACATGGAGCTACTGCTCCTGGGCTTTGCCGTCATCATCACGACGGTCTCGCTTCTGCTCGTCGAGGCGAGCCAGGAACAGAAGATCACGCTGGACCTCGCCAAGTACGCGCTTGCGTACACGGGCTTGTTCCTGATCGCGCACTTGGCAATTCGGCGGTATGCGCCGTACGCCGATCCGCTGCTGCTGCCGATCGTCGCCCTGCTCAACGGCCTCGGGTTGGTGCTCATCCACCGACTCGACCTCGCCGACGAACAGACAGCGCTCTACAACGGCGTCGAGGCACCGTCTCCGGATGCGAACCAGCAGGTCATGTGGACTGCGCTGGCGATCACCGGTTTCGTGCTACTGCTGGTGTTCTTGAAGGACTACCGCCTGATGGCGCGGTTCAGCTACACCCTCGGCCTCGCAGGTCTGGTGTTCCTGGCGATTCCCGCGATCCTGCCGGCGAAGTTCTCGAGCGTGAACGGCGCAAAAATCTGGATTCGCCTGCCCGGATTCAGCATTCAGCCAGGTGAGTTCGCGAAGATCCTGCTCATCATCTTCTTCGCGTCCGTGCTCGTCGCCAAGCGCGACCTGTTCACCTCGGCCGGTAAACACTTCCTGGGCATGGACTTTCCGCGTGCCCGCGACCTCGGCCCGATTCTGCTCGCCTGGATCGTCTCGGTGGGCGTGCTCGTCTTCGAAACCGACCTCGGTACGTCGCTGCTGCTCTTCAGCACCGTGCTGGTGATGCTCTACATCGCGACCGAACGTGTGGGCTGGCTGGTGATCGGCGGCGGACTGCTCGCCATCGGATTCTTCTTCGCCTACAAGATGTTCGGTCACGTCCGCGTGCGCGTCGACACCTGGCTGGACCCGCTCGGCGATTACGCCAACACCGGGTATCAGATCTCGCAATCGCTGTTCGGCCTGGCCACCGGTGGTATCGCCGGAACAGGTCTGGGCAGTGGCCGACCCAACCAGGTGCCGTTCGCGAAGACAGACTTCATCATCGCGACCATCGGCGAAGAGCTGGGCCTGATCGGCCTGGCCGCTGTGCTGATGCTGTTCCTGCTTCTCATCGTGCGCGGCCTGCGTACGGCGTTGGCAGTGCGCGACAGCTTCGGCAAACTGCTCGCCGCCGGTCTGTCGTTCACCATCGCGATCCAGATTTTCGTCGTCGTCGGCGGCGTCACCAAGTTGATCCCGCTGACGGGTCTGACAACACCGTTCATGTCGTACGGCGGCTCGTCGCTGCTCGCGAACTACCTACTGCTGGCCATCCTCGTCCGGATCTCGGACGCGGCTCGTGCGCCGGTAGTGACGAAGAAGAAAGGTCCGCCCCCAATCGCTGACGCCAATACCGAGATGATGCCGCGCGTATGAACACTCCACTGCGCCGCGTCGCGATGGCCGTCATGGTGATGGTCGTCGCGCTCCTCGCCAACGCCACGTACGTACAGGTCATCAAGGCTGACGACCTGCGAGCCGACCCGCGCAACTCGCGGGTGCTGCTCGACGAGTACTCACGCCAGCGAGGTCAGATCTCGGCTTCCGGTCAGGTGCTTGCCGCCTCCCGCGCCACCGACGACCGGTACAAGTATCTGCGCGAGTATCCGAATCCGTACCCGTACGCACCGGTCACGGGCTTCTACTCGATGCAGTACGGCAGCGCCGGCCTCGAACGCACCGAAGATCCGATTCTCAACGGCTCGGACAACCGGCTGTTCAGTCAGCGCTTCTTCGACCTGGTGTCCGGACGCGATCCGCGCGGGGGCAACGTCGTCACGACGCTCAATCCGGCGATGCAGCAGGTGGCGTACGACCAGCTGACCAGCAAGGGCTACACCGGTTCCGTCGTCGCGATCGAGCCGAGCACCGGACGCATCCTGACGATGGTCAGCACCCCGAGCTACGACCCGAACCTGCTTGCCAGCCACGACGGCGCCGAAACCACGAAGGCGTGGGACGAGCTCAACGCCGATCCCAACGATCCGTTGGTCAACCGCGCTATCTCGCAGACCTACCCGCCCGGTTCGACGTTCAAGGTGCTCACCACTGCCGCAGCTCTGGGCAACGGTGCGACGCCGGACGACCAGCTGACCGCGGCTCCGCAGATCACGCTGCCCGGCACCAGCACGACCCTCGAGAACTACAACGGCAGCACCTGTGGCCCCAACCCGACGGCGTCGTTGCGCGACGCGTTTGCGCGCTCGTGCAACACGGCGTTCGTCGAACTGGGCATCAAGGACGGCGCCGATGCCATCAAGGACGAGGCCAGCGCCTTCGGCATCGGACCCAACACTCCCGCGATCCCGCTGCCGGTTGCTGACAGCACCGTCGGCGACATCTCCGACGACGCGGCTCTCGGCCAGACCAGCATCGGCCAGCGCGACGTCGCGGTGACCCCGCTCGAGAACGCAGTGATCGCCGCGACCGTCGCCAACGGTGGTGTGCGGATGCAGCCCAACCTGATCTCCCAGTTGCAGGCACCGGATCTGACCGATCTCAGTACGCCGTCACCGGTGTCGATGGGTCAGGCCATCTCGCCGGCAGTGGCCGCAACGCTGACCGATCTGATGATCGGCTCGGAGAACTTCACCGGCGGCGACGGCAAGATCCCCGGGGTTCAGATCGCGTCCAAGACCGGTACCGCCGAGCACGGCGTGAACCCGCGGGAAACTCCGCCGCACGCCTGGTACATCGCTTTTGCACCGGCGCAGAATCCGACGGTCGCCGTGGCCGTCATCGTCGAGAACGGTGGTGACCGCGGACTCGCCGCTACCGGTGGCTCGGTTGCTGCGCCGATCGGTCGTGCAGTCATCGCAGCCGGAATCCAAGGGGGCTGAACCGTGGCGTTGAACAACGGCGCTTTGATCGCCGATCGTTACCGATTGATCCGTCTCATCGCCACCGGTGGGATGGGTCAGGTGTGGGAAGCCACCGACTCCCGCCTCAACCGTCGCGTCGCCGTCAAGGTACTCAAGTCCGAGTTCTCTTCCGATCCGGAGTTCTTGGAGCGCTTCCGCTTCGAGGCCCGCACCACCGCGCAGCTCAACCACCCCGGTATCGCCGGAATCTACGACTACGGCGAGACCCGCGACAGCTCGGGCGATTCCACGGCGTACCTGGTGATGGAACTCGTCAACGGTGAACCGCTCAACGCCGTCCTGGCACGCGTCGGCCGCCTGGCGGTTCCGCATGCCCTCGACATGCTCGAGCAGACCGGCCGCGCTCTGCAGGTCGCACACGACGCCGGTGTCGTGCACCGCGACGTGAAGCCGGGCAACATCCTCATCACGCCGACCGGCCAGGTGAAGATCACGGACTTCGGCATCGCCAAGGCCGTCGAGAACTCTCCTGTCACGCGTACGGGAATGGTGATGGGCACCGCCCAGTACATCGCGCCCGAGCAGGCCCTCGGTCAGGACGCGACCGCGGCGAGCGACGTGTACTCGTTGGGAATCGTCGGATACGAAGCACTTTCGGGTCGACGCCCGTTCACCGGTGACGGCGCGCTGACCGTCGCGATGAAGCACGTGCAGGAAACCCCGGCACCGATGCCGGCCGACCTGCCGCCGAACATCCGCGAGCTCATCGACATCACGTTGACCAAGGATCCGGCCGGCCGCTACGCCAGTGGCGGTGAGTTCGCCGACGCCGTTGCAGCCGTTCGGGCAGGGAGGCGTCCACCGCCGCCCGGTCTGCTCGCCACCGGTGCCGCGAGCGCGTTGCCGGCAACAGGTGCCACGCAGGTCATGCCGCCGACGTACGCGGGCCCGGTGACGGGCGCAGCTGCTGCGGACGACGCGGCAGCCGGCGGAATGACCAGTGGGCAGAAGGCCGTGGCATGGGCCGGCGGCGGATTGATCTTGTTGGCGTTGATCATCGGCGGAGTCTGGATCGCGACCGACGGTCCGAGCGACCCGACGCCGCCCGTCGTCACGTCCACGACGTTGCCGACCACCACGACGACCAAGCCCACCACGACGACAACTCGGCCGACGACGACGACCACCGAGCCGACAACAACGACGACTCGGCCGACGACAACCACGACCGAGCCGACAACCACCACGACAACGCCGACCACGACAACAACAACTCCGACGACCACAACCACCACCACGACGACAACGACGACCACAACGACCACTGAGCCGTTGGCGGATCCCGGAGACGCTGAAGAACCGCTAGGACAAGACCAATGACGACACCCCGCAATCTCTCCTCCCGCTACGAGCTGGGTGAGATTCTCGGCTTCGGCGGAATGTCCGAGGTTCACCTGGCGCGCGACCTCCGACTCAGCCGCGACGTCGCGATCAAGGTGCTGCGTGCAGACCTCGCGCGCGACCCCACGTTCTACTTGCGGTTCCGTCGTGAGGCGCAGAACGCTGCCGCGCTGAACCATCCGGCGATCGTGGCCGTCTACGACACCGGTGAAGCCGAGACCGACGCCGGGCCGCTGCCGTACATCGTCATGGAGTACGTCGACGGCGACACGTTGCGTGACATCGTGCGCAGCACCGGGCCGATGGCGCCGCGCAAGGCGATGGAAGTGATCGCGGACGTCTGTGCCGCTTTGGACTTCAGCCACCGCAACGGCATCGTGCACCGCGACGTCAAGCCCGCCAACATCATGATCAACCGTGCCGGCGCCGTGAAGGTGATGGACTTCGGCATCGCCCGCGCGATCTCCGACGCGTCGAGCCCGATGACGCAGACGGCCGCCGTGATCGGCACCGCTCAGTACCTGTCGCCGGAACAGGCGCGAGGTGAGCAGGTGGACGCGCGTTCGGACGTCTACTCGCTCGGTTGTGTGCTGTTCGAGATTCTGACGGGAGAGCCGCCCTTCAAGGGTGATTCACCGGTCGCCGTGGCGTACCAGCACGTTCGTGAAGATCCGCAGACGCCGTCGGAGATCAATCCCGACATTCCGCGCGAGCTGGATTCGATCATTCTCAAGGCGATGAGCAAGAACCCGGCCAACCGCTACCAGAGCGCCGGCGACATGCGCAGCGACTTGGTACGCGTTCTGGGCGGTCAGCGTCCGAGTGCGCCGATGGTGATGAACGACGAGGACCGCACCACCATCCTCGGCGCCGTCGGCTCCGATACCGGGAACTACCGCACTGCGCCTGATCCGGTCGAGCCGGTTCCTGCGCGGACTACTCGCGCCGCCGAGCCGCCTGCCAAGAAGAAGGGCGGACGCTACGCCCTGATGGGCATCGCGGCGCTTCTGGTGATCGGCCTGGTGACGTTCTTCCTCATTCGGGTGAACTCGCCGAAGGTCGAGATGGTGACCGTTCCGGGTGACCTGACCAACCAGCCCGCCGACGTCGCCGAGGCGACGCTGACCAACGCCGGATTCCAGGTGGAGCGTCAGCAGAAGACCGACAAGGTGATCGCTGCCGGAAACGTCATCACGACGCGTCCGGTTGCCGGGGTTCGCATCGAGAAGGGCAGCACCGTCACCATCGACGTGTCCACCGGCCCCGAGCAGGTCGCGATCCCGCGCTTGACCGGCCTGAGCCAGGACGACGCCGAGAAGAAGCTCAACTCCGTCGGTCTCCGACTTGATCCGACCATCGGCAAGGCGGCATCGACCGTCGCCGAGGTCGACAAGATCGTCAATCAGGATCCGGCCGTCGGAGTATCGGTGGTTCTCGATTCCGCGGTCTCGATCACCGTGGGCACCGGACCGGAGCAGGTTCGTGTCCCGGATGTGACCGGTCAGCGTGAAGAGGTGGCGAGGCCCAACATCGAAGGTGCCGGGTTCGTCGTCCAGATCACGGAGATCGATTCGGGTCTGCCGAAGGGACAGGTCGTTTCGACCGACCCGACCGGTGGCACGTCGGCCACCAAGGGTTCGACCGTGACGCTGCGAGTGTCCAACGGCAACCAGGTCGCGATGCCTGATCTGACCAACAAGACGGTGTCCGAGGCGTTGAGCACGCTTCGCGCAGCCGGTTGGGCGGGAACTGCGTCGCAGCTGGTGCAGAACCAGAGCACGACGCTCACCCCGGAAATGGTGGGCAAGATCGTCTCGCAGACCCAGCCTCCGGGATCGGAGATCTCCAAGGACGCGGTCATCACCGTCAGCGTCGGAGCGCTCGGAATCCCCGGCCGCTAGCAAACTGAAAAAGTGCCTCCCGGAGATTTCCGGGAGGCACTTTTTTGTGGACAGATGTCAGAGAATTGCGGGCAATGCGCCGCCGAGCGCCGACGCGACCTCGGCCTCGAGGGCTGCGACGAGTCCTTCCGGGGGCGCCTCACCGCAGACTGCGAGCCAGTTCGCGAGCATCCGGTGCCCACCCTGGGTGAGTACGGACTCGGGGTGGAATTGGACGCCGTGAATCGGCAGTTCCCGGTGACGCATCGCCATCACGACGCCGCTCTCGGTGTGGGCAGTCACCTCGAGTTCCTCGGGAATGGTGTCCTCGAGAACCGTCAGCGAGTGGTATCGGGTAGCGGTGAACGGATCGGGTAGCCCGGCCAGGACGCCGACGTCCTTGTGGTGAACCAGACTCGTCTTGCCGTGGAGCAGTTCGGGCGCGCGGTCGACGGTTCCGCCGAAAGCCGCACCGATCGCCTGGTGTCCGAGGCAGACGCCGAGCAACGGGGTCTTGGTGTCGGCGCAGACCTTCACCAGATCCATCGTCGCTCCCGCGCGCTGCGGGGTACCGGGGCCGGGGCTCAGGAGAATGCCGTCGAACTGCGCTACTGCACCCTCGAGGTCGGCCGTCAGTTGTGGATCGTCGTTGCGCCAGACCACGGCTTCGGTTCCGAGCTGGCCGAGGTACTGCACCAGATTGAACACAAAGCTGTCGTAGTTGTCGACGACGAGAATCCTCATGAGAGCAGGGTAAACGCCCGTGCTATCCGCCGGTATAGGCGGGGACCGTGATCTGCGACGGCGTCGCCTGCGTGTACCCGAGGCCGAAGCGGGTCGCGTACTGCTTGTAGATCCGAATGCCCGGTTCGGCGGCGAGTGCCGCCTCGAGGCGCGCAACATCGCCGATCGCGCTCATCACGTACGGCGGACTGTAGGTACGGCCGTGAAGAAGGAGGGTGTTTCCGATGCACCGCGGCGCCGACGTACTGATGATCCGTTGGTCCTGCATGCCCACCGCTTCGGCCCCGCCGGCCCACAGTGCGTTCAGGACGCTCTGGACGTCCTGCTGATGCACGACGAGGTCGTCCGGGGTGGCGTCGACCGGATACTTGCCGTCGGCGTTGCGCGGGGCGTCCGTCATGGTGACCACGACACCGGGGCCGGTCATCTCCGTCAGTCCTGCGTCGGCGGAGATGTTCTTGATGTCACCGAGAGCCGCTGCCACGCCGGCGTCGGACCGAGCGGCGTCTTCCTGCAGCGAATCGAGCTGAGCGGCAAGTTCGTCCCGGTCGGCCGAAACTTTCTCGGCATTGGCCTGGGCGCTGCGGACCAGATCGGAGAGCCTGGTGCTTTCGGTGACCTGGAGCTGATTTTCCTCGGCGGATCTCTGCGCCGTGGCGACCATCAGACCGGCTACCAGGCAGACGGCAAGTACACCGATGTGCCAGACGGTTCGTGAAGATTCACCCGAAGACACGTGGCTCCTCCCGGATTGTGCAGGTCGGCCGGTGACCAACTGGACACAGCTACGTTAGCGTGTAGGTAACACATGCAGGTCACACCGTAGAGCGAGGACGTCATGCCCAAGTCGAAGGTCCGTAAGAAGAACGACTACACAGTCAACCCGGCAAACCGCACTCCGGTGAAGGTGAAGATGGGTCCGTCGAGCACGTTGTACGTCTCGGTGATGCTCGGATTCATGCTTGTCGGCCTGGCGTGGCTGATTGTGTACTACTTGGCCGCGGATTCGATCACGTGGATGAACGACTTGGGAAACTATAACTTCCTCGTCGGCTTCGGCTTCATGGTTGTGGGCCTTGTGATGACCATGAGATGGCGCTGACCAGCGAGTATCTGATTCGACCCGGATCGTGACCGTCATTCAATTACATGGGTGTCATTCATCCCCATTGTGGATAACTCCTGTGGACAACCTAGGAAGTTATCCACATGCTCGAGGATGAATTTCATCCACAGCCTCGTGACAACGCCACGGAGGTCGTCTCGTGGGCCACACCGATGGGTGTTGTCTACGCGATGTTCGGCGGCGGAATTGCCCTCGCGATCGCCTCGATAATCGCGCCCACCGAGCCTGCCGGACGCTTCCTGCTCGCCCTCGCGGTGATCGGGCTGTTCGTGATGGGCGGACTCGCCCTGCGTCAGCGTCCCCGCCTGGCGGTGATCGAAGACGCGGGAACCAAGTCGATCGCGGTGCAGCGATTGCGCGCCCGCCACGAGTTCACCCGCGAACAGATCGACCGCGTGCGGCTAGTCCGCTACCCGCGTCTAGGTCGACGCGTCCCGATGCTCGAGATCGACATCGTCGACCGGCCCACCGACACGGAGAAGCTGTTGATCTTCGGACGCTGGGATCTCGGCACGTCGCCGGACGATGTCCTGGACGTGCTTACCGTCCACGGTTTGGTGCCGCCGGAGAAGTAAGCGCGGGTTACATGGCCAGTGCCGCGAGGTCCGGCTGCACGATGTCGAGCGCTTGCTGCGGCACCGCGACGGCGTCGCTCGACCATCCCCAGATCGAGTACAGCTCGCGGCCGGGGTCGGTATACCCATCGCGGCCGTGCAGCACCCGGTAATTGTCGATGCAGATCATCTCGCCGGCTTCGGCACGGAACATCGGCCCGCTGTCTCGCACGTGAATCACGGCCTCACTCCACTGCTTCACCAGCGGCCACTGCGCTTCCTCCGATTCACCGGCGATCGGCGCGAGGTACGGGTGATAGCGAACCTGGTTGCGTCCACTCGGCACCGTCCGGGCGATCGGCGCAAATGTGTTCTGCGGGAAGTTCGGTTCCGAATGGTCGATGTCTGTGCTCCAACAGAATTCGGCCAGCTCCGCTGTTGCGGGATCGAAGGCGAGCAATCGCGTCAGTTTGACCGCGTCGATGAGAAACGAGTCGCCGCCACTCGGGTACGCCGGACGCTTGCACCACAGAAATAGATAGTCGGGCGCGTAATCACCGAAAGCAAACCCGTCGTTGTGGGCGGTCATCCGCTCGCCGGAGATCCCGAACGAGCGCTTACGGCCGCGTTCGTCCACCGGTTGCGTGTCGACGACAGCGGCTTCGGCATCCTGGCTTCTGGCGCTCGCCTCGAACTGTCGGCCGACGCGAATGCACTTCTCACCGAGCAACTTCGACGCGAATGCAATGGCATCTTCCTCGGTGTGCAGCCCACCGAAGACCGCGGCGCCGTCGAGAGCGATTGCCGCCCGGACGGCCTCGACCGTGTCCACGCGCCGCGGAACAACACTTGCCAGCGTCAATTCGGAAGAGAACATTCATGACTCCATACGTCGAGTTGGCCAAACGGTTCAACTCGAGCGTAGGAACTCGTCATTTCGACGGCGTAACCCCGGAAACCGATTCGGTTACGGAGCTAGCCTTCCTTCAGATCACCTTGCCGGGGTTCATGATTCCGTGCGGGTCGAGTGCGCCCTTGATTGCATGATGCATCGCGACGACGGCCGGCGACAGTTCTTGCGCGAGGCCGCCCATCTTCAGCAGGCCGACGCCGTGTTCACCGGTGACGGTTCCGCCCAACTCGAGGGCGTTGTCGATGATCTCGGCAAAAGCCGCCTGAGCACGCCTCCGCGCCGCTTCGTCGTCGTGTGGCGTGATCAGCAGCGGATGCAGGTTGCCGTCACCCGCATGCGCGATGTTCGCGATGTGCGTGTCGTGCCTGGCCGAGATGGCCTCGATGCGCGCCAACATCTCCGGAACCGCCGCCTTGGGAACACAGATGTCCTCGGTGAGCACCGGGCCGAGCCGCTCGAGGGCGGGGTAAGCCAGACGCCGGGCAGAGAACAAAGCGTCGGCTTCCTCCTGATCGGTGGATCTGGCGCTCCAGGTTGCCCCGGAACGGTTGAAGCAGGCCAACATTCGCTCGGCTTCGGCGTCACCGATCTCGCCCGGTGTGTCGATGCGGCCGAGCAGGACAACCTCGGCGTCGGCCGAGAGGCCCATGTTCTTCCAGGCGTCGACGGCAAGCAGGCACTGTCGATCGATCAACTCGAGGGCAGACGGCGTGAGACCGTCGGCAGCTACGGCTTCGACGGCCTTGCCCGCAGCGACGATGGAGTCGAAGTATCCGACGATGGTGCGTTCGGGATCGCGCTGAGGACGAAGCTTGACGGTCACCTCGGTGATCACGCCGAGAGTGCCTTCGGAGCCGACCATGAGCGCCGAGAGATCAAATCCTGCCACTCCCTTGGCAGTTCGACGCCCGAGCCGAACCAGCTCACCGGTTCCGGTGACCACCTGCATGCCCAGCACGTAATCCTTGGTGACGCCGTACTTGACGCAGCACAGGCCACCGGCATTGGTCGCGACGTTGCCTCCGATCGTCGACCAGGGCGCGCTGGCTGGATCGGGCGGATACCAGAGGCCGTGCTCGGCGCAGGCGTCGCGGAGGTGATCATTGACCACTCCGGGTTCAACCACGGCCAAACGCTCGAGGGTGTTGATCTCCTTGATGGCGTTCATCGCGTCGAAGGCGATCACGACGCCACCGGCAACTGCGTTGGCTCCACCCGACAGACCGGTGCCGGCGCCGCGCGTGACGACGGGCGCACCGTGGGCGATGCACGCCTGCACAACTGTCTGTACCTGCTCGGCTGTGCGCGGACGGACCACCGCTACGGGCATCTCGTACGGAGCCCACTCGGCGTCGTCGTGGATGTAGCTCGCCATGATGTCGGGGTCGGTGATCAGTCGATCCGCATCGATCTGCGAGCCGAGCGCCTCGAGGAGTGTCATGCCTCCACGATAGTGACGGCGGCTACACCACCCCATGTAGATTTACTCCGAGAAACCGGAAACCGTATGGGCATTCTCTCCATACTCGCCGTTCGTCTGACAAGGGAGTGCCGATGCACGAGAACTGGCTGCAGCTTCTCCTGGCCGAGGCATCCACCGAGGAACTGATCGAGCATCGCGATCAGTTGGCCGCCGGGTCAGCCCCGGAGGCCGCTGCCGAGATCGAGCGAGAAGCCCGATCGGCGCTTCAACTACGAAGTCTCCTGGCTCAGCGCCGACAGCGCGCCACCGAACTGGGGGCGCTCAACGACATCGCGTCGCTGCTCACCACGATGCACGATCACCACGCCCTCCTGCAGGAGATCGTGGATCAGGCCAAACGACTACTCGGCGTCGACCTTTCGTACCTTGCTCTCATTCATGACGACATCTTGATCATCGAAGTCACGAGCGGGGCGTATACGTCGCAGCTGCTCGGCCTCACGGTTCCGTTCCGCGAAGGTCTGATCGGTCGTGTGGTCGAGAACTCCTCTCCTGCTTGGTCTTCGGACTATCGCAACGATCCATCGTTTGCACACATCGGGCCGGCCGACGACGCAGCACGGGCCGAGAACATGCGCGGCCTGCTGGCCGTGCCACTGACGTTGAACGGCAAGATTCTGGGTGCTCTGTGCGCGTGCAAACGTCAGGAGCGCCGATTCGGCAACGAGGAAGTTGCGTTGCTGTCCGCCCTCGCAGCTCATGCCTCGGTGGCGATCGAGAATGCCCGTTCTCTCGAACGCTATCGCGCGACGGTTGCAGAAGTGAATGCAGCGAACACCGAACTTGCCGAGCGCACAGCACTTCTCGAACAGACACTGACCTGGGACCGCTCGCTCACACAAGTTGTCCTGCGCGGCGGTGGAGTCCGTGAACTCGTGGAAGAAACCTCGGCGTCGACGGGTTCGCCGGTGTTCTTCGTGACCGGAACATCCGAGATTCCACCGGGATTGCAACGGGTGAGCGAGAGTGTTCGTCGAGTTTTCGACATCTTCGCCGCAGACCGACGCGAGCAGGAAGTGACGCTCATCGTCGGTGAGCAGTTCCTCTTCGCCACCGAAGTGCGCAGCGCCGGTGACCAACTCGGGGTTCTGTTCCTGCTCTCGCGCCGAGAACCCACCGCCGCCATGAGATTGGCACTCGAAAGGTCAGCCCCGGCCATTGCGCTTGCGCTGGTGGGCGAACGGGCGGCCCGGGAAGCCACCCGTCGAGCACGCGACGCATTTCTGGTCGATCTGATCACCAGGCCCGCGCCGACGCCGGCCGAAGTCACCGGCCAGTTCCGTCTGGCCGGGCTCAACCCCGACCGCTCGTACACCGTCGTGGTGGCCCGCCCGGCAGACGCCGTCGACCGTACTCGTCGCAGTATCGAGGAAATTGCATTTCCCTCGGGAACTGTTGTTGCCGAGCATGGTTCACGGGTCATCGCATTGATTCCCGGAATGTCACCGGCAGAGGTCGCGGCGGTGTGGGTGCAGCCGGCGGAGAACCCGACCGTCGGAATCGCCGATCCCGCAGTGGGAGCGGAAGGTCTGGCGCGAGCCTATGTCGAGGCGCAGCACACTGTCGACGTCCTCGAGACGCTCGGGCGGGCCTCACACGTGGAACCGGCAAGTTCACTCGGCATCTACCGAATTCTGCTCAGCCGCACCGGCCGCGAAGAACTGGAAGCACTGACGCAGCGGTCCCTCGGCCCACTCCTCGAGGAGGAGCAGCGACGCGGCGTTCCGCTATTGGACACCCTCGCGTCGTACCTGTCGCACAATTGCAAGCACTCCGCGACCGCCGCAGCGCTCGCGATTCACGCCAACACCCTGTACCAACGCCTCGAATCGATCGACCGGTTGATCGGCACACAGTGGCGTCAGCCGGACCAGGCGCTCGATCTTGCGCTCCTGATCCGGCTGCGTGCCAGTGCGGGGAAACTCGGTCAGATCTGAGCGGGCTTGCTCGATCGCTTGGCCAGAACCACTACAAGGATTGCGGCGCAGAGCATCACGGCGCCCACCACCCACAAACCTGCCTTGGCATTTCCGGTCACATCGGTGAGCCAGCCGGTGATGTACGGAGCGCCGAAGCCCGACGCATTGCCGATCGAGTTGATCATCGCGATACCCGCAGCCGCGCTGGCGCCCGTCAGGAACGTGGTGGGCAGGTACCAGAAGACGGGGAGCGCGCACAGGACGCCGACGGCCGTGAGCGAGACCGCAATCATGACGGTGAACGGTGAATCCAGATACAGCGCAATCGGAATGGATACCGCGCCCAGGAGCGTCGGAGCTGCAACGTGCCACATCCGTTCACCCGTCTTGTCGGAATGGCGGCTCCACAGCACCATCGCGACAGCGCCGATCGCGTAGGGGACGGCCACGATCAGACCCGTCTCGACGAGCGAGAAATCAGTATTGAACGTCTGCTTGAATCCCGCGACGATGCTCGGCAGGAAGAAGCTCAAAGCGTAGAGGCCGTAGGTGATTCCGAAGTAGACCAGACCGAACCCGATGACGCGGGGATCACGCAGGGTCTTGCCGGCAGACTGGTGACCGGCGTCGCCGAGTTCCTTTTCCTCATCCGCCATGGACTTCATCAACCACGTGCGCTCCTCGAGGGTCAACCACTTGGCGTCGGCGGGACGATCGGTGAGGTAGAACCAGACGACAAACGCCAAGATCACGGCGGGCAGACCCTCGATCAGGTACATCACGCGCCATCCAGCCAGGCCGAACAGACCGTCGCCGTACTGGATGATGGCGGCCGAGAGCGGGGCGCCGAGCGCCGACGAGAGCGGAAGCGTCAGCAGGAACAAGCCCATCAGGCGTACGCGGTACTTCTTCGGGAACCAGAAGGTCAGGTAGAGAAGGACTCCGGGGAAGAAGCCGGCCTCGGCGATACCCAGCAGGATGCGCAGGAAGTAGAGGCTGCCGACATTCGGCACGAATGCCAACGCGGCGGCGAGGATGCCCCAGGTGAGCATGATGCGCGCGATCCACAGCCGGGCGCCGAAGCGGTGCAGGGCCAGGTTGCTCGGCACCTCGAACAGTAGATAGCCGACGAAGAAGAGCCCGGAGGCGAGGCCGAACATAGTCTCGGTCATCCCGAGGTCGGCGCTCATGGTGAGCTTCGCGAAGGCGATGTTCGTACGATCCAGATAGTTCACGAAATAGAGCAGGATCAGAAAGGGGATCAGCCGTCGCGCTACCTTCTTCACCACGCGAGATTCGATCTCGCTCGGTGCAACCCCACCGTCAGTGGTGGTGCTATCGGTGGAGGTCATGGCAGGGGTACTCCTCGGAAAAGGTCAGCGGTGCTATCGACGAAGTGACTCAAGCCACAGTAGAAGCACCACCGAGCTCAACCTATGTGGACAATCTCTACAGAAGCCGTCCCCGCATGTGCGATTACTCCCGACGATCCGGCAAATGATTCCGGGCAGCTTGACGAACGTCCTTGAACAGTCGAACGCGACAAAACCGTCTGAGCTGCGGGTTTAGAGCTACTGGCATCGAGTCAGTGGCTAGTGTTGTCGGCGAAATAGCCGGAGCAAGTGCGCACGCACCGCATGACTTGAAGGACAGAACATGACGAAGTTGGTTCGGACCACGATGACCCGCCGGTCCTCCACCGCAGCCGCTGCCACCATCGCGGCGGTCGCTTTTTTCACCGCCGCCTGCGGCAGCGACTCCGACAAGACTGACTCGGAAAAGACCGCTACCGGCGCTTCGTCCGCTACGTCCTCGGTCAGCGTCGGTGGGAAGGCACTTGACGCCAAATTCGAGACGAAGTGCGCAAAGGACGGCGGCACGACAGTGATGACACTGCTCGACGCGGAAAATGCGACCTACGGCGTATTGACCGCCTCGGCCATCATCGATGAATCCGGCACGGTTCAGACTGCTGGAATCGCCGGAAGCGAGGGTGGATCGAACGGTTTGCCGTACACCGCCGGATTCGCACCGGGTCTGCCCGGCGGGTCTGCCAGTGCCAAGCAGGACGGCAATACCTTCGTGGTGACGGGCGAGGGAATCGGCGCCCGGGACGGGAGCAACCCGACGGAGACGTCGAGCTTCGAGATCACGTTCGCCTGCGAGTCCGTCATCGGCGGCTGAACGATAGAAGCAGGAGAATCGTGCACCTGTGCTCAGGTGCACGATTCTTGCTAGCTGATCCCCAACTGTTCGCGCAGTTGGACGACGCGGAGCACGATGACTCCGATTGTCACCACGGTGACGGCACCAAAAGCGATCCAGCCGATCCGCACTGCTTTCACTCGGTTCTCGCCGGCGCCCAACCACTGCGGGACGTACAGGAAGGCAGCTGCCGTTGCGGCACCGGCCACCAGGCCTCCCGCGTGACCCCAGAACGAGATCCCGGGCAGCGAGATGCTGATGATCACGTTGATCGCGATCACCGAGATGATCGGGACCGGGCTTCGACGCAAACGCAGGAGAAGAACTGCCTGTGCACCCATGATGCCGAAGATCGCACCCGACGCCCCAGCAGTCCAGGACAGGGCCGTGAGCGAGGAGAACACCGGCTGGAACGCCATCACCGAGGCGGAACCGCCGAGGAGCGAAACCAGGTAGATGCCGATGTACCGGGAGCGGCCCATCACTATTTCGGTGTCGCGCCCTAGGATGTAGAGCGCGTACATGTTGACCGCGAGATGCAAGATGCCGAAGTGCAGGAACCCGGAGCCGATGAGCCGGAACCAGTCGCCGCTGGCGACCAGACCCGGATTGAGTGCCCAGTTCGCGAAGATCGACGAGCCGACCTGATTGTTCATGATGCTTCGCGACTGCGCGAAGGTCGCGAGGAACGCCAGGACGTTGAGCCCCATCAAGGTGTACGTCACGACCGGGACCGCTCGGGTGGGGCTCACGGTGTTTCCGGCGACGCCCCGAACGGGACGGACATCGCGTTGACCGGCAGCTACACAGTCGACACATTGGTATCCCACCGCCGCCTCGCGAAGGCAGTCCGGGCACGCCGGGCGTCCACAACGATTGCAGGAAAGTGCGGTAGGTCGATCTGGATGGCGGACGCACCGCGGTTGGGGCGGGATGCCCTCACTCGCACCGCCGCCCCAACCGGGGTTCGTCATCTGCTTGTTTTACCTGTTCAGGAGATGGTGATGCTGTTGATCACGACGGGCTCGACCGGACGATCGCCACGATCGACGGCGGTCGAGGAGATAGCGTCGACAACCTTCTTGGAATCGTCGTCGAGAACCTCACCGAAGATGGTGTGGCGACGGTTCAGGTGCGGCGTCGGGCCGGTAGTGATGAAGAACTGCGAGCCGTTGGTTCCCGGGCCTGCGTTGGCCATGGCCAGCAGGTAGGAGCGGTCGAACTGCAGTTCCGGGTGGAACTCGTCACCGAACTTGTAGCCCGGGCCGCCGGTGCCGGTGCCGGTGGGGTCGCCACCCTGGATCATGAAGCCGTCGATGACGCGGTGGAAGATGGCACCGTCGTAGAACGGGCCGGTCTTGGTGCCGGCGGCGTTTGCGGTGGTGTACTCCTTCGAGCCGTCGGCGAGGCCGACGAAGTTCTCGACGGTCTTCGGCGCATGGTTGCCGAACAGAGCGATCTTGATGTCGCCGCGGTTCGTGTGCAGCGTTGCGGTTGCGGTCTGATGAGTTGAAGTCACACCACCATCGTGCCATTGCCGACGTTCTCGCGGATGTGAGCCCGCCAATTCCGCTCGACGGAGCACGCGTCACTGCAATTCGATGTCGGCGGCGACGACCGGATCGGAAATGTCGATTCCGTCCGCAGCGGCGCGTTGGTACAGCCGGTACAGAGCATGATCGAACTCGTCGCGCGTTCGCCCCGCCGACCAGTACGGCAATGCGATCATCCGGGACGGCGGTAGGCCGTTTTCGATCGCTTGGTTGCGCAAGCGGGCGACACGACTTTTCTCGCCGCCGATCCACAACATCGTCGATTCCGTCCGCACCTTGGTCCGATCCAGTATGTCCACCCATTCGATATCAGGGAATCCGTGCTCGCCTGACGGACCCGTGAAGCTGTGTATTCGAACTTGTTCGGCGAAATTCGTCAGGGATCCGACAGCCGGGCGCGCAGATCTGTCGCCCACTGCAACGACGTCAGTGACGCCCGGAACAAGCACGAGTTCGTGTTTGAACCCGATCACCCCAACGCGACTTCCTACGCCCGTACGGTTGAGCCACCAATCCGGCTTCCCGAGATCTATGACATCGAATGTGATCTGATGATCGCCCGGATTGAAATCGATTGCCGTGTACGAACGTCCGATCGGACGCCGGGAATCGGCCTCCCAGCTGGGAACCGCGAGTTTGTCCGACCCCAACGTGGGGAGCATCATCTCGTCCGCCGGATCCCGAGGCACGAACAACTTGAACACCGGCGCTGCCCCGCGAACGATCAGGTTCCCGAACTCACTCGACTGCAACACAACTCGAGCGGTGTCGTCCGCGCGCTGTTCCACCTCGGCAATCGAGGCAACGGTCATGACCATGCCCTCAGGTAGCCGAGATTCTCTTGCACTGTCCATGCTCGGCTAACCCAGTCCGCTCAACGCGGTGCCCAGATTTCCCGGCAGCCACGTCTTTCCGAGTACACCGGCATTGTTGATCGCCTCTCCTTGTGCATCACTGAGCCATACGACGCGGGGTTTGAGATTCGACTCCCAGAAGGGCGATTGTTCGAGGCTCGCGATGGAATCCCGGGGTGACGGCATCAGAAGTACGGCTTCGCCGTCGACGTCGCCGGCGGTCTCACCCGAATACGTCACCGGAGTTCCCGTCGATTCCACCGTCGCCTGGTCCTCAGCCGGTCTCATTCCGAAGAGGCGCAGAATGTTTCCCCCTGAACCCAGCGAAATCTGCTCCTTGTAGTAGAGCCCGAATGAGTACGGCCGCTTCGCAAGTCCCGGGTTCGCCGCTGCCACACCGGTGAACTCGTCGACTGCCGCGGAGATCAGCGCCTGGCCTTGCTCGGATTTGCCCAACGCATCCGCGACCTGCTGAACGCCGACTCTCCAATCGTTGTCTGCGTCCTGCATGTCGAATATCAAAGTGGGAGCGATTGTTCGGAGCCGCTCCAACGTAGCGGGCTCGGTGAAAACCGGCCAAGCAGGCGCGATGATGAGATCCGGTTCGACCGCAAGCATCCGCTCGAAATTCACTTGCCCTGCATAGATGTCAGCCAAGGACTCGTCGAGCGCCTCGTTTCCCACGTAGTCCGCCAGATAGGGAAGCTTGTCGATGTTGGTCACGCTCGCGGCCACGGGGTGCGATCCCAGCGCCACGACGTTCTCGAACGCCGGGTTTCCCAGAGTCACGATCCGTTCAGGTGCCGACTCGATGATCACGTCTCCGGATTCCGTACTGATGGTCACCGGATAACTTCCACTCGCTGCCGGACTTCCATCGTCGTCCACGTCCGTGTTCGATGAACATCCAGCGAGCGCGAGCACTAACGCAGCCCCGGCTGCAACCAGGAATCTTGGCCTCCACCTGTGTCTATTCATAATTGCCACAGTAGCAATAATTAATGTGGGTTGCCTTACCTTCCTATCGAGGGCATGGCATCTAGTGATCTGAAATGTGAGTCCACGAAGCGTCAGGAGTTGGAACGACCGTGGGTATGAGACCGGAGTCGATCATCTTCTCGGCACCGACCAGGAAGGCGTCGAGCGTCCAGGAAACAACAGCCGAGAGGGTGTCAGGCTTCGGATACCGCGAATCCGGGTAACGATTGCGCGCCGGTGTATGCAGTGCCGCCGAAATGATCAATGTCCGAGAACCGAGTAAATGTGCTGTTGCACGGTCGAATTCGGGATTCCGTAGAAGTACCTCATTCATGATTCGCTCGAACTGCTCCAGAGTGCCCTCTTCGTAAGGCCCTCGAAGCACATAGTCCTCGAGCCCAGGCGTAGCAGTCACGAGTTCAGCGAACCGCTGACCTAGCGTCCGAAGGTAGTCCTGCCAGGACTTCGAATCCGAATCCAACTGCAGACGTCCGAAAGCTCTCGCGCATGCCAACGAGTACAGACGATCGGTCGAGTCGACGTGATGGCGAATCGTCGCGGCAGAAACGCCCAGGACCTGTGCGACCTCCGCCCTCGTCAAGCGGTCCAAACCCACCCGCTCCGCTGCATCGAGAATCTCGTCAGTCGACGTAATCGCAGGTCGGCCTGGGCTTCGACGGGACCGTGCAGGGGAGGTCGACATTCACCCATCGTAGGTCCGATCTGCGACCGACCGACCCCGGTACAGCCGTTGTGGCAAAGTGAAGTCATGACACGAGTGACCGAGTCCCTCAGCACGCAGTTGCCCGACACCTTCGATCACGCGCGCGCCCGCGTCGAAGACACCTTCGACGAGACTGCCGCCTACCTCGAAGAGACAGCGGCTCGTATCAAAGAGTCCGAGGCAGCCGACAACGCTCGCCGCATCGCTGCGGTGGTCGCCACTTCGGTTGCTCGCGGCGCCGGGCAGGTCGGGTTGTTCCTGGGTCGCCAGGGCAAAGTCCTCGCCAAGAAGGGCGTCGAGCGCGCCAAGGCCATCCCCGCCAAGTCCGCGGAACGCACCGAGAAGCCTCGCGGCCGCAAGCGCGTCACCGTGTTCGTCATCGCCGGCGTCGCGGTGATCGGCGGCGCGGTGTTCTTCAAGAGCCGCCGACGCGAACATCCGCCGGTCGCTTCCGCACCCCCTCGCCTCGAGGAGAACTCGGCCGAAAAGACCGCTTAGTCGACATGAGAAAAGCCCCGGAACATATTGCGTTCCGGGGCTTTTCGATGTTCACGTTCAGCAGTTGGACGGTGCCGGGACGTTGTTGAAGCGATCGATCATGTATCCGACGGATTCGGGGGTGCCCACCAGGTACGGCGTCGCGTGATTGATTGCCAAGCCCGGAATGATCGGGGGCAGTTCGTTGACGGAGAACTGCACCGTTGCGCCCTTACCGCACCAGTCTCGCGCCAGTTGCTGTCCCTGGCCGAACGGAACGATGTCATCGGAGCGGCCATGCTGAATGAGCACGGGCGACTCCGGCGTCAGCTTGCCGATCTTCTGCTCGTCGAGGATCGCCTGCGCCATGGGCAGACGGGCCAGAACCGCGGACAGTGATTCACCGGAATTGGTGAAGCTCGACGACTGCTGGAAGCCGAACTGCAATCCACTTTCGGCGACGCACTGGTTCTTGGTGGCGGCCAACATCTGTCGGCCACGATCGTTGATCTCGGCGTCGAGCAGCGGCTGAACCTCGGGGTACTGCGCAAGGATCCCGTTGAGCGCGTAGCCGATCACTCCGGTGAGGAACGTGCCGTCGACCTGCTGCAGCGTCGCCGCCAGATCGGCGGGCGGTGCACCTGCGTAGGTGCCCTTGAGATCAAGCTCGGGAGCGTACGACGGCTTCAATTCCGTTGCGGCAGCGGCAGCTCCACCACCTTGCGAGTAGCCCCACAGTCCGACGGGGCCGTCGGCGGGAATGCTCGTGTTCGGGAGCTGCTGAGCGGCGCGCACCGAGTCCAGAACCGCATGTGCTTCGGCTTCACGGTTGACGTAGGTGTGATCGCCCGGAGTCCCGAGGCCCTCGTAATCGGTGACTACGACGGCAATGCCGTTGAGCAGCAACGTGTTCACCCAGATGGACTCGTAGCCGACCATGACGTCCGTCGGGAACTGGTACTCGATGCCGGTGTTGAACAGCTTGGACGGTGCGCACTGATCGCCCTGTCCGTGCGTTCCCACCGCCGCGGCAACCAGTGGACGCGCCCCCTGCCCGGTCCACGGATTCGACGGTTCGAGATAGGTGCCCGTCACGGCAACGGGGGCACCCTTGGCGTCCTCGCTTCGGTACATGATCTTGGTGGCGGTTGCCGGCCATGCACCATTCGATCCGGGCACGCTCAGCAGCAGTGGTGACGGCTCACTCTTGATGAGATCTCCGTTGGCACCGTCCGGGAGCTCGGACGGCGGCGTGTAGAAATCCGCCGGTTCAGCCATTGCGGCGGGGGCCGTCACAGCACCCATGACCAGTGCTGCGACGGAGACCCCGGCCGCCCACCATGCTCTGCTCTTCACGTTTCGATCTCCCCACGTTCGCCTGCGCTGTGGCTTGGCACACAGCGAACGCAGAGTAACACATACCTCACGTAACACTTTTTCGTGAGGTTTTCGCCTTAACAGGCTGTATTACAACCGTTTACGACTACTTCGTGGGCTCCAGATTAGTGGTCAGCAGCGCACGAAGCTTGTCGGTATCGGTCGAGGTCCAGGCCTCGGGATGCAGGATCTTGGCCCACATGTCCGCTGCATCCTCGCCGTAATTGTGACCATGCCCGGACGGGACGTCCGCCGAGAAGACCATGTCGAGGGTGACCTGCCAGAAGGTCACGAGAGGCACCCACGTCATTCCCGGATCCACGTCGCGGCCCAGCGGTTCCTTGAGCCAATCCGGCTTGTTGAGCAGCAGGTCGAAGGACCACCACGTGATCGGGTCGCTGGCGTGCTGCCAGTACACGATGCGATCGTCGTCCCAATCCGACTTCAGCTCCAGATCCTCCGGATCACCGGCAAACCGAATGGCGCGTCCACCGTCGATCACCGGCAGAATTTCCTTCGACCCCGAGTCGCGACTGTCCGTGATTTCCTGCCATTGGGCAGTGAAGTTGGGGGTTCCGACCCACAGTGCGCCGTCGACGCGCGTCATCATGTCCTGGGCGCCGGCAAATGCGGCCTGGCCACCGTAGGAGCCGAGGCTCTCACCGAAGACAACCAGCTCCGGCCGCGTCTCCACGGGCAGGTCGATCCACTTGGCGTAGACCGCGTTGAAGAGTGCCCGCCCGGCGATCATCGGCGTCTCGCGGTCTGCGATGAAGGCCAACGGACTCGGAAGGAACGAGTACTGCATCGACGCGATCGCCGTGTCGCCGCCCTCGACGTACTCGAATGCCGACGCGACGTCCTCGTTCACCCAACCACGACCGGTGGTCGTCACGACTGCGAGAGTTCCGCGGTCGAAGCCGCCTGTGCGCTCCAACTCGTCGACGACGCGCTCTGCAACACCGTTGATCGAGTCCGAGGATTCACGTCCGGCGTACACGCGGATGGGTTGTTTCGCTTCACGTCCGGTCAGCGCAGAGATCTCGGCTGCGGTGGGACCGCTGCCCATGAAGGTGCGCCCCTCCTGGCCCAGGGAATCCCAGGCTTCCGCCGACATCGGCGAACCACTGCGCTCGGCGATCATGGGTTGCTCGATGCCGTCCGGTGTTTCGTGATCGGCACCGGAGAAACTCCAGTTCGCGAACGCGATCAGCCCGTTGTACAGCGCACCGTTCACGATGAAGATGCCGAGCGCGAAGATGACGATCAAGCTGCCGACCTTCGCCGCCTCGAGGGGAACGAACCGAAGTGCGACTGCGGTGAGCTTGTTGGTGGTGAAACGAAGACCGCGACCGGCCTCGAGCAGGATGAACCAGATGCCGAGCGAAATCATCAGCACCAGAAGGTAATTCGCCTGATTGGTGCGGGGAGCTTCGACAAGATCCCGGACGATCTGCTGCCACCACGAACCGAGGACCAAGAACGTCGGAACAAGAATGACGGCCGCGACCAACAGGACTCGCCAGCCGGTCTTCTTGGTGCGATCCGACCACTGCGGTTCGACGCCGCACTTGCGGATCATCCAGGCAACCGTCACGCCGACGCCGTACCCCATCGCGAGCGAGATGCCTGTCGCAACGCCCTGCAGGTACCACGCGCGCGGCAACAGGGAGGGACTCATCGACCAGGTGAAGAAGACCAGAGCAAAGGCAAGCCCGACCGGATGCAGCGTCTTGCAATAGAGGCGCAGCCGTTCCCACACACGTTTCATGCCGGAATCGTATGCGCCCCGTGCCCGAATAAGGTCACGAGGCGCACACGCGTCCAGTCTGTTTACGGGGCGAAGCGCAAAATCGCGGCAACTGCGCCGCCGCCCGGAATGTCCTCTGCGCGTACAGCGAGTACCCGAGCACCCGTCAGGAGCGCACGACGAGCGATCTCGTCGACGACCCCGTAGGTGCTTCCGTTGGTCGACGCGCCGGTCGTGAGAGCGCCCGTCTGGGGATCGAGACTTCCGGGTACGACGGAATCGATGTCGATGAAGACGGTGTCGACCTGGCCGTAGGTCGCGGCGGTGGCCACGTCGGCTACGTCGGTTTGAGTGCGTCCCTGTTCGGTGCGCACGTTGAAGGTGTCACGCACCGCCGCGAGCTGCTCGGCGTGGAAATCGTCGAGCGCAGGACGCGAACCGTCCGCCACTTCCTGCGTCGACAAGGCTTCCGGGTTTCCCTCGACGGTTTTGTCGACCAGGTGGCGGTACGAGTTCACGGAGCGGTACACCGACGCGATGGGTTCCGCAGCGGCCAGAATCAAGGGGACGTCACGGCCGGCGAGCACACCGCGAACCTCGTGATCGACTGCGCGGGCGTACTGATTGACGCGCAACTTTCGGCTGTCCGACCCCGACAGTCGACCCGCTTCGGTGCGACTGTTGATCGAGGACTTGCCCGCGTGATCCGCAGCGTTCTTCGGCATTCCCTGGACACGAACCTCGTCGGCGGGCTGATCGGCGGCAATCTCGATCAGTCGCACCGACCCCTCTGCCAGAGCGAGAACGAACGCCGTCTGGGGGAAGGTCACAGAACGAAGCAGCGGCTTGAGATGGAACCGATCGCTGACCGTTTCGAGCGCTTGCAGACGGTTGGGGAGGCGGAAGGTCACCAGACGCTCCGGCGTCGCGTACGTGACCAATGAGCGCGACTGGAAGCGCCAGAAATCGTCGTCGTCGTCGAGCTCTGCGTATTCGGCCTCGAACAGTTTGCGCTCGGCCGGATCCTCCACCGATGCGAGTGCCGAGCGGACCTGGTCCTTGAAGGCGATGCGCGCTTTGTCATGATCCTGCGGCGCATCTTCAGTCGGAGTCACGATGGTGATGCAGGTGGGCCCTTCCACCTCCGCGAGTGCGGCAATTTCACCGTGGCTGGGAATGTCGTTGTGAAGCACTACGAACCTCCTGAAATTGGGTTCTCCTCACGCTACGCCCGGCTGGTTATGACCACTAGACTTTCCGGAGAATTCGGGACGAACGGTCCATAGTGGGCGCGGTTCTAGCCACCCCACTCCGAGCGAACGGCATGTTCATCGCCTTCAGTGCGCCGAAAGTGCCGTTCGCTCAAAAGGGGGAGGGCCACGAGACCGTCGGTGGGTCGACAAACAGAGGGTCGACAAACAGAGGGTCGACAAACGGTGGGTGGAGATACAAAAACACCCTCCCGGATCCCGGGAGGGTGTTTTCTTACTGTGGAGCCTAGGAGATTCGAACTCCTGACATCTGCCTTGCAAAGGCAGCGCTCTACCAACTGAGCTAAGGCCCCGTTCGGTTTTCTGACCGGAGTCAGAGTACCTAGGTTCTATCCTGTTTCCAAATCGTGCCAAACCTTGTCCCCGCGCTGACTTTTGATCAGCTTGGTGACCCCGAGAGCTACCAGAATTCCGGCCCCGACAAGCAGGAAAACCTTCATTCCAGCAACCCTTCTTCGGCACATGGGAGTGGGCCTAGGAGGACTTGAACCTCCGACCTCTTCATTATCAGTAAAGCGCTCTAACCACCTGAGCTATAGGCCCCTGAACCGATTCCAAAGATTACCCCACCGGGCCGCTGACACCAAAACGGGCCCGGCGGAGCAATGTTTTCGCAGGTCAGTCGCGGTCGGCGAGAGTTACCTCGACGCCACCAACCAGGTCGCTGCAGAGGTTGTAGATGAACGATCCGATCGTGACGAGCGCCGTGAAAAGCACCATGTTCGCGATACCGATCAGCGCGGCGTAGCCGAACACCTGGCCGGCCGTCACCAGACCGTCCGAGCCGCCGTCGGCAACGATGTCGGTGAACGCGTTGTTCAGGCGATCCCAGACGCCCATACCGTCGAGGACGACGTAGAGCAGTCCGACGGCCACCATCCACACGAAGAACAGCGACACCGAGATCACGGAGGTGATCTTGAGCGTGGACCACGGGTCGATCCGACGGATCTGGACCGTTGCGCGCAGCGGCGCACCGTCGACAACCGAAGCCGGTCCGGCGTGAGTTTTCTCACCCTTCACCGCAGCAGGCAACGGATGCTTGGCCTCGGAGAGGTCAGGCATGTCCTTCGGCAGATCCTTGCGATCGATGTGCCGGGTGGGCCCGTCGATCGCGGCGGCTTTTGCTTTCGGATTTGCAGCCCTCGGATCTGCGCCCGCGGGTGCAACTGCCTTGGCTGCGACGGTCGGTGCGTTGCTCTTGGCTGCTGCCGCGCCGGCGATACCACCGGTAGCTGCAGCCGCTGCCGTTCCTGTCACGACGGGACGTGCCGGCTGTGCACCGGTGGGTCGGCCCGATTGCGGCTGTCCCTTGGGTGCGGGAGATTTAGCCGGGCCACCCTGCGCCGGGCCGGCCGCGGCAGGACGCTGCGGACCCGTAGGCGGCTTACCCCCGGCCGGAGCTGCCGGTCGACCCGCAGGGGCACCAGCGCCGGCAGGGCGCGTGATGTTGGTCTGCGGCTGACTTTGCGGAACCTGGTTCTGCGGTGCCGGAGCCTTGACTGGGTTCTGAACAGCCGGGTTCTGAGCACTCGGGTTCTGAGCAGGAGCCTTCGGCGCCTGAGACGGCTGACCCTGGGGCTGGCCTGACGGCTGGGGTCCGCGCTGCCACGGCGGTGCCTGGCTGCCACGAGCCTGATTGGCAACCGGTTGCGGCGGAGCCTGACCATCACCCTTCGCCGGAGTTACCGGCGCAGCCGGAGCCACAGAAGGAGCAGAAGGAGCCTGTCCCTTGGCCGCACCCGCACCCGCGGCCTCGGGAGCCGCAGCCGCCGGCTTCTGAGCCGAATCCGACGGGCCGCGAGGCGGCTCCGGTGCCTTGGGCGCCGGAGCTGCCTCGGAAGCTTTGGGTCCGCCGTCCGCTGGAGCTGCAGGTTTCGAGGTCTGCGGCCCCGCCGGAGCAGTTGCCTGCTCCGGCTTCGGTGGCACCTGACCTGAAGGGCTTTCGCTCTTCCGGTCACTGCCCGGCTGGTTGGGAGTGCTCACTAGGACTCCTTAGCTCCATCGGCATTGTCTGCGTTGTCGGTGGTCTCTGCAGCGAGCTCTTCGGGCTCGTCGGCGTTGCGCGCAATCGCGAGCAGTGTGTCGCCTTCGCCGAGGTTCATCAGACGCACGCCCTTGGTCTGGCGTCCCGCCTTACGAACCTGCTTGGCAGCCGTCCTGATGACGCCGCCGCCCGAGGTGATCGCGTACAGCTCGTCGTCGTCGTCGACAATGAGCGCACCGACCAGAGTGCCACGTTTCTTGTCGTACTGAATCGTGAGTACGCCCTTGCCGCCGCGACCCTGCACCGGGTAATCCTCCATGCCGGTTCGCTTGGAGTAACCGCCCGAGGTGGCGACCAGGAGGAATGTTCCTTCACGAACGACGTTGAGCGAAAGCAGCTCGTCGTCGCCGTTGAAACGCATGCCCTGGACACCGGAAGTGGCGCGGCCCATCGGACGCAGTGCCTCGTCGGTGGCAGAGAAGCGGATCGACTGGCCCTGTGCCGAGACCAGGAGCAGGTCGTCGTCGGCGGAGCAGAGAACAGCGCCGACCAGTTCGTCCTCACCACGCAGGTTGATGGCGACGATGCCACCGCTGCGGTTGGAGTCGAAGTCGGTGAGCTTGGACTTCTTGACCAGACCGTTGCGTGTGGCGAGCACCAGGTATGGCGCGTCTTCGTACGTCTTGATCTGGATGACGGACTGGATGCGCTCGTCCGGCTGGAAGGCCAGCAGGTTGGCAACGTGCTGGCCGCGAGCGGTACGGCTCGCCTCGGGCAGCTCGTAAGCCTTCGCGCGGTAGACGCGGCCCTTCGTGGTGAAGAACAGCAGCCAGTCGTGCGTCGAGGTGACGAAGAAGTGCGAGACGATGTCGTCCTGCTTGAGGCCGGCACCCTGAACACCCTTGCCGCCGCGCTTCTGCGAGCGGTAAAGATCGGTCTTGGTGCGCTTGGCGTAGCCGGTCTCGGTGATCGTGACGACAACGTCTTCGCGGGCGATCAGATCCTCGTCGTTGACGTCTCCGTCGGCGGCGATGATGCGAGTACGACGGTCGTCGCCGTACTTGTCGACGATTTCCTTGAGCTCGTCACGAACGATCGCGCGCTGACGCTCCGGGCGAGCCAGAATGTCTTCGAGGTCCGCGATTTCGAGTTCGATCTCGGCCAACTCGTCGACGATCTTCTGACGCTCGAGGGCGGCCAGACGACGCAACTGCATTCCGAGGATGGCGTCGGCCTGGATCTCGTCGACGTCGAGGAGCTCCATCAATCCGGCGCGAGCGATGTCGACGGTCTGCGACGCACGGATCAAGGCGATGACCTCGTCCAGAGCATCGAGGGCCTTGACCAGACCGCGCAGGATGTGGGCGCGCTCCTGTGCCTTGCGAAGCAGGTACCTGGTACGACGAACGATGACCTCGAGCTGATGCGCCGTGTACAGACGGATCATCTGGTCGAGGCGCAGCGTGCGCGGCACTCCGTCGACGATGGAGAGCATGTTGCAGCCGAAGCTGGTCTGCAGCTGGGTGTGCTTGTAAAGGTTGTTCAGCACGACCTTGGCAACGGCGTCACGCTTGACGGTGACGACGATGCGCATGCCGACGCGGTCCGAGGACTCGTCGTGGATGTCGGAGATGCCACCGATCTTGGCGTCACGAACCTGCTCCGCGATGGAGGTGATCAGGTTGTCCGGGTTGACCTGGTAGGGCAGCTCGGTGATGACGATCGTGGTGCGGCCCTTGGCATCTTCTTCGATCTCGACGACGCCGCGCATACGAACGGAGCCACGGCCGGTGGTGTAGGCGTCCTGGATGCCCTGTCCACCGACGATGAGCCCGTGCGTCGGGAAGTCGGGTCCCTTGATGCGCTCCATGACGGCCGCGAGGGTGGCTTCCTCGTCCGCTTCGAAGTTGTCGAGCGCCCAGTAGATGGCCTCGGCAACTTCACGCAGGTTGTGCGGCGGAATGTTGGTGGCCATACCGACGGCGATGCCGTTGGAACCGTTGATCAGAAGGTTCGGGATACGGCTGGGCAGAACCGTCGGTTCCTGCGTCTTGCCGTCGTAGTTCGGGGTGAAATCGACTGTCTCGTGGTCGATTTCGCGCAGCATTTCCATCGCGAGCGGCGTGAGCCTGCACTCGGTGTAACGCATGGCGGCTGCGCCGTCGTTGCCGCGGGAGCCGAAGTTTCCCTGACCGTCGACGAGCGGGTAACGCAGCGACCACGGCTGGGCCATACGGACCAACGTGTCGTAGATCGAGGAGTCGCCGTGGGGGTGGTAGTTACCCATGGTCTCGGCGACCGGTCGGGCAGACTTCACGTATCCGCGGTCCGGACGATATCCGTTGTCGTACATCGCGTAGAGCACGCGGCGGTGCACCGGCTTCAGTCCGTCGCGGACATCCGGCAGAGCGCGACCGACGATGACGCTCATGGCGTAGTCGATGTAGCTGTTCTGCATTTCCTGCTGGATGTCGACCGGTTCGATCCGGTCGTGTTGCGGACCGTCCGGTGGCAACGTGGTGTCGGTCATGAGCTCACTTTCTTAAAAGAGGGGGCAAGCCCCTGTGCGCGGAAAGGGAGTCCAGGGACTCCTCAACCGCGCACAGGGCTGCAGGCCCTACACGTCGAGGAAACGAACGTCCCGGGCATTGCGGGTGATGAAGCTGCGTCGCGCTTCGACGTCTTCGCCCATCAGCACGCTGAACAGCTCGTCGGCAGCAGCCGCGTCGTCGAGCGTGACGAGACGCAGAACGCGCACCGTCGGGTCCATCGTGGTTTCCCACAGCTCCTTGGCGTTCATCTCGCCGAGGCCTTTGTAGCGCTGGATGCCGTCGTCCTTGTTGATCTTCTTGCCGGACTCGAGGCCGGCCTTGACCATCGCGTCGCGCTCACGGTCGGAGTACGCGAATTCCGGCTGCGCACCCTTCTGCCACTTGAGCTTGTACAGCGGCGGCTGCGCGAGGTAGACCTTGCCGTGCTCGACGAGCGGCCGCATGAAGCGGAACAGCAGCGTGAGCAGCAGCGTTGCGATGTGCTGACCGTCGACGTCGGCGTCGGCCATGAGCACGATCTTGTGATAGCGCAGCTTGGCGATGTCGAACTCGTCGTGGATGCCCGTGCCGAACGCGGTGATGATCGACTGGACTTCGGTGTTCTTGAGGACGCGATCGATACGCGCCTTCTCGACGTTGATGATCTTTCCGCGAAGCGGGAGGATCGCCTGGTACATCGAGTCTCGGCCGGACTTGGCCGAGCCGCCTGCGGAGTCGCCCTCCACGATGTAGATCTCGGACTTCTCCGGATCGTTGGAGCGGCAATCGGCGAGCTTGCCCGGCAGGCCACCGAGGTCTGTCGCGCTCTTACGACGGACCAGCTCACGCGCCTTACGTGCGGCGACGCGGGCCTGCGCCGACGAAACAGCCTTGTTCACAATGGTTTTCGCGTCGGCGGGGTTCGCCTCGAACCAGTGCGCGAGGTGCTCGTTGCACGCTTTCTGCACGAAGGACTTGACCTCGGTGTTGCCGAGCTTGGTCTTGGTCTGACCCTCGAACTGGGGTTCACCGACCTTCACCGAGATGATGGCCGCGAGTCCCTCACGGATGTCGTCACCGGTGAGCTTGGGATCCTTGTCCTTGAGCAGCTTCTTCTCGAGCGCGTACTTGTTGACCGTTGCGGTCAGTGCGGCGCGGAAGCCCTCTTCGTGGGTGCCACCCTCGTGGGTGTTGATCGTGTTGGCGAAGGTGTGCACGGACTCCGAGTAGCCGGAGTTCCACTGCATCGCGACCTCGAGCTCGTGGCCGGTGCCCTTGGCGGTGAAGCCCACGACCGAGTTGTGGATCGGGGTCTTGCTCTTGTTGATGTGCCGGACGTAGTCCTCGAGTCCACCGGGGTAGTGGTAGATGCGAGTCTTGGACTTACGCGGCGCTGCCTGAGCAGCTTCTTCGGCTTCTTCGGCAGCAGACTTGGGAGCCTCGGCCACCTCGGCGGCTTCGTCGTCGATGACCTCGGCGCGCTCGTCGGTCAGCGTGATGGTCAGGCCCTTGTTGAGGAAGGCCATTTCCTGCAGACGACGCGCAACGGTCTCGAAGTTGTAGCGGGTGGTCTCGAAGATCTCGGGATCGGCCCAGAAACTGACGGTGGTGCCGGTCTCCTTCGTCGGATCGCCCTGTACGAGCTCTCCCGGCTTGGAATCGGTGTACGTCTGCTGCCACCGGTAGCCGTCGACCTTGATGTCGACGTCGAGCCGGGTGGAAAGCGCGTTGACCACCGAGATACCGACGCCGTGCAGACCACCGGAGACAGCGTAGGAGTCGGAGTCGAACTTGCCGCCGGCGTGCAGCTGGGTCAGCACGACCTCGACGGTGGGGACTCCGGAGGCGTGCATGCCGACCGGGATGCCACGGCCGTCGTCGATGACGCGGATTCCGCCGTCTTCGAGGAGGGTGACCTCGACCTTGGTGGCGTGTCCGGCCATCGCCTCGTCGACCGAGTTGTCGACGACCTCCCAAATGAGGTGGTGCAGGCCGCGTTCACCGGTGGAACCGATGTACATGCCTGGACGCTTACGTACCGCCTCGAGTCCTTCGAGGACGGTGATGGACGACGCGTTGTAGTCCTTGCTGGAAGTGCTTGTATCTGACTTCTGGGCAGCCACGGGTGGGTAGCTCTCCTTCTCCGTCAATACTCGAGCGCAGCCGTCAGCAAGCCCTTGCGGGTGTCGTCGGAGCGGGTTCGAGAATGTTGCCGCTAGTTACCGTTGACCATCTTACTGGTAAGCACCGACTAGAAGCGGCCAATGACACCCCTGGCTGCGCCGCAGACGAATTTTTACGATCCCCTGAAGGTGAAACGCTAGGAACTTTGCTTCTCCGAGCGACGCTCTCTCAGGCTCGCGATAAATGCCCGCGCATGTTCGGCAACTTCGCCCGGATGTGAAAACGGCGACCAGTGTCCCGCGGCAATTTCGCGTCGCTGCAGGTCGGAGACCCATTTTTCGGTGTCTTCGTATCCCACCGGACGAACGGCTTTGTCGTACTTGTTCAAAATGAGCTGAACAGGCACGTCCGTGTACCGATCCCGCGGCTTGCCGAGAGACGGCCGGATATTCGCGCGATAGAGCTTGAGTCCGTTCACCATGTCGTCCGCGATGGTGGGCGCGGTGTTGACCACACGGGGGTCCAGACCGTCGAAGAAGCCCAGAAATGCCGGCCAGTGCTTGGAGAACCACAGACGCAGCGGAAGGGTGCAGAGGCCCGGAATCTGGAACAGAACGGTGTAGGCCGACGCGATTCCCTGCGCCGCCGGACCGAGGAAACGACGCTTGGACGCGCTCGCCCGGATCCACTTGCCGAGATGATCGAGATTCGGGCCCGAGATGGACGAGAACGACGCGATCTTCTCCTCTGCACCCGGCTCGCAGACCGCTTCCCAGGTTTCGACGGACCCCCAGTCATGCGCCAGGACGTGCACCGGCTTGCCGGGGCTGACCGCGTCGATGACGGCAAACAGATCGCCGGCCAGTGCGCTCAGTTGGTAGTCCTGCACCCTCGAGGGGATCGTGCTCTCACCGGCCCCGCGGCTGTCGTAGCTGACGACGCGGAAATCGTCCGCCAGCAACGGCACGATGCGGTTCCACAGTTCATGGGTGTCGGGCCACCCATGCACCAGGACGATGGTCTCGCCGTCCGCTTTGCCCTGCTCGAACACAGCCAGGCTGACGGAACCGTTGGTCACGCGACGCGCGGTCACGGCATGGACAGGAGAGTGCTTCGACATTGTCGAACCCTTCGGAGTCGGGAATATCTAGAGATCGAGAACGAGACGTCCACCGTCGGAACGGGATACGCAGATGAGCATTTCCGTTTCCTGTTCGGTGTCGGTCAGACGCCTTTCGCGGTGATCGGGTTTACCCGCGAGCACCTTCACACGACAGGTTCCGCAGAAACCCTGCTGACACGAGTACCCGACACCGGGCAACGTCTTCTTGATGACGTCGAGCGCGGACTCGTCGGCGGGCACGGTGAGCACCTGTCCCGAATTGACCAGCTGCACTTCGAATTCTTTGCCGTCGATCACCGGCGGAGCCCCGAACCGCTCGAAATGCAAAGCAGTGGATGGTGTATCGCGGAAACCGCGGCGGACGGCGTCGAGCATGGGCGTCGGGCCACAGCAGTACACGGCACCGCCGACCGGTGCTCGCCCGAGAAGGTCTGCGGTGGTGGGCAATCCGAACTCGTCGTCCGGACGCACGAAGACACGCTCGGGATCCCAGGTTGCGATCTCGTCGAGGAACGGCATGGATTCACGGGAGCGGCCCGAGTACACGAAGTACCAGTCCATTCCCAATTCTCTTGCTGCACGGACCATTGCGATGATCGGCGTGATGCCGATGCCACCGGCAACGAACAGAGCGCTACCTTCTCCGACGAAAGGGAATCCGTTACGAGGGCCGCGAACAGTGACGTGCTCGCCGGGCTGCAGGGCGTGCATCTCGATGGAACCGCCACCGCCGTCGGGGATTCGGCGCACCGCGACGCTGTATCCCGTGCGATCGGCAGGGTCGCCGCACAGCGAGTACTGCCGCCGCAGACCCGAAGGTAGATGGAAGTCCAAGTGCGAACCCGGATGCCACTGCGGGATCGCTGAACCGTCGGCAGATTCGAAACGGAGGCGAACGACGTTCTCGTCGGTGGCCACCACCTCACGCGTGGTGACCACCATGGTCATGGCCGTGTCGGGGTTGTGGCCCGCGATCTCGGGGTTGTAGTCGTAGGCCGTCAACACCCGAAGGTACTTGTCCGCCAACAATTCCGTGATGCGCATGGCACGGTCGGGACGGCTCTTGCCGGACAGATCGGGTGGCGCCGGAAAACGCGGCAACCCGTCGTGACCGGAGATGACGTCCTTGACCCTCGAGAGTGAAATCACCGTGCGGCCGCCTGCGCTGCGGGTGACGACGCCAGGTATTGCACCGCCTGGGCGGTCGAGCCCTCTTTGCTGGGGTGGTACGACTTGCTGAAGTACGTCGACATCCGTTTGGCCAGCTCGAACGACGTGGGAACCGTGCCTCGTTTACCCGCCGCGATGAAATCGGACAGGTGAGGGCGTCGACGGCTGGGAGCCTGAGCGGCCAGTTCGGGATCGTTGCGCATGAGGAACCTGGTGCCACGAATCCACAGCCACACCAGTACCGGCGTGACGACGATCTGCGTTCGGATGCGGCGTGTCTCGCGCTTGTCGAAGTAGCGCATCACGTCGTACGCGACGGAGCGGTGTTCGACCTCTTCGGCGCCGTGCCAGCGGAGCAGATCGAGCATGGTCGGGTGCATACCGGCTTTGTCGAGTCCCTTGGCGTTGAGCACCCAGTCACCGAGGAAAGCCGTGATGTGTTCGATGGCCGCGATGATCGCCAAGCGCTCCACCAGGTGATTCTCGGCACGCAGTCCTGTCATCGGACGCGGTCCGAGCAGTTTCGAGAAGGTCCACTCCATCTGCTGCGTGTACGGCGTCGGATCGAGACCGTTTTCCTTGAGATGGACCAGGACGCCCGAGTGCGCGTTGGAGTGCATCGCCTCTTGGCCGATGAATCCGACGACGTCTTCACGGAGTTTCTCGTCCTCGATGAGAGGAAGAGCTTCCTTGAAGGTCTCGACAAACCATTCCTCACCGGCAGGGAGGAGAAGATGGAGCACGTTGAGAACGTGTGTGCTGAACGGATCGCCCGGAATCCAGTGCATGGGCAGATCGGACCAGTCGAACTCGACATTGCGAGCCTGCAACAGGATGTGATCCGGCTCGGCGAACGACGAAGCGGGTGTCGATATCTTCTGCGACATCTAGCTACTCCTTCATGCCTGCCGATCGGTAGGGAACGACAGCCTTGTGACACAGTTCACTCACTAGCGAGTTTTAACTGTAACACGAAGTAATAGGTAGAACCAGGGCCTGGTTGAGTTTTCCTCAGCCGTACGTATCGCGAGGTCCGCGGCCTTTCACATGCCTTTCACCCTTGCGCCAGCTAGGCGCGCTCGGACCGGTGATGCGCAGCGTCTTCACGACACCGTCACCGACGGCAGCAGCGATCTTGGCCAGGATCTGGGACTGCATCATGCGCAACTGGGTAGCCCACGCCGTCGACTCGGCGGAGATACTGAGAACACCTTCTTTCAGAGAAATCGGCTCGGCGTGCGCGGAGATGTCTTCACCGACGACCTGCGGCCACCGACCGAGGACCGTGCCCTCGGACACCTTGGGGGACCACCCACGCGACTTGGAGATAGCGCTGGTGAGAGCACCGAACGGCTGAGGGTCCCGCGCATCCGGGCCGGGGCCGGACCAACCGCTGCGCCGACGCGGGCGGCCGCTTCCGTATTTGGGCGAAGAACGCCCCTGCCCGACGGCCTTGCCGTTGGCCTTGGCTGTCGCGCGCGCCTCCTCGAGGGCACGGCGCGCCAGATCGATCCCCTTGAGCTCGGGCTCCGGAGCCGCGCTGCTGTCTTCAGTCATCGATCTCGACCTCCTGATCCGTCGAGCCTACGGGCACTATCCGCGATATCCGACCGTCTCCGGTATCGGAAGCTTCGACGCCGAACTTGGTCGCCTCGAGTTCGTCCGGCACGTCCTCGGGAACAGCGGCCGTGATCAGCACCTGTTCTGCGGTGGCGGCAACGGTGGCGAGCGCACGACGCCGACGACGGTCCAATTCTGCGAACACGTCGTCGAGCATCAATACCGGGTCGCTGCCGTCGGCGCGTAGCAGGGCGAAACCTGCCAGTCTCAGCGAAAGCGCAAAAGACCACGATTCACCATGGCTGGCAAAGCCTTTCGCCGGACTGTCGCCGAGAATCAGCTCCAGGTCGTCCCGATGCGGACCGACCAGACACACTCCGCGATCAATTTCCTTCGATCGCATCTGCGCCAACTCGAGATGGAATCTCTCCTCGAGGTACGCAACGTCGTCGATACCGGAAATCCTTGCAGGGTCGGTGAATTCGGGATCCAACGACGCACCCAGGCTGCTCTTGTATCGAATCGAGGCCGGCCGGGATTCGGGCGCGATGGAACGATACGACTCCGCCAGGTGCGGCGCCAGATCGTGGACCAACTCGAGGCGCCCAGCCAACAATTGTGCGCCGTGAGCGGCCAGATGCCCGTCCCACACCTCGAGGGTGGAGAGGACGTTGTCCGACTCACCACCACGAGAACCGCGGCGCAAAGCCGCACCGGCAGTTTTGAGCAGCGCCGAACGCTGGCGTAAAACTTTGTCGTAATCCGCACGGACAGCAGCCATTCGGGGAATCCGCGACGTCAACAACTCGTCGAGATAGCGTCGACGATCACCAGGATCACCACGTACCAACGACAGATCTTCCGGCGCGAACATCACCGACTGCAAAATCCCCAGCACTTCGCGTGGGCGACGCGTCGGAGACTGATTTATCCTGGCGCGGTTGGACTTTCCCTCGATCAGTTCGACGTCGATGGTCAGTTCGCGCCCGTTGTTGACCACTGTTGCACCGGCAAAAGCACTGGCGGAACCGCTGCGGATCATCGGTGCATCCGTGGACACTCGATGAGACGACAGCGTCGACAGATACCCGAGTGACTCGAGGACGTTCGTTTTACCGTGCCCGTTCGAACCGAGGAAAACGGTTGTTCCCGGTGTGAGGTCAAGCGTCAGCGAATCCCAGGATCGGAAGTCCCGCAGCGAAAATCTACGAACGAACACTTAGCTTCCAGAAGCCGAATTCTTGGGCGAAGCGCTCTTTACCGCGTGACCACCGAACTGATTGCGCAAGGCGGACACAGCCTTCATGGCCGGTGAATCATCCTGTCGTGAAGCAAATCTCGCGAACAGAGCAGCGGAGATGACGGGAGCGGGCACAGCGTGCTTGATGGCTTCCTCGACGGTCCAGCGGCCCTCGCCGGAATCCTCGGTATAGCCCGTGATCTGCGCAAGCTCCGGATCCTCCTCGAGGGCGTCGACAAGCAGATCGAGCAACCACGAACGTACGACGGTTCCCTTCGACCAGGCTCGGAGCACACCGGGAACGTCCGCGATCAGGCTTTCCGCCTCGAGGAGCTCGTACCCTTCGGCATACGCCTGCATCAGGCCGTATTCGATGCCGTTGTGCACCATCTTTGCGTAATGACCAGCACCGACCGGGCCGGCATGGACAAAACCGTCGGCCGCGTCGCCGTCGGGGCGAAGGGCGTCGAAGATCGGCATTGCCTTCGCCACGTCGGGTTCGGATCCGCCCACCATCAGTCCGTAGCCGTTCTCACGGCCCCAGATGCCACCGGAGACACCGCAGTCGAGGAAACCGATCTCACGGGCGCCCAACAGCTCGGCATGAACGGCGTCGTCGGTGAAGCGAGAGTTTCCACCGTCGATGACCAGATCGCCGCCCTCGAGGGCATCCGCCAGTTCGGCAATGGTGCTCTGAGTGATTTCGCCGGCAGGAACCATCACCCACACGACTCGAGGTCCCTCGAGGGAAGCAGCGAGTTCGGCAAGAGACCCGACGTCGGTGACTTCAGGTCGAGGGTCGTATCCGATCACCTCGAGGCCATGCGCGCGCAAGCGCTCACGCATGTTGAAGCCCATCTTGCCGAGACCTACGAGTCCGATCTTCATACTGTTCTCCCTGGTCAGGCGCGAACTGAAGTGCGGGGTACCACTCAGCCCGGAAGGCGAACCGGCATCAGCAGGTACGTGTACTCGCTCGAGGGCGCCGCGAAGTTACCGGACTCGTCTGCCGTGGGCTCTTCCTCGGCCGCGGGGCGAAGAACAGCCGGGCGGCTGGGAGTGGTGAAGCCGAACAGAACGTTTTCGCTGTGAAGCGAGTTCAACCCGTCGATCAGGTAACCGGGGTTGAACGCAATGGTGAGTGCTTCGCCCTGGAACGAGGCGTTGAGCGTCTCTTCCGCGCGGCCGGCGTCGTCGCCACCAGCGGAGAGGAGCAGGCCGTCAGCGGAGAACTGCATGCGAACCTGTGCGCCACGCTCGGCGACGAGTGCCACACGCTTGATGGCCTCGATGAGAGGCGTGACCTCGACCGTTGCCATCGCGGTGTGCTGAGCGGGCAGCAGCTGACGGAACTTCGGGAACTCGGCGTCGAGGAGACGCGTCGTGGTGCGGCGTCCGTCGTTGACGATGCCGAGAAGTCCGTCGTTTCCGATGGTCGTGCCGGAACCGAGAGCCAACTCGACCGGCGAATTTGCATTGCCGGCAAGCGTTTTCGCGGACTCCGACAGAGTCTTGGCCGGGATGAGAACAGCAGCCTGGACGTCGGGATTTGCCGGAGTCCACTCGAGTTCACGCACAGCGAGACGGAAACGGTCGGTAGCGGCGAGGACGATCGAATTCTGTTCGATCTCGACACGGATACCCGTGAGCATCGGAAGGGTGTCGTCCTTGCCGGCTGCAACGGCTACCTGGCTGATGGCTTCGGAGAACAGGTCGACGGGAATGGACCCGGACTGCTGCGGAAGCGTCGGAAGCTGGGGGTAGTCCTCGACCGGCATCGTGGGCAGGGAGAACTTGGCGCTTCCGCACGAGATGAGCACGCGAGTGCCCTCGAGGGTCACATCGACCGGCTTGTTGGGAAGCGACTTGGTGATATCGGCAAGGAGGCGACCCGAGACGAGTGCCTGGCCTGCAGTTGTGACATCTGCCGAGACGCGGACCTGCGCAGATACCTCGTAGTCGAACCCGGAAACGGTGAGGCCGGCTTCGGTTGCGTCGAGAAGAACTCCGCCGAGAACCGGCACAGGCGGCCTCGAGGGCAGGCTACGAGCAACCCACGCTACTGAATCAGCGAACTCTTCCCGGGAAACGCGAAACTTCAGGCTTCCAAGCTCCATCGCCGGGTTATTCCTCTCGGTAGGCATGTTCGTCTGCTGCGGATCTGCATCAGCTCACTTGAAGTCTGACACAGACCAAGCGATGCCCACCGTATGCCCTCGAGGGCGCAAGTGGAAAGCCGAAGCCGGGACGAGCGCAGCCTGAGGCGAGGTTCTCAACAGGAGTTGTCCCCAGAACTATTTTCAAAGAGCTTTTCCTAGGAAATTCTCAGTAGTAGTAATAAGTCCTGTGCAATCTGTGGAGCAACGGTTGTCGACGCTGGTAGGTCCCCTCGAGGGCCTGTGCACTTCTCGAGGACAGACTCGAGGACCAATCGACCCCCTCTGTGCACTCTCTGAAAGTTTTCGGATTCCTCCTCGAGAACTCCACAGACTTTGAGAGTTATCAACACAGTTATCCACAGATGTGAATACTTTTCACAAGAAACGAAGAGTTTGTTCTCATCGGCGTGTCCGACTCCGGCGTGTCGTCCCTCGAGGTGGACAACCGCCCTCGAGGGACCGCATGTGGAACCCTTCGAATACACCGATGCCGCTCGAGGGAAACCTCTGCCTCGAGCGGCATCGATCGAAATAAGTGCAGGTCAACGCTTGGAGCGCTGCTTGATCCTTGCGGTCAACTCCTGAACCTGGTCGTACACCTTGCGACGTTCCGTCATTTCTTTACGGATCTTCTTGTCGGCGTACATGACCGTCGTGTGGTCACGGCCGAACGTCTGACCGATCTTCGGCAATGACAAATCGGTGAGCTCACGGCACAGATACATCGAGATCTGGCGGGCCTGAGCGAGTGGCCTGGCCTTACCCGGCCCACACAGGTCGTCGATCGACATGTTGAAGTATTCGGCCGTCACCGCCATGATCGTCGCCGCGTTGATCTCGAGGCTCGACGAATCGGGCATCAGATCTCGCAGGACCACCTCGGCCAACGTCAGATCCAACGGCTGACGGTTGAGCGAGGCAAAAGCCGTCACGCGGATCAACGCGCCCTCGAGTTCACGAATGTTGCGCTCGATACGGCTGGCGATCAGCTCGAGGACGTCGTGCGGGACCTCGAGGCGATCCATCCTCGCCTTCTTGCTCAGAATCGCGATGCGCGTCTCGAGCTCAGGCGGCTGAACGTCGGTGATCAGGCCCCACTCGAAGCGCGTCCGCAGACGCTCCTCGAGGGTTGCCAACTGCTTTGGCGGACGGTCCGAGGAGACGACGATCTGCTTGTTCGCGTTGTGCAAGGTGTTGAAGGTATGGAAGAACTCCTCCTGGATACCTTCCTTGCCCTCGATGAACTGGATGTCGTCGACCAGCAGGACATCCGTTTCCCGGTATCGACGCTTGAACGCGACCTTGCGGTCGTCACGAAGACTGTTGATGAAGTCGTTGGTGAATTCTTCGGTCGAGACGTACTTGACCCGCATGCCGGGGAACAGTCGCTGTGCGTAGTGGCCGGCGGCGTGAAGAAGGTGCGTCTTGCCCAGGCCCGAAGCTCCCCAGATGAACAAGGGGTTGTACGCACGCGCCGGCGCCTCCGCGATCGCGACGGCAGCGGCATGCGCGAATCGGTTGGACGATCCGATCACGAAAGTGTCGAAGGTGTACTTCGCGTTGAGACTGTTCGCGCCGGACCCAGAAGCAGAAGGAGTAGCGGGCGGCTTCGTGAAGTACGACGGCCACGATTCGTGAACGCTTGCCAGTGCTTCGCGGTCGTCGTCGACTTCTTCGGACTCGGCAGTCTCGGAGTCCGACGGTTCGCCGTCGCCTTCGGTGAACCGTCGACGACGGTATGCGCCGGAGGAGTTGACCGACTCGAACTGACGGCTGCCCGTGCGCTCCTCGACCGGTTCGGCGGGTGCGTCGGCATCGTCTTCGAGTGCGATGCGGACACCGAGTCCCTCGACCTGGCCGCCGAGGTGGCGGCCGAGTGCCTGCAGGATCGGCTCGCGGAGATCGCGCTCGATCGTTTCTTGAGCAAATGGCGATGGAACCGAGAGGAGTGCAAAACCCTGAGCAAGTGTGAGAGGCCTCACCAGACGGACGAATGCCTTCTGCTTGCTGCTCAAAGCCGGAAGATTACTTCCGGGGTCATCACTCGTGAGTTCTGCAACCACGTCGACCCAGACCCGTGCGAGCGCGTTGGGATCGTCGTTCACGTGGTTCCTTCCCGTGTTTCGCCGACAGTGGGTGTGCTGCAGCTGCCGAGCGTATGGCTGCGGCGTCGAATGATTCGGTGGATTACCACCCGGGGTGAGAACCCCGTAACAGGCTACGAATATGCCACCTGGGCTGTGTTTCCACACAATTATCCACAGATGTGGACAAACCTGCACTGAGTCGGTTTTTTCGTCAACCAAATTCGTCAAAGTGATCGAGAAATTGATCTACCTGCAACTTTGCTGGAACTCGAGGCGTTCGCCACTTGGTGTCGGGGATGCGTCAACACTCACAGCCCTGTGGATGAATGTGGAAACTCGGGATTCGGGGTCGCGTCCGGCGCTCATCCCCGTATGTGCTGATGAGGCCTTGTCGAGAGCACGCGCAGGTGGAACTGTCCGGGTTGCCCGCAGGCCACCTGCGGTCCGTAGCGGAACTGTTGCCAAGGTCACACTTGCCGCCTCGCTCGAGGTCACGGCCGTATGCACACCGAGAATGGAATCTGCGGAATAATGGAAGTGTCGGCGTGTCGCCGCAGTTGCCGCGGAAGGGCTCCGAATCGGGCTGGTTTGACCTTGGCAACGGTGGTAAGTAACCTCGAACGGTCACCCGCTGGTGGTGATCGCTTCGTGCTGGCTACATATGTCAGGTCGGATCGGTCTTCCAAGCCACAACGAGTGAAGTTGATTGTTCTGTACCTGTTGGATCCAAAGACGCCGTAAGGCGTCGATCACTGAATGACGCCGGGAGGCGTCAATGAACTTCGAGGAGTGTTGACCGTGGCCAAGGGCAAGCGGACGTTCCAGCCGAATAATCGCCGCCGCGCGCGTGTTCACGGCTTCCGTCTTCGTATGCGTACCCGTGCGGGTCGTGCAATCGTTTCGGCGCGTCGCCGTAAGGGCCGCGATTCCCTCACCGCCTGATCTGATTTCGAGTTCAGGAGCTCGGGGTGTTGCCTGAGCCGTTCCGGTTGCGTCGCCACGCGGATTTCTCCGTGGCGGTGCGACGTGGGCGTCGTATGGGAAGACGCGACCTTGTCGTGCACGCGTTCGATCGCGAGCAAGTAGAGGCGCTGGTAGTAACAAATCACGGTCCCCGTTTCGGGCTGATCGTGAGCAAGGCTGTCGGGCCGGCGGTGATTCGACATCGAGTCGCACGCCGGCTTCGTCATATCTGTGCAGATTTCGTCGGACAGGTTTCACCGGAGACGGACGTGGTAATCCGCGCACTTCCGGGCGCAGCTACCGCCAGTTCAGCTGAACTGGCCAAGCAGTTGCGTGGGGGCCTGACCAAAATGAACCTATTGGTGTCGGTAAGTGAAGAGCCATGAGTACTCCGCTCTCTGAGCAGATCGAGACTCCCAGAGCCTCCCGTGTCATCACGGTGTTGAAGGCTGTGCGTCGCGCTCCCGCCACTGTTCTCATCTTCTGTATCGAGTTGTACCGGACGTATGTGTCGCCCTTGAGGATGCCGACCTGCCGGTTCACCCCCACCTGCAGTGAATACGCAGTCGAAGCGCTGCGCACTCACGGGGCGATCAAAGGCCTTTTCTTGACTGTGGTGCGGTTGGCGAAGTGTGCCCCCTGGCATTCTGGAGGGTGGGACCCTGTCCCTGCCCGTCGTGACCGTGATGCGGGTAGCCGCCATAGCTGTCCGGAAGCACGCGCAGCGTGTCACAGTCCGACGGACGAACAGAGGAGTACTTAGAGCCGTGCTCAATTTCATCTACTATCCGGTATCCGCGATTCTGTGGGTCTGGCACAAGGTCTTCGGGTTCATTCTCGGCCCGGACAACGGAATAGCCTGGGCGCTTTCCGTGGTGTTCCTGGTGTTCACCTTGCGTGCGGTTCTGTACAAGCCGTTCGTGAAGCAGGTCCGCACGACCCGCCAGATGCAGGAACTGCAGCCACAGATCAAGGCATTGCAGAAGAAGTATTCGGGCGACCGTCAGCGCCAGGCCGTCGAGATGCAGAAGCTCCAGAAGGAGCACGGATTCAACCCGATCATGGGCTGTCTGCCGGTCTTGGCTCAGGCACCGGTGTTCATCGGTCTGTTCCACGTCCTGCGCTCGTTCAACCGCACCGGCACCGGCATGGGCCAGCTGGGCATGAGCGCCGAGGACAACCTCAACACCCCGAACTACGTCTTCTCGGCCACTGACGTCCAGTCGTTCCTGGATGCTCGTCTGTTCGGCGCACCCATCTCGGCGGCAATCACGACGCCGGTTGCTCAGCTCCAGGCTTACGTCACCGAGAACGTTCCCGAGCTTCCGTCACGCCTGAACATCATTCTCGTGGCAGCTCCGCTGATGATCATCGCCAGCATCGCGACGCACTTCAACTCCCGCGCTTCGGTTGCACGTCAGAGCGAAGCAGCTGCCGCGAACCCGCAATCCGCGATCATGAACAAGCTCGCGCTGTACGTCTTCCCGCTCGGCGTTCTGGTCGGTGGACCGTTCCTTCCGATCGCGATCCTCCTGTACTGGGTGTCGAACAACATCTGGACCTACGGTCAGCAGCACCTCGTCTTCCGCAAGATCGACGCCGAAGAAGAAGCCAAGAAGCAGGAAGCGATTACCCGTCGCAACGACAATGCGCCCAAGCCCGGTGCCCGTCCCGATCCCAGTAAGAAGAAGGGATCCCCGGCTGCGCTGAAGACCGCGGATTCAGCCGACGACGACGGCGATGCCCCGGAAGTTTCGCTCAAGAAGCCACAGCCGAAGCCCTCGGGTTCCAGTGGTGGTTCCACGTCGAAACCGAAACAGAACCGGCCACAGAGCAACCGCGGCAACTCCCCCAAGCGCAATAAACGGCGCTGATCCAGGAAAGAGAACGACCAATGTCCAGTGAAGCTGACATCGTTGTGGATGGAGAGAACGCAGACGTGAGCACCGAGACCACTGCGCCGGTTACCGATGTGGATGTAGACATCGACGATTCCGATGACGATTTGATCGAAGAGGGCGAGATCGCCGGCGACTACCTCGAGCAGTTGCTCGACGTTCTCGATTTCGACGGAGACATCGACCTTGACGTCGAGGGCGATCGGGCGATCGTCAGCATCGACGGCGGCGACGACCTGACCAAGCTCGTGGGACGCAAGGGTGAGGTTCTGGATGCTCTTCAGGAGCTGACTCGTCTGGCTGTTCAGCAGTCGACCGGAGAGCGCAGCCGCTTGATGCTCGACATCGCCGGGTGGCGTGCGGGCCGGCGCGAGGCACTCAGTGCTCTCGGTGCGGAAGCTGCACAGCGTGTTCTCGAGACCGGCGAACGCGAAGAGCTTGCTCCGATGACGCCGTTCGAACGCAAGATCGTGCACGACGCCGTCGCCAAGGTCGCCGGTGTTTCCAGCGAGAGCGAAGGCGCTGAGCCGTCTCGCCGAGTGGTTGTCCTCAAGGACTGACACTCCCCCTTGATCGAATGCGGGCCCCGGATTTTCCGGGGCCCGCTTTTGTGTCCGAGAGGTGTTTCACGTGAAACCGAATCCGGCGGCACGGTGAAGGTCGGGTGCTTATCGTTGTCGACATGTCCTACGAGCGCTCCGGATTCCCTCTCGGATTGATGACCCTTGGGGCCTTGATAGGGATGCTCGTGTGCGGCCTGAGTTATTGGCCCGTGGTCTTCGAACTGCAGCAGAAAATGAAAGTCCAGCCTTTCCCGCCGGGCGGTCTGAAGTATTGGCTCTGTTGGTTGTTGCCGCTGGGAGTAGTCGCCGTCGTATTCATTCCACTTGCACTGGCGTGGCGATCCGGGAGACCGGTCATGCTCAGCTTCGCGATTGCCTTCTTGTTCGTCGGGGGTGCACTGTGCATGTTCGGATATTCGATCGACAACATGCCGTACTACATGTGAGCCCCTCCCCTCCCCCAGACCGAATAGTCGGCCTTCGTTTCACGTGAAACCAGATCGTTGGTTGTTGCCCCGCGCCCTGGATCTCCGCCCCAGATTACCGCCACAATGGATCACCGACGTGACGTCGTCAGGCCTGCTGGCAAGGTCGTCGCCTTCGGCACTGGCATCCGATGACCGACAACCCGCCAGCCTTCACCTCCTCCGCCTCCCGATCGGGCCGTCGTCAACAACGATCAAGAAGTAAGTAGCATCCACACATGCACGTCGACATCGAAGGCGCCACCCGTATCGCCCGCCTCGCCGCAGAATTCGACTGGACCTGGGCCGTCGACGACCTGGAACCCTTCTGCGCACAGGCTGGATGGGAACTCGTCGAACTCAGGCAAGGTGGCGGCTCGATACGAACGAACCTTCATGTCAGCCGGCCGAAGGCGAACATGTTCAGGCGGAACCGTTCGATGCACTACATCTCAATCTTCGTCTCGGACCTGGCAGATCTAGGTATTCCCAAGGCAAAAGTTCGCCCGTTGCTGGTCGAGGGGTTCACGAACCTCGATGTGGCATTTACCGCACTCCTGGGGACAGCCACGAGCGCCGAACCCGGACCTGAAGCAACTATCCGGTGGGATCTGCCGAAAGCGGTCATTACGCTGAACCTGGGTTTCAGTGCGAGTCACCTCGCTCTGAAGAGTCCGAAGTATCAGGCATGGATGGATGAGCCTGAACCGGAGTACGAGGACGAGGACTAGCGATCGAGGTCAGCGAGATCGCATCCGGTGTGGGAACAGGTTTGCGCGCTCCTCACACGAATCGGACCACTCACATCGAATGGGCTTCGTCGCCACGCAAAGTCGATGATGCTGTTGTGTGCTTCGGGGGTGAGATCGGCGGCGACTACTTTGCCGAGCAAGCAGGAATCGACCTCATTTACAAGGGCTCCGGTCAATACACTGCGGACCGGGTCGGGGTAATCACGGGACCGCCCTGAGCTCGGTTGACTCGCGGGGTGTGCGCGATCGGCGTCGCGCCCACACCCACTGCTGGTGTCGGCACGAGAGCGGGTCCGGGCTGTTCGAGGTGGAATGACTTGGCGGTGCCCGGATCGAACTAGTAAGCGGTGATCTTGTTGGTTCCGGGTTCGGTATGCACCAACAGATAGTCGTAGTCCTTGCCGTCCAACAACTCCTGCTCCAAGCGCGGATCGTAATCGCGCAGAGCCTGAAGCGCTTTCGAATCCAGGCGCAGGAATTCATCCTGCACATAGGCCAGTGTCACCTGCTCGACTTTGATCTTCCCGCCGACATCGGGCTCCACATCGAAGGCGAACTCTCCGATGAGCGATATGTGTTGCGAAGCTCTTCGGATTGATTCGCGGTTTGTGATGCCAATTCTCCGGTCCCCCGCAACGGGAGAGTCATGCCGACGCGATGAGATATCGGAACTGTCCGAGACTTGGTATCGAAGACCATCCGCGTCAAAAAATGGACTGCGTCAGACTGACCGAGTCGGCTCGGCAGCCCGACGTCCGCGATTTTGTGCAACCGCTTTTTCGTTGAAAATTGCCCATTTTGGATCAGAATTCCATCCATGTAACTACCCACTGCAGTTTCGTCACTGTGATGATACTAGGAATCGCGTTGCCATCCGCATTCGATCGCCCGGCTATGTTTCACGTGAAACGCATCAGAATTGGAAGATTCGTCAGCGCGATGTTTCACGTGGAACGTGAACCCCTCCCCTCCCTCGCTTGAATTTCGGTCTGAATACTTCCCAAAGAATGAGCGAGTCGGCAGACTCACAGCGAGTCGGTGTGCAGAAGCGAACACATGTCGGCTTCAGAGCGGATAATGATTTCGGTCTTGATTGTTGATTTCGCGGTTTACGCGGGAGGATGTTTCACGTGGAACAGAATGGTGCGGCGTCGGTTGACTGGGACGAACAAGAGACTGCGCGCGCAGTGTTCGGTGACAGATACGAGATCGCGGAACGGTACTACCAATCCCTTGCGACGGATGGTGTCGAGCGCGGGCTCATTGGTCCCCGTGAGGTTCCTCGGCTGTGGGAGCGCCACCTTCTCAATTGCGCAGTGATCGGTGAACTGATCGCCGAAGGTGAGTCGGTTGTGGACGTAGGAAGCGGCGCCGGCCTACCCGGAATCCCTCTCGCGATCGCCCGCCCGGACTTGAAGGTGACTCTCGTCGAACCATTGCTTCGACGTTCGGTGTACCTCGCGGAGTTCATCGAGTCGAACGGATTGGACGTACTGGTTGTCCGCGGGCGAGCCGAGGAATCGGGTGTCGTGAAGGAAGCAGGCGGTGCGGACGTGGTCACCTCACGGGCCGTGGCGCCTCTGGAGAAGCTCGCACGTTGGTCCCTTCCGCTCATCCACGAGCACGGTCGGATGCTGGCACTCAAGGGTTCGAGCGCCGCCGAGGAGATCGAGCGGGACCGAACGGCGCTCACCAAATTGGGCGCAGGTAAGTTGGAAATACTCGAATGTGGAGCCAAGATTCTCCGCACCCCCACCGTGGTGGTGAAGGCCGAACGTCTCCCGAAGCGTCGCCAGCGTTGATGATTTACACGCATGCAATCGAGAGCAATGTACAGATGATGAGAGCACCTAGTGATCGATTCCCAATCGAAGGAGCAGTCAATGTCGGGTCGATCTGAATCCGCCGTTTCACGTGAAACACCGAAGCAGCACACGAGCGCGGGTGCGGATCAGATTGTCAACGACGACGACAATTTCACCGCCCCCTACGCGGCGATCTCTTCGGAGGAGACTCCCATCGGGGCGGCCGCGCATCGAGCGAGCCAGGTGCTTCATCCACATTCGGTGACACTGCCGAAACCGGCGTTCCGTCGCGTAATCACCATCGCGAACCAGAAGGGTGGCGTCGGTAAGACGACGACCACGGTGAACCTTGCGTCAGCGCTCGCTCTTCAAGGACTCACGGTCCTGGTAGTCGATTTGGACCCTCAGGGCAACGCCAGCACGGCGCTGGGCGTCGTCCATACCTCGGGCACCCCGTCGAGCTACGAGTTGCTCATAGGCGAAGTGAAGGCCCCGGAGGCGATTCAGACCAGCCCGCACAGTGAGCGGCTTCTCTGCATTCCCGCGACGATCGATCTGGCAGGCGCCGAGATCGAATTGGTCTCCATGGTTGCCCGCGAGAATCGACTCAAAGGCGCGCTCAACGACAAGGTGCTCGCAGAGCTAGACGTCGACTTCGTCCTCATCGACTGCCCGCCCTCGCTGGGACTGCTGACCGTCAACGCGATGGTCGCTGCCAAGGAAGTTCTGATCCCGATCCAGTGCGAGTACTACGCCCTCGAGGGGGTCGGTCAGCTGCTCCGCAACATCGAACTCGTCCAGGCTCATCTGAACCCGGATCTGCATGTCTCCACCGTCCTTCTGACGATGTACGACGGGCGTACCAAGCTGGCCGATCAGGTCGCCGAAGAAGTACGCAAACACTTCGGCGAGGCCGTCCTACGCGCAGTGATTCCACGCAGCGTGAAGGTTTCCGAGGCTCCCGGATACGGAATGACAGTTCTCGATTACGACCCAGGTTCACGTGGCGCCATGAGTTACCTCGACGCCGGACGCGAACTTGCCGCCCGCTCTGCCACCACGACGACCCAGGAGCAGTGAGATGAGTCAAGCACGCAAAGGTGGATTGGGCCGCGGCTTGGCTGCTCTCATTCCCACTGGGCCGGCGACGGCGCCGGGTCTGGGATCGGCTGCAGCGGACGTCGTAATCGGCGTCGACAAGCGCAACCCCTCCCCTCCCCCACCGACGAAGGCCGCCCCGAAAACGCCGAAAGCCACCAAGGCGACGGCTGCCAAGGCCGCCGTCGAAGCGGAGCCGGAGACAGAACTCGAGCCGACCGGCGCGGTCTATCTCGAGATCGAACCGAGCCTGATCGAGACGAACCCGAAGCAGCCTCGCAGCGTTTTCGACGAGGAAGCACTCGCGGAGTTGGTTCACTCGATCCGCGAGTTCGGCTTGATGCAGCCGATCGTGGTCCGTCGTCACGGTGACAAGTACCAACTTGTCATGGGTGAGCGTCGCTGGCGTGCGAGCCAGGAAGCCGGGCTGGAGAAGATTCCGGCGATCATTCGTGAAACCGATGACGACTCGATGTTGCGCGACGCGCTCCTCGAGAACATCCATCGAGTGCAGTTGAACCCCCTCGAGGAGGCAGCGGCGTATCAGCAGTTGCTCGAGGAGTTCGAAGTAACGCACGAAGAATTGGCCAATCGGATCGGACGTTCGCGTCCCGTCGTGACCAACATGATTCGTCTGCTGAAGCTGCCGGTGGCGGTTCAGCGCCGTGTGGCGGCCGGCGTACTTTCGGCCGGCCATGCTCGCGCACTACTGTCCCTCGAGGCGGGTGCCGACGCGCAGGAAGTCATGGCGGCGCGCATCGTCGCGGAAGGAATGTCGGTTCGGGCGACGGAGGAAGCCGTCACTCTTGCCAACCGGGCGGACAATGAGATCGCTCCCCCGCAGAAGCGCAAGCCCATCGTGATGCCGGGTCTGCAGGATGTGGCCGAACGTTTGTCGGACTCGTTCGACACCCGGGTGACTGTCAGTCTGGGCAAGCGGAAGGGAAAGATTGTGGTCGAATTCGGCTCGGTCGACGACCTACAACGCATCGTCGGAATGATGGAAGCGCAGAAATCGACGTAGTGAACTCGGACGCCCGTTTGGTGACGTAATGACGATGACCGGGCACACCACCTATTTTCGTCACTGTGACGAATTTAGGTGGTCCGAGCTTCTCGAAATCTTGAACCGGGACGAAAGATGTTGAACAGCAATACATTAGAGCGATCAACTCTCGCGCCACTGCCGACTCGGTACAGCTGGCCTATCCTGGAGAAGAAAATAGCGGCGGGCGAGCATCGAAACCGCTTCGGGGACCTACGGAGAGTGAGTTAGTCAGTGTCGACTCACGTCATCACCTCTCTCACGCTCGACAGCCTCGATCAGCTTTCCGCCCATGCGCGTCGATGCGTGTTCTGGGAGATGGACCCGGGCGCGCTTCACGACGCCCGAGGATTCTGCGATCAGGAATTCGAGAAGGAAGCCTGGCTGTCGATGGTCATGCTCGAGTGGGGTTCGTGCGGACAGGTCGCCGTCCGCGACGGAAAGCCGCTCGGCAGCGCGCTGTACGCCCCTCCCCGCATGATCCCACGCGCGCAACTGTTTCCCACCAGTCCGGTCAGTTCGGACGCAGTGCTTCTCACAAGCCTTCGCCTCGAGCCCTCGGGCATAGAGGAAGAGCTAGGGCCAAGCCTGCTGGCCGCTGTCGTGACAGATCTGGTTCGACGCGGAGTTCGTGCGCTCGAAGCATTCGGTATCCGTAGCGACGACCTGGGACCTGCTTCCGACGTGGCCAGTGCAACGGCAGCTCTGGAATGTTCACCCGCAGAATGCATGATCAGTGCCGAGTTCCTCGAGGATTACGGTTTCGAGGTTGTGGCACCGCACCATCGTTACCCGCGCCTTCGCCTCGAGCTAAATCGAGACCACGAATGGAAAGTCGACGTCGAAGAAGCCCTCGACCGTCTACTGAAGGCCGCAGCTCTCGAGATGGTGGAGATCAGCGAACTCGCCAGAGTGTGAACAGGTGCCGACCGCAGGACCTACGAAATGCGGTCGGCTACCGAAAGTTCTTCTGCGAGAAGCTCGGCGAAGGTGAAGGTGCCGGTCGGCTGATCGTCTTGACCCAGCAGATACAGCCGCTTGACCGAGATCAAGATGGCTTCGGCGATGGTGTCACGCATCCGCGGATTCGTCAGTACCGCAACGTCGGACGCGTTTGACAGGTAGCCGAGATCGATCTGCACCGTCGGCATGTTGGTGAGGCGCAACAACTCCCACGTCCGACCGTGAGTTCTGCAGTCCCGCAACGGGGTTCGCGCAACGATCTCGCGCTGAACGAAACCGGTCAACACCTGCCCGATCATCGAGACCGAACCGTGCGAATTGCCGAAGTGGAAGCTCGCGACGCCGTTCGCCGATGGGCTCGAGTTACTGTCGCAGCGCAGCGAGATCATCAGATCGGCGTCGAATGCGTTGGACGTCAGTGCGCGCTCGGCCTCGGTCGGATCGGCGTTGTGCGGTCGGGAGAGGAAGGTTTCCATCCCGGTTGCAGCCATCCGCCCCTCGAGGCGCATGGCCAGATCCCAGAGGATGTCGGCTTCGGAGATGCCGTTGACGATGGTGCCGGTGGACGGCCCACCGAGGCCTGGGTCGATGACGATGCGCTTTCCACCCAGCTGCGGGCCCTTGCGCCTGACCAATTCCTCTTCGCTGATCGCATGTGGCGATCCGCCGGTGACGCGAGTTCCCAGCAGTTCCAGTGAGCGCAGTGTCTGCGGTCCGCAGATACCGTCGGCCGCAATCCCGATTTCGCGCTGGAAAGACGAGAGAGATTCGTGGGTCTGCGGGCCGAAGAAACCGTCGACCCGGCCTGCGTAGAAGCCGAGGTCCTGCAGTTTGGCCTGCAGAGCTGCGACGTCGTCGCCGTAGAGCGGCGCTGACAACTGGTAAATCAACGTGCGGGCACCCAGGCGGTACGAGGCCTCACGAAGTGACCGATAGGTTGCCGGACCCACAATGCCGTCGACAAGGAGCCCACGCTGCTGCTGGAAGGCACGAACGGCACTGTCAAGTTGATGATCGAAGATGGCGTCGGGTGCAACCCAGTGGGCACCGTCGGCGCTTTCACGTCGAATGCCGGAAGTTCCGTGATGGAGGTATCCCAGCTTCGTCAATGTGCCCCGAATCTCGGCGACGGCCGGGCCGTGATCGCCGTGTCGGAGTCTGTGCATGCGTGAAAGCCTCTCGGATCGGTCAACGAATTCGATCGATGTGCCTGGTCGTAGACCCGATCAGGCACATCGATCGATTATCTCAGAAATTCTGTGGATTGCGAGAATCCACGATGCTCACTCGCTCGTCAGAGAACGTCTGCGAGGTCCTTGAGCAGCGCGGCCTTGCCCTTGGCGCCGACGATCGTCTTGATCGGCTTGCCGTCCTTGAACAGGATCATCGTCGGGATCGACATGACCTGGAAATCGCGCGCGGCCGCCGGGTTGGCATCGATGTCGAGCTTCGCAACGGTCAGCTTCTCGCTGTTCTCGCCGGCGATCTCCTCGAGGACCGGGGCGACCATCTTGCACGGGCCGCACCAGGTTGCCCAGAAATCGACCAGAACGGGCTTGTCGCTGCCCAGGACGTCCTGCTTGAAGGAATCGTCGGTGATGGTGACGGTATTCGACACTGTTACTCCTCGAGGGTTGGGTACGACAGCTTGGTGAATCAGGGAGCGCCGACGACGTCGACCGTGTGGCCGGCTGCGTCGAGCGTGTTGGCGGTGATGTCGCCGCGGTCGGCCAGCCAGCGTTCGGCGTCGATAGCTGCGGAGCATCCGGTGCCGGCAGCGGTGATCGCCTGACGGTACGTGTGATCGACCAGGTCACCGGCAGCGAAGACGCCGTCGACGGAGGTCGCGGTGGAACCGGGGGCGACGCGGACGTATCCGGCGTCGTCGAGGTCTACCTGGCCCTTGACGAGCTCACTGCGCGGGTCGTGGCCGATGGCGACGAACATGCCGGTGATCTCGAGTGTGGAGGTCTCGCCGGTGACGGTGTCGCGCACGACGAGGCCGGTGACGCAGTTCTCACCAAGCACCTCGACGGGCTCTGCATTGGTCAGGAAGCGGATCTTCTCGTTCGCCTTGGCGCGCTCGAGCATGATCCGTGAGGCGCGGAACTCCTCGCGGCGGTGCACCAGGGTGACCGAGCGAGCGAAGCGGGTGAGGAAGGTTGCTTCTTCCATCGCGGAGTCGCCGCCGCCGACCACGACGATGTCCTGGTCACGGAAGAAGAAGCCGTCGCAGGTGGCGCAGGCGCTGACGCCGCGGCCGAGGAGGCGTTCTTCACCGGGAATGCCGAGGTAACGGGCAGCCGCACCCATGGCAAGAATGATCGCGTGCGCGGCGTATGTTTCGCCGTTCGCGACAACAGTCTTGATCGGGCCGCTGAGATCGATCTCCTCGACGTCCTCGGTGCGGATGTCGGTGTCGAAGCGAAGTGCCTGCTCACGCATCTGTTCCATCAGGTCGGGGCCCATGATTCCTTCGCGGAATCCGGGGAAGTTCTCGACCTCGGTGGTGGTCATCAGGGCGCCACCGAACTGGGTTCCCTCGAAGAGCAGGGGCTGGAGCTCAGCGCGCGCGGTGTAGACACCAGCGGTGTAGCCGGCCGGTCCGGAACCGACAATGATGACGTCATGGACCGCGGGCGTGTTTTCCAGCTGGGTGGTCATGCGAGCCTTCCAATAGTGAGTGCAGACCCTCCGCTTCTTGGAGAGCCGTACCGATCAACACCAGGATAAGGGGTGTTGTTCCCGCACTCGGCTGGAAAGTGGCTCACAGCCGGCAGCTCACAGCGCGGGGCTCACTGGGCGGGGCGCAGTGCCTCCCGAACCACCAGCGCGTCCCGAACCACACAGCGCGTGCCGGTGTAGATGGTGGGCATGCACTTGTTGCAGTGGATGCACAGTCCCTCGTCGGCGCTCTCGGCCTGGAATTTGTTGACCAGTTGCGGGTCCCTGAGGAGCGCACGCGCCATGGCGACGAATTCGAATCCTTCATCCAGTGCGTGGTTGACGGTGTCGACGCGGTTGATGCCGCCGAGCAGGATCAGCGGCATCCTCAGTGCCTGCCGGAACTGACGGGCGTAGGGAAGGAAGAAGCCCTCCTCGAACGGGTACGTCGGAAAGAGTTTGGGACCGTAGAACTTCAACCCGTACCCGACGAGTTTCGGTTGGGAGGCGACGAATTCAGCCAGTGGTACCTCGCCACGGAAGAAGTACATTCCGTTGAGAAGTGAACTGCCACCGGTCAATTGCATCGCGTCCAGGTGGCCGTCGCCTTCGAGGATCTGTGCGATCGGCAGACTCTGGTCGAGCCACAGACCTTTCGGCACCCCGTCGGACATGTTGAATTTCGCGGTGACCGCTACGTTGGATCCAGCGGCCCGTCGCACCGCTTCGATGACTCGACGCGGATACTCGGCGCGCTTGGCGACGCTGCCACCGTATCGATCGTGGCGCTTGTTCAGATTGGGGCTCATGAAGGAACTGAGGAGATAGTTGTGACCGAGATGGACCTCGATGGCGTCGAATCCTGCGTCCACTGCGACGCGGGCGGTCCGTTCGAAGTCGGAGACGACACCGTCGAGTTCGGCAAGTGTCGCGCCTTTGGCGAGGCCCATCGCGGGCGGACTCAGCCGGGTCGACGGCGCCAGAGTCTTCGTCTTGTTGGAAAGTGTATTGGCGACCAGTCCCGCGTGGCCGATCTGCGCCGCGGCAAGTGCGCCTTCGGCGTGGACGGCGTCGGTCAGCCTGCGCAGTCCCGGCAGCGCGCGCTCGTCCATGACAAGGGTGTCGCGGTGGACGCGTCCACCTGGTGAGACGGCGCAGTAGGCGACAGTGGTCATCGCGGCCCCGCCCCGAGCCACTTCGGCGTGGAAGTTGATCAGATCGTCCGAGACCGCTCCCCTGGGCATGACGCCCTCGAACGTCGCAGCCTTGACGATGCGGTTACGCAAGGTCAGGGGGCCGAGACGTGCGGGTTCGAATATCGACGGTGTGGGCGCTGTGGTCATTTTCAACTTCCTGCGGCGGCCTGATCTTTACGATGCCAGTGGACTCGTAACTACGACGATATAGCGCCTACTCCCAATCTGTCCGACAATTCGACACGATGAACGCCACAGGATCAGGTCGCCCACGAGACCCACGCATCGACGACACAGTCCTCGAGGTCACCCGAGCGATGCTCCTCGAGGTCGGATGGGAGCAACTCAGTCTCCGGGCGATCGCGGCACGGGCAGGGGTCAGCCGAGCTTCGATGTCACGGCGATGGCCGTCGAAGGCACATCTTGTTCTCGGGTCCATTCTGGGCGCGACACCAGACCTGACACCGTTCGAGGGCACCGACCGTGACGGTTGGATCCGTTGGGTGGTGGAGGGAAGTGCTCAGCTGTTCTCGCGGCCCGAGGTTCGCGCCGCGTCGCCGGGGCTGCTGGCTGCGCTGCGTGACCATGACGACTTACGTAACGAATTGTGGCGCGGTTTCAGCGGGCCGAGCACGCAACTCTTCCTTCAGAATGCCGAAGATCCCGAATCGGCACTGCTCGATGCCAAGGCCGTGCTGGTATTGGCGGCCGGAGCAGCGATGTTTTCGAGTCTGATAGCGGTCGAGGACGATACGGATGCATTGCGCGGGAGAATCCTCGAGCTCCTGCTTCCCGCGGCAACGCCGCGCTGACACCGTCAACCGATGTTCTTGATTGACAACGTATTCGGATTCTCGTCGCTGCAGTTGATGCCAACAGTCAGTGCGGTGATCTGACGCGGCTGCGATCCCGCGAAGAGGATGACTATCGCAGGTGCACCGTCGATGCGAACCTCACCGGAGCCGAGGACAGGCCTGCCCTCGTCGATGCCATTGGCGCTGAGGCAGCCGGCAAGCTTGGACGGATCTTCCAGTGGTCCAAGGTTTTCCGAGCCGATGAGTGAGAGAAGGGACGCCGAATCCGGATCGTCGACAGCAGACGTCGCCGGTGTGCTTGGTTGAGCGACAACGCTTTCGGCAGGCTCGGAATCTCGGGTTCCGACCACTACGATCACGAAGGCCACCAACACGGCTGCTGCGGCACCGAGCACCCACGCTTGTGGGCGTCGCCGGAACGGCACGACGGTTGTCTCTGCTGGCGGCTCGACCTGGCTGGACTGTTTATCCAGTGCCGAATTGATTCGCTCGGCAAGCGAATTCGGAATCCGTTCGTGAGAGGCCTCGCGCGAGTTCAGTGTCGCGAGTGATGCTGTGACGCTGTCGAGAGTAATGACAAATGCATGGGCGTCGGGGTCTGCGTGCACCCGCGGCCACAGGGCCGCACTGGTTTCGGGATCGAGAACCCCGGCGTGAAGATCCGCTAGTAGGTCTTCCGAATACGGAGGCGACGGAACACGAACAGACGGATCTGTCATGAACCCTCCCTCGGCAGTCGGTGTGGACGCTTACAAGATAGGACGCGTCCGGTTCACGAATGGTTCCCGCCTTCGCGAAAGTCTTCCAACTGGGTGGCGAGGCGCTTACGCGCGCGGGCGCAGCGACTCTTCACGGTCCCTACGGGCACTCCCAATCTCTCGGCGGCCTCGGCCACCGGATACCCCTCGACATCGACGGCGACGACGGCAGCACGCTGCTCAGGGGGCAGCGATGCCAGTGCCTGTTCGACGGTCAGGCTCATGTCCACTCCTGCCGCGTAATCGCGGTGATCGCGGGGTTCCTCCGCATTCTCGGAAGACAGAGAGAATGCGGCCCGCGATTTGTTGCGTCGGATCCGGTCGAGGCAGGCATTGACCACGATGGTGTGGAGCCAGCTACGCACCGCCGCGTCACCGCGAAACTTCGCCGCCTTGCGGTGCGCGGACAGCAGACCCTCCTGGAGAGCGTCTGCCGCGTCCTCCTCCGAGTAGCTCGTTCGCCGGGCAACGTGCCACAGATGATCCTGATGCCGGAGCAGTAGTTCACGGAACGCGTGTCGATCGCCCGCGACATGAGCGGTCAACAATTCGAAATCCGTCGCCTCGAGATTTTTGTTCTCGAGACTTCTGGATTCGAAATTTCCGGCTCCGCCCCCGGTGCCCCCCCGATAACTGTGCACGGGCGGATATTAGCCCAGTCGGTAGGTTTCGGAAGGGCCAAGGGCGATCACTTTGCAGCAGTGAAAGCAATCTCCGAGATGGATGTCTGGTTTTGTCCGGATTCGGTGCTGAGCTGCGTAATCCAAACCAGGACATACTGACCCGAGCCATCCGAAGTGACTGGAATGTCGGTCACACCGTTCTTCAGGACACCCGATCCGATTTCCTTGGTCTGATCCAGTGAAGTATTCGCAGAAGGGGCAGAACGGATTTCAACGACGGTTCCCGGCGAATCAGACGTGATTGCAACGTTCTTCAGGTTGGCTGCATCGGCAAGACTCACCATCAGGCCGACACCGTTCTTCAGTGACGGGAACGGCTGGAAGTACGAGTCCGACGACCACGCAGTGGCCGGATTGCCGTCGATGGCGTTCTTGGCCGTTGCCGGTTGATCCGGCGTGCCCTGGGGTGAGAACACCGTTACGGCCGAGGCAGCTACCGGCACGGTTGCCGCCGCCGGTGCGGGCGCGGGTGAATTGTTCTCGGGCGCAGTGGCTTCGGTGGTCAATCCGAAACTCTGCTCGCTGAGAGGGGTGTCGTTACTACCACCCGAGAGGAAGCTCGCCACCCACACCACAAGGAGAATCAGGACGATCACGGTGAAGACACCGAGCGCCGTCAGTGCCGCGAGCATCCGCGTCGACTTCTTCTTCTCGGCCTCGATGGCTTCGGGGTCGTTCAGTGCATGACCGGACGCTCCCTGTTCGCGGTGGCCGAGACGAAGTGCCGGAATCATTTCCGTCTTGTCGTTGACGACGGATGCCTGATCGAGGATGTGCTGCACGGTGGCAGCAGTGCGGATTCCACTCTCCGACTGCAACGCTCGAACTGCCACGGCCGAGATGTCGAACGGGACCTCCGGACGGACGACTCGAGGCTCGACGATGTTGCCGTCGGCGCCGCGTCCGGCGGGAAGCAAACCACCGACGGGACCGGCGGACGGTTCGGCCAGCGGCCAGCGCGCCGTGATGAGCGAGTACAGCATGGCGCCGAGACCGCGAACGTCGCTGGTGGAATCGGCGTCGGCAAGCGTCGCCGGGAACGCCAGTACGGCGTCACCGTTGATGCTGATGCGAACGCGGTCCGGGTGATCGATGGACAGTGCGCCGCCGGTGCGGTGAGCAGCTTCGGCAGCGGCCGCGAGGGCGCGAATGGCGCGGGCAGCACCGATCGGTGACGGCGTGGTCTCGGCCATCTCACGCAGCGAGCGACCGGGAGTCCATTCGGCGACGACGATGCCGCCCGAGCTTCCGCGGACGACGTCGAGGACGCGAGCCAGACCGGGCGAGTTGATCCGTCCCAGGCGCAGCGTGCGCGAGAGAACCGCCTGTGGTCCGGCCTGGCTGTCGTCGTCGCCGCGCTGATCGGCGTCGACGAACGTCAGGGCTACTTCACGGTCGAGCTTGACGTCGAGAGCTTCCCAGAACTGCAATCCGCGGGTTCCGCCGTGCGGCGCGAGCAGACGGTAGCGTCCGCCGGCAACAGAGGCGCCCGGGATGAGCTTGGGTCCACGGGGCATCGGTCGCTGGGCCGGTCGTGATGCGGATCCGGCGGCAGGTGTGCGAGGCGCAGCTGGCGGCGGTGTCTGAGCGGCAGCCGTCTTCTGAGGTTCGGGTGCCTTCTTGTCCGGAGCAGGTGTCTTCGACACGGGTGCCGCGGGTGTCTTCGACACACTAACCGGAGGCACCGGCGGAGCGGCCTTCTGCACCGGCTGCTGCGGCTTCTGACCCTGCGGGCTTTGGCCCTGCTGCGGCTTCTGACCCTGCGGGCTTTGGCCCTGCTGCGGTCGCTGTGCAGGCTTCTGACCCTGCTGTGGTTTCTGGCCGGCAGAGGCGGAGGAACTCGTGGATGCAGGTGTGCCCGACGATGCCGTTGACTTCTGTTCGGACGCTTTCACGGCAGAAGTCCCGGCACTCTTGTTGCCGGAAACGTTGTCGTCGCTCACCCTCGCTCCTTCTCCATCGATAGCCCGTCCCCGAATACGCGCGGGTTGCGATCCTGTACGCCCATGACCAGGGTACGGGAGCGCACCCGGTCGTTCTTGCTCGTTTGATTCCGTTCTGATTGCAGGAATCAGCTCGGTGACGTCGTCGTCGGTGTTGTTACGTGTGTCCGGTTCGGCGCGACCTGTCAGTGAACGAATCTTGCGGGAGACCGCAACCGTTACCGACAGAACCTCCGGAACCTTCTTGAAGTAGAGAATCGTGAAGGTGATCGCGAGCATCAGGATGCCGCCGACGGCAACGCGAACCATCGAGCCAGGTCCGCCGAAACGCTCGGTGAGTTGATCGAATCCGAGGACTCGGTCGACCGCGAGCATGGTCAGCGAACCGGCCAGCGAGGCGAGTACGACGGACCAGACCGTCTTGCCCACGTTGGCCATCTGCAGGTTTCCGAGGCTGCGGTGCAGGAGGTATCCGCCGATGACGGCGCCGGTGATGTAGCCGAGACCGTTGGCCGCACCGAGCAGGATCACGACCTGATCGCTGTTGGAGGCGAAGACCGGAGCCAGCGCCGAGAAAGCGATCTTCACTGCAGTGATGCCGAGAACGATCCACGTCGGCGTCCAGGCCTGTTCGCGGGCGTAGAACACTCGAAGTTGGATCAGGACCAGCGCGTACGGAATCAACGTGAATGCCGACCAACTCACGGCGGTACCGAGTCGTTCGGCCTGTTCGGGCCCGAAGCGTCCGTAACCGTAGAGCGCTTCACCGACCTGCGGACCCATGAAGGTCAGGAACATGATGATCGGAACCAGCGTGATCATTGTCAGACGCGTCGCGACCGACAGATCGTCCACGACAGCCGGGGTGTCGTCGGCAGCTGCGTTGCGGCTCAAGCGCGGCATGATCGCCGTCAGTACCGTCACTCCGAGCACGCCGTACGGGAGCTGCAGGAGTAGCCAGGCCTGGCTGTAGATGGCAGGGCCGGCTTCGTCGGCGTGGGAGGAGATCTTGGTCGCGAAGATCATGCCCATCTGGCTGATCAGGACGTACAAGACGATGGCGACGGCCATGCCGCCGAACTGGCGCAGGCGATCGTCGAGACCCCACAGCGGCTTGAGCGAGATCTTCTCGCGGCGAAGCGCGGGGATCAGGCTGGCTGCCTGCACGATGACGCCGATGGTGATGCCGATGCCGAGGGTGAGCAGCTTTGCATCGCCCATCGAGACCGGATCGAGCGAGATCTCGCCCGGAGTCAGGCGGTAGACCACGAGCACCACGAGGACGACGACATTGTTGAGTACGGGAGCCCAGGCGCCGGGCTTGAAGATCTGTCTGGTGTTCAGAAACGCTGTGAACAGCGCCGACAGCCCGTAGAACAGGATCGCCGGCAGAAGCAGATACGACAGCGCGGTGGTCAGGTCGGTGCTGACCTTGCCGTCTTCGGACAGGAAGACGTATTTGGTGAGTACGGGTGCTGCCAGGGTCGCGAGCAACGCGGCCATGCCGAGTAGAACTAGCGACGCCGTGAAGAGGCGTCGGACGAACGCTTCGCCGTGATCGGCGTCCTCCCGCTCGGCGCGAACCAGCACGGGGACGACGATGGCGGTGAGCACGGCGCCCAGAACCAGTTCCGCGATCATGTTCGGGATTTGGCTGGCGACGGTGAACGAGCTGGCGATGGCCGGACCGAGGACCATCAGGATCATCAACTGCTTGGCGAATCCCGTGATGCGGCTCGTCAGCGTCGCGATCGCGATGGAACCCGTTGCCGCGAGGAGTCGTGAGTTCGTCTCCTTGCGTTCCCCGACCTGGACATGGGCGTCGGTGTCGAACTCGTCCGACTTGGTCGTCTGCCGGTCCGCGAACTCCATCTCGGCTTCGCGGTACCTGGGGTAGTCGCGGATCACCGGGATGGTCATGGTGGGTGCGTCGTCGAAACGTGCGTCCGGGTTGACCGGCTGAATCGGGTAACCGCGCTCCCACGGTGGCATCCGAGGATGCGAGCGGGTCGTGGCACTCTTGCGGGTGATCGCCGAGCGGCGACCCTCCTCGGGTGGATTCCCGGTCATGAGCGTTCGTACCCTTCATCTGCTGGGTCCGGCTGACCCTTGAATCGATGCCACAGCCGTCGCCCTGCCAGGAACAGCAGCAACCCTCCCGCTGTCGCCGTCACGGCGGCCAGGGGACGACCGTACGCATTCGACCGTACGGTCACGCTGGTCGGCGTACCCAATTGGCGGCCATCTGTCGTGGTCAGCGAGAAGTTGACTTCCAGCTTGCGAGAATCGTTCATTTCCGCGGGCACAGTCAACTGTCGGCTACCTCGCGGCGGCAGCTGTTTGGGACCGATGTCACTGATCTGCATCTCGGGTGGGGCTTCCACACGCAGGTCGACGTTGATGGCGATGGGCAGCTCGTTGCGCGCCACCAGCAGGAGCGGACTCTGCCCCGACGCGAGGGTGTAGACGCCGCCCGGCGACACGACACTGACGGCCCGGTACATCCCGTCTACGGCTTCGGTGACGTTGTCGGCGCGGATGGTCGCGGCGCGCTCCGCCCGATTGACCGAGGCGGAGTCGACGTTGCGGCGATCGGCCAAAGTCATCGAGCGGAGTAGATCTTCGCGGAGCGGCGCCGTGAATCCCCGGGGGGTGAGCAACACCGCCGGATCGTCCACGAGCGAAGCTTCGAGTCCGTCGATACGCGGAAGTTGGGTGGTTGCGGTCTCGACGACGGACGTCTGCGGGCCGTCCTGGGTAGCTCGGTCCGGGTAGTCGAGCGTGGCGGCGTCCGTGGCACCCGGTTGTCTGCCGAGCAGCGCCGGCAGGGCCTGCGGTGAGGCGAGACCGGAGCGGATGAGGGTCGCGAGCATCGAGAGCACCGCGGTGGCGTCGTTGCTGTCTGCGGTCCACAGCTGCGGCGGCGCGAAGATCTGATTGCGCGGCAATGACGTCGGCGTCAGCGCCGCCCAGGCCATCGCTCCCAGCGCGTCCTGACGCCGGGCGCTGCGCGATTCGATGTCGATGGTCGGCGCGGTGTCGTCGGGGATGTACGACGGGACCTGCGGTTCCGAGCCGGTGGCGGCCAATGCTGCGGCTGCCGAGGTGTCGAAGGCAAGCGCGTCGAGTGAGCCGGTTATCCGCGACGACAGTTGCGGGGCTGCCGAGTCGACGGAGGTGTCAGCCACCATCGCTGTGGTGGGATTCACGCTCAGCACCTCTGCGGTGGCCGAGTCGAGGACACCTGAATCGGGCCATACGAAATCTCGCAGTGAAGTCACGCCGAGGATGTTGTCGACGATGTCTGCCGGGCGTGCGAGCGCGGTAGCCGTCAGTTCCGGATTGGCCACCGAGGTGACCGCGGCGAGATCGGCTTGCGCGAACGGAACCGCCGTCGTGCACATCGAGGACGCGAGAGTCTTCACCCGGCCGAGCCATTGGTTGGCGGCGTCGCTGCCACGGCCTTCGTGCGACGGCCCGGTGGGATCGGACGAGTTGTCGGCCACGAGGTATCCGCGAGTCATGTTCTCGACGGTGATCAGAAGATCCGGGTCGATTGCCAGGCAGAGCGCGTCGGTGACGCGGCGATCGGTATCGCTCTCGGGCTTGGTGGCGCTCTCCACCGCGTCGACCAACGCGTCCAGGCGGCCGCCGTCGGAAAGTTCGGTGGCAAGTTCGTCGTCGATCAGGCGGACGGGCTCGTTGACCGAGCCGGGGATTCCGCCGACGAGTCGGGGAGAGTCGGCCAGCGGCCACATGAGCGTGACGCCGATCGGGGCGGACGTGTCGGGGGGAACGACGGCCGTCGCCGACGAACTGGGTGTTCCGGATGTGGCGTTCGATTCGGCTGCGGCCGGCACACCGAGGACGGGGAGCAGGAAGCGTGCGTCGTCGAGCCGGGCGGCACCGCCGTACTCGGGGGTGCCGTTCACGTTGACGAGCATCGGGTACACGCCGGGTTCGGTGATGTCGAGAGACAGACCGGTGGTGCTTCGGAGCGGCAAGGTGAGTGTGAACTGTTTGGATTGTCCGGTGTCGAGGGTGGTGGCAACGGTGTCGAATTCGCCGACCGTGTCGAAAACAGCCTGATCGAAATCGAGTGCTGCGCGCACGTCCGAACTGGAGTCGATCGCGGGAGCGCGTTGCAGCCTCACTCCGACGTCCTCGACGGGACGGTCACCGACATTCTTCACCGTGCCTTTGACCACGACGTTGCGGTCACTGGTGGTCGTCACCGTGGTCGGTGCGGTGGAGTCGATGGTCAGCTGCAGAAATTTGGCATCGTTGGTGTTTCGCGCCGGGGCGCGCTCACTGGGCTGGCTGGACGGAGCGGCCCAGGAGACGGCAGTCGTTGCAGGCCCGAAACCGACAGCGGCCATCACCAGAGCGGCCACACCGGCCCGCCGCAGAGCCATTCTCATCCGGCGTCCGGTTCCTTCGGGTGCTGTTCTTGTCGTATTTCCGTTCGCGGCATTTCGGCGATCATCTGCGATGCGAGTTCGGCCAGCTTGCGCTCGTCGGCGTACGCGAGTCTCGAGTGCAGTTCCGTCAGTGGCACCCAGGCGACTTCGGTGACCTCGATGTCCTCGTCGGAGAGTTCACCGCCGAGAAAGCGGAGGAGATAGTGGTGCACGGTCTTGTGGACGCGTCGACCTTCGGTCACGAACCAGTAGTCGATGCTGCCCAGCGGTGCCAGGACAGTTCCCTGAATGCCGGTTTCTTCTTCGACCTCACGCATCGCGGTCTGTTCGGCGGTCTCACCCTGCTCGATATGGCCCTTGGGTAGCGACCAGAGCAGGCGTCCACGGCGGTCGGTTCGACCGATCAGTGCAGCGCAGAGGCGTTCCGGGGGTCCTCCCCAGCCATCGACGACCAAGCCGCCCGCAGAAGTTTCACGGACGGTTCGCATCAGAGGTTTATCGGGGTTGCCGACGGCAGGTCGACGCCGCGGGTTGCGGCGACTCCTGTTTGTTCGTTCGGCACCAGACACCTCATCGATACTAGTTGGCCTTGCTGCGTTGCCCGGTAACCCGCGCAAAGCGGTCTATCGCGTTCGTATGCGCGTTCTGCTATTTGCGCACCTTAAGTAAGCTCCTTTCACGTGACTGTCCCTACCTCCGACGCTGATCGCCGCCTACGACTGCTTGCCGACGCCACTGCAACGCTCGGCACGTTGTCCGACGTGTTGAACCCGCTCGGTGAGCGTTTTGCTGCGGCCGGTCACGAGCTGTTCCTGGTGGGTGGCAGTGTTCGCGACGCGATCCTCGGCCGCTTCAGTGGCGATCTGGACTTCACGACGGACGCGAGGCCGGAGAAGGTTCAGGCTCTGCTCAAGGGCTGGGTGGACAAGCAGTGGGACACCGGCATCGAGTTCGGGACCATCAGCGCCATCAAGCACGGCCAGGAGATCGAGATCACGACCTTCCGGGCCGACGCTTACGACCGCGTCTCCCGCAATCCGATAGTCGAGTACGGAACGACATTGGCCGACGATCTGGTGCGCCGCGATTTCACCGTCAACGCGATGGCGATGAAGATCGGCGCGGACGGTTCCTACACTTTTGTCGATCCGCTGAACGGCATGGACGCCCTGCTGGCCGGAGAGCTCGATACGCCGTCGGCGCCGGAGAACTCGTTCAACGACGATCCATTGCGGATGCTGCGCGCAGCCCGGTTCGTCTCGCAGCTTGGTTTCACGTTGAACAATCGTGTTTTCGAGGCCATCAAGGAGATGGCGTCGCAGATCGAGCGGATCACCGCCGAGCGCGTGCAGGTGGAGCTGAACAAACTGATGCTGGGCATGTACCCGGTGGACGGCATCAACATGATGGTCGACTCCGGGCTGGCCGCGTACGTGCTGCCCGAGGTTCCGCAGATGAAGCTCGAGATCGACGAGCATCACCAGCACAAGGACGTCTACCAGCACTCTCTCACCGTGCTCCAGCAGGCGATCGACCTCGAAGAAGGCGATCCCGACCTCGTATTGCGTTGGGCTGCACTGCTCCACGACATCGGGAAGCCGGACACCAAGCGCAACGAGCCGGGCGGCGGCGTCAGCTTCCACCACCACGAGGTGGTCGGCGCCAAGCTGGTGCGCAAGCGCATGCGGGCCTTGAAGTTCTCGAAGCAGATGGTCGACGACGTTTCGCAGCTCGTGTTCCTGCACTTGCGTTTTCACGGTTACGGCAAGGGGCAGTGGACCGATTCGGCGGTGCGGCGGTACGTCACCGACGCGGGCGAGTTGCTCCCCCGCTTGCACAAGCTCGTCCGGGCCGACTGCACCACGCGCAACAAGCGCCGCGCCGCGCAGTTGCAGGCCACGTACGACGACATCGAAGAGCGGATCGCGCGCATTGCGGAGCAGGAAGACCTCGCTCGGGTGCGTCCGGATCTCGATGGCAACGCCATCATGGAACTGCTCGGCATCCCGGCCGGCCCGCAGGTGGGCAAGGCATGGACGTTCCTCAAGGAACTACGTCTGGATCGCGGGCCGCTCGAACGGGACGAGGCCGAAGCCGAACTGCTGAAGTGGTGGGCTACCCAGTAGGGCTGGTTTCTCGTTTCTTGCGGTTGATCAGTACCGCCGACAACCCCGCGGCGTAGACGCCCGCGCCGGCGAGGGCCAGGCCGACGCTCTTGCCGTCGGGCGCGATCACCGTCGACGCCGCCGCGATCGCACCGATGAACGCGACGTTGAACACGGTGTCCTGCAAGGCGAATACCTGGCCACGACGGTCGTCGTCGATGTCGATCTGCATGGCCGCGTCGCCGCTGAGTTTCACGGACTGGCCGGCGATGCCGAGCAGGAATGCGGCGATCAACAGCGAGCCTTGCGTCAGGGTGGTCACGAAGACGAGCTGGACGAGAACCGCGCACACCAGGGCGTACGTGATCGTCCGTGAGCGGCCGATCCGCGGAATGAGGAACGGTGTGATCAAGGCCGCGATCAGCATTCCGATGGCCGTTGCACCGACGGCGACGCCGAATCCGGCCATCCCTCCAGGTAATTGGGAGCCGTTCGAGGTGTCGCGTAGGACCAGCACCATGATGAGGGTGTTGATGCCGAAGCAGATGCGGTGTGCGCCGATTCCGATCATTGCCGTGGTGACGCCGGGCGCCTCCCAGACAGCGGTTGCACCGGTGCGCAGTCCGGCTGTTACCGAACGAACGGCGCTGGCGCGGACCACCTCGTCGGCCACCGGACCAAGCGAGCGGGCCGTGAACCTGGCCGCGGCGAGGGCAGCAATCACGGACCCCAGCGCTGCGATCGCCACGGCTGCGCCCGACGCTCGATCCCCGGCGCCGATCACGCCGATGATCGCCACCGCAGCCGAAGCGCCTAGAGCAGCTACCACCGAACCAGCCGTTGTGAGAACGGAATTGGTTGCCACCAGCCACGATTGCCGGACGACCTTCGGCAGGGCTGCGGATACCCCTGCCCCGACGAAGCGGCTGACTCCGATGGCAGCAAGCGCACACGTCAACAACAGAGTGTCACCGCCGCCGGCCACCAACAACACCGCGGTGGTCAGGATGAAGAGCCCGCGGAGCACGCTCGCCCACAGGAGCACCAGGCGGCGGTCCCAACGATCCAGCAGGGCCCCGGCAAAGGGGCCGATCACCGAATAGGGAAGGAGCAGTACGGCAAAGCCGGCCGCTATCGCCACCGGATCGGTTTCGCGTTCCGGGTTGAAGAGGATTGCGCCGCCGAGCGCGGCCTGGAACATTCCGTCACCGAACTGGCTGGAAAAGCGGACGAGCGCCAGCCTTCCGAGGCCGGGTGATTCACGCAGGGTGTGCAGTACGCGCTGCCAGGCCTCGCGGCGGTTCGAGGCTCGGTTCATAAGCGGAAACTGTAGTGGGTGGGTCAGGCGCCGATCTTGACGGTCGCCCGCTCGAGGATCGGCGCGATGTCGATTCCCCTCGGCAGCGTTCCGAACACGCTCCCCCAGTCGCTTCCGAGTCGACTCGCGCAGAACGCGTCGGCCACCGCGGGGTGCCCGTAGCGGAGCAGCAGCGAGGCTTGCAGTGCGAGTGCCATGTCACCGACGATCTTTCGCGCCCGGTATTCGATGTCGTCGAAATCGCCGAATGCCGTTTCGAGACTCCGCACGGCCTGATCGAAGCGGGCGTCCACGCCACTCGCTTCTTTCAGTTCGTCGAAGAACACCTGCAGCGTTTCGGGTTGCTTCGCCATCGCCCGGAGTGTGTCGAGCGCCGCGACGTTGCCCGACCCCTCCCACACCGAGAGCAGCGGAGCCTCGCGATAGAGGCGCGGCATCCGGGATTCCTCCACGTATCCGTTTCCGCCCAGACATTCGAGTGCCTCGGCAGCGTGGATCGGTCCGCGCTTGCAGACGAAGTACTTGCTCACGGCCAACGAAATGCGTCGTAGTGCGGTGGCGTGGGGATCGCCTGCGGTTGCGCGGTCGGTCAGAGCGGCCAGCCACATCGCGACGGTAGTCGACGCCTCCGATTCCGCCGCCAGATCAGCCAGAACATTGCGCATCAGAGGTTGGTCGATCAGGTTGGCGCCGAACGCACTTCGGTGATTCGCATGGTGAACTGCCTGCAGAGTGCCGACGCGCATGCCGGTGGCCGTGCCGATCGTGCAGTCCAGCCTGGTCATGTTGACCATCTCGATGATGGTGCGCACGCCCCGGCCTTCCTCGCCCACCATCCACGCGAGAGCGTCGCGGTACTCGACCTCGCTGCTCGCGTTGGAATGATTCCCCAACTTGTCCTTCAGGCGCTGTAGGTACATGTTGTTGAGCGAGCCGTCCGGCAGTACCCGCGGAAGAAAGAAGCACGACAGGCCACCCGGTGCCTGGGCGAGGACGAGGAACACGTCCGACATCGGCGCGGAGGTGAACCACTTGTGACCCGTCAGCAGGTAGCTGCCGTCGGATTGTGGTACCGCTCTTGTGGTTCCGGCACGAACGTCCGAACCGCCCTGCTTTTCCGTCATCGACATACCGGCGATCAATCCGGGCTTGGTGAGGGGAGCTTTCAGCTCTGGATCGTAGTGCCGGGCGGTCAGGAGTGGTTCGTACTGCTCTGCCAGCTCGGTGTTGTGCCGCAGCGCGGGCACCACCGCGTACGTCATCGAGATGGGGCAGCCGTGGCCGGCGTCGGTTTGACCCCACACGGCCATCTTCGCGGCTCGGACGAGGTGTGCGTGTGGGTCCGGGTCAGCCCACGGAGCACCGTGCAGTCCCAATTCGACTGCGGTGATCATGAGTTGGTGATAGGCGGGGTCGTAGCGGACCTCGTCGATACGGTTGCCGTAGCGGTCGTAGGTTCGCAGGACGGGCGGGTGCTCCTCGGCCAGATCGCCCCACTCTTGGGCTTGCGCGCTTCCGGCGCGGACCCCGACGCGATGAACCTCTTCGAGCGCCTCCGATGCTCCCTCACGGTGCAGTGCCTCGAGGATCGGCGCGTATTCGGCTGCGTCGTAATCGATCAGGGGCGGCACCTGATTGGTGACTTCATGCGTGGGTGTCATCGAAACTCCCTAACGATCGAAGGGTGAAGGCGAGGATGGCATCGATCGCAGCGGGATCCGTGGTGCCGCCGCGCAACGGAAGGATCAGGGCCTCACCGATTGCCCCGACGATGCACGCTGCCGTCAGAGTGGCGTCCTGCGGAGGTATCTCACCGGTGTCTACGGCCGAGCGGATTGCGGTGGCCAGGCAATCGCGGAACGATTCGCGAAACATGAGTCGCTGTTCGTCGACGAGTGGATCCACCGGTTCCACCAGCAGTGCATAGGCGAGAACCGGTGCACGCATGGCGCGTTCGGCGAACGTGCGAACCGACGCTGATACGGCGGAGCGATGGTTGCCTTCCAGGATTCGGGCGCTGTCTCCGGCGTCCCGAGCCGCGGATACCTCACGGCTGCAGACTGATTGGAATACTTCGGCGAACAGTTCGCCCTTGCCGTCGAAATGTCGATACAGCGTCCCGGTGCCGACGCCGGCGTTCTTGGCCACCGTGGCGATGGAACACCCCGCATAGCCGTGGGTTGCCACTGCCGTCGTGGCGGCCTCGAGCAGTCGGGCGCGTTGGGCGTCCAATCGTTCCTGTACTGCCGGAGTGCGGCGATAGGCCATGTGAAGAAGTGAACACCCGTTCCGTTCTTGCGTCAAGAGCCCCTGCCTGCAGATTCAGGCAGCAGCGGTGCGATCCTGTTCCGCGCGCCACCACGCGACGGTCTCCTCGGCGGCCTGATCGATCGGTGTCGGTGAGAGTCCGAGCAGCACTTCACTGGCACTCGAGTCCATGACAAACGGCTTGGTGAACTGGTAATTCATCTCCGCGAGTTCGCGGCTGTCGGTGTTGACCTTGCCGACTGCGTCGAGCACCCAGGCGGGCAGGACGCCCACCTTGGCGGGGGATGTCCCGGCGGCTCGGGCGAAGGCTTCGGCGATCTTGCGTTGGGTGAGCGCGGGGCCGGTGGGTGCGTGGATGACGGAGTTCCAGAGTTCGGGGTTGTGTGCTGCGGCGATCATCGCTGCGGCGAGATCGGGGATGTAGGTGAAGGAGTGCGGCTGGTCTGCGGAACCGATGACACGAATCTTCTTACCTGCCATGACCTTCGGAACCATGCGCTCGCCGGCGTGGGCGGTGCGGACGCGGGGGCCGAAGAAGTCCGAGGCGACGACGCTGACGGTAGGTGTTGCCGAAGCCTCGCGAGCACGCAGCAGCGCGGTCCGCACGCCACGCTTGCCGCCGGTGGCGTTGCGTGGATCGGATTCGGTCATCAAGGTGTCGGAGTTGTAGGCGTAGAGGCTTTCGGGGAAGACCACGACGGCGCCGATGGATGCGGCCGCGTCGAGCACGACCTTCTCGGCCGCCGGGAGTTCCCGCTCCCAATCGGCTGCGTTGTAGGCGGCGTGGATGCAGTGGTAGATGGCCGTGGCGCCTTCGCTGACCGAGCGCAGGGCCTCGGAATCCGAGACGTCGACGCGTCGACGGTCGATCAACGGGTGCTCCGGCCCGCTGCCGGACCTGGTCAGGAGGCGGACATTGATGCCCTGCTCGGCGAGCTGTAGCGCGACGGCGGATCCGACAGGTCCTGCTCCGGTGACGATTTCGAGGTTCGACATGGTGTGCTCCTTCTCGTTTCGGGTGAACTGAGAGCACTGCTCTCGTTTTCAAGAATGCACCCGCGCCCTAGCACTGTCAAGAGCAGTGCTCTCTTTTGTTGATACTGCTCTCGACCATGGGGCAAGATGGACTCATGGTTGGGACTCCCCGTGAGCGGGCGCGCGAACAGACGCTGCAGGACATCACCCGGATCGGACGCGAGCATCTTGCTGCCGTCGGCGCCGCAGCTTTGTCTCTGCGGGCCGTCGCACGTGACCTGGGAGTCGTGTCCTCAGCGGTGTACCGCTACGTCGCCAGTCGCGACGAACTGCTGACCTTGCTGGTGGTGGACGGGTACACGGAACTGGGCTCGGAAGTGGACGCCGCCGTGAATGCCGTTGCAGCAGAAGACTTTCGCGGACAGTTCGTTGCCCTCGGGCGTGCCGTCCGGAGTTGGGCGATCCGGGAACCGGCCCGCTACGGTCTGCTGTTCGGCAGCCCCGTCCCCGGTTACGACGCTCCGGGCGAGCAGACCACCGGTCCTGGCACTCTCGTCGTGACCCGGCTGATCGGGATCATCGACGCCGCACATCGAGCGGGCGCACTCACGGTGCGAGAGGGTCCGGACCTGAGTGACACGCTGGCAATGGACCTCGAGGGAGTGCGGAAAGAACTGGGCACCGACCTGCCGCCGGATGCCGCAGTGCGCGCAACTCTCGTCTGGGTATCGCTGTTCGGCTCGGTGAACTTCGAGGTGTTCGGGCAGTACGGAAGCGATACGTTCAGCGACGCGAGCGAGATTTTCGAGCGGCATCTGGCACTACTTGCCGATGTGGCGGGTCTGACCTGAACACGCCTGTGTCTCGTTCCTCCGCACGCAGTTGTCGGTGAGATGATGTCTTTGTGGCGCACGCAGAAGAACCCGAGGATCGAATGGCCTGGATAGAACCGGAGGTTCGTCCGGGCAGTTTGTTGGTGTCGTCGACCGATCTCACGGAACCTGCATTTCGCCGCACCGTCATCTACATGATCGAGCACAACGACGCCGGGAGCTTGGGCGTCGTCGTCAATCGGCCGAGTGAGACGGCCGTGCAGAACGTGTTGCCGCAGTGGGCGCCGTTGACCGCGCATCCTTCGGCGCTGTACATCGGTGGACCAGTCAAGCGTGACTCGGCGCTTTGCCTGGGAATCGCTCGCAACGGTGCACGGATCGACGGCGTCGCCGGCCTGCGGCGGGTGGACGGCAAGGTAGTCATGGTGGATCTGGACTCGGACCCGGAGGTGATCGCTCCTCTGGTCGAAGGGATCCGCATTTTTGCCGGGTACTCGGGTTGGACTCTGGGGCAGCTGGATTCGGAGCTCGAGCGTGAAGACTGGATGGTGATCAGCTCACTGCCGTCGGATGTGCTGACGCCGCCCCGAGTCGATGTCTGGGCACGGGTGCTACGACGCCAGCCGCTGCCCGTAGCGATGCTGGCCAGTCACCCCATCGAGGTCGAACGGAACTGATCTGTCGGAGGTCGATGATATTCCTGTGTCATCGTTTTCGAGAAAGGTGGCAGTAATGATCGCTGAGCGTCAGATCCAGTGCGCGGATTGTGTTTCGGATGTCGATCACTGCCACGATTCTCTGCTGCGACATGTCGACGGATCGCTCGAATGCACCGGGGTGAACTGTGTCGACCTGGCATCGAGTCGCCATGCGTTGTCCATCGATTGTGCTGAACTGCAGGGCGGTTGTGGCTGCGTCGACGCGACCCGGGACGCGTTGCTCGCTAGCTGACGCTCACCGGATCCCGATTCGCGAAGCGTTGCGCCATGGCAGCACAGACGATCAGTTGGATCTGATGGAAGATCATCAGCGGCAACACGATCAGGCCGACGGGCTGGCCCGCGAACAGCACGGCCGCCATCGGTAGGCCCGTTGCCAAGGACTTCTTCGACCCGCAGAAGATGATGACGATCTGATCGGGAAGATCGAAGCCGAGTTTGCGCCCCGCGAAGGCAGTGACGCCGAGAACCAGCGCGAGGATCAGGCAGCACACGATTGTGAGGATCACGATCTGCCAGATCGTGACGGTGCTCCAGATCCCCTCTTTCATGCTTTCACTGAAGGCGGCGAAGACAACAAGGATGATCGATCCACGATCGACGTACTTGGTGGGTTCGGCGTACTTCTGCAGCCATCCGATCACCAGCGGGCGGATCAGCTGGCCCACGATGAACGGGATCAGCAGCTGCACGACGATGTCGAGGATCGACGAGAAGTCGACGGTTGCCTGGCCGGTGGTGTTCATCAGCAGAACCACCAGCAGCGGCGTGACGAAGACGCCGATCAGGTTGGAGAACGACGCACTGACTATCGCGCCGGCGACGTTTCCCTTGGCGATCGAGGTAAACGCGATCGACGACTGAACCGTCGACGGAACGAGGCACATGTAGAGGAGGCCGGTGTAGAGGTCGTCGCTGATCAGGGTCGGCGACAGGAATCGCAGAGCTAGGCCGATCAACGGGAAGAGCACAAATGTCGCGGCAAGGACGACGGTGTGCAGTCGCCAGTGCTTGACGCCCTTCCAGGCTTCCTGCGGCGAGAGTCGTGCGCCGTAGAGCAGGAACAGGAAGCCGATGGCGATCTTGGTGGCCCAGTTCAGAATGCTCTCCGCGGTACCCGATACCGGGAACACACTTCCGAGCACGCCGGCGATGATGATGCCGAGGATGAACCCGTCGATGTAGAACCTACTGAGAAACTTCACCTGGCTAAGGATAACGGCGTGCGTCGACGGGCTCCCGAGCCCCACGAAGGTTGAAGCCCATCACGGCCAGGCACAGCAGCGCCCCGACGATCGACAGCTCGATGATGGCCGTCTGCATTCCTTGGATGGTGATGGCGATACCCGCGATGATCGACGGGATCGCGAGTCCCGCGTAGCTGACGGTGAAGAACGCGGCCAGAACTCCGCCGTGGCTCTCGCGTGCGTGGTTCCGGGCGGCGGCGTTGACGCGCTTCATGCCGCCGGCAAACGCCAGACCGTGCCCGGCGCCGACCACGACGGTGATGGCGCCCAGCAGCGCGAGGCTGGGTACGAGATCGACCACGAGCAACCCGATCATTCCGAGGGCGAGGATTCCCAGGCCGACGGTGACGGACGCCCTCGGGTCCATGCGGCTTCCGCCGAGTTGCGCGACCACCGAGCAGATCATGACCAGTGCGGCTGCCCCACCGCCGAGTAGAAGGTTGTCGATGTTCAGCAGGCTGGTCATCCACGACGGGACCACCGACTGGAAGAGCCCGACTGCGCCCCACGACAGCGCGACGGCGAGCGAGCTGAGCCAGAAAGTCTCTCGAATGGTGGCGGGAACATGTGGCATCTGGAAGAACCGCTTCGGGCGTGTGACGTCCCCGATCCGCGGCAGCAGCAGCAACACGATCAGTGCCGGGATGAACGCGACAAGGAAGATCAGATACGGCAACCGCAGTGGTTGCGGAAGGTACTGGGCGATCGCACCGGACACGAGTGGTCCGAGTGCACCGCCCAACGCACCCGTCACCGTCGAGACGAGCGCTGCCCGTCGGTGATCGAACGTCGGTTCCTGCTCCACCAGTGCGGCACTACCCGCCGCACTGGCTGCGCCCACCGCGATGCCCTGAGCGACGCGTCCGACGAACAACCACACCGTCGCGTCGGCGAATGCCAGGACGAGCGTGCCGACGACGCTCAGTGCGAGCGCAGCCAGAAGCACGGTGCGTCGACCGAGGGCGTCGGACAGCGGTCCGAAGAAGAGCAATGCCGGAACGAGCCCGGCGACGTAGACGCCGTAGATGAGCGTCTGGACGGTGGGCGTGAATCCGAACTCGGTCCGGTACAGCCCGTAGACGGAGGTGGGCATGTTCGCGCCCAGAAGGATCACGGTGAGGACGTAGCCCACGCCGTAGAAGTGTCGGTTGGTGCGGCGTGTGCGTTGTTCGGTGGCGACAGCGGTGGCGGACGTGGGAAGCCCCTCCTGAAGACTGAGTTCGAAAATACGTGGGTCGTCCTACGTATCGTAGGTGAGTGGAATGATCGCCGCGAATGCTGTGAGGATGAGTAGATGACCGTTGTTCGCAAGGAGTCCGCGTACGAGCAATCCCTCGACTGGATGCGCGCGCAGATCTCCGACGGCGCCTGGACCGTCGGCAACCGGGTTCCGACCGAGCCGGAGTTGATGAGTGTTCTCGGCGTCGGCCGGAACACCGTGCGCGAAGCGATCAAGACACTGACGTCGACGGGAGTCCTCGAGATCCGTCGCGGATCAGGGACCTTCGTGCGTGCTCGGACCGACATCGGCGGCCTGCTCGGCAAACACGCGTCCGTCGACGAGATGAAATACGTCTTCGAAGTGCGTCGTGCGCTCGAGATGGAAGCAGTCCGCTTGGCGTGTGAGCGTCGCAGCGCCGACGATGTTCGGACACTTCGTGAGCTGGCCGCCAAGCGTGACGTCCCAGCGGAGAACTTCGTCGACGTGGATCTCGCATTTCACATTGCCGTCGTCGATGCCGCTCACAATCCGGTTCTGAAAGATCTGTTTGCCGGGATCCTCGAAACCGTTCGCGCCACCTACGAGGTGACCGAAGGGGTGCATCCGCCGTCGCTGACGTCCTCGCATCACCGGGGAGTCGCCGAAGCAATTGCCGAACGAGATGTCAGCAAAGCCAGGGCGGCGGCGTGTGGGTACCTGGAAAAGACTCAGGAAGCGATCGGTTCAGGCTCGGCGGTTACCGAGTCCGGGCGTCGGCCAATCGGTTGAGGGACCCGGCGATGTCTTCGGCCTTCGGTGTCGTGATCGTGAGCCGGTCGCCACCGGCGAAGGTGACAACCACCGCCGGCCCGGTGCGGGTGACCACGCCGTAGTTGCGACGACCCTTGGTCTTGAGTCCCCAGCCGCCGAAGTCCGCGAACGGTTTGATCTCCGCGACGTCGGCTTCGACAACTTCGTCGATGCCGTAGGTCATCGCAGCCACCCCCATGTTGATCACCCGAATTTCCCGTTCGTCGACGATCACCCGGAAGCGAACCAGGCTGACGACGAACAGTCCGAGTGCGCCGAAGATGAACAGCGGCCAGAGTGACCGCATCGACAACGCCATGACGACTCCGGGTGCCAGAGTGATCGCAGTGAGGATCGCCGAGCCTTTGGTGCTGAATCCGACGTCGTCGGAGATGGGTAGAGGGCAGCTGCTTCGAGGCAACCCGGCCGATGGTTTGGTCGCGGCAAGCGTGCGGCCGCGGTAGTCGCGCAGGAATGAGGCACCGATCCAACCCAGCACCGCGCCGACGACAAAGCCGACACCGAGAGACCACAGCGGGAGTGACGTCGTAGTCGGATCGGTGACATCGAGTTGGGTGTAGAGCAGAGCGAAGTTCACTGTCGTGATGAGCCCGACCACGCTCAGTCCGACAACCAACATGAATCGACGCATCATCAACATCGCGGGAGCAAGAGCGGCAATTGCGCTGAGACCGCCACCGAAGAGCAGCGTCAGAAGTGCGATGGTCCACGCGTTGGAAGACGGGGTGGAGAAGCCGTCCGGCGAGGTAGTGGTCCAGTGAGTCGCGATCTGCTCCGGGAGGCGAGGCTCCCACATTTTTGTCAGGACGAAGCCGAAGACCGCACACAACAGCGGAACGACTAGCCCGAAAACGACCCCGGCCGGGTCGACCACGCGATGTTTCACGTGAATCAATGAGCCGGCTGACAAGCATCCTTGAGCGCGCAGGCACCGCAGGAAGCGGTGCCGCAAGCGGCAGCGTTCGCCTTGGCCTCGGGGGTCTCCGCCACCGGCTCGTCTGCGGCAGGCTCGGAGTGTCCGCCGCAGTTGCAGTCGTTACCGCATCCGCTCTGCTGCGGGAGTGCGGCGGCAGCGCGGGCACCGATGCCTCCACCGAAACCGGCAGTGAGGACGGCGACGACGACGGCGATGATCGCGACCGCGACGCCGAAGACTCCGCCGATGGTCAATGCTGCGACTCCGCCGATGACCAACATTCCGGCGGCCGCGAGCATGGTCGGACCGGCCACCTTGTTGGCGAGGGCGAACGACTCCTCGCTCCGCAGGGAATCTTCGGTGCGGACACCGGCCCAGCGGTTGCGCGGGAGTTTGCCGATCAGTCCGGCGACAGCAACTCCACCGACGGCGACAGCGAGCACGAATAGCACCACAGCGACAACGATCACCCATACAGGATAGGCGCGAGTGGACTTGATGGTATGCCCGGGTCGCGCAGGCTCTACCCTGGTTATCGGTATTTCCGTCAGCCAAGTAGATAGCGACCACAGTGACCGAGTCTCCGCAGTCCCCCGATTCACCAGCCGACGCAACTCCGCAGCACCGCTACACCGCGGAGCTCGCCGGCCAGATCGAGCAGCACTGGCAGGACCGCTGGAGTGAGGAAGGCACGTTCAACGCGCCCAATCCGGTCGGTCCGCTCTCCTCGCCCGACGGTGTTCCTGCCGACAAGCTCTTCGTTCAGGACATGTTCCCGTACCCCTCGGGTTCGGGCCTGCACGTCGGTCACCCACTCGGATACATCGCCACGGACGTCTTCGCGCGCTTCCATCGCATGCAGGGCCGCAATGTCCTGCACACCCTCGGCTACGACGCCTTCGGGCTCCCGGCCGAGCAGTACGCCGTGCAGACGGGTACCCACCCGCGGACCACCACCGAGTCCAACATCGCCAACATGAAGCGCCAGCTGCGACGCCTGGGTCTGGGACACGACGAGCGTCGTAGCCTCGCGACGACCGACGTCGACTTCTACCACTGGACGCAGTGGATCTTCCTGCAGATCCACGGCGCCTGGTACGACAAGGCTGCCGGTAAGGCGCGTCGTATCTCCGAGCTGGAAGCCGAGTTCGATTCCGGTGAGCGCGCTCTGGAAGACGGACGCGAGTGGACGTCGCTGACAGTGGCCGAAAAGGCCAAGGTTCTGGATTCGTACCGCCTTGTCTACCAGTCGGATTCGATGGTCAACTGGTGCCCCGGTTTGGGTACCGTGCTGGCCAACGAGGAAGTTACCGCCGACGGTCGTAGTGACCGCGGAAACTTCCCGGTCTTCCGCAAGCACCTCCAGCAGTGGATGATGCGCATCACCGCGTACTCCGATCGCCTGGTCGACGACCTCGAGTACCTGGATTGGCCGGACAAGGTCAAGGCCATGCAGCGCAACTGGATCGGACGCTCCTACGGCGCCGAGGTTACTTTCGCCGCAGGCGAATACGGCATCGATGTATTTACGACGCGCCCCGACACGCTGTTCGGTGCCACCTACGTGACGTTGGCTCCCGAGCATGCTCTGGTCGACAAGCTCGTTGCGGACGAGTGGCCCGAAGGTGTCGACGCACGCTGGACCGGCGGCGCTACGACGCCGGCGGAAGCTGTTGCTGCATACCGTAAGTCGATTGCCGCCAAGACCGACCTGGAGCGTCAGGAAAACAAGGAGAAGACGGGCGTCTTCCTCGGTTCCTACGCCGTCAATCCGGTCAACGGCCACAAGGTCCCGATCTTCATCGCCGACTACGTGCTGACCGGCTACGGCACCGGCGCGATCATGGCAGTTCCGGGACACGATCACCGTGACTGGGAGTTCGCGAACGCGTTCGGTCTGGAGATTCTCGAAGTTATTGCCGGTGGCAATGTTTCGGAGGCGCCGTATTCGGGCGACGGCGCGCTGGTGAACTCCGACTACCTCGACGGTCTGGACGTGGCCGAGGCCAAGGCGACCGTCATCAGCCGCCTCGAGGAGAGTGGCCAGGGCAAGGGCACCATCCAGTACAAGCTGCGCGACTGGCTCTTCGCGCGTCAGCGTTACTGGGGTGAGCCTTTCCCGATCGTCTACGACGCGGACGGCAACGCGCACGCCCTGCCGGATTCGGCTCTGCCCGTGGTGCTTCCGGAGGTCGAGGACTACGCACCCGTGTCCTTCGATCCGGACGACGCCAACTCCGAGCCCTCTCCCCCGCTGAACAAGGCGACCGACTGGGTCAACGTCGAGCTCGATCTCGGCGACGGACTGCAGACCTACCACCGCGACACCAATGTCATGCCGCAGTGGGCGGGCAGCTCGTGGTACCAGCTGCGTTACATCGACCCCACCAACCAGGACGCCTTCTGCGACCCGCAGAACGAGGCGTACTGGACGGGTCCCCGTCCGGAACTGCACGGCCCCAACGATCCCGGTGGAGTCGACCTGTACGTCGGCGGCGTCGAGCATGCGGTGCTGCACCTGCTGTACTCGCGCTTCTGGCACAAGGTCCTGTTCGACCTGGGCTACGTGTCCTCGAGCGAGCCGTACCGCCGCCTCTACAACCAGGGCTACATCCAGGCATTCGCGTACACCGATGCCCGCGGCGTCTACGTGCCCGCAGAAGACGTCGTCGAGCGTGACGGCAAGTTCTTCTACGAGGGCGCCGAGGTCAACCGCGAGTACGGCAAGATGGGCAAGAGCCTGAAGAATGCCGTTGCGCCGGACGAGATCTGCGCCGAGTTCGGTGCAGACACCCTGCGTGTGTACGAGATGTCGATGGGTCCGCTGGACACCTCGCGTCCGTGGGCGACCAAGGATGTCGTCGGTGCTGCGCGATTCCTGCAGCGCGTGTGGCGCGTCGTCATCGACGAGGAAACCGGCAAGCCCCGTGTCACCGACGAAGCACCCGGTGAGGAGACGCTGCGTGCGCTCAACAAGGCGATTTCCGGTGTCATCGAGGATTACACGGCGCTGCGCGACAACACGGCCGCTGCGAAGCTGATCGAGTACAACAACCACCTCACCAAGGCGTTCCCGGGTGGCGCGCCCCGTGCTGCCGTCGAACCTTTGGTGCTGATGCTCGCTCCCCTGGCGCCGCACCTCGCGGAGGAACTGTGGTCGCGTCTGGGACACACGGAATCTCTTGCGCACGGCCCCTTCCCCGCTGTCGAGGAGAAGTGGCTCGTCGAGGACACCGTCGAGTACCCGATCCAGGTCAACGGCAAGGTCCGTAGCCGCATCAGCGTCCCGGCGGATGCCGATCGCAAGGCAGTCGAGGAGATCGCCCTGGCCGACGAGAAGATCGTCGCGCTGCTCGAGGGCAACGCACCACGCAAGGTGATCGTTGTGCCGGGCAAGATGGTGAACATAGTTCTCTAAGGCCTTCGGCCTCTGTGCGCCGTTTTGGTAGTTACCGCTACCGAAACGGCGCACAGTCGTATCTGGGGCTGACGTCTGATTGATTGCGAGATAGGTTGTCGAGCAGAGAAGTTACATTCAGTCGGTGGTTACAGAAATGGATCAAGTGTGCTCAGTGCTGCCAAGGTGTTCCGCATCGACGGACAAAATGCCCGCCCATTCGGTCAGTCCACTCTCAAGCGCCACAACCTAGTGGAATCCGATTTGGAGCGCTGGGTAGTCGCTAACCCCGAGGTTCTCGGCGCGGGTGTGCAGATAGTCGCGACCCAGTATGACAAGTGGGCACTACCGTCTGGCGATCGTGAAAAGTCCCGCCTCGATGTGCTTGCTCTTGACCCATCTGGTCAACTCATCGTCGCCGAATTGAAGCGCGGGTCCGACAGCAAGATTCATCTGCAGGCGCTCACGTACGCCGCGATGGTCGCGTCATTCACCATGGATACGCTTGCCGAAGCGCACGCGGACTGGTGCAACCAGCAGAAACTTGAAAACACACCGACGATCACCAGCGCCGAAGCGCTGAATAGGTTGCGTTCGGTGGTGGTTGGAGAGGGAGAATGGACTCCTGACCTCCTCACGCGCCCCAAAATCGTACTCATCGCCGAGAGTTTCCATCCGCAGGTTTACACGACCGTCAAATGGCTTACAGAACTTGCGCCGACGGCACTCGACATCGAAATTCACACGGCAACGCTCTTCGCAATCGATTGCTCGGAAACCGAAGAGACACAACAGTTGTGCCTGACATTTCGGTGCGAGTTCCCGGCTGAGGGAATCGAGACGAGAATCCTTACGGCGGGCATTCCGCCAGAAGCCGTGGACCATGTGACGATGGAAATCGTCGAACGTCGGCGCAACAAGAAATCGGTTCACATCATTCAGCAATATGGGCTCATCGAACCTGGTGAACTTCTCACTCTTGATCTAGGCACATCAGTCAATTCTGCCGTTCGTGAGGATGTCGCACGCTGGATTTCGGAAGACAAGAATCGTGGGCGTGCCGAATGGATTGACGCTCCAACCAAAGTGCTGCGTTGGTGTGCGGAACCGGACGGTACATCATGGTCGCTGACGGGACTTGGAAAGCACATCGTCGAACAGGCAACGCAATCGAAGCCACGCGTCCTTTCGGGGCCGGGCGTGTGGCTGCGAGGTGGCCGGAGCCTCTACGACATTGCCAGCAGCTTCCAGGAAACGGATGAGGACAGCTGAGTTCAAGAAATGCGATCGGCGCGGTTCATGTGGAGCATCCAGTACGCAGAGTTGTCATATCGAGCCGAGAGCAGGGCGCTCGACAGCATAGGTGGGGCGGAGGTGTCCGAGGTCGATATCAATGCATTTCGGCCATGAACGCAGAATCCCAATCTCATTCTCTTGCGCATAGATCAGATCGGTATGCCGACTTTCGGCGACGTCCGTACGTCGGATGGTGAATCGCAATGATCGATGTCACCGGAAGAATCTCGACGCCTATGCATTCGACCTCTCTGCGAATCCCACCGGTGAGCAGTAGCAATTCGCGCATGTCGAGTGTCGCCTGAAAATCGTTGCCTTTGCTCATAATCCACGGGCAGGAGTTCGTGGCGACAATCAGACCTTGTCCTGATTGTCCCGCTCCGCGGAACATTCTGTAGCGCGTGTTCGACGTGAGGGCTGTGATGCAGGTAACACGTTGCCGTGAGTGGTAGCTGTCGTTCCACTGCACTTCCCCGCAAGGCCCCGGCCGACGGTATTCGGCAGGGGGTCAATCGAATTCGCAGGTGTCCCGAAAGGATTCTTCAGCCATGGCGTCTCATGTCCACAGCGACGGTTCGTCTCCCAGTCTGCCCGAATCGACGTCGATGCCGGAGCGGTGGACTCCGCGACTGGTGTTCTCGCTGGCGTCGATCGTTCTACTTCTCGAAATGCTCGCGGTGAGCTACATGATGATTTCCACTGCGCTGCCCGCCATCTCGGTGCATTATCAAACGACGCAGGGAGCTTGGCTGCTCACGTCGTTCCTGCTGCTGGGCGCGGTCGCGTCTCCTCTGCTCGGCAAGCTCGCCGACATGTACGGCAAGCGGAAAGTCCTGCTCCTGGCGGTCGCCGGCGCGGCAGTCGGATCCTTCATTTCGGCGATTGCGCCGAGCTATGCCGTCTTGATTCTGGGCCGGTCCCTGACTGGTCTGCTCGTTCCCTGTCTCTTCCTGAGCTACTCCCTCATTCGAGATGTCTTTCCGCCGAAAACCGTTGCGCTGGCTGTCAGTATTGCAACCTCCGGCATGGGCCTGATCGCTATTCCGGCACCGTTCCTCACTGGTTGGTTGATCGACAACCACGGGTTCCGGAGCATCTTCTGGTTCTTCGTCATCGGTTTGGTTCTGCTCGGTGGCATGATTTTCGCTTCGACGGCGGAATCAGCTGTGCGACTGCGCTCTTCGCTGGATCTGATCGGTGCGGTACTGCTCGGATCAGGCATCGCCGGAATTCTGATCGGCGTCAGCTTCGGACCGACCTGGGGCTGGAAGAACGGCTCGACACTGGCCTATCTGATCGGCGGCGTCGCACTGCTGGTGGCGTGGGTTGCCTCTGCCCGGGCCATCCGTGAACCCTTGATCGACCTGCGCTACTTCGGCAAGCGTTCGGTGATGCTCACCGCCGTCGGAGCCGGGTTCTGCTACGGCGCGTCGGGAGTCTTCACGATTCTGCTGCCGATGATGGTGATGACCCCCGCAGTTCTCGGCCTGGGATACGGATTCGGTGTCACGGCAGAAGGATTCGCGATCTTCCAGGCGCCGCTGGGTGGCATGGTGGTGGTCGGTGGTTTGATCGTGGGCTTCCTCGTGGGCCGCAACATCCGGCCGCGCTTGCTGATGATCATCGGAATGATCCTCATGGCAGTCGGATTCACCTTGACGGCTACCATTCACGACAACAAGCCGCTGCTCATCATCTTTGCCGGAATATTCGGCGTCGGTATGGGTATGGGCTACGCCTCCATCCCGAACCTGCTCATCGAAGCAGTGCCGCCGCAGTTGCAGGCAACCACGGCGAGCATGGTTGCGGTCTTCCAGAGCATCTTCCCCGCGGTGCTTCCTGTCATCGCTTTCACGGTCTTGAACTCGCACATCGCGATGGCGATGGAGGGTGCTGTGTTCTACACCGACGAGGGCATGCGCATCGCGTTCCTGATCGGTGCTGCTGCAGCGGTTCTCGGCGCGATCGCAGCTGTGTTCCTGCCGCGAAATATCGTCCAGATCGGTGCGGAGGACGGCGCGGCGCAGGAGACGTCCCTCCTTCCGGCTCACTGATCATGCGATGACCTGCGGCTACGAGCCAACGCCCGTAGCCGCACGTCTCCATGGTCGCACCTCGACGTCATGCAAGATGAATCTTCTGCAGCGAGATCTCACCCCGCAGCGGACGCTCTGCAACTTGTGCCAGATCAGAGACGAATGTGTCCGCGATCGATCGGGTAGTGGTGAGTTGAACCGACAGAACGTTGTTCGCCTGACTGCACACGGTTGCGCCGTGCCGGTACGCCACGAGCGCGACTGGATCGACGCGTTGGAAAGTCGCGGTGACGTGTAGGCCGACCTGTGGTGTCACCGGAACGAACGGACCGTGGTCCGTCTTGATTCGAACTATCCCGACGATCTTGTTGAGACGCTTGATCAACATGGCGTCGGAAATCGTTGCCGGGCAACTGTATGCGATCGACATCCCGCTGACTCCCGGCGATGTCACGGACACCCACGTCGACAGACTGACGACCTCGACGCCGAGCTTCCACCCCAGCGAAGAAATACGGGCGAGAACTGCTGCGGTGTCATGGCATTCGACGACCATGGTGCCAACCCGTGTCGGTTCACCCATTCCCACGACCTCTTTCGGCTCAGAGAGGCAGTCCGGGCGCATCGACACCGACGATTCGCGATCCCCGGAAGAAGTCGAGAAGCTCTTTGTCGCCGTGTGCGCCGATACCGCTTCCGCCCCAGAAACTCTGGGTCGAGTGATCGTCGAGGTCCAGGAGACTGGTGCTGTTGATCTTGTTCTCGCCGCACTCGATCCGGGTCGCAAGTTCACGAGCGGCGTCGACGTCCGCACCGAACACGTAACCGGCCAGGCCGGTATCGAGAGCGTTCGCCTCGAGCAGTGCCTGCTCGTCGGTTGACGCGCGGTGCACGGTCAGGATCGGTCCGAAGGTCTCCGACTTGGTGTGCTCCGACGAGATCCCGTGCACCACTGTCGGAGGGAAGAACCATCCGGAAAGGTCCGGCACAGGAGTGCTCGAGACAGCTGTGCCGCCCACGCCGTGGAGGAAGTCGACAGTCGCGCGCATTCGTTGCAGTTGAGGCTCGTTCGCCTGCGGACCCATCGTAGTGTTGTCGTCACCGGTTCGCCCGAGCACGATTTCGGCCGTGCGGTCGAGTATTGCGTCGACAAGACGGTCGTGAAGGTGCGGTGGCACGAAGACGCTTCCCGGACTCTCACACCATTGCCCGTTGAGTTTGGTGAACCCGTCGACGAGTGCGGTCGCAGTCAGATCGATATCGGCGTCGGCGCGGACGATCACGGGATTGTTGCTGCCGAGTTCGAGTTGAAGCGCCTTGAAGTCGGCCGAGGCCGCAGCGGCGATGGAACTGCCGGCTGCTCGGCCGCCGGTGAACGCCAGTGCTCGGATTCGTCGATCGGCGGCCAGTAGATGCCCGACGTCCCCGCCGCCGTGAACGAGTTGAAACAGAGCTTTCGGTGCGTCGAGTTCGGCAATGGCACGCGAGATCGCCTCGGCGAGCACATTGGGGCCTGACGGAGCCCAGTTGGAGGGCTTGGCGATGACAGGAGCGCCCGCGGCCAATGCGAATGCGGTCTTCTTCGCGGTGATGAAGCTCGGTGCATTCCACGGTGCGATCACAGCGGTCGGGCCCCAAGCCAGACGATGTAATTGTGCGCCCGACGCCAACTGCTCGAACCCCGAGGAGTCCTCCAGATGCTTTGCAGCACTACGGAACAGATCGGGAAGTCCGCTCGCGAACAGTGTGCTGATCGAAAGCGGAAGACCGTTGTTCTTCGAGTCCTCACGAGCGATCGCCGTTGTTCGTTCCTCGACAAGTTCGGCAGTTCTCTCGAGTAAGAGCACTCGGTCGGCTACCGATCGACGGGTCCAGACACCCGATCGATGGAGTTCTGTCGCGGCGGTGATTGCCCTCTCCACCTGATCGGCGGAAGACGAGAGTTGGGCTTGCAGTTTCTCTCCGGTGTCGGGATCGGTGAGAAATTGGCCGAGTTCGACAGCTGGTGGTTCGACGTTTCCGTCGATCGTGTTGTTCTGGGGCACGAGTGAGCATGAAGTGGTCATGACTGTCCTTCGTGGCGAAATCGTGTGTAGGTCAGATGTTGTCGAGGTAGCGTTCGCGTTCCCAGTCGGTGACCGCGGACATGAAGGAATCCCATTCGTCCTTGGCGACAGCCGCGTAGTGCGACACGACCTCGGCGCCGAACGCCGCGAGTGCGAACTCACTGGCTTCGAGCGCACGCGCCGCCTCGTCGAGTGTGCTGGGCAGCGGTTGCTGCTTCACCTTCTCGAGTGTGTCCGTGTCGCTGTACCCGTCGCGTCGTACCGGTGCGCCGGGATCGAGCTTTCGTGTCAGACCGTCGTTCATCGATGCCAAGACTGCGGCCAGTGCGAGATATGGATTTGCGTCCGCCCCTGGCAGTCTCATTTCGAGACGGTTGGCGGACGGCGCCCCGGTAATGAGTCGGCAGGTAGTCGTCCTGTTATCGAAACCCCAGGTCAAGCCGTTCCCCGAGAAATCGTGACTGGCTCGGGTCCGGCGCATCGAGTTGATGGTCGGCGTGTAGAACAGCATGAGTTCCGGGCAATGTTCGAGAACGCCGCCGACCGCGTGCAGCAGTTCGGTACTCGCCGTGTTTTCTGCGTTTTCGTCGTGGAACGGGAAGGTGTCGTCGCTACGCATGGACGCGTGAATATGACACGACGAGCCCATGCCGTCGGTGCTCGGGCGTGCCATGAAGGTCGCAGTGAGCCCTTCCGCCGCCGCGACATCGTGGACCACCTGCTTGAAGAGCACATGGCGGTCGGCCATCTCGAGAGCCGTTCCGTATTCGAGGTTGATCTCCCACTGGCCCAGCCCGTACTCGACCTGAGAGACCTCGACGGGAATTGCGCTCTCCTCCAGGGCGGTTCGTACCTTGCGGAAGAAGGGTTCCATCGCATTGCCGGCGGTGATGGTGTAGTCCGAGGGTACCAGGGTGGTGGGTTCGAGATCCCGATAGCCGCTTCGCCTCAACGTATCGGGGGTACCCCGATAGAGGTGGAACTCGAGTTCCGTTGCCGCATAGACGGTGTGACCGTCGGATTCGAGCTTGTCGATCTGTTTGCGCAGGATCGTGCGCGGTGCGATCGGGACCAGCTCGCCGGTGTGTTCGTCTACCGAGTCGGCGATGACGATGGCAGTGGACTCCAGCCACGACGCGCGTCGTAGTGTTCCCAGATCAGGGCGCAAGCGGAAGTCGTGCCAGCCGGTGTGCCCGCCGGCGTAGTCGACAACCAGTTTGTCCATGCGCTGGTTGGCATCCCAGGCATATACGCAGGTGCACACATGCAGGCCCTCGTCGATATTCCCGAGGAAAATTCGCGTCGGGACCCGCTTGCCGATCAATCGTCCGTAGAGGTCGATACCGGCGATGAGGACGGTGTCGATGTCGGACTCGGCCAGCTCGGCTGTGGTGAGCCGGCCTTTCATCGGGCGAGCCATCCGCCGTCGACGGGCAGCTGGACTCCACTGATGTAGGAGGCGTCGTCGGACAGGAGGAAGGAGACTGCAGCACCCATGTCCTCGGGGCGTCCGACGCGCGGCACCAGGAGCCTGGACTTCATGAAGTCGAGAACTTCGCCGGAGGAGACGTCTATGCCGGGTAGGAAGGCGGTGGGGACCGGGCCCGGGGCGATTGCGTTGACCCGTACGTTGTACCGCGAGAGTTCGACGGCCAGAGCCTTCGTCAGCATCTTCACTCCACCCTTCGACGCGTTGTAGTGGACCTGGGCGAAGCCCTGAGAGGACACGACGACGTCCGCTTCCACCGTCGACAAGTTCACCACAGCGCCGCTGTTGCCGTCGCGGAAGTACGGGGTGGCGATCTGCGTGACGATGAACATGCCCTTGAGATTGACGTCGAGGACAAGATCCCACTCTTCGTCGGTGAGGTTCTCCAGAGAACTCATCGTGATCAGACCGGCATTGTTGACGAGGTAGTCGAAGCGTCCCCATTCGGCGACGGTGGCCTCGAAAGCGGCGCTCACGGCGGCGCGGTCGCGCACGTCGGCCTCGAGAGCGAGCGCGGGTGTGCCGTACTGTGATTCGATCAGTGCGACGGTCTCTTTTGCACTTTCGATGTGAAGGTCAACGACCGCGACGCGGGCACCATCGGAGGCAAGGCGCAGTGCGATACCGCGGCCGATTCCGGAACCTGCACCGGTGATGAGGGCGACCTTGTTCTCATGCGTACGTGACATTGTTGTCTTCCATTCTGTAAGGATCGGTCTGGCGTGAAGGATCGGTCTGGTGAGAGGTTGCAGCGTCGACGAGCCACGAGAAGAGCGGGTCGATGTCGACGAAGAATTCGGGGTGCCACTGCACGCCCACCACGGGGCGATCGTCGGCCTGGATGGCTTCGGCGACGCCGTCGAGCGCGCGTCCGACGATCCGAAGGCCGTTCCCCGGGGCGTCCACGGCTTGGTGGTGAAGGCTGTTCACGTGAATGCTGTTGCCGAACAGACTGTGTGGGACGGAACCGGATTCCAGAGCGACGTGTTGCGGTCGGTACGAACGCGGGTAACCGAAGAAACTGTGTGCCTCACCGGCGTCGGTCGGAAGGTCGGCAATCAGTGTGCCCCCGCGCGCGACGTTGACGACCTGGTGTCCTCGACACACACCCAGGATCGGCAGTCCGATTTCCCAGGCCGCATCGACCAGGGAGAACTCGAATTCGTCCCGAGCGGGGTCGATCATCGAGGAGTTTGGTCCGGGGGTGCGCCCGTATCGCCTGGGGTCCACGTCGGAACCACCGCTGAGTACGAGGGCGTCGAGATGCTCGACGATTCGGCGCGGATCACTGTGGATACTCAGCAGGATCGGTTGACCACCGGCCGCGCGGATTTTCGAGGGAAAATCGGTGAAGAACATTTCCATCAACGCGTCGCCGACGACGTTGGGTAGTGACGGCCCGCCGCGGTCGACCCGGCCGGTGACTCCGATCAGGGGCATGGCGGGGAGTGCCTCCGCCGTCATCGTGAATTGGGTCATAGGAGCGAGCATAGAACCATTGAATGGCTTTTCGCTAGAGTTTGGCTTGTAAAGTTGGGGTAACGGGTTCGAAGTGCCGCGCGCTGCTGTATCTATTCAAGGACAGTTGCGAATGGGAGCGTTCGATTTCGTAGGTCAAGACGAAGCGTAAGAGTCGGTCCAGGCACCGAGTAGGGGGTACGAGACGTGCAGATCGACAAGCTGCCGGCCATTGAATTCATGGTCAGTGCACCGACGTTGGGGGAGGATATCGCTCGACGCTTGCGACTGCTCATTCACAGCGGCGCGCTCAGCCCCGGTGATCGCCTGCCGTCCGAGCGTGAACTGTCTCAGCAACTCGAAGTCGGTCGAGTCAGTGTGCGAGAAGCGATCCGAATCCTTCAGGCGATGGGATACATCGAGGTTCGGCGAGGAGCCACCGGCGGATCGTTCGTTTCGGAGTTGACCAGGCCTTATGAAGACTGGGTTGGCCAGTTGAAAGCGCGAGAGGCAGATATCGACGAGATCGTCGACCTCCGTATCGGGTTGGAAATGCGCACGGCGAGCCTCGCGGCGGTCCGGCGAACCGATCGTCATCTTCTCGAGTTGCTCGAATCCATTGAGCAATTGGGGGTTTCCGGAAGTCGGGGATCGTTCCGGGCTTGTGACGCCAGGTTCCACGGCGGTATCGCCAGAGCGGCGGGAAATAGCAGGTTGGAGGCCGCTGTGGTCGAGGCTCGCGGCGAAATGTTCGTCCCCGTCGATCATCTCGTATTCGAAGACCAGGTCGAGGCTTCGAGGGTGGAGCACAAGGAGATCTTCGAGGCGATCAAGCGGGGCGACAGCGCTCGCGCGGCGGAAGCGATGGAACGTCACATTCTGCACGCAAAAGACGAGCTCAAACGCTTGGCGCTGCAGGAAGAAGGCTGACGGGAGCGCGACGAACGGACGGTTCGTCCCGTTTTTCGCAAGTAAAAGTTTTGTGAATTGGGTCCCGAACCCACTTCAATGGTTCTAACATCGCCGGTATGACCCATACTTCCGTCAATGCTTCACGCGATGCATCCGGCGATGACCGAACTCTTCGAGGCTCGCTGGGTACCGGTTCGATAGTCCTTATGGTCGTTGCGGCGGCCGCTCCCCTGACTGTGATCAGTGGGCTTGTGCCGCTGGGCATTTCCGGGGGTAACGGTGCAGGCTTCCCGATGACCTTCGCCGTGACAACCGGTGTGCTTCTGCTCTTCGCAGTCGGATTCACCGCGATGTCGCGTTACATCCCGGGAACCGGCGCGTTCTATCTCTACATCGGACATGGTCTCGGCCGTGGTGCCGGCGTTGGCAGTGCGATGTTGGCGCTTGTCAGTTACAGCACAGTGCAATTGGCCGTTTACGGCTACCTCGGCCCGGCAATGAGTTCGTTGATCACCTCGTACGGTGGTCCGGAGGTGCCGTGGTGGATCTTCTCGCTCGCCTCGTTGGCTCTGGTCGCAGTCCTCGGATTTCGTCATATCGAATTGTCGGGCAAGGTGCTCGGCATCCTGTTGATCGCAGAGGTCGGGATCGTCGTCGTCCTCGACGCTTTCATCATCGCCGACGGTGGTCCCGAAGGCCCGTCGACGGCAATGTTCTCTCCGTCGGAAATCTTCTCCGGATCCCCCGGCGTCGCATTGGTATTCGCGCTTGCCGGTTACATCGGCTTCGAGTCGACGGCGATCTTCCGCGACGAGGCGAAGGATCCGGCGCGGACGATCCCACGAGCGACGTACGCTGCCTTGATCCTCATCGGAGGCTTCTATGCTCTCTCCAGTTGGGCGGTCGTGACGGCTTGGGGTGATACGGGTGCCGTGGACATTGCGGGCACCGACCCCGACGGCATGTTGATCACCACTGCCACCGACTTTGCCGGATCGGTGACGGCCCATCTGATTCAAATTCTGTTGGTGTCCAGTCTCTTTGCCGCAGTTTTGTCTCTCCACAATGTCTTGGCCAGGTACATCTTTGTTCTGTCGAACACCGGCGTTCTGCCAGGTGCAGGTGGGCGTACGCACCGCGTGCATGGTTCGCCGCACATCGCGTCTGTGGTGCAGTCCTGCTGTGCTCTGGTGCTTCTCGGCGCTTGCATCGCCATCGGTCTGGATCCGGTGACACAGATCTTCGCGTGGTTCGCCGGTGTCGCAACGGTGGGGATCGTGGCTCTCATGTTGCTCACGTGCCTTGCAGTTCTCGTCTTCTTTCATCGTACGAAGGTCGATCAGCGCTTCTGGCACACCAAACTTGCCCCGAGCCTGGGGCTCGTCGGACTCATCGGATTTGCGATCGCCATTGCCGGAAACCTCCCGCTTCTTCTGGGTGGCAACGTACTGGCAGTAGTGATGACCGGGGTGCTGATGCTCGCGTTTGTCGGCGGGTTCCTCTATGCGCGTCGACGGAAGCAAGTGAGCTTCGAACTCCCGTCGTGAGTGGGCTTCGGTGAGATGATGGGTGCGCCCGCACTCGAGAAAGTAGGACTCCCCATGACGTTCGCGGATCTGGACGGCGATGAACTGTGGAGTTATCTGCAGGAGCGTTCAGGATTGCCCGGCCCGCGCGCGAATCTCGCGCTCATGCTCGAGTTCGCGCGCGGCGCCGACAGTGACGACATCCTGCAGGCGGTGGAGTCCGAAGACGAATACATCCGCTGCTGCGGGATCGTCGGGCTCGGATTCATCCTTGTTCGTTCACGCGACGAGGCTGTTCTGGTCAGTCTGACGGCGGCGACCACCAGTGCGTCGTGGCGTGCACGTGAAGCTGCCGCGATGGCCGTTCAGGCGATCGGTGACACGGATCCGGAATTGTTGCGGGCGATCATCGAGCAGTGGGCACGTTCCGCCCATCCATTGACGCTGCGCGCAGCAGCCGCCGGGATCTGCGAGCCGCGGTTGCTGAAGGACAAGACCAACGCTGCGCTGGCCGTTCAGGTGTGCCGAGACGCTACCGAATGGATTGTCTCGCAACCGGCTGATGCCCGTCGTGAAGCCGACACACGCACTCTCCGGCAGGCGCTCGGATACTGCTGGAGCGTCGCGGTCGCAGCGGACCCGAAGAATGCACTGTCGGCATTCGTCTCCCTGGAGGCGTCGGACGACGCCGATGTCGTCTGGATCGTGCGGGAGAACCGGAAGAAGGCCCGCCTGCGCAAGGTGCTCGAAACCTGACCCGTGGATCAGAGACGTAGGTTATCCTCAGAATTAGAACCTGTTCTAACTACGAGGGGTAGACCATGGCACCGTCCGCAGAGGTAATCCGCAAGACCGTCGACGCCTACATCGAGACAGTTGCCACGGGCACTGCCGCACAGGTTGTGGCCCTGTACGCCGAGGGTGCAACGGTCGAAGACCCGGTTGGCACCGACGTGCGCACCACTCGCGAGTCCATTCTCGAGTTCTACTCCGTGATCGAGAACTTCGACCAGGAAGCTCACCTTCACACCCTCCGCATCGCCGGAAACGAAGCGGCATTCCACTTCTCGCTGATCACCAAGCTCGGCGAGCAGACGCTGACCATCGCACCCATCGACGTCATGACTTTCGACGACGACGGCAAGATCCTGTCGATGCGCGCATTCTGGAACCAGGAAGACATGATCACCGCCTGATATGACGGTGAAGACGATCGACGTCGACGGATTCCGTTGGCAGATCGACGATTCCGGTTCTGGGACAGCCGTGGTTATGTGCCACGGCTTTCCCGGCCTCGGATACAGCTATCGCCATCAGTCGGCGGCGTTGGCGGAAGCCGGCTTTCGAGCGATTGCGCTCGACATGCCCGGTTACGGCGGCACTACCCGCCCCGACGCGATCGAGAACTACACCAACGATGCCGTCGCGAACCGGCTGATCGACCTACTCGATGCTCTCGGAATCGACAAGGCGGTATTCGTCGGTCACGATTTCGGCGCGCCGGTCGCGTGGACCACTGCTCTGCGCCACCCCGATCGTGTTGCGGGACTGGTCTCGTTGGCGGTCCCCTATGCGCCCGACCGGTTCCCGGCCAAGCCGTCGACGATCTACGCCGGCATGGCGCGCAAGCACTTTCTGCACATTCACTATTTCCAGGAACCGGGTGTCGCGGAGCGCGAACTCGACGCCCGTCCACGTGAATTCCTTCAACGGCTCTTCCATGCCTTGTCCGGGGCTTGCCGGTACCTCGACGTCTGGAAGAATCCGTCCGAAGGAAACGGCTACCTCGACGTACTTCCCGAGGCGCCTGCATTGCCGTGGTCGTGGCTCACCGAGGGCGATCTGGACGTCTATGTAAAATCCTTTACGGCAACAGGTTTCACAGGTGGCTTGAACTGGTACCGGGCGTACGACGCCAACTGGGAACGCAGTGCGGATCTGGACGGCGCGCACATCGGCGTCCCGACGCTCTTCGTCGCGGGAGCCGAAGATCCGGTCATCGCGATGAGCGGCCCCAAGGCGCTGGAACGGATGAAGGACACCGTCCCCGACCTGCGGGGTGTGCACCTCCTCAGTGGCGCGGGGCACTTCGTCCAACAGGAACGTGCTGCCGAGGTCAATGAACTTTTGATCTCTTTCCTTCGGTCTCTCTAGGCGAAATCGGGCAGAAGGTCTAGCGTTGCGCAGATGCGCACCAGGATCTTCGATCGCAGTATTCGGGTAGGTGTCACCGGTGCTCTTGTTGCCGGTTCGCTTCTGGCTCTAGGTGTGTCCGGTGCCGCCGCCGCGGCGCCCTGCCCCGGATCGTCCCCCGCCGTCCTCAGCGTTCAGATTCCGGGCGCAGCTCTCGAGGGTGTCACGGTGGACGGGCAGGGGCGCCTGTACACGACAGACCTGGTGAGTGGGCGAATCTTCCGCGTCGACGCGCCTGGTCAGGCTGCAGTTCCGATCGCGACGGTTCCCGGCGGTGCGGGCGCGCTGGCGTGGAGCTCGGACGGTTCACTGCTGGTGGGAACCGGAGCAAACGCCGGCGTGCTGATCGGCGATCTGACGCGGGCTGCGTCGGTCGCTCGGGTGGACGTGAACTCCGGTGCCGTGACACCTATAGCCGGTGGTCTGAGCGCTGCAAACGGCCTCGCCGTCGCGCACGACGGAACGATTTATGCCACCAACGATTTCGGTTCGCTGATCGGAAAGGTCAGCCCAGGCGGTGCCGTCGACCCGGCGTGGGCAACCTTCCCGAGTGCAAACGGCGCCGCCCTGAGTGCCGATAATCGCTGGCTCTACGTGTCGCGCACGTTCGCAAACCCGGGCGTCAGCCGCATCTCCGTGGACAATCCGGGGTATTCGGAATCGTTGGTCGATCTCGGCGGTCTCGAAACCTTCTCTGCCCCAGATGGTTTGACCTTGGATTCGCGCGATCGCGCGATTGTCCCCACGGACATCAGTGGTGAGGTGTGGCGGATCGACGGGCCCGGCCAGTACTGCTCGCTCACCAGCGGACTGCAAGCGTCGAGCGTGTTGACCTACGGGCGTGGCAATTCCGGTTTCGCGGCCGGGCATCTCTACCGCGCCGGATTCGACGGAAAGATCTTCGAGATTCCGGCCGGCTTCGACGCGGGCGCCCAGGCGGCAACCCCGTAACGCGACACCCTGACGCGACTTACCCACTACTGATGCCGGGACTGCCGGAATCGTCCATACTGGTCTGCATGGCGGAAACGAGTGAGATCGACGAGGCCGAGGTGGCCCTTCCCGCGATACCGCAGCCGTTGCTGACCCCGCTCACGGAAGCTGCGATCTTCCTGGTTTTCACCATCGACGAGGGTGGTGAGCAGGCAGTTCACGACGTTCTGGCGGATATTTCCGGGCTGCAGCGCTCGATCGGATTCCGGGTTCCCGCAGGTGGCTTGGCTGCCGTCGTCGGCATCGGTTCGGACGCATGGGACCGGCTTTTCGACGGACCGCGCCCGGCGGAATTGCACCCGTTCATCGAGTTGACCGGTGACAAACACCACGCTCCCCGCACACCGGGCGATCTGTTGTTCCACATCCGGGCCCGTCAGATGGACCTGTGCTTCGAGTTCGCCACGGTCGTGACCAACAGGTTGGCCGGCGCCGCGTCGGTGATCGACGAGGTCCACGGGTTCAAGTACTTCGAGCAACGCGACCTCATGGGTTTTGTCGACGGCACCGAGAACCCGTCCGGGCAGGCCGCATACGTCGCGGTCACCGTCGGTGACGAGGATCCGGACTTCGCGGGCAGCAGTTACGTCATCGTCCAGAAGTACCTCCACGACATGTCGGAGTGGAATTCCCTGCCCGTCGAGGAGCAGGAGAACGTGATCGGGCGCTCCAAGCTCGAAGACCTCGAGATGGACGACGACACCAAACCGGCCAACTCGCACACCGCACTCACCGTCATCGAGGACGAATCCGGTGAGCAGATCCAGATCCTGCGCGACAACATGCCGTTCGGCCACGTCGGCTCCGCTGAAATGGGAACCTACTTCATCGGTTACTCGGCGTCGCCGACGGTGACCGAGCAGATGCTCACCAACATGTTCATCGGGAATCCCGTCGGCAACTACGACCGCATTCTCGATTTCTCGACGGCCGTCACCGGAATCAATTTCTTCGTTCCGACGGCGGACTTTCTCGACGATCCCCCGGACCTGCCGACCAGGCTCGTTCCCGAAGCGACGTTCACAGCGCCCATCTCTGACGGTTCTCTCGGAATCGGCAGCCTCAAAAGGAGTGCCCAGCAATGACAAACCTGCACCGCGACCTAGCACCCATTTCGGCAGCAGCCTGGGCCGAGATCGAAGAAGAGGCCAGCCGCACCTTCAAGCGTCACGTCGCCGGTCGTCGTGTCGTGGATGTGGAGGGACCGTCGGGTGACGATCTCGCGGCCATCCCACTCGGGCATCAGGTGCCGATCAATCCCTTGGCCGACGGCGTCATCGCACACGCTCGTCAGTCGCAGCCGATCATCGAACTGCGGGTCCCCTTCACCGTCAGCCGTCAGGCCATCGACGACGTCGAACGCGGCGCCAAGGACTCCGACTGGCAGCCCGTCAAGGACGCGGCCAAGCAGATCGCGTTCGCCGAGGATCGCGCCATCTTCGAGGGATACCCCGCAGCCAGCATCACCGGCGTGCGGGCCAGCGGTTCCAACCCGGAACTGAAGCTCCCCGTCGACGCCAAGGACTACCCGGAAGCCATCAGCCAGGCGATCACGTCGCTGCGACTGGCCGGTGTCAACGGACCGTACTCACTGCTCCTGAACGCCGACGCGTTCACCGCGATCAACGAGACCTCCGATCACGGCTACCCGATCCGCGAGCACCTGCGACGCGTCCTCGACGGCGAGATCATCTGGGCCCCGGCCATCGACGGCGCTTTCCTGCTCTCGACCCGTGGCGGCGACTACGAACTGCATCTGGGCCAGGACCTGTCCATCGGCTATCTCTCGCACGATGCGAACTCCGTCGAGCTGTATTTCCAGGAATCGATGACGTTCCTCATGTACACCAGCGAAGCTGTTGTCTCACTTGCGTGAGAGCTTTCGAAACCTCTGATACCAGGGCGGGCGAGGCAGTTCGCCGATGTCCTGGAGGTGGGCGACAAAGGCCTGGGCGTCCGCGTGTGAAGTCGTCTTCGGCCGTCCGTCTGCCCACGCTGTGAACAATCGAAGATACCGATCGCCGAGAGTGTGGCGCACGACCGGAAGGTGGTGCGCCACTTCTCCTGCGCGCTTTCGGAGCAGTGCCGCCGAGACAACGGCGGCATCGTCTGTGTCGAAGCCTTCGGGTAGTTCGCCGCCTGCCACCAGTGCCCGAATCAGCGCCTCTTGACGCTCACCGAGCGTGCTCATGTGCGTGACCAATCGGTGCCCGCGGTGATGCGATCCAGACCCGCTGCGTCGGCGATGGCATCGAGCTCGTCGAGCAATTCCAGTGCCGGCGGGTAGTTTCCGTCGCGCTCGAGCATGATCGCGGGACGGTGACCGGCGGCGGTGAATTGCGCAAGAAGTTCCAGCACTGCTTCGGGCACCGGATCGGTATGCGTGTCGTGGTATTTGCTGTCGCTGATACTGCCACCGGCGATGTGGCAGTACGCGATTCGTTCGAGTGGTAGCCGGCTCAGCTCGGCCCAGGGATCACGCCCTCGGTTGAGAGCATTGGCGTAGACGTTCGCGATGTCGAGAACCAGCAGGGCTCCAGTGCGCTCGACGATCTCCGAGAGAAACTCCCCTTCGGTCAACTCGTCGTCGGGCCAGTCGAAAAGGGCGGCAACGTTTTCGACGGCAAACGGCACCGGTAGACCGTCCTGAGTGCGAGTGATGTTGCGTGCCAAGACGTCGATGGCTTCGTAGGTGCGTGGCAGTGGGAGCAGGTGCCCGGCCTCGATGCCGCCTGCACGCACGAAGGCGATGTGCTCGCTCGCCAAGGGGGCGTCCAGTAGCTGGGCTGCATGCGCAAGGTGATCGATCCGTGCCTGATCTACCGCCTCGGCCCCGCCAAGGGAGAGCGAGATTCCGTGCGGGATCACCGGAACTCCCAGCGAACCGAGGTGCGGCGGTATCCCGTTTCCGATGGATTCGGCAATGACTTCGCAGAATGCCAGGCCGTCTAGCTGCGCGATGATTCCGGATACCTCGGGACGCCAACCGATTCCCAGGCCGTACAGGGTCATTCGAGTCACCTCCCGTGTGCAACTGCTAACGGCGACTATAGACGGATCAGCCGGGCAGCCAGTTGGGTCCTGGACCGTTGCCTTCTTCGAAGATCAGCCACGTTTTGGTCGAGAGAACCCCGTCGAGTCCCTGGAGTTCTTCGAGAACGGTGTGGCGTAGTTCGTGGTTGTCCGGGGCTCGAACCAACACCAGAACGTCGAAGTCGCCGCCGAGGAGGGAGAAATGCTCGACAAACGGCAGTGCCTTCAACGACGCCGCCAGACCTCGCCACGAGTGCTGCCTGATCGAAAGTGCCACGTACGCCGAGGAGCCGAGTCCGGCCCTCTCGTGGGCGATCCGCGTCGTGAATCCGGTGATGATTCCGGCGTCCTCGAGCCTTTCGATGCGGACGTAGGCGTGAGCGCGAGATATGTGCGCCTTCTCGGCCAGTGCACGCATGGAGATGCGACTGTCTGCGACCAGTTCGGCGATGATGCGGCGGTCGATCGCATCGAGAGCGTGCGGTTCGGTGGCCATCTGTCCATTCCTGCTTCGGTAGTCGAGTCGGTTCATGGACAGATTGCTGCCCGAATCCTCATAATAGGCCGTTTGTCTTGAATCTTCGACGCCTTCTGCTATTACGTCGCCGAAGTGCGAATACTGATGGACACAACGTCTTCTGGAGGTAGAAGTGACTCTTGTCGAGCCCTTGGGGGCGCTGCGGTATCAGAAGTTCCTGCCCGCCGATTCCGCGGTGCAGTACCTCGACCCCGCTGGAGAACTGACTCGCAGTGAGGCCCGCTACGCAAAACCGAGCGACGATCGCCTGATCGAGATGTATCGAAAGATGTTCCTGGGCAGGCGCTTCGACCAGCAGGCGACGGCGCTCACCAAACAGGGGCGTCTGGCTGTGTATCCGTCCTCGCGGGGGCAGGAGGCATGTCAGATCGCGGCAGCGATGAGTTTGGAGCCGAGTGACTGGCTCTTCCCCACATACCGGGATTCGATGGCGTTGGCGGCCAGAGGTGTCGATCCGGTTCAGATTCTGAGCATGCTTGCCGGCGACTGGCATTGCGGGTACGACCCCGTCGCACTGCGCAGTGCGCCGCAGTGCACCCCGCTGGCGACGCAGTTGCTGCACGCAGCGGGAGTGGCGTACGGGGAGTCGCGACGGGGCCTGAACACCGTCGCGCTCGCGCTCTGCGGTGACGGGGCCACCAGTGAGGGTGACTTCCACGAAGCGCTGAACTTCGCCGCCGTCTTCAAGGCGCCGGTGATCTTTCTGGTGCAGAACAACGGATTTGCGATCAGCGTCCCGTTGTCACGTCAAAGCGCAGCACCGACGTTGGCGCACAAGGGCGTCGGCTACGGGATCGGCAGCGAGCAGGTCGACGGCAACGATCCTGTTGCGATGATGGCCGTCATGGACGAGGCGGCGCGCTTCGTTCGGAGCGGAAACGGACCGGTGATCGTCGAAGCACACACCTATCGCATCGACGCCCACACCAACGCCGACGACGCCACCCGCTACCGCGACAGCGCGGAGGTGGAATCGTGGCTCGGCCGAGATCCGTTGCCGCGACTCGAAAAGTATCTGCGCGCACACGATCTGATCGACGACGCGTTCGTGGAATCACTGACCGCCGAGGCCGAGGCCGAGGCCGCCACACTGCGCGCCGGCATGAACGTCGACCGCCCACACGACCCGCTCGATCTGTTCCGGTTCGTCTTCGCCGAGCAGACACCGCAATTGCGTGAGCAACAGGCGCAACTCGAAACCGAACTTGCCGCCGAAGCCGCTGACACAGGGGGAAACTGACCATGCCCATGCTCACGATGGCTCAAGCCCTCAACACCGCACTACGGGACTCGTTGGCCGCCGACGACAACGTCGTCGTCTTCGGTGAGGACGTCGGCACCCTGGGCGGGGTTTTCCGCGTCACCGACGGCCTTACCCGCGACTTCGGCGACGACCGATGCTTCGACACTCCCCTCGCCGAGTCCGGCATCATCGGATTCGCAATCGGCATGGCCATGGCCGGTTTTCGTCCGGTCGTGGAAATGCAGTTCGACGCGTTTGCCTATCCGGCATTCGAGCAGATCGCCTCCCACGTCGCAAAGATCCGCAACCGCACGAAGGGCGCACTGTCGATACCGATCGTCATCCGTGTTCCTTTTGCCGGTGGTATCGGCGGGGTGGAGCATCACTGTGATTCCAGCGAGGGCTACTACGCACACACGCCCGGCCTGAAGGTCGTGGCGCCGTCCACGGTGGAAGATGCGTACTCGCTGCTACGTTCGGCGATCGAGGACCCCGACCCGGTGATCTTCCTCGAACCCAAGAAGCTGTATTTCTCCCGTGCCGATGTCGAACTGACCGCACTTGAGCCGATCGGTCGCGCCGTCGTCCGGCGCCCCGGTCGTGACGCGACGCTCATTGCCTACGGCCCGTCCGTGGAGGTTGCACTGAAGTCGGCCGAGGCCGCTGCGGCCGAGGGCCGCGACATCGAGGTGATCGACATACGCTCGATAGTGCCGTTCGACGACGAGACGGTCACTGCATCGGTGCGAAAGACCGGACGCTGCATCGTCATCCAGGAGGCGCAAGGTTTTGCCGGCGTTGGCGCGGAAATTGCTGCTCGCGTGCAGGAGCGGTGCTTCCACCATCTCCACGCCCCGGTACTCCGGGTCAGCGGATTCGACATCCCCTACCCCGCGCCGAAGCTCGAGCGTCACCACCTGCCGAGCGTCGATCGCGTCCTCGATGCCGTCGATCGTCTGCAGTGGAACGACACTCCCGATACCCGTTGGGCGGTGACGGCATGAGCAATCAGGTATTCATGCTCCCGGACCTGGGTGAAGGATTGGCCGAGGCCGACATTGCGGAGTGGCACGTCAAGGTAGGCGACGTGGTCACCATCGATCAGATCGTCGTCGAGGTCGAGACTGCGAAAGCTGCTGTCGACGTGCCCATCCCGTTCGCCGGGACCGTGATCGGACTCCACGGCAAAGACGGTGACACCGTGAAGGTGGGTACGCCGCTGATCACTGTGAGTGGTGGCGACAGTGTCGACGCGGTCGTCTCGGCTAACCACGAGCGATACCGCGAAGAAGAACGTGCCGGTTCGGGTAACGTCCTGATCGGCTACGGCACCAGTGAGGATGCACCGAGACGCCGACGTCGGACTTCTTCGTCGGTACGCGTGATCTCACCAATCGTTCGTAAACTGGCTGCCGACAACGATATCGACCTGTCCATCCTCTCCGGATCCGGTGCAGGCGGGGTTATCACGCGCGCTGATGTCGAGGCAGGGTCGAACACCGGCACGGAAACGGAAATGTCGCATGTGGGCGACCAGCGGATCCCGATCAAGGGTCTACGCAAGGTGGTGGCCGACAAGCTGTCCACCAGCCGCCGCGAGATTCCCGACGCGACAACCTGGGTCGACGTCGACGCCACCGAACTGTTGGCGGCGCGAGGCGAGATCAACAAGTCACTGCCCGATTCCGACAAGATCAGCCTGATGGCGCTGCTGGCTCGGCTGACCACCGCCGCATTGGCGCAGTACCCCGAACTGAACTCGTCGGTCGACACGGCTCGAGGCGAGATAGTTCGACACGCCCGCATCCACCTCGGAATCGCCGCACAGACACCGAAGGGATTGATGGTGTCGGTCATTCGCAATGCGGACACCCTGAGCACCGCCGAACTCGCACAAGCACTTCGGGTAACCACCGACCTTGCCCGCGACGGCAAACTCGAACCCGCCCGCTTGACCGGCGGCACCTTCACACTCAACAACTACGGGGTATTCGGGGTCGACGGATCGACTCCGATCATCAACCACCCCGAGGCGGCAATTCTGGGGATCGGACGCATCATCGACAAGCCGTGGGTGGTGAACGGCGAGTTGACCGTCCGTAAGGTCACTCAGATCTCGTTGAGCTTCGACCACCGCGTCTGTGACGGCGGCGAAGCCGGCGGATTCCTGAGGCTGTTCGGCGACTACATCGAGAACCCGATCCGCATCCTGGGAAGGCTCTGATGACCAAGGCTCCGATGACCAAGGCTTCGATGACGGCCGGCAAACAGCACAGTGATGTCGTGATCCTCGGTGGCGGATCTGGCGGCTATGCCTGCGCCATCCGCGCCGCCCAACTCGGATTGTCGGTCACGCTGATCGAGGCAGACAAGGTCGGCGGAACGTGCCTACACCGCGGATGCATCCCGACCAAGGCGCTGCTGCATTCCGCCGAGGTCGCCGACTCGGCACGCACCAGTGAGCAATTCGGAGTCCGGGCATCTTTTGACGGCATCGACATCGCGCAGGTGCACGACTACAAGAACGGGACAGTCGAGCGGCTGTACAGCGGTCTGCAAGGTTTGTTGGCGCAACACAAGATCACTATTGTCAACGGATACGGAACGTACGTCGGTGGGCGGAGCATCGACGTCGACGGAACCCGCTACACCGGAACATCACTCGTTCTGGCCACCGGTTCGTATCCGCGGGAACTGCCCGGCGTAGAACTCGGCCGCCGGATCCTCACCAGTGACCAGGCGCTCGAACTCGACCGGGTGCCCACCAGCGCGACAGTGCTCGGTGGCGGTGTCATCGGCGTCGAGTTCGCGAGCCTGTGGCGCTCGTTCGGCGCCGAAGTCACGATCGTCGAGGCACTCCCCCGACTGATCGCCGCCGAGGATCCGTGGTCGTCGAAGCAGCTGGAGCGGGCCTACCGGAAACGCGGAATCGTCTGTAAGACAGACACAAAGATCGCTTCCGCGAAAGAAGCAGCCGATTCCGTCCGCGTCGAACTGGGCGACGGAACGACGCTCGATACCGACCTACTGTTGGTCGCCGTCGGCCGCGAACCCCGCACGGACGGTAACGGTTTCGAAGAAAACGGAATCAGCCTCGACAAGGGTTTTGTCGTCACCGACGAACGCCTCCGTACGTCCGTGGACGGTGTGTACGCGGTCGGCGACATCGTGCCCGGTCTTGCGTTGGCGCACCGAGGTTTCCAACAAGGAATCTTTGTGGCTGAACAGATCGCCGGGAAGGATCCGCTACCGGTCGCCGAACACTTGATTCCTCGCGTGACGTACTCACATCCCGAAGTTGCATCAGTCGGACTCGGCGAAGAGGCGGCGCGCACGCAGTACGGCGACATCTCCACCGTCGTCTACGACCTGGCGGGTAACGGCAAGAGTCAGATCCTGCGAACCACCGGGGGAATCAAAGTGATTCACAGAAGAACCAGAGGTCCCGTCGTCGGCGTCCACCTGGTGGGCGACCGGGTTGGTGAGCTGATCGGTGAAGCGCAGTTGGCCGTTGCCTGGGAAGCGCTTCCCGATGAAGTGGGGCGTTTCATCCACGCTCACCCCAGCCAGAGCGAAGCGTTGGGTGAGGCCATGCTCGCCCTCGCGGGAACACCACTGCACGCGCACGGTTGACCCATAACCAGGAGAGGATCTGCAATGAGCATCGACGACGAACTGCGCTGGGACGGTGAACTGACCGTCACCCGACATGATCGGGAGACCGACACGACCTTTGTGATCCGAATCGACTCCACCCGACTGGGACCGGCGTCGGGTGGCACGCGGGCCGCGCATTATCCCTCGATCGGTCACGCTCTGGCGGACGCCGGGAAGCTCGCCGGCGCAATGACATTGAAAATGGCGGTCTCCGACCTGCCGATGGGTGGCGGGAAGTCGGTGATAGCACTGCCCGCACCGCGCAATCGGATCGACTCGGCGACTTGGACTCGTATTCTCGACATTCACGCGGAGAACATCGACAAGCTCGAGGGAAACTACTGGACCGGTCCTGACGTCAACACCAACTCCTCGGACATGGATCAGCTCAGTCGAACCACCAAGTACGTCTTCGGGCGTTCGGTCGACAACGGTGGCGCCGGTTCCAGCGCGCACGCAACGGCTCTGGGCGTGTTCGAAGCGATGAAGGCCACGGCGCGTCGTCGTGGACTCGGAACACTCGACGGCCGAACGGTACTGGTGCAGGGACTCGGCGCCGTCGGCGGGGATGTTGTCCGTCTCGCAGCCCAGGCTGGGGCACGCCTGCTGGTTGCAGATACGGACCCGCAGCGCCTCGAGGCTGCTTCTCTCGCGGGGCACACGGTCGTTCCTGTAGGCGAGGTACTCCGAACACCGTGTGATCTCTTCGCTCCCTGCGCGATGGGAGGCATCATCGATTCCGCTGCCGCTGCGTCGATTCCGACTCTGGCCGTGGCGGGCGCAGCAAACAACATCTTGACCGATGCTGCGGCGGGCGAGGTTCTGCGAAGCCGCGGGGTTCTCTGTGCCCCTGATTTCGTCGCGAACGCAGGCGGAGCCTTTCACCTCGTCGGGCGAGAAGTACTGGGGTGGAACGAAGACGACGTCGTCGAACGAACCCGAGGGATCGGTCGAACTCTGGACGAGGTGTATTCCTTGAGTGAGGAACGTGGCATCACTACCGAGGCGGCAGCGCTTCTGCTCGCCCGGGCGCGGTTATCCCCCGCATCCGCCACCGCCGCTGCCACATCCGCCGCCCCCGCTGCAGCTGCCGCCTCCCCCGTCTGAACTACCGCCGTCCGAACCCCCGCTACCTCCGCTGCCGTCGGCACCGATTCCGGCGGCGGAGGCCAAGGCGGGATTGATCATCAGCATTGCCGAACCGGCGAACAGGGCGGCGGACATCCCCGCCAAGCGCGGTCCGTAAGCGGAGAAGGCAGGCTTGTTGCGCGGGGACAGGTAGGCGTGTGCTGTGGTCAGTTCCGACCGTGCTGCATTGCCCGAGGTGGTGCGATCGAAGTAGAGCCCGAGCAGCGGGATGCTGAACCCGGTGACGAGTACGGCGAGAATCAGAAACTCGACGGGCTTGTCGTTGTGCAGGCCGAAGGCAATGCGGACGATACCCACGGCCACCAGGATCTTCAGCGGAACTGTGGAGAGAAAGATCGAACGCCTGGTGCTGTCGGAGGTCAGGTACCCCCGGTCCGCCAAAGAGTTTCGTAGGCGAGCTGTTTCCACCGTCATGCGCTCGGCGAGTTGCCGCCGACGATGGGGCAGGGCCTGCTGGGCCAGGCGCTGGTACACGGTGAGGGTGTACCAGTCCAGGGTCTCGTCGGCAGGGCCCAACGGGCGCAGGACAGCGCCGTCGGTGGTGATCAGATCAGCGCTACGTAGGATTGCCAATGATGCTGCGATGGCGCGTGACTCGCCGGTCAGCATGCCGACTTCGGGAGGGGTCAGTTGCTCGGCGGAATACCCGCGCTCGGTTGAGTACCCGTACCGGCGTGCTCGAATCATCAGACGCCACACCAGAGTGAGAACCATGAGCGTGACCGAAACGGCTACGTAGCCGTACAGGAAATCCTCACTGGGGATCCCCCACGTGTCGCCGGCACGAGTGCTCATCCCCCACACCCCCCGCCGCCGCAACTGCTACCACTGCCGCCACCGCCGTCCGAGCCGGATGATCCGGAAGAGGAGCCACAACTGTAGTAGCTCGAACTTCCGCCGCCCGGGCTGTACGCGGCGCCCGCAGCCACCGCTCCTGCCAGCGCCGGATCGATCAGAACCAGAGCGCCCGAACCGAAGAGCGCGGCCGAGAGCCCGGCGAGTGAGGGACCGTAGCTTGTATAGGCGGGCCGTAGTTTCGGTGAGAGGTACGAGTTTTCGTGCTTGAGACGTCGAAGCTCACTGTCGCCCAAAGCTGTCCGACGACGCTTGATGCGAAGAAGTGGAATCATCAGCGCGAGAAAGATGATGGTCAGGAGAAGAAACCCGACCGGCTTCCCGCCGATGATCCCCGCGATAAGCCGGATCACGCCGAGAGCGATTACCGCCACGATCGGAACGGTCCGAAGAGCGGCAGCCGGGCCGTCCTGCGGGCGTTGCAAGTAGCCCTCGTCGATCAGCGTCGTACGTAGTTGTGCGAGTGCGACGTTCAGTCGTCCCATCAGGCGCACCTGTCGCAGCGGGACCTTTCCGTTGCCGAGCCGCTTGTGCACCGTGCGGGTGAACCAGTCGAGACGACTCTTGTCCTCCGCGGTGAGTGCCAGCTTGGTCTTTCCTTCGGTGCTGATCAGCTCGGCGCTGCGCAGTATGGCCATCGACGCGAGCACCGCTTGGTAATCACTGGTCAAGGCACCGATCTCGGGCGGAGTGAGCGGCCGACGAACCGCGTCGACGATCGCGGGTGAGCGGCGCGCGGACATCCTGCTGTAGAGCGAGAGTCCGACCGCGACGGCTGCGGCCACCAGATACCACTGCAAGAAGGTCTGGCTGGGGATCCCCCATGTGTCAGCTGAGTAGTAGTTGTTCACAGCACTCACCCCCCACAGCTGACGGTGCTCGCGTAGGTCGAGCAACGGGACGGTGAAGACCCGCTGCCATGTCGACCCTGGCAGGCAGTATGTGCAGCACTCTCGAGTTCTGCCACGGCAGCGCGTACTGCAGGCTCGTCGCTGGTCGGTACACCCATCTCCGGTGGGGTGAGCGTGCGCAATTCCGGTGTGGGCTTGCGCAGGCCGACGCCGCGGATCACAAGCGCGATCACCACCGCTCCGGTGGCAGCGGCGACGTAGCACCCGAGGAAAGCCTCGGTGGAAATTCCCCACGTATTCGTATGATCATGCATCGCACACCGCCTCTCGATGAACTCCTGAGAACAAGTCCAGTCCCTTTGTCCGACAACTGATGTCAGTATCGGGCCAGTGCCCGGAAAAGCGATATCCGGATGCCCATCGTCATCATTCCGTTACCGGCGAACTGGGGATTTACCGGCCGGTGGGTCGAAGCACGATCTCCGTGGGGTGTGCGTCGGACGGTGTTTCGACGGCAGTGAGTACGGCACGCGCCACGGTGGAGGCCTTCAGGAAGCGCTCCGGGTCGTACTCGTCGCCCTCACCGGCGACGATGTCGCGCTGCATATCGGTGTCGATCCGGCCGGGATGAATGGAGGTGACCCGCAAGGACGGCTCTTCCAGGCGCAGTGCGTCTCCGAAAGCACGCAGCGCGAACTTGCTGGCCGCGTACGAGCCCCAGCCGGCGTTGGCGCGCAACCCGGCACCCGAATTGATCAGCACTACGTGGCCTCCGGCAGCACGAAGCGCGGGCAGGAGCACACGCGTGAGCTCGGCGACGGCGATGACGTTGGCCTCGAGGGTTCGTCGCCACTGATCGACCGAGGATTCCTCGATGGTGCCGATGTCGGCCACTCCGGCGTTGTGTACCAGCACGTCGAGCGTCGTGACGGTCGAGGCGGCGGCCGCGACGGCGTCGTAGTCCGTGAGGTCGAGGGGTAAGGGCGTCGACCCGGGCAGTTCGGCGCAGATCGGCTCGAGGGCCTGCGCGGATCGTGCACCGAGCAGCAGGTCGTGGGTCGGCGCCAGCTCGCGTGCGATGGCAGCTCCGAGGCCGCGACTGGAACCGGTGATCAAGGCAGTAGGACGCATGGTTCGAGCCTATCGAGTGAAGAATGTTCGGCCGGACGAACTTGTGTATTTGTTTACCCACATATTAGAGTTCGATCATGACGACTCGCGACGCGAAGAATTTCCGCCGCCTGGGAATTGCTGCCCTCGCCGCCCTGCTTCTTTCCAGCTGTTCGGCAATGAATTCCGCTTCCGACGACGGCCGCCCGGTAGTGCTCACCACGTTCACCGTGCTCTCGGACATCGCCCAGAACGTCGCAGGTGATCATCTGCGCGTCGAGTCGATCACCAAGGCGGGAGCGGAGATTCACGGTTACGAGCCGACACCCGGCGACATTCGCCGGGCCAACGAAGCCGATCTGATCCTCGACAACGGCATGAACCTCGAAGCATGGTTCGCCAAGTTCGTCGACGGACTGGATGTGCCGCACGTCGTGGTCAGCGATGGTGTCGAAGGCATTCCGATCGCCGGCGACGCCTATGCGGGCAAGCCGAATCCGCATGCGTGGATGTCTCCGTTGAATACGCAGATCTACGTCGACAACATGGTGACTGCTTTCAGTGACCTCGACCCGGACAACGCCTCGGCATTTGCGGAGAACGGCGCGAAGTACAAAGCGGAACTACAAGCAGTGCAGGACGGCCTGGTCAGTGGCCTGGCGGTATTGCCTGCAGGTCAGCGTGCACTCGTCAGTTGCGAGGGTGCGTTCTCCTATCTGGCCAGGGATGCAGGACTCGGCGAGGCGTACATCTGGCCGGTCAACGCCGAGCAGCAGGCGACGCCGCAGCAGATCATCGCGGCGATCGACTTCGTCCGGGCCAATCCCGTTCCCGCAGTCTTCTGCGAGTCGACGGTCTCGGATGCTCCCATGCAGCAGGTCGTCGGGGCGACCGGGGCGAAATTCGGTGGAACGTTGTACGTCGACTCGCTGTCCGAAGCCGACGGTCCCGTGCCCACCTACCTGGACATGATTCGCCACGACACCGACGTCATTCTCGGCGGCCTCACTGGCGGCAAATCATGAACGAAGCCATTCGCGTCGAAAACGTCAGCGTTCACTACGGCGAGGTCCACGCACTGGACGATGTCGATCTGACGTTGAACTCCGGTAGCGTCTGCGGATTGATCGGAATGAACGGTTCAGGCAAGTCGACCCTGTTCAAGGTGATCATGGGAATGATCAAGCCGGACAACGGCTCTGTCAGAATCGCCGGTCTCGACGCAGCCGCTGCGCGCAAGAGCGGCCGCGTCGGATACGTGCCGCAGAGTGAAGACGTCGACTGGACCTTCCCGATCAGCGTCCGTGACGTCGTGATGATGGGTAGGTACGGCCATCTCGGGTTCTTGCGGCGTCCGCGACGTGCAGATCGCGAGGCGGTGGCCGCGGCACTGGAGCGGGTGGAGCTCACGGAATTCGCGGATCGCCAGATCGGACAGCTCTCGGGTGGTCAGAAGAAGCGCGCCTTCGTGGCACGCGGTATCGCGCAGGACGCGTCGATACTGTTGCTGGACGAACCGTTCGCGGGCGTTGACAAGCGTTCCGAGGCAACGATTTCGACGCTGCTACGAGAGTTGGCCGCCGACGGCCGATCGATCTTGGTCTCGACCCACGATCTTCACGCGGTGCCGAAACTCTGCGACGAGGCGGTACTGCTCATGCGCAAGGTTCTGGTGCATTCCGACCCGGACACCGTGCTTCAACCGGAAAACCTCGCCCTGGCTTTCGGCCTCGACGTGATGGACAGGACCTGATCGATGAACATCGTAGAACTGCTCCTGGACCCTCTCCAGTACGGATTCATGGTGCGCGCGTTGGCCGTTGCCGTTGTGGCGGCGGTTGTCTGCGCGGTGCTCAGTTGTTGGTTGGTGCTCATCGGGTGGTCACTGATGGGCGATGCCGTCTCGCACGCCGTCCTGCCCGGTGTTGTCCTCGCCTACGTCGTCGGCGCTCCATTTGCCATAGGGGCCTTGATCTTCGGGTTGATCGCCGTCGCACTGATCGGGCTGATCCGTAACACCAGCCGCGTCAAGGAAGACGCCGCGATCGGTATAGTCTTCACGACTCTCTTCGCGTTCGGTTTGGTTCTCATCTCGGTGACCCCAAGCCAGACCGATCTCAACCACATCATTTTCGGCAACCTGCTGGGGGTGAGTTCGTCCGATCTTCTGCAGGTCGCGATACTCGGCGCGTTGGCGTTGAGCATTCTGTTGATCAAGCGTCGTGATCTGACGTTGTTCGCTTTCGACCCGGTGCATGCCAACGCGATCGGTCTCTCGCCCAAACGTCTCGGTGCCTTACTCCTCGGGGTTCTCGCACTCACCTCGGTAGTGGCCCTGCAAGCTGTCGGAGTTGTGCTGGTGGTGGCGATGCTGATCATCCCCGGGGCGACGGCCTACCTTCTCACCGACAAGTTCTCACGGATGCTGGTGACAGCTCCCGTCGTCTCCGCAATCTGCGCGATTGCCGGTATCTACGTCAGCTACTACCTCGACACAGCTTCCGGGGGCATGGTCGTGATGACGCAGGGCATCGTGTTCGCCCTGGTGTACCTGTTCAGCCCATCGCAGGGGGTCATTGCGAAGTGGACTTCGCGGCGGCGCAGGGCCCGAACGGAATACAGCGCCGTGGCCTAGCGGACGGTCTTGATCGTTCGTCCAGTTAACAATCCGCTACCAAATCGGGTAGGTTCGTACGGGCATTCGTCACCACAACCATGCCGGCCGCAACGAAGCCGGCTGAAAGACAATCGGTGGTGACGCCTTTGAACACCGATGGGCCCTTCGATGACGCAGTTCCGAGCACGACGCACGTGGCTGGTTCTCGGCGTCGTCGTCGCGGTCATCGCCATCGCCGGATCCGGTCTGCTCAGCCCACGAACTTCGGTTCTGGTGGACGATATCGCCCAGATCGTCGGCGGCGCCACCGCGACTGCGGTCTGTTGGTGGACGTCGCGGCGCTATCACGGAGTCGAGCGTCGCTGGCGAACTCTGATGGCTCTCGGTATGGCCGGCTGGACCCTCGGAATGTTCTTCTGGGCGTTTTACCGCTCGGTTCTCCACGTACCACTCCCGTCGCCGTCGATCGCGGACATCGGATTCTTCATGTTCCCGGTGTTTGCCGTGCCGGCGCTTCTGTCGTTGGTACGCCAGTCGCCCCGGCGTGAGGCGATCGGTCCGATCCATCTGTGGCTGGTGCTGACCCTCGACGGTCTTGTCGTGGTCGGTGGGTTGTTCATCCTCACGTGGACGACCGCCCTCGGCGCTGTCGTTCATACCGGTCCTACGGGGTCTCTCGGGTTTCTCGTCGCGGTGATGTACCCGATCACCGACTTCGTTCTGATCGCAATGGTCTTGCTGATGGTCATCGGACCCAAGGCAGTTGCCGAGATTCGCGTACCGCTGACGTTCCTCGGGTGTGGGTTGGTGATGCTCTCCCTGTCGGACAGCGTTTACGCGTACTTGGTGGCGATCGGCGCCGAGAGTATGCCGACCATCGCCGACGCCGGGTTCATCGCCGGGCCGCCGTTGATCGCGCTGGCGGCACTGGCCGAACGGGCCGAGCCCCGACCGCGCACAGCCCTACAACCTTGGCGAAGCGATCGGACTCAATTGCTGCTGCCGTATCTCTTGATCGCGGTCATCGCGACGATCGTGACGGTACAGGCACTCATCGTCGGCAACCTCGATGCCGTGGTCGTGATACTCGGCGTCGTCGTGCTGGTTCTCGCGCTGGTGCGCCAAATACTCACGCTCCTCGAGAACGACGCGCTCCTCCAACAGATCTCCGCTGCCCAGGACGAGCTCCGGTACCGAGCCCATCACGACCCGCTCACCGAGCTCGCCAACCGGGCCGCGTTCGACGAACACTTCGAGAGCGCCATCGAGAACTACCGCCTCACGAACTCCGATTGGGTGCTGATGCTTGTCGATCTGGACGACTTCAAACAGGTCAACGATCGTTACGGGCACCCGGCCGGTGACCGGTTACTGGTTGCCCTCACTGCGCGTCTGCGCGAAGCGGTTCCCGAGAGTGCATTTGTCGCTCGATTCGGCGGCGACGAATTCACTGTGCTCCTGCAGGGCCCGCTCGACGATGCGGTCGTCGTCGCTCGCAGGATCGTCGACGCCCTCAGCAGCGATGGGATTGCCGGCGAGAAATCGGTGTCGGTGGGTGCGAGCGTCGGTGTAGCGGAATTCGGGCCCGTGCAGTTCGAGTCGGCGCAGTTCGAGTCGGCGCAGTTCGGGTCCGCGCAGTTCGACTCTGCGGATGAGCCGCTCAGCGCGCACACTCTGCTTCGCCGAGCAGATGCGGCGATGTACGAGGCGAAGAGAAGTGGGAAGGGCGCTGTGGTCGTCTACCGAGATCGCCGCGAAGCCTAACGCCGCAGGAGGGCGAAGATCGTTGCCGGCGAACCAGATCCGGCCCTGTTGATGGCGCTACCGACGAGGATGCTCGCCCCGGTGGTCGGCAGGGCGGCAAGATTGTTCAGGTTCTCCAGGCTGATTCGACGCTTGTCGTACAGGAGCGTCGAGACGGGGTAGGTTTCGTCGTTTCCGAGGTCGGGACCGAAGGTGTCGGTTCCCAATGCGCCACGCGTGCCCAGGCGCCCGGTGTCTATCAGCCACTGCGCCGCGTCCACCGAGAAGCCGGGTTGGTGGGTGACACCCTCGGCGTCGGAGTTGGCATATTCTTCGCTACCCCAGCGCGATTCCCATCCGGTCCAGAGGACTACGGCCGCTCCATCGGGAATCTTGCCGTTACTCGTCTCCCACTCTTCAATGTCTGCGACGGTGAGGGCGTAGTCGGAATCGGCGGCAGCCTTGTCCCGGATGTCGATCTTCACTGCGGGTAGGAAGAGGTCGGCCGGATCGAGTTGGTCGGCGGTGAGTCCACCTTCCTGAAAGTGCGCGGGCGCGCCCCAATGCGTACCCGTGTGTTCACCTTCCTTGACGTACTGGAGGTAGTAGCCGTCGTCGGCAATGGTTGCCGCTGTGTCGAGAGTGAACTCGGGATCGCCGGGAAAAATCGGCGTCGACGCTGGGTCGTTCACGTGTGAGAGCGAAACAACCGACAAGAGCTCGTTCAACGGGGTTGTTGCGTCTTGACTGCTTCCGGAACTGCTACCCATGTCGATCACCTGAGGTCCCGCTACCAGCGCCAGGCCTGTGGCTGCGCGCTGAAGTAACTGCCGTCGTTTCATCGATCCCCCGCCAAATTGTCCGAATTGAGAGTGTTGCAATCACTTTCGCTCCTTGAACACTAGGACAGAACCTTAGGCTGCTGCGGACCATGACGACCACTCCACATCGCGAACAGCTATCACCTGTCCGTGCGGTCGGTGATCCACGTACTGCGGATACTTCGCGGCCAAAGCATCGATTGCGCTCTCGGACTCCTTGGTGCCGGGGTCGAGGACCTCGGCGCGGCCGTCGACGCGGACCCACCAGAGGGCGGACCAGTCGTCGTCGTAATGATCGACCAGCAGGCTCGCACGCCCCGTCTCGGTGATGTTCCGGAGCCGGCGAAGAGCGGTCGTGGTTTTCGGCTTGTGGTCGACGCAGGAATAGACGGTATCGCCGAGTAGGGCGAATACGAGCGGCACAATATGCGGAACGCCGGCTGCGTCAGCCGTCGCCAGGTGAGCCACCCGCGCGGCTTCGAATCGTGCTCTCGGATCGTCCATAACCACAGCGTAAGTGGATCAAGGGTTGCCGCAAGCCGCCGCTGACGGAACAGTGGTCTCATGGAACCGGATGAAGCGCTTCGGGAGATCGCCTACTGGCTCGAACGATCACGCGCCGAAACGCACCGCGTCAAGGCCTATCGGCGAGCTGCGGAGGTCTTTGCGGGATTGTCGGACGAGCAGAAGGAGTCTCGCCGGAAGTCCGACAGTTGGAAGGCTCTCACCGGCATCGGGCCCAAAACTGCAATGATCATCGCCCAGTCGTACGACGGCGTCCCCGAGTATCTCGAGGAACTGCGGGGGCAGGCTGAGCCCATCGGCGACAGCCCATTGCGACAAGCCCTGCGCGGCGACCTCCACACACACTCCGACTGGTCCGACGGTGGCAGCCCCATCGAAGAGATGATGCGACGCGCAGCAGCACTGGGCCATGACTACTGCGCTCTGACTGACCATTCGCCTCGGCTGACTGTCGCCAACGGGCTGTCCGCGGAGCGCCTACGTTCTCAACTCGACGTCATTGCAGGGTTGAACGCCGAGCTGGCCCCCTTCCGCATCCTCACTGGAATCGAAGTGGACATTCTCGAAGACGGTTCACTCGACCAAGATCCCGATCTACTCGACGAACTTGACATCGTGGTGGCGAGCGTGCACTCGAAGCTGCGGTCCGAACGTGAGGCGATGACCCGCAGAATGCTTGCTGCAGTGCGAAACCCGCGTGTCGACATTCTCGGACACTGCACCGGGCGTCTTGTCGAGGGTGCTCGCGGAACCCGGCCCGAGTCGCAGTTCGACGCGGAGAAAGTGTTCGAGGCCTGCCGCGAATCAGGCACCGCCGTCGAGATCAACTCCAGACCGGAGCGTCGTGACCCGCCTTCGCGTTTGATCGAGTTGGCCCGCGATCTCGATTGTCTCTTCTCCATCGATACCGACGCCCATGCCCCCGGTCAGCTGGCCTGGCAGGGCTACGGCTGTGACCGGGCCGAAAAGTGCGGTGTCGAAGCGGATCGGGTGATCAATACCTGGACCGCCGAAGATCTTTTGGAGTGGGCGGGCAATTGACGGTCTCGGCACGCGCGCTGCTGTCGGTGCCGTTGGTGGCGTCGCTTTGCCTGGCCACCGCTTGTTCGGCTCCGTTCTGGCGAGATTCGGTGTACTTCACACCTCCTGAGGCTCGGGTGTTCGAGACCGCCGACTGTCTCGGAATTGAAGTCGCATGGGGCCTGTTCGGTGTCGATCTGTATTCGCGTCCGAAACACGAAACAGGGTATCCTCCATCTGATTTCGATCCAGTGGCAGTATTTCGTTGCGAAGTCGGCGAAGGCGCCTCCGGAGCGTTAACCGTCGACATGGTTCGACTCGAAGGTGACGTAGCCGCCGTCAAGGATGCATATCGTGTCGACTCCAAACGCTTTCCCGACAATGTCGTTGCGAGTTGTGTCACAAGCGAACTGGTTCCCGTCAAACTGTGGATGGTCAACAGCGCCGGACAAGTGATGTTTCCGGCCTGGCCGTCGAGTCCGTGCGGTTTTCAAGTCGGGCCTCTCGATTCGCTTCGATCGCTGCATGAAGTCGAACGTGTCCGAACTTCGTTGAGTCTTTCTCCGACGATGGCGAATTGCGATCGCTCGTCTGCCGTTCAATTCGACCGGACAGATGCCAGAGAGGTTGACAAGGCGCGCGAGCAGTTCGAGAGAGGCGAAGGCTATGACCCGCTCGACAATGAGCTGGCTACGCCTGTCGCTGATGTTGCAGGACTATCCGTGTGCCGGCATGAATCTCAGACAGACGTGGACGTTATTCGCGTGACCGAAGCGGAGAGTCGAGACGTGGTTGCCGCCATAGCCGATGCTCCTATAGCTCCGCCGTGTGATCAGATCGCGACAGCGACAGCATCATCAACCCTCCTACGGGTTGACGGTTCGGGCGGTACTCCTGTGAGCGTGGAGTTGGATGGATGTCGCCGCGCCGCCCTTTCCGGCTATCGAAGTCCGCCGGAATGGGTCACCGAGGCGTTTGCTCGGTGACCTCCGGGTTCAGATCCGCGTGGTGGAGCGGCGGGGTTTCTGGTCGGGGTCGATGCCTGGTGGTGGGATGAACCAGGGCAGGTGATCGGTGCCTATCCGGATTTCCCATGTGCCGGTGAATCCGGGTTTTC
>NZ_QAJJ01000049.1:0-237 GCF_003852455.1 Rhodococcus sp. KBW08
GCCTGGTGGTGGGATGAACCAGGGCATGTGATCGGTGCCTATCCGGATCTCCCAGGTGCCGGTGATTCCGGGTTTGCGGTGCATCAGGGTGTGGTGGGTTCGGCAGAGCAGGACCAGGTTGTCCATGACGGTTGGTCCTCCTTTGGCCCAGTGTTTGATGTGGTGGGCGTCGGTCCAGGCGGGGACGCAGTCGCAGCCGGGGAAGGCGCATCCTTTGTCGCGGGCGATCAGGGCGGT
>NZ_QAJJ01000049.1:337-1131 GCF_003852455.1 Rhodococcus sp. KBW08
GTTGTGGCACCGGCGACCGCGGCGCATTCGCGGTGGTAGGCGAGGTCTTTGGCGTTGATGTGCACGTTCAGGTGTGGGCGTTGGCCGCCGTCGATGCCGGTGGCGGCGTTGTCGAGGTAGCGGCGGATGAGCTCTGCCATGGCGTCTGCGTTGCGTGTGGCGGCGGATCGTTTGTCGGGTGTGCCGTCTGTGGCGGGGGTGGGCATCGAGAGGTTGGAGAGGGCGGATAGAAGCATTTCTCCGGTCACGCCGTCGAAATCGCCTCGGACGGCGACTCTTCCGTTGAGGGTCGCGGAGATGCGTAGTTCGTTGCGGTCGGTGTCTTCGCTTGGTGGTACGTCGTCGGATTCGAACATGTGCTCGAGGACGCTGATGGCGTAGCGCAGTTTGACTGTGGTTGCTTCGACGCCGGATGCTGCGGCGAGGAGTGTGTCGCGGCAGTACGGTAGCGCAGCGTCGGGCATTCCTTTGGGTGGGGATTCGCAGAACGCCACGATCAGTGCTGCGTGTTCGAAAGTAAGGTCGCCGGAGTCGAATTGGTCTTCGATCTCAGGGAACGAGCGGAGGGCTTTTCCCAGGGCCGCGATTCTTCTGCCGGCCGGGATTTGCAGCATGGTGTGGTTCGCGAGCCACTGTCCGGTGCCGCGGTAGCACAGTACTTGTTCGTCCGGGTTCAACGTCAGGGTGTCGACGGCGGCTACTCGAATAGCTTCCAGGCGAAGGATTTCCGCTGATGCGGTGATGGCGATCTCGCGGACGTCGGTGGGGTGCAGCCGCCACAGTCGGGCGCGCAC
>NZ_QAJJ01000050.1:0-331 GCF_003852455.1 Rhodococcus sp. KBW08
ACCCGAAGGCCCGGAACATCATTCGACATGTGAAGTACCAAAATAATTTTGGCACTGACATTCATCGACACACTGTTGAGTTCTCAAAGAACACGCACACACCATCACCACAACCCTATGGCCGCCGCTCCGGGGCAACTTTTCCAGCCTATCCCATCATGATCATCGGCGCAAACCGCTGAACATTCGGAGAAGAACTGGAGGTGAAGCACAACCATACACGATGGAAACTACTTCGAAATTTGGTCAGGCACTTCGTACAACCTCGTGTCACTCGCCGTGTAGGCGGGAGTCGGTGTCCGTGTCGCTCTGACTTGGAATAAGTTACGCG
>NZ_QAJJ01000051.1:0-563 GCF_003852455.1 Rhodococcus sp. KBW08
CTACGCACGCGCACCGTCGACTCCGACGAACGATCCACGAACTCCGCCACCGTCGAATCCGAAATCAACCGACCCCGACCGATCACCACCAACTGCTCCGCCGTCAACGCCATCTCCGACAGAAGATGACTCGACACCAACACCGTGCGGCCCTCGGCCGCCAACCGCTGCATGAACTTACGAATCCAGACGATGCCCTCCGGATCGAGACCGTTGACCGGCTCGTCGAACAACAACACCTTCGGATCACCCAACAACGCACCCGCCAACCCGAGACGCTGCGACATACCCAACGAGAACCCGCCGGCCTTCTTGCCCGCCACCTCGGACAACCCGACCAACCCGAGCACCTCGTCAACCCGAGACTTCGGAATACCGTTCGAAGCAGCCATCCACTGCAAATGCGCCCGCGCACTCCGATTCGGGTGCACCCACTTCGCATCCAACAACGCGCCGACAGTCCGCAGCGGTGTCTTGAGCTCGCGGTACGGCTTGCCGTCGATCAACGCCGCACCCGACGTCGGCTGATCCAAACCCAGAATCATCCGCATCGTCGTCGACTT
>NZ_QAJJ01000052.1:0-7737 GCF_003852455.1 Rhodococcus sp. KBW08
ACAAATCCGTCGCATACGTGAACTGAGTAAGGATTCCAGCGGGGTTACCTAGATCGTCGATACTCTCGCTCAGAGTCACATCGAGATCGAACTTCGACAACGCCATCTCGGAATCAACCGCACTCAGCGTCAACCCCGGCAGTTCGAACACCGTCTGTCCGGCGTTGTGGAACGACAGCATCACCTGAAAGAGTGGATTCCGCGAACGCGTTCGGACGGGATTGAGCACATCGACCAGTCGCTCGAACGGTATGTCGGCGTTGGTAAATGCTCCAAGGTCGACGTCGCGCACCTTGGCAACAAGATCTTCGAACGTATCCCCGAGTGAGACTTGTGTTCGCAGCACGAGGGTATTCACGAACATGCCGATAACATCGTCGAGAACTCTCTCGCCTCGACCGGCAACCGGTGTACCGATCGCGATGTCGCTGGTCGAAGACAATTGCGCGAGTAGGACGACCAGCGCAGCATGCACAACCATGAACGTTGTTGTATTTGTGCGATGTGCAACCTCGTTGATGCTCCGATGAATCTCACTGTCGATCATGACACTCACACTCGCGCCGTGATTGCTTGCGACTACCGGACGTTCACGATCGAATGGCAATTGCAGAAGATCAGGCAGTCCATCGAGGTGTGCAGTCCAGTAGTCGAGCTGGCGGGTCACGATCGAATTCTCATCGCCCTCGGAGCCTAGAAGCTCTCGCTGCCACAACGCATAATCCGCGTACTGAATTTCCAGCGGGTTCCACGCCGGAGCTGCCCCACGTGAACGAGCTTCATAGGCAATCATCACGTCGCGGGTCAATGGTCCCATTGAGAAGCCATCGGCTGCAATGTGGTGAATGACAAACACCAAAACGTGATCCGTCTCGGAGATCTCGAAGATCGCGGCCCGGATCGGAATATCCTTGGTTACATCGAATCCGGTCGAAAGAACTGAAGCAACTGCTCCGAGTATCTCCTGTTCGTTCAGTACCAAGGGCTTCATATCCAGCTCGAATGCACCGCGAATATCCTGATAACCGACCCCGTGGATCTCGGGATAGACGGTGCGCAGCACTTCGTGGCGTTCGATCAGATCCCGAACGGCCGCTTGTAGCGCAATGACATCGAGCTTGCCGGCAAGTCTGATTGCGACCGGAATGTTGTCGACGGCTGACGATTCTTCGAATCGATTGAGGAACCACATTCGCTGTTGAGCAAGTGAAAGCGGGATCAACTCGGGCCGCTCGGCTCTCTCGAGCGCAACTGCTTCGCCTCGGCCGACCTCGCTGATCAGTGTCGCAGCCAGGCGCTCGACCACAGGCGTGTCAAACAAGTCGCGCACGGCCACGGTGGTGTCGAGCGCGCGCCCCAATCGGGAGACGACTTGTGTTGCAAGAAGGGAGTTTCCACCGAGGTCGAAGAAATCATCACCCACTCCGACGCGTTTCACGCCCAGCACATCCGCGAAGGTTGAGGCAACCGCTTCTTCGACCGAGTTGGTCGGTGCACGAAACTCTCGAACGCGGTATGACGGCACCGGAAGCGCATCACGATCAAGCTTTCCATTCGCAGTCAGCGGAAGCCTCGGGACAACGACAACGGAGTCGGGAATCATGTAACGAGTCAGCGAACCCGCCGCAAACTCGATCAGGCGGTCAGGTTCGACCGACCATCCGGAGGTTGGGACCACATAAGCGACAATTCTGTCGATTTCATTGTCGTCTCGCCGCACAAGAACGACTGCCCGACTGACCGAATCATGTTGCATCAGAGCAGATTCGATTTCACCAAGTTCGATGCGGAAGCCACGGACCTTGACCTGGAAGTCACTTCGTCCGACATACTCGACCTCGTACGAATCGGTCCATCGTGCCAGATCACCCGTGCGATACATGACCTGCCCGACCGGACCGAACGGATCTGCGACAAAGCGTTCCGCGGTCATCGAAGGGCGAGTGTGATATCCGCGTGCAAGTTGAATGCCTGAGAGGTAGAGCTCACCGGAAACACCAATCGGAACAGGGCGAAGTCGTTGATCCAGAATCTTCGACGTCATTCCTCGAATCGGACCACCGATTGTCACCTTCGATCCTGAAACCAACGGTGAACTGATGTTGGTCATGATCGTGGTTTCGGTGGGTCCGTACCCGTTGAAGAATCGTCGACCTGGGGCCCAATTCGCCACCAACTCGGGAGGGCAAGCCTCTCCTCCGGCAATGACCACACCCAGACCTTCGAGGATCGCTGGGTCCATGGACCCCAACGCGGCGGGGGTGATGAATGCGTGCGAGACCTGTTCCTCGTCGACCAACACTGCAAGTTCGGACCCACCGTAGATCGAGTCTGGTGCGATCACCAACGTCCCACCAACGGTAACGGCCAAAAGCAGTTCGAGAATCGATGCGTCGAAGCTCGGCGACGCGAAATGCAGCGCGCGCGTGCGCTCGTCCAACTCGTAGCGAGTTTCCTGTTCAACAGCGAAGTTGGCCAATCCTTTGTGCGTCACCAAGACGCCCTTGGGCCGACCTGTCGAACCCGAGGTATAGATCATGTAAGCGGTATTGGCACTTCGCAATGGTCGAACACGGTCAGCGTCGACAATCGTCGGCGTGAGATCCCTCGTGTTCGACACCAAACCGGAATCAATTGTCAACCAGTCGACTTCGGCAGGCAGAGTATCGATGATCTCGTCGGTCGTCAATCCGAGAGCTGCACCCGAGTCGACGAGCATGAACTTCACACGATCGGCAGGATACTTCGGATCAACGGGCAGATAAACAGCACCAGTCTTGGCGACAGCCCACAAGGCAACAATCGATTCTGTCGATCGCGGTATCGCCACCGCGATTCGATCTTCGGGCCCGACACCCCGACCTATCAACACCCGAGCTAGCTGCGAGGAAAATACATCCAGTTCGGAGTAGGTTGTCGACTTGCCCTCGAAACGGATGGCTACAGCGTGCGGAGACAACTCGACCGTTCGCGCCAGAAGATCTGGCAGCAAGACGATTTCCGCTGCAGATCCCCCACTTCGATTCAATAGTTGATCACGTTCGTCGGCTGACAGCACTTCGAGGTTGCCGACAACGCTCGCCGACTCTTCCGTGATGGCATCGATTACTCGGAGGAATCTCCGAGCGATCGTCTGCACCGTTTCATGGTCGAACAAGTCTGTCGCATAAGTGAATTCAGAGGCAATTCCCGCTGGTTGTCCAATCTCGTCGAATTGTTCGATGAGCGTCAACTGCAGATCGAATTTCGCAGCGGAGGAATCCGTATCGAGGCCGGTAACCGTAAGGTCACCCAACTTCAACACTGAGCCACCTGCATTCTGGAAGACCAAGGCAACCTGGAAGAGAGGGTGACGACCTTGCGACCGCTCAGGGTTCAACACTTCGACGAGGGCTTCGAAGGGAACATCCGAATGAGCGAACGCGCCGAGGTCTCGCTCCCGCACGTGATCGATCAGTGCTGCGAACGACATCTGGGGATCTATGTTCGTTCGGAGTACCAGCGTGTTGACGAACATTCCGATCAGATCGTCTAACTCTGCTTCGCCGCGACCAGCGATAGGAGTGCCGATAACTATGTCCGATGTTCCAGACAATCTAGCGAGTAGGACAGCGAGAGCCGCGTGCATGACCATGAAGGTCGACGCGTCATGCACTCGTCCGAGGGTCTCCAAGTGTCGATGCGCCGATTCTCCGATTGAGAAGCGGTATGTGGCGCCCTCGTTTGTTGCAACCGCCGGGCGAGAACGGTCGACTGGTAGTTGCAGCTCATCGGGAATCGATTCGAGCGTTGTTCGCCAGTACGCCACTTGGCGTGCAAGTGTCGACGTCGGGTCGTCATCCGATCCGAGAACGATTCGCTGCCAGATGGCGTAGTCCGCGTACTGAATTGCGAGCGGTGTCCAGCCTGGCGCCGTGCCCCTGTGGCGGGATTCGTAGCTGATCATCAGATCTCGGGTAAGCGGGCCAATCGAAAACCCGTCGCCGGCAACATGATGGACGACGAAGGCCAGCAAATACTCGGCCTTCGACCTTTTTGATTCATTGAACAATTCGAACAATCGCGCACGAACTGGAACCTCGCGAGTGACGTCGAAGCTCGTCGCCACAAAGTCTGACACCGCACGTATCGCTTCAGTTTCCGAAACCTCGACCGGCTTGAGGTCAAGTACTGCTTCGCCCGCGGGGAGAATGTGTTGGTAACCGACGCCGTCGACTTCCGGGTACAGGGTTCGAAGGGATTCGTGACGGCCGACTAGGTCTTCAACTGCCGCCTGCAACGCGTCGATGTCCAAATCGCCAGTCAGTCGGATCGCGATCGGAATGTTATTTGCTGTCGACTTGGAATCAAGGCGGTTGAGGAACCACATCCTCTGTTGCGCCAACGAGAGTGGGATACGGTCCGGGCGCACTTGCGCTGAAAGCTCAAGACGACTGCCTTCACCCGCAAGTTTCGCAATGCGCTCGGCCAGCGCTTGGACCGTTGTGGCTTCAAATACTGCACGAACAGGAACCTGTGCGTCCAGCGCGCGGCCCAGCCGCGATGCGACCCGCGTCGCGACGAGGGAATTTCCTCCTAATTCAAAGAAGTCGTCGTCGAGACCCACCCGACCTGCACCCAACAGTTCGACGAAAACTTCGGCCACTGCTTTCTCGACCAGTGTGACCGGGGGGCGAAACTCATTCGTGATAAATCCAGGCTCGGGTAACTGCTTGCGGTCGATCTTTCCTGACGCATTCAGCGGCAAGGAGTCGAGCACCACGATCGCCGAGGGCACCATGTAAGAGGGCAATCGCGTGCCCAATTCCGCTCTCAAACTCTCGATGTCAACAGCACTCACTGATTCACCGACGACGTATGCGACCAATCGATCACCGACCTCTGGCACGGGCCGAACGACGACCACAGCGTGGGCAATGCCTGGCACGGACAAGAATGCCGACTCGATTTCGCCGAGTTCGATACGCATTCCGCGAAGCTTGACCTGAAAATCACTGCGTCCGATGTATTCCAACTCGCCGAGCTTGTTCCACCGTACGAGGTCTCCGGTGCGATACATACGCTCTCCCGCACCGACCAACGGGTGCGCGACAAAGCGCTCGGCAGTCAGGTCTGCGCGGCCTCCATAGCCGCGACCAATCCCGACGCCACCGACATACAACTCGCCTACGACGTTCGTTGGGACAAGTTGCAATCTCGAATCGAGAACGAAGAGATTGGTGTTCGGGATTGGTCGACCGATGGGAACATCTGGTTCGTCCATATCTGCCTGATGGAAGGACACTACGTCTGATGCTTCTGTCGGCCCATAACTGTTGAAGATCTTTACGCCACTTGCAGCGACTCCTGCCAGACGCCCGGTGCGCAGAGGCTCTCCGCCGAGAAATACGGATTCGAGGCAAGACAGAATCGCTGAAGAATCGGCCTCGACCACCGCTTCGAAAACGGACGGCGACATGTTCGCAACACGTACCGCGCCACGAGAAATAGTATTCAGTATCTCGTTTGGATCGAATTGTGGATCACTCAGGTGAATCGTGTGTCCACCAGACAGGGCCACCCAAATATTCTTCTGCGTCAGATCGAAAGATGGCGACGTAGCAACCAGGATCCCGGAGGGGGTTCGCAGATCCAGAAGTTTCTCATACCAATCGACTGTGTTCTCGATTCCCGATATCGGTACACACGTTGCTTTCGGCTTGCCAGTGGACCCCGAAGTCGTGATCACGTATCCGAGCCTCAGCGGAGCACGGAGCACTCGCCAGTCGTCGTGTGAATCATCAACATCGAGATCCTCGATTGGAGACCCCACCCCGATCGTCGAAACTGGAAAATTTCGTTCGGAGATCCAATCTTCCATTCCAACAATGCATTTAGCAGTCAGATCCGAGACCAACGAACGGATACGAGCCAAAGGTTGAGTCGGATCAACTGGCGCATAGGCCGCGCCGATTTTCCATGTCGCCACCAACGCCACGATCCATTCGACAGATCGGACAAAAGCAAGTGCCACTACATCATCCGCACGAATATCATTTGATCGCAGCTCGCGTGCCAACGCCGAAGAATGTCGATCCAAATCTTCGTACGTCATCACCCGATCACCCGCAACTACGGCAATCGCTGTGGGTGAGGTGTTTCGTCGAAGACGGAACCTCTCCAGTAGGGAGGTAGCTTGGGGAAGTGCCGCAACCGCAATCGAATCCGCAAAGATACTCGCACGTTCCACTTCACTGAGAACGTCGACGTCACCGATCGATTGGTCGCTCGACTGAACAATTGCCTCGAGTATCTGCACGAAACGCCGGCCAAACGAGACGATCGTAGATTCATCGAACAGGTCGACTGCGTACGTCAGATGTCCAGCCATCCCGGACGGAGTCCCATCAGGCGCGGTCAGTTCGGTTACCGCCAGTCCAAGGTCGAACGGAGAGTGTCCCGACGCCACTTCACCACCGGAGGCCGACAAGCGATCGAGTTCGAGAGTCGACTTTTCCATGTTCTGAAACGCGAACTCGACTTGGAAGATCGGGTTGTGTGATTGTGAGCGAACAGGGTTGAGCACCTCGACAAGACGTTCGAACGGCACATCGGAATTGGCAAGCGAAGAAAGGTCGATTTCTTTCACTCGCGCCAAAAGCCCACTGAACGAATCAGTGCCGTGGACAGGAGTACGCAGAACAACCGCATTGACGAACATCCCGATCAGGTCGTCCAATTCGACGTCCCCACGTCCCGCCACCGGAACACCGACCACCACATCTGAAGAGCCACTCAAACGCGACAACAGAACGGCAAATGCCGCATGCACAACCATGAATGGAGTCACATTGTTCTCCGCCGCGAGATCCAGGATCTTGACGTGCAACATTGCATCGATCGCGAATGCGTGAGTCCGCCCTCGATTGGTAGCAATTGCTGGGCGGGGCCGATCCATCGGGAGATCGAACGTGTCCGGTACGCCACTGAGACGAGTCTTCCAAAATTCGACCTGGCGCGAGATCAGACTGGCGGGATCGTCCTCAGACCCCAAGACTTCCCGTTGCCAGAGAGCGTAGTCGGCAAATTGGATAGGTAACGGGTGCCACCCCGGCTTTTCACCACGGCTCCGCGCCTCGTACGAGATCATTACGTCCCGGGTCATGGGGCCCATCGAAAAACCGTCCGCTGCAATGTGATGCACCACGATCACCACCATGAAATCGTCATCGGCGATTCGCAGCAGCTTTGCACGCAGCGGAACATGAGATCTCACGTCGAAGCCCGTACCGATGAAGTCCGCTACGGCCGCATCGAGATCTGCTTCAGCGATATCCACGGGCAATAGTTGGACGCCTGCATCGCGGAGCGGAAGAATTCGCTGGTATCCGACTCCATCGATTTCAGGATACACGGTTCGCAAGATTTCATGACGCGTAATCAAATCCGCGATCGCGGCTTGCAACGCATCGACATCGAGTACACCTGACAACCGGATCGCCATGGGGATGTTGTTTACGGCAGACTCCGGATCGAAAACGCTGAGGAACCACATCCGCTGCTGTGCCAATGACAAAGGAATGTGTTCCGGGCGAGGTTGAGGCACGAGAGGCGCCCGCGCACCCGAGCCTGCTGCCGACGTGAGACGAACGGCAAATTCATGAACGGTCGACGACTCGAACAGCATTCGCACCGGAACCTGCGCATCGAGCGCCTGACCCAAGCGAGCCGCCACTCGCGTCGCGATCAGCGAATTAC
>NZ_QAJJ01000053.1:0-688 GCF_003852455.1 Rhodococcus sp. KBW08
GGCCAAAGTGCATTGCTGAAAGTACAAAGCGACTACCTCCTGCGCGCCGTCCCATTCCGCCTCCAATCCGAGGGCTACCGCGTTCCCCCGCAACGCAGACCGAATATCGAGCGCATCGGCTGCTCTCATCGCAGGTGCTGCGCGCACCATGCTCACGTATTCGTCAAACCCATTCGACGCGACAGTTCCGATGACATCGATTACCGCCTGCCAATTCGGGCCCAGATGATCGATAAGGTCGAGATCCGAGATCGTGGTCGAATCGATATGGCGCACAACCGAATCGAGTGACCGATCGGCACCATCGTAGAGTCCGTCTCGTTGCGCCTGACGTGACCATTCCATTTCTGCGACCATCGCATCTCCCGGAACCGAAGCGGCATCCACGAACGCTTCCTCAATAGACAGCTCACTGCCGACGGCGACTTGGGGACCCCAAGCCGCTCCATTAACTCGCACAAGATCCGCAGCGGTCTGCACTACCTTCGTCAATCGTGTCGATGTGTTGGCAGCGTCAGGCGATGTCGCTGCTTCGGAGTCCGAGAGGAGCGGTTCACATGCCGGACTGCGTTGTTCACGTTGCCCTGAACTGCTGTTCTCTTCAACGACCGCAGAGGATGAGTTGGCCGCGATGAACTTCGATACTCCGATAACACCAGCAGCCACTACAGCGAAAATCAGCCCCGCC
>NZ_QAJJ01000054.1:0-1587 GCF_003852455.1 Rhodococcus sp. KBW08
CACCGGCTCCGGCAACAACTTCCGATCCAACTTCCCCGACGCATTCAACGGCAACGCATCCAACACCACAAACTGCGACGGCACCATATACGACGCCAACCGCTCCCCCACACCCACCCTCACCACATCAACATCAACCGAAGACCCCACCGCAGCAGTGACATACGCAACCAACTGATCACGCCACACCACCACCACAACAGAACCCACACCCACCTGATCCCGAACCGCAGCCTCGATCTCCCCCAACTCGATCCGCTGACCACGCAACTTCACCTGAAAATCACTACGACCGACATACTCGAGCTCACCCGACACACCGATCCACCGCACCACATCCCCCGTGCGATACATCCGCGAACCCACCCCACCGAACGGATTCGCCACAAACCGCTCCGCCGACAAATCCACCCGCCCGTGATACCCACGAGCGACCTGCACACCCGACAAATACAACTCACCCGCAACACCCACCGGCACCGGACGCAACCGCGAATCCAACACCAACACCGACGAATTCCACACCGGAGCACCCATCGGCACCACCACACCCACACCATCGAGCGGACCCGCCGCCGTCGCATGCACCGTGAACTCCGTCGGACCATACAAATTATGAACCTCAACCGACGGCAACACCGACAACACCCGACGCACCACCGACGCCGGCAACGCCTCACCCGCCGCGAAAATCACCCGCAACGAACCCAACCCACCACCACCAAGGCGCGAGATCGTCGCCTCCGACATGTCGACAACCTGATCGACGAACACCTCCAACATCGACGGCACAAACGAGACCATCGACACCGACTCCGCCGCCACCACCGACGCCAAATACCCCGGATCCCGATGACCGTCATGAGTAGCCACCACCAACCGAGCACCCACCGCCAACGGAACAAACAACTCCCACACCGACACATCGAACGTCACCGGAGTCTTGAACAACACCACATCAGAAACCGACACCGCATAACGCTCCGCCAACCACGACACCTGATTGACCACACTGCGATGACTGACCGCCACACCCTTCGGCCGACCCGTCGAACCCGACGTGAAAATCACATACGCCGTATTCCCCGACCGCAACGGCGCAACACGATCCACATCAGAGACAGGCGCATCCGAAAAACCAGACACATCAACAACATCAACCTCGACCACCGGCACCACACCAGCATCGAAACCAACATCAGACGTACTGACCACACACACCGGCGACGCCGCCGCCAACACAAACCCATTACGCTCCGCCGGCTGATCCGGATCCACCGGAACATACCCACCACCAGCCCTGAGCACACCGTAAACCGCAACCAACAAATCAACCGAACGCCGAACCGCAACACCCACCAACGACTCCGGCCCCACACCCACCGAAACCAAATACCTGGCAAAACAATTCACCCGAGCATCGAACTCCGCATACGACAGAGACACACCCTCGAACGAGAGCGCCACCGCACCCGGAGACGCCGCCACCTGCGCATCGAAACCATCGAGCAACAAAGCACCATCAGTCAACTCGTGAACAGTGTCATTCCACCCCTCGAGCACCAACGAACGCTCAACAGAATCCAA
>NZ_QAJJ01000055.1:0-584 GCF_003852455.1 Rhodococcus sp. KBW08
CTCCACTTCAGTCTTCAAGCACCTCACTTGAATAATTGCTACTACTACCAAGATCTGTACCCGTGACCGCTCCACTCTGACTTACGCCAGTAGCTTCTTAGCAACCACGGCACCCTCCTACACGATACCGCTTACTCGTTCAATAAAACTTGCGATATCGATCCGGTATAGGTCCCACGCTACAGCGCCATCCATTTTCAGGGCTGGTTGATTCGGCAGGTGAGTTGTTACACACTCCTTAGCGGATGACGACTTCCATGTCCACCGTCCTGCTGTCTTTATCAACCAACACCTTTTGTGGTTTCTCATGAGCGTGATGTTAGGCACTTTAACCAGATGTTTGGTTCATCCCACATCGCCAGTTCTGCTTACCAAAAATGGCCCACTAGACATTTGTATTCAATGCACATCTTCAATAAAGAAAGACGCACATCGAACCCATTTAAAGTTTGAGAATAAGTTGAGAACATTTCGTCCCCAATACTTCTAATCATTCGCTTTACCAGGTAAGTGCGTTTGCGAGAGCGCCAGCTATCCTGAGGGAAACTTCGGAGGGAACCAGCTACTAGATGGTTCGATTAGTC
>NZ_QAJJ01000056.1:0-208 GCF_003852455.1 Rhodococcus sp. KBW08
AAAAAAAAAATTAATTTTTGTCACTACCTCACCGAACCGGTATTGGGTAATTTACGCGCCTGCTGCCTTCCGTGGATGTGGTAGCCGTTTCTCAGGCTCCCTCTCCGGAATCGAACACTGATTCCCCGTTACCCGTTACAACCATGGTAAGCTTTGATCTTACCATCGAAAGTTGATAGGTCAGCCACTTCAATATTTTTTTTTTAAA
>NZ_QAJJ01000057.1:0-225 GCF_003852455.1 Rhodococcus sp. KBW08
TTCTCAAACAACACACAACCCCAGAACTCCCGTGAGCACCAGCCGAACACCAACCAAGTCACCTCAGTCACCTATTCGCGGTATGACCCACATTCCAGTGTTGTCGTTACTTCCTAGAGGAAACACTCGCGTGTTCTCTCAGGACCCAACAGTATGTCGATATATTGCACTCGCCGGCAGATCATGTGATCTGCCGTGATGCGAGGAAGTTTGTCAGCGTCCACC
>NZ_QAJJ01000058.1:0-683 GCF_003852455.1 Rhodococcus sp. KBW08
GTGAAGGGCTGTCCGGTGTGCCCGGTGTTTCGAACCACTGCAGTATCCGGGAATCCTGGAACCTCTTCGAGGGCGCCGTATTCGGTCACATCCAAGTTGAGCTGGACGGGGTTGTTGTCCGAGCCCAGGTAGCATTTGCCGCCGAGGAGAGGGTTCGCGATCTTCAGTTTGACGGGTAGCTTCACGCCAAGCTGAAATGCATCCACGGTGGGAAGTGCAGACGTCGACTCGACGGTGGCCGAGGCCTTGTTCAGTCCGAAGAGATTGTCGAAGGGTAGATCGATTCCGAGTGCGCCGCCTGGGATCTCGATGGGTTCGGCGTAGATCCCTCGACTGTTGTCGTTCGGCGGGATGAATACTTGGTCGAATCCGAATTCGGCCTCCGGATTTTCTCGGTAGGCAACTCCGCCTGCGATGCGCATCGCCCCCGCGGGAATGCCGACCGAGAGCTTGCCGATCTTCATGTTGCCGCCGGTGACTGTGACGTCCATGCAGGTGCTGGTCTCGGGATTGTCGATCGGACAGGAGCTCCAACCGCCGAATGGAATGTCCGCTGTTGGGGCGGCTCCGGCAATACCTGCTGACAAGGTTCCCGCTGCTGTGACGGTGGCGAGCACAGTTGCGGTGGCGAGCGCGCCGGAAAGCGCACGCGACGTTGGACGTCGGGACATGTATTTCTCCTT
>NZ_QAJJ01000006.1:0-197321 GCF_003852455.1 Rhodococcus sp. KBW08
TCCGCATCGTCGTCGACTTACCCGCACCGTTGGGGCCCAGAAAGCCCGTCACGATGCCCGGCTTGACCGTGAACGACAAATCGTCCACCGCTTTCGTCGGTCCGTAAACCTTGGTCAATCCCCTCAGTTCAATCATGCCGACCAGTCAACCACGAAAACCGAACTGTCGGAACTTTCGGTCACCAACAGAGAAAGGTGTTGCGGGCGTTCATTGTCGAGGCTATTATCGAATGTATGTTCGACACTACCGGGGGGTAAAAGTGACGACGCAAGTATCTGAACAGGCGATATCCAAACAGACGATATCCGAAGAGACAATCGGACAATTCCGAGCGTCACTCGTCAGCATGGATCGTTCCATCGACAACGCAGCACGCGTTGATCTTCTGCGCGCGTTGGAAGAGTTGAAGGCCAGTTGTGCTGGGGCCCAGGCATTACTGGCTGCCGATCTCGACGCGTTCACCCGCAAGGACCGCGGCGAACGGGGAGTTCCGCGCGCATACCAGGGCCGTGGAATCAACGCGCAGATTGCCCTCGCACGGCGAGAGTCGGCATGGTTCGGAACTCAACATCTGAGCTTGGCCCGCGCACTGAGCGACGAGATGCCGCACACACTTCGACTACTCGTCCGTGGCTCCATCAGTGAGCATCAAGCGACAATTCTCATGCGTGAAACTGCCTGTCTCACAGTCCAGGATCGCGCTACATTGGATCGCGAGTTCTGCTGCGACGCTGCAATCTTGGACGGATGGGGCAACCACCAACTGACAGAAAGAATCCGCGCACGCACTGCCGAAATTGACTCCGACAGTGTTGCCAGACGAGCACGCAAAGCTGTGGGAGACAGACGAGTAACGTCACGGCCTGCACCCGACACGATGTGCTGGCTCAATGTGCTGCTTCCCGCAGCCGAAGGTATCGCCGTGCACGCCACGCTCAGGCGCGACGCAGATTCCGTACTTGCCGGCGGGGACAAGCGCACACGAGCGCAAATCATGGCTGATCTCCTGGTCGAGCGGGTTACCGGAATCGGTCGCGCCACACCGACACCCGTCACCGTGAATCTGGTTGTCTCCGACCAGTCATTGTTGGGCGACAATTCCGACCCGGCGCACGTTCATGGGTACGGGCCTGTACCAGCCGATATTGCACGCGAATGGATCGCCAAGTGCAGCGAAGACTCCGAAACAATGGCAACGGTCCGAAAACTCTACGCACGCCCCGACACCGGCGCATTGACCGCAATGGAATCCACGGCGAGAACATTCCCGAAGGGGTTAGCACGACTGATCGAACTCCGGGATCGCAGCTGCCGTACTCCGTGGTGCGACGCGCCGGTTCGCCACGGTGACCACATTCGCGACCACTCGAGGGGTGGCCTCACCAGCGCAGCGAACGGTGCCGGGTTGTGCGCGGCATGCAATTACGCGAAACAGGGCTCGGACTGGTCTGCCGAACCTGTGCCGGGTAACCGGCACACCTTCACCACGACGACTCCTACCGGGCACCGATATTCGTCTGAGGCTCCGCCACTTCCGACACCCTGGACCGGCCCCGACGCGGCCTGAGTTCTTCGGTGGGGCTCATGATCCTCGGTGAGCCAGTGCGTTCACGAAGACTTCGGAAATCTCCGAGGGGTCGCGTGCGATATAGGTCGACCCGCCCGTCACGCGGGAGATATCGGCGAGCGCTGCAGCGTCGGCGTCGTCGGTGATGCCGATGGTGACGATGATGACCGGACGCGCCGGATCCTGCTCGCGTGCAAGAACATCGAGCAGCTGTTCACGGCTGATGCTGTCGGGATCTTCGTTTGCACCGTCGGTCAAGATGATGACGCTGTTGACCGCTCGCGGATCGTACGATTCCTGGACTTTCCGGAAGGCAGCCAGCGTCGTGTCGTACAAACCTGTGGCACCACGCTTGAGTTCGGTGAGCCGGTTCGCCTGATCAGCCATCAACTTTCGTTGAGTCACGCCGTCGACGATGGTGTCGTAGCGCCTGATCGGCACTAATTCCTGGAAGTCCTGGGTTCCGTTCATACCTTGGGAGAAGGCCCACAGACCGGCAGCGACGCTGTCCGGGAAGACTTGATTGCCGGCGAGAGCAGCAGCAGTGGTCAACTGCATGCGCGTCTTGCCACCTGCCGCCGGATAGTCCATCGATGCAGACACGTCGATCGCGACGAGTGTTCGGATCGGCTTGGCCATCAACGCCCAAGCACCCAGTGTCTGATCGGCCACCGACTGTTCGGAGACAGTCAATGCCGTGACGTCACCAACCCCACCTTCGACGGCTCCACCGCCGGAAGTACGGAAACCACTGCGTGCCAGCACTTCCTGGGCAGATTCACTGTGCAACAGCTCGGCGATGGCGTCACTCTTCTTGGCTGCGGCGTAGTGCCGATCCGGTGCCGACGCACTGACCACCAGTGGGTAGTCCATGATCATGGTTCCAGTCGCCGGCACTGTCGCGGAAATCTTCGACTCTGCCTTCGTGAACTCGACCACCTGCTGCTCGGTCGAAACACCAACCTTGCCTGAGCTGACCAATTCGGTGAGCATCTTCTGTCCTACCGGCTGATCTTCGGTACGAACACTTTCGGCTTGAGCATGGGGTACGAGTGCCGCTCGAACCGATTCGGAGGTGGCCCCGGTCTCCGCGAGAGCTCCGAGAATGGGCGCCGATGCAACCCCGGTGAACAATGGATTGCCCAGCGCGAGGTCAGGAACCTGTAGCGCTGTGAGCCAACTGGCAAACTGCTCGCCACCGCCGGAGGCGAGAACGACAGGTGAGGTCGCGATCGAACCGCCGGCCGCAGCGACCGGTCCCTTGGCCGTCAATGACGCTTTGCCGACCCACGCTGTCGAATCCGGAATCCACATGTCCGGCGCGTCCACACCCTTGCCCAAAGTTCCCGCGACGTCGCCGGGCAGCGCAGAGGTGACCGTGATCCGCGAACAACCCGTCTGCTCGGGCGACGCTTCTGCGAGGATCTCCGTGACTGCAGGCGCGATCGCAGGATCTGCTGCCAGCGAGTACTCGTCGACGCTCTCGCAGGAATCGGACTGTGTTGCCTTGAAGACCACCACCCCGGTGGCGACTACCGCGACGGCAACCAACCCACCCACTGCGTAGAACCCGATCGACCGCCCGCTGTCAGGACTCGAATGCCGTCCGCCCGCCATGAAATCTGCCCTTCCGAGGCCACTCGCACTCAGGCATACCGACGGCATGCGTGCGACTGGAGCTATCCCTACCGGGCGGTAGTGTAGCCAAGAACACAGAATTTCCAACTAGCGCTGAATCATCGGCGAACCGGCGGGCCCACATTCCGGGACAGGCGGGCCGAACTCACCAAGACTCGAGCGCCGGAGCGACTTTTCAGCAATCGGCTCCGCTCACCACAGGTCGCGCTTCTGGACCTTACCCATCGCGTTACGCGGCAGCGTCTCGGCAAAACGAACTTCGCGGGGACGCTTGTGCGCCGACAACTCTGCCCCGACCAACTCGACCAATTCGGCTTCGGTGACCTCGGGACTGCCTGGCTTGCGGACGACGACGGCGATGATCCGCTGCCCCAGATCGGCGTCGGGGACACCGATCACCGCAACTTCGGACACCGAGGGGTGCCCGAGGATGGCAGTCTCAATCTCGCCGGCGCCGACTCTGAATCCGCCGGTTTTGATCAAGTCGATGGATTCGCGGCCGACGATTCGGTGGAACCCACCCTCGTCGATGACGGCGACATCACCGGTCTTGAAGTAGCCGTCCTCCGTCCAGGACTCGGCGGTTGCGTCTGGACGGTTCAAGTAACCGTCGAAAAGCATCGGCCCACGTACCTGCAGGCCGCCGATGCTCTCGCCGTCGTGTGGAACATCGTTGCCTTTTTCGTCACGAAGACGAGTCTCGACACCGCGCAATGGCACTCCGACCCAACCCGGGCGTCGCTCGCCGTCGAATCGAGTACTCAGCGTCAGCATCGTCTCGCTCATGCCGTAACGCTCAATTGGGGTCAATCCTGTTCGCTCACGCAACTTTTCGAAGACTGGGACGGGAAGCGGCGCACTGCCGGAGACCAGCAGCCGAGCGCCGGACAACGCACGGGCCGCCTCTTCGTCTTCGGCGATACGCGACCAGACGGTGGGGACACCGAAGTAGAGGGAGCCTTTGGCTCGTGCGTAGTTTTCCGGCGTCGGCTTGACGGTATGGATCACCCGGCTGCCGATCCGGAGCGGACCGAGGATTCCGAGGATCAGCCCGTGCACGTGGAAGAGCGGAAGCCCGTGCACGAGAGTGTCTCGCCACGTCCAGTCCCAGGCCTCGGCGAGCGCGTCGATCCCGGCTGCGATGGCCGAGCGACTGAGCAGAACACCCTTCGGTGGGCCGGTGGTTCCCGAGGTGTACAGGACGAACGCTGTGGACTGAGGAGCCGGTTCGGGATAGCTGTGCCATGAGCGCGCATGCAACCGGACGGGGACTACCGGCAGAGTGTCGCAGTGCTCGTCCGTTTCACCGAGCCACGCCTGAGCTCCGGAGTCACGCAGAATGTGCTCCCGCTCAGCCCTGCCCGAGTCCGGCGGTACCGGCACAACGGTGACGCCGGCAATCAATGCACCGACGACGGCGAGGATCGTTTTTGCTGTGGGAGTTGCCAATACGGCAACCCGGTCGGCCTGCGCCACTCGTTCCGCGACCGAGGTCGCGGCACCGAGAATGGCACTCCGCGAGAGCACCGTGTCACCGATCGTCACGGCGTCGTCGAGGTCGTCACCGCGGGCAACAGCAAGGGGGTTCAGTGATCTCAGCAGCACCACGACAGCATCTCACAGCGCAGACGGTCGCAAACTTTCTCCTGCCCGACGCGCGTCCATCGAGTGAGGAGGGAACAGCGTCACCAGCGCCGCCCCCAGTAGAGCTCCGGAAAGAACTGCGAATCCGTGCGCGTCGTCGACCGTCACCAGAGTTGCACCGCCGACGACAATCACGGCAGTCAGAAAAATCTCGGGCATTCGCGGGCGCACCAGAACGCCGATCCCCGCCGCCGCCGCTGCCAGAGCCAGTGTCGCACCGGAGTTACCGGCGCCGGTCGACGGGAAGACTGCGGTGGTGAGCAAACCGAACAGCAATTGACCGAGCAGGAAGAGTGCCCAACCGCGTGCGGCGCCCCAGAGCCGAAAAGCAGGCGGCGCCACCACTGCCAACGTGAGAAGGTTGGCAACCGTCCCGGCAAGGCCGCCGTCCTGGACGAACACCGACGTCAGAATCCGCCACCACTGACCGTCGCGGATCAACGTGGGATCACGGCGAAACATGTCCAACAGTCCCGGCATCAGCGCCTGCAAAATTGACGGCACTGCCACCACGAGCCAAAGCACAACGGCCGAAAGAGGTAGGTCTCCGAATATTCGACGATCCTTCAGCCACGCGAGCATCAGCGCGATCGAGGCAACAACGACGGCGACAATCAGTACCGCGTCCAAGCCGCCGGTCCCTGAGGTGGTCACAGCGCGACCTTACATCGGACTGCTACCGACATCAGGGAACCTGACACCCGCGAAAACACACGGTTCAGGCGGAGAGGCGCTTTGCTGCCGCGGCGATTCGTTCGTCTGTTGCGGTGAGAGCGATCCGAACGTGCTTGCTCCCGCTCGGTCCGTAGAACTCACCGGGCGCAACGAGGATCCCGCGATCGGCGAACCAACTGACCGTCGCTCGGCATTCCTCGCCGCGGGTTGCCCAGAGGTACAGGCCGGCCTCGGAATTGTCGACGGTGAATCCGGCACCTCGGACAGCTTCGATCAACACGCTGCGACGCTCGCGGTACCGCTCGCGCTGGACGTTCTCGTGTTGGTCGTCGCCCAAGGCTGCGGTCATCGCGGCTTGGATCGGCAAAGGCAGGATCATGCCCGCGTGCTTGCGCACCTCGAGCAGTTCCGACACCAGAGCCGGATCACCGGTGACGAACCCGGCGCGATAGCTCGCGAGGTTCGACGTCTTCGAAAGTGAATGGACCGCAAGCAAACCGGTCAGATCGCCGTCGTTGACCCGAGGATCGAGAATGGAGAGTGCATCGGCTTCCCACGTCAACCCGAGGTAGCACTCGTCGGAGACGACGATGGCGCCGCGCTCGCGTGCCCAGGCCACGACCTTCTGCAAGTGCTCGAGCCCGAGCACCTTTCCGGTCGGGTTGGACGGCGAGTTCACGAAGATCATCGCCGCCGACTCGGGACCGAGCTTGTTCAAGCCGTCGGCGCGCAGAACGCGCGCGCCTGCGAGTTTCGCCGCGACCTCGTACGTCGGGTATGCCAACTCCGGAATGACCACCAGATCGTCGGCGCCGAGACCGAGCAATTTCGGCAGCCACGCGATCATTTCCTTGGTGCCGATGGCCGGCAGCACCGCTGCCGGATCGACGTCGGGAATGTTGTAGCGGCGATCCAGTGACTCCGCCACGGCCTCGCGCAGTGCGAGCGTGCCATGAGTAGTCGGATATCCCGGCACCTCGGCAACAGATGCCAAAGCCTCCTGGATTACCGGATCCACCGGATCAACCGGCGTACCCACGGACAGGTTCACGATGCCGTCGGGATGAGAGTGTGCCTTCGCCGTGACGTCGGCGAGCGAATCCCACGGAAAATCAGGAAGCCCAGCGGCCACCGGAGTACGAGACAAGATCTCTATTCCTCACCCATGGGAGGCAGCGCCTTGATGAACGGCGTGTCGTAGTCGACCTTGCCGAGCTTGGCTGCTCCACCCGGCGAACCGAGATCGTCGAAGAAATCGACGTTGGTGCTGATGTAAGCGTTCCACTGGTCCGGGACGTCGTCTTCGTAGAAGATGGCTTCGACGGGACAGACAGGCTCACACGCGCCGCAATCGACACACTCGTCGGGGTGGATGTAAAGCATGCGTCCACCCTCGTAGATGCAGTCGACAGGGCATTCTTCGATGCACGCCTTGTCCATCACATCTACACACGGTTCAGCAATCGTGTAGGTCACTGCCGATCTCCCTGCCTTCCTGTCGTGCATCGCCGCCGCAACACGCAGTTGCAAGGGGCCGAAAATCCGATACGACTCTCACGTACCGCGGGAACAGCCTATTATCCCCCTGCCGACCGACTCTGAGCAGGCGGGGGTAACACATTTCAGCCTACTGTGGTGATGTTCCTCGACCGAATCGCGATCCACTTCTCCCCCGCGGCCGCAGCGCGAACCAGTGCGCCGCGTTCACCGAGGTAATCCGCCACGACGCCGATCACCGGAATCTTGCCGAAAACCTCGTACGGCTTTGTCCGCGACGGACGCTTGTGCAGCTCGTCCGTGATGGCACGAAAAGTCTTGGACGTGCGCCACAACGTGCCGATGAGCGCGAACGGGCGCCAGGTCTCGTCGGCGCCGCCGGCTGATTTCTCGGCGAAGTCCTCTCCGGTGAGAAGCTCTCGGGACTTCGTCTCACGCCGGCACAACACCGACGCCAGGAGGTCCACCTGCTGATCCCGTTCCGTCACTCCGTGTTCACGGGCAACCGCAACGAGCACAACGGCCTGATTCGCGAATGCCAGCAGGTCCTGGATCGGGAGCCGATTGAGGAGGACGCCGAAGATGCCGGGGAACGCGACGGCAACGGTGTTGAGTGCGCCCAACCGGGTCGTCCACCACTTCGAACGCTGCTCGTCGGTCATCACCGACCACGCCGCCGTCCCGGGGAACTTGACGACATCGAGGACCCAAGCGGCTGCGTCCAACACCATCGCGGCAGCATTTCGCTCGGGATCGGTCGGCTCGAAGGTCCGACGCTTGATTCCGAGCGGATCGCTGTAGGCGAGGTCCAGAACGGGGTTGATGCCCCAGACCGCCCGATCGAGAACCTCGACGACCTTGCGGTCCCCCAGTACGTCAGCCATCAGGCGATCGCTCCTTCGCGTCGTGCGTGTGTGGTGGTTCGTTCGCGTGCCGGACGTCCGATTCCCTCGGCGATGGCGCGCAGCTCTGCGACGGTCTTCTCGGACCCGTGTTCGGAGCCGGCCATCCTCGAGATCGTCTCCTCCATCAGCGTTCCGCCGAGGTCGTTGGCTCCGCCGTTGAGCATCATCTGCGTTCCGGTGATACCGAGCTTGACCCAGCTGGTCTGGATGTTGGGGATACGACCGTGCAGCATGATGCGTGCCAGTGCGTGCGCGGCGCGGTTGTCCCGGTTGGTCGGCCCTGGCCGTGAAGCGCCCGCCAGGTACAGCGGCGCGCTCTGGTGAACGAACGGCAGCAGCACGAACTCCGTGAATCCGCCTGTGCGATCCTGGATTCCACGGAGGACGTTCAGGTGCCCGACCCAGTGATGCGGCTGATCGACGTGTCCGTACATCATCGTCGAACTCGACCGCAGTCCCACCTCGTGTGCCGTGGTGACCACTTCGATCCACTCCGCCGTGGGCAGTTTGCCCTTGGTGAGGATCCAGCGCACCTCGTCGTCGAGGATCTCCGCTGCCGTACCGGGAATGGTGTCGAGGCCCGCCTCACGCAGGGCGGTGAGCCAGTCCCTGATGCTTTCACCGCTGCGGGAAGCACCGTTGACGATCTCCATGGGCGAGAACGCATGGACGTGCATCGACGGCACGCGCTTCTTGACTGCGCGAACAAGGTCGGCGTAACCGGTGACGGGAAGTTCCGGATCGATACCGCCCTGCATGCAGACCTCGGTCGCGCCGGCGACGTGCGCTTCCCAAGCACGGTCGGCGACCTGGTCCGCCGACAGGGTGAAGGCGTCGGCGTCACCCTTGCGCTGCGCGAACGCACAGAACCGGCAGCCCGTGTAGCAGATGTTGGTGAAGTTGATGTTCCGGTTCACCACGTAGGTGACGTCCTCACCGACAGCATCCTTGCGTAGCGCATCAGCCAGCGCCACAACAGCTTCCAGGCCCGGGCCCTCCGCCGTGGCAAGGGCCAGGTATTCGTCGTCGGAACATCCGGCCGGGTCGCGTTCGGCACTGCGCAATGCAGCCAACAGATCGGTGTCGACGCGAATCGGAGCACTCAACTCGAGTACCTGTTCGCGCACGGTCTCCCAGTCGCCGAACGCACTGCCCAGGTCACTGCGGGTCTCGGTGTTGCGCCCGTCCGTGTCGATCTCGGTATTGAGATCGATGCGTCCGCTCGATTCCCACGACTCGTCCGGCTCCTGCCACGGTCGACCCACCGGCTTGGTGTCGGGCAAGGCGAGGCCGGTCTTGGGATCCGCCAGTGCCTGCACGTGACCCGCAATGCGCGGATCGATCCACGGAGCCCCGGCCAGGACATATGCCGGCTGAGCCGCAGTGCGTTCGGTCAGCGTGAAGCCGCCTTCGGCGCTGATCTCGGCCAAGGTCTCGAGATTCGGCCACGGGCGCTCCGGGTTGACGTGATCGGGGGTCAACGGCGATACCCCGCCCCAGTCGTCCACACCGGCGCCGAGCAGCGCGAGGCACTCGCTGTTCGAGACGAGATTCGGCGGACTCTGAATCCGCATCGTCGGCCCGAGCAACAGGCGTGCGACGGCGATGGCCGCGAGAAACTCGTCGAGTCCTGCATCAGGGGTGTTGCGCATCGCGGTATCAGGCTTGGCCAGGAAGTTCTGAATGATCACTTCCTGGATGTGGCCGAACGCCTTCTGCGACTTGCGTATCGCCATGATCGATTCGGCACGCTCGAGGAAGTTCTCCCCGATGCCCACAAGAATTCCCGTGGTGAACGGGATGTTCAGGCGGCCTGCGTCGGTCAGAGTGCGCAGCCGAACCGCCGGGTCCTTGTCCGGGCTGCCGTAGTGGCATTCGCCTTTGTCGGTGAACAGCCGAGTAGCGGTCGTCTCGAGCATCATGCCCATCGACGGCGCAACAGGCTTGAGTCGCGAGAGCTCTTGCCAGCTCATCACACCGGGATTCAAGTGCGGAAGAAGTCCGGTCTCCTCGAGCACCCGAATCGACATCGCCCGCACGTAGTCGAGGGTGGAGTCGTAGCCGCGTTCGTCCAGCCATTGCTTGGCTTCCGGCCAGCGAGCCTCGGGGCGATCCCCCAGCGTGAACAACGCTTCCTTGCAGCCCAATTCGGCACCTGCCCGGGCAATGTCCAAAACCTCGTCAGGCTCAAGGAACATGCCGTGCCCGGCGGCACGCAGCTTCCCAGGCACCGTGACGAAGGTGCAGTAGTGGCACTTGTCCTGGCACAGACGGGTCAGCGGAATGAACACTTTCCGCGAATACGTCACGGTGTTCGGCCGACCCGCTGCCAGCAGACCGGCATCGCGAACCTTGGCCGCCGAGGAACACAGATCGGTCAGATCGGTTCCCCGTGCCTGCAGCAGCGTTGCCGCCTCGTCGACGTTCAGGGTCGCTCCGTCGCGTGCACGACGGAGAACTCGCCGCATCGCCGACGCTGACGGGCCGGGCGACGGACTGGACGAGGCGGACGCGGAAATGCCTGGCATCGGAAGCATGGTGGGTTTGCCGGAGTCATCACCAGTTCGGTTCACCTAGCGATCATGCGCCATGTGAGACGACTAGTGCCACCCGGTGCCAGAAGTAGGAGGCCTCACGGGCTCGATACCGCCTCGATCATGAGGGCGGATAGTCGTCGTCGACCGCTACCTCGACTCGTTGATCCACCACGTCAGCCACTGGTGCGTCGAGTGGGATGTCGGTCAGATCGGGTTCTTCGGGGGCGTTCGGATCTACGGGTGTCGATTGTTCGAGCGCATCTGATTCCGGAGCCTCCGGGTCGAATGTCGCATCTTGTTCGGTCATCACGTACTCCCTTCGCGGTCGCCACACTCCACGATAGGGCCGATGTCGACAGATCGTCCCTCACTCGACCAAAGTAGTGCCCATGACTGCGCCGCAACCGCTGACCATGGCCGACCCACTATGGCGACCCAGCACCAAAGCCCCGAGGCTGTGGGCAATCACTGCCTCACTGTTCTGGGTACCCGTCATCATCGCCGAAATCGTCTGTGCCGTCTTGATACCCGGAATCCCGTCCTGGGTGGTCGGCACCGTATTCGCAGTCACCGTTCTCTTCGCTGCCACCTACATTCTGATGGTTCCGGCGTGGCGGTATCGCGTCCACCGATGGGAGATCAGTGACACCGCGGTGTACACACGCACCGGCTGGTTCACCCAGGAACGACGCATCGCACCGATCTCGCGCGTGCAGACAGTGGACACCGAGCGCGGACCGATCGACCGGATGTTGGGTCTGGCAACCGTGACGGTCACGACGGCGTCGTCGGCCGGGGCCGTGAAGATCTCCGCGCTCGACCAGGAAATCGCCGATCGCACGGTCGCTCAACTGACGGAGATCGCGGGCACCAACGTGGGAGACGCGACGTGAACGAGAAACCGTTGGGCGACCCGACCGCGATCGACATTCCCGCCGAGGCGGAAACGGCAGCTGCCGAGGCAGCCGAGGAGGAGCAGCCCTGGCTCCGCCTCGACCGACGCATGCTTCTGGTTCACCCCGTCAACGAAGTGGTCAAGCTGCTCCCGGTCCTGCTCGTCTCCGTTGTTCTCGGCAGCCAATCCGGGAATCACTGGTGGGGACTCGGCGTCGTCACTCTGCTCGTCGTCTTCGGTCTGTTGCGGTACTTCACCACCACGTACCGAATCGGGCCCGTTCACGTACAGCTGCGCACCGGGGTCTTCCAGAAGAAGCTGCTCTCCGTCCCGCGCAGCCGCATCCGATCCGTCGACGTCGAAGCCGGGGTCATGCACCGACTGCTCGGACTGTCGATCGTGCGCATCGGGACCGGCCAACGCGCTGGGAGCGGCCACGATTCGAACAAGTTCGAGCTCAACGCCCTGTCGACCGCCCTGGTTCCGGACCTGCGCGCCGCACTGTTGGCCGGCGCGCAACAGGCACGAGGGCTGCAAACCCCGGGCGCTCCGGCCTCGAACGTCACCGAACCGGTCGACACCGAGATCGGACACTGGGAGCCCAGTTGGGTTCGCTACGCACCCTTTTCGTTCACCGGGATCGCCATCATCGCAGCGATAATCGGCATCTCGTTTCAATACGGCATCGGCACTGCCGTCGCGAAATCGTCGGCGGTAAGCGACAGCTTCGACTCCCTCGAGAGCCTCGGCATCGCGCTGATGGTCGTCATCGCGCTCGTCGTGCTGCTCGTGCTGTCGAGTGCACTCGCCTGCGTCCAATACCTGATCGCGTTCGGCAACATGAAACTCACCGACAACGGACGCATCCTGCATGTCAGTCACGGCCTGTTGAAGACTCGGCAGACCACACTCGACCGCGCCCGCCTACGCGGCACGACGCTCAAGGAACCGCTCCTGCTGCGGCTGGCCCGCGGCGCGCGCCTCGACGCCATCATGACCGGGGTGAGCGCCGAGAAGAAGGAATCTTCACTGCTGCTGCCGCAGGGACCACGCCGGGAGGCCGAGCGAGTGATGGCCACCGTGATCGGTGATTCGCGCCAGGCTTCCACCCCGCTGATCCCGCACGGCCCGGCCGCGCGCCGTCGCCGCTACACCCGGGCACTGTTTCTCGCGACAGTGGCGTTCCTGGTCTGCGTGGTGTGCGCGGCATCCGGCGTGCACGTGCCGATCTACGCGTGGTTCGGGGTCGCTGTGCTCGCGATCGGCGGCGCTGCGCTCGCCTACGACCGATACAACGGCCTCGGCCACGCTGTTCTGCCGGGGTGGTTGATCACCCGAAGCGGCTCGCTCGACCGACAGCGTCACAGTCTCGAATCCGAAGGTGTCATCGGATGGACAGTGCGCGAGACGTTCTTCCAGCGGCGCGCAGGTGTGGCAACCGTGGTCGCTGCGACGCCGGCCGGCACAGGAAGCTACGAGGTGATCGATCTCCCCGCCGAGAACGCGTGGGCCTTGATCGAAGCCGTCACTCCGGGCGGTGGCGACGTCTGGGCAGGTCGTCGATGATGAGCCTCGCCAGCGAACCGAGACGCGATCGCTCCGGCTGGATAGTCGGAACACCGAGGAGTTCCAGCGGAGCGGCGGTCACCGGTCCGACGCAGTAGGTCGGTACCGGTCCGCGCATCGCTGCGACGAACCGCTCCAGCTCGCCCATTTCTTTTGCCGTGCTGAGCATCGAGGAGACCGCGGGGGCACTGGTGAAGGTCAGCGCGTCGATTGCACCGGAACGAACTGCAGCAACCAACGCGCGGACCGGCGACTGATCCGGCGGCCGGATCCAACGATAGACCGACACCGGAGTGACAACCGCGCCGATGTCGGCGAGGGAGGCGCTCAGGTCCGTCAGCGGCTCCCATTCGGTGATGGTGCCGTGCAACTGAACCGCGACGCGTAAACCGGCCACTCCCTCGCTTCCGAGGTGTGCCAGAACTTCCTCGGACGACTCGCCCGAAGGCGACCATTCCTCACGCAATCCGGCGCCCCGGATGGCGCCCGTCGCCTTCGGGCCGCGGGCAATGATGCGCGTGCGGGCGAGAGCTCCGAGGAACTCGTCGGTCAAACCCCACGACGCGACGGCATCGAGCCAACCCCGAAAGCCGATTCCGGTGCTGATCACGACCAATTCCGGTGGCTCGGCAATCAAAGCGGACGTCTGCGTTCGCAGGTCTCGATCGTCCACCAACGGCAGCACATGGATCACCGGTGTACGCACGATCTCCGCGCCTCGACGTTCGAGGAGCGTCGCAAATTCTTCGACACGCCGTTCGGCGGTCAAGGCGATAGTCGCGCCCGCCAAGTCATGTTCAGCCACAGGCTGAGTGTCCCTTATGGATGGGTCACTTTCCTACGCGCGCGCCGAGAACTATTGCGAACTGAGGGTGGCAAGCCTGTTGATCGCTACTTTGAAGAGGAAAACCGCGGCCGGAGCGATTGCGCCGACCAGCAGTAAGAACGTCAGAGGGGACGAGAGCACCAGCACGTCGCCGCCCGGACCGCCGACCATGCACACCAAGAACCCGACGATCCAACCGGCGAGCGGCAATGCGGCCATACCCGGCGTCGTAACCGTGCGGGCGGCGATCACCAATACGAGGTTCGCGGTCGCTGCCACGAGAATGCTGATCGGAAATGCGGTCGTACCGAGATGAGTCGGCAAGAACAGGACTGACAACACCGCGCACAAGAACCCGTCGAAAATCAGGACACCGAGGATGATGGGGTCGAGCCACGACAGCGACGTTTCTGTCGAAGCGTCTGTGTTGTTCTCGGCCGTGATCATGGTTTTGATAGTGGTCTATCGACGGCCAACGCGCGAGCGCGGGGTCCCTCCCGACAAGCACCCCGGCTCGCGCCCGAAAAGCACGAAGTCGATCAGGGAACCGGCGGGAACCCGAGCAGCGTCAGCAGATGACTTTGCTGATCTGCAAATGCGTAGAGCGATCCGTAATACATGTCGTGGTAGTAACCGGCCATCGGACGCAACGAATCGACGAAGGCGACGATCTGGTTCTGCAGGTCCCAGTTGTACATTTCTTCAGCCCCCAGGCTTTGCTGTTACCGAAAGGACCACCCATCCGGTGACACGCATCACACACCACTACGGCGTCGATCGCAATGCCTGTGAGCCCACGCCCAGGTCAGCTGTGCAGCCCGCCGAACAGATCGCGCTCGCGACCGTCCTCACCCACCGGACCGAGCGTGCCGGCGGCCAATACGAAATGCTCGACCGTCAGGATCGGTTGGACCACGTTGTTCGACAATGCGAACTCGGCTCCACTCGGGGCTACCGTCACCTGAGTGGCGTGGGCGCTCAATGCCCTCGCCTTCGCATCGATGACGCCTCGAACATCGATTGCCGTCGTCACGTCTGAGTCCTCGACGCTCGGCAATTCACCGGGCTCGGGCAGACGCCAGTTCTCCGGGAACTCGGAAATCGCAGCGATGCCGCGTTCGAGTCCGCTGCGCTCGGTCACGGTCCAGTAGAACTTCGGAGTCGACCACGGCTCGCCGACCTCGGGATATGCGGTCGTTGCTGCAGCTTCCACGGCCGCTGTCGTGATCGCGTGTGCCTGGATGTGATCCGGGTGCCCGTAGCCTCCGTTGGGGTCGTACGTGATCACGACGTGCGGCCGAATCTCACGAATGACGGCGACCACCGCGCCGACTGCCTCGTCGAGTCGAGCATTGACAAAAGCACGGGGATTGGCGGCCGAAGGTGTGCCGATCATTCCGGAATCGCGATAACGACCGGCACCGGCGAGGAAGCGAGGAGCGGCACTGCCCAAAGCCGACAAAGCAGCGCTCAATTCGGCGATCCGGTAGCCCCCGAGTTGATCGGCCTCGGCAGCCACGAGCCCCGCCCACGCGTCACCGATCACTTCGCCTTCCTCCCCCAACGTGCAGGTGAGGACCGTGACGTCGGCGCCTTCGGACGCGTAACGCGCGATGGTGCCACCGGTGGTGATCGTTTCGTCGTCCGGATGTGCGTGCACCAACAGAAGTCGCTTCGCCGACGCGGTCACTTTGCCACCCTCACCCAGTCCGTAGCGTTTCCGAATATCCCCACCTGCACCGGTCCGTCGAGGACCACGCCCTCGACTCCGGTCCCGACTGCAACCAGCGCTCGGCTCTGCACGATCGGCAAAACCGCCGCCAGATCCCACAGCTTGGGTTCCGCATCGGCGATCAACGACCCGAGATCCCCGATGCCACTGAGCGCTTCGTCGATCCGACCTTGCAACGCCGGATCACACAGCCCGGACAGGTTGCTCGGAGCCTCGACGCTTGTCGTTCGGACAGGCTCCGGAGACTGCGACGGCGTGGGTGTGGACACCGCCGAACCTGTCGCAGGAGCGGAAGGTGCTGTCGGGCAACTGAACCGGGAGGCCAGCGAAGTTGCGGTGTCAGCGCCTGCTCGGCTCCAACCGACGATCATGTCGACGCGTCCTGTGGTCAGATCCTCGCCGTAGAGCTCCTCCGGCGGCACCGATTCGACGGTCGCCAGGATCCCCACGTCACGCAATTCGTCGGCAGCGGTGTTTGCCACGGCGATCGCGATGTCGTCGTTTTCGGGAGCGCCGATCAGCAGGGTCAACTGAGCGCCGTCCCGGACGATCGATCCGACCGTTCCAGTGCCAGTGACGATTCCGGTGGGCGGCGCTGTCAAGTAGCCGGCTGCGGTCAGCTCACCCAGCGCCTGCTCTCTGGTCGGTTTCGGCGGCGCGGTTGGCGCATATCCCGGATCCGACGGAGCGAGGATCTGAGCTTTCACCGGGGCCGACGCCGATTCACTCCCGGCCGCCACTACGGCGAGCAGGTCCGGATCGAGCAGTCCCAGAACACCTTTACGCACCCGAACGTCCGCGAAGTTCTTACTGCGCCCATTGACGTTGATGTCGAGAGTGCGCGGAACGTAGGAGAATGCAGTACTGACACCCGGGATTGCAGAAAGCTGAATATCCGTGGCACTACCCGAATGAACCTGCGCCACTTGAGCATCGTCGGTACGCAGTGCATCCGCCAACTGCGAAGCCGTTCCTCCGCGTCGCAGAACTATCTGATCCGGATCTGAAGGCTTGCCCCAGAATCGGTCGTTGCGTTCCAGCACGATTTCGTCTCGACCACGGTCGACCGAGCGCACGTGAAAGTGGGCTCCAGACACCGGAATCCCCTCACTCAAACCGGTGCTGAAACCGCCGGGAGTGTCCTTGATCAGGTGGGATGGAAGAATATCGGTGAACAACTCTCGCCACGCCGGATACGGCGCACGCATCACGACGTTGACCGTCTTGCCACCGCCGGACGAGTTCACGTCGTCGATCATCTGATAGCCGGCGGGGTTGACCACACCGGGAACCGAGATCATCTGCTGCCAGAGATAGCGAAAGTCCTCTGCCGCAATGGGAGCGCCGTCCGACCATTGGGCTTCGTTGCGCAGTTGGTAGCGAATAGTGAACGGAGCCTCTGACGTCACTTCAGCCGAAACGAGAAAAGAATCGTCGATCGCCCACTCCGTCGCACCAGGCTGCGTCGGCGAATTGATCGGGCGAAACGCACTGGGCAACACGAGGTTGCCGACTGCGGAGTTGACCGGCGACTGATCCGCGAGCAGGTGCGGGTTGAATCCGCCTCCTACCTCGTCGATCGCCACAGTGACCTGCTTCATCGCCGGAACAACCGGAGTCGGTGTGGGCTTGACGGTTTCGGTGCTCTCGACCGGAGGCGGCGGATCGGCCGTACACGCAGTCAGCGACAACGCCGTCACTGCCACTGCCAACGCCAGGTAGCGACGTCCTGAGGCCACAGACAATTCCTTCCGTACGGGGCCGCGTCGCCCCTTCACACTCGATTTCCGGGCAGAACTTTCGCCCGGAAACCATGAAGGCGAATGTACCTTTCCGCCGAAAACTCGGCTGAAAGGCACATCCGCCTGTCAGGTGGTAACCGACGAAAGACTACAGAGCAGCCTTGTCGCGAGACTTGCTACGCGAACGCTCGCGAGCGCGCTCGGTTGCATTGAGATGCACCTTGCGGACGCGGACGTCCTCGGGGGTGACCTCGACGCACTCGTCGCCGGAGCAGAATTCCATGGCCGCTTCGAGCTCGAGCTTGATGGGCTTCGCGAGGGTCTCCATCACGTCTGCGGACGACTGACGCATGTTGGTCAGCTTCTTCTCGCGGGTGACGTTGATGTCGAGGTCTTCCTGACGGGGGTTGATACCGACGACGTGGCCCTCGTAGGTGTCTGCGCCGGGCTCGACGAAGAAGGTTCCGCGGTCAGCCAGCTGGATCATGGCGAACGGCGTCACTGTGCCGGAACGGTCCGACACGAGAGAACCGGTGTGGCGAGCACGAATCTCGCCGGCCCAGGGGCCGTACCCGTCGAAGACGGCGTTGGCGATGCCGGTTCCGCGGGTATCCGTGAGGAATTCCGTACGGAAGCCGATAAGACCACGCGAAGGAACGATGAACTCCATACGAACCCAGCCCTGACCGTGGTTCGACATCTGAACCATCTTGCCCTTGCGGTTGGCCAGAAGCTGAGTGATGGCACCGAGGTACTCCTCGGGGCTGTCGATGGTCAGCTCTTCGAAAGGCTCGTGGATCTTACCGTCGACAGTCTGAGTGACCACCTGCGGCTTTCCGACGGTCAGTTCGAAGCCTTCGCGACGCATCTGCTCGACGAGGATGGCGAGCGCGAGCTCTCCACGACCCTGGACCTCCCAGGCATCGGGACGTCCGATGTCGAGGACCTTGAGCGAGACGTTACCGACCAGCTCCTGGTCCAGGCGAGCCTTGACCATGCGCGAGGTGAGCTTGTGACCCTTGACGCGGCCGACCAGCGGTGAGGTGTTGGTACCGATCGTGACCGAGATAGCCGGCTGATCGACAGTGATGCGAGGCAGCGCAACCGGGTTGTCGAGGTCGGCGAGCGTGTCGCCGATCATGATGTCCGGGAAACCCGCAACAGCGCAGATATCGCCGGCAAGCGCAACCTCGGCGGGAACACGCTCGACACCGATGGTGGTGAGCAGTTCGGTGATCTTGGTCTTGGTGATGACGGGCTCGCCGTCGACCTCGCGGCACCAGGACACGGTCTGGCCCTTGCGCAGCTCGCCGTTGTGGATGCGAACCAGCGCGAGGCGACCGAGGAATGCCGACGCGTCGAGGTTGGTGACGTGAGCCTGAAGCGGCGCGTCAACCGTGCCCTTGGGGGCCGGGACGTACTCCATCAGAACCTGGAACAGAGCGGTGAGGTCCTCGGCGTCGGGAGCCTGACCGTTCTCGGGCTGCACCGTCGAAGCCTTGCCCTCGCGGCCGGAGGCGTAGAGAACCGGCAGCCCGAGCGCAAGCTCGGCAGCTTCGGCGGCCTCGTCGGAAAGATCGGACGCGAGGTCCAGGAGCAAGTCCTGAGCCTCGGAGACAACCTCTTCGATGCGAGCATCGGGACGATCGGTCTTGTTGACAACCAAGATGACGGGCAGTGAGGCAGCAAGTGCCTTACGCAGCACGAAACGCGTCTGCGGAAGCGGGCCCTCGGACGCATCGACGAGCAGGACGACGCCGTCGACCATGGACAGACCGCGCTCGACCTCGCCACCGAAATCGGCGTGGCCCGGGGTGTCGATGACGTTGATGACGGTGACCGAACCATCCTCGTTGCGCTTGTGCACCGAGGTGTTCTTCGCGAGGATCGTGATGCCCTTCTCGCGTTCGAGGTCGCCGGAGTCCATGACGCGATCGACCAGCTCGGCGCGCTCCTCGAACGCGCCGGACTGACGAAGCATGGCGTCGACGAGGGTGGTCTTGCCGTGGTCGACGTGTGCGACGATGGCAACGTTACGGAAGCTGGTGGTGGTCACGCGATGGCTCTCCTGGCTGAGTTGATTCGGCCACGCGAAAGTCAAGTCGCACGGCTCTTCTGGTGGCCGCTGCACGAGTGTGTGATCCGAATCAGGGCACGAATCGCCTGAATAGGCACCGCGGCCTAGTAAATACTACTCGCTCCGAGCGGATACTCCTGCATTGTGCGGCCTCTATCACCGCCCCCACCAGCCAATAGTGATCTGCACCACGCTGAAGCGAGTAGGATTACGACCTGGAGAAACAGGGTGTTTAAGGGTACGCTAACCTCGTTCCAAGAGCGGGCTCTCCGCCGTAGTGAAACAGGAAAGCCGCAGCGTCACATGGGAAAAATCAAGGCAAGCAAGGTCTCGAAGCTCAAGCCGAAAAAGAAGTGCTGCCGGAAGAAGACACGGTGCATCAAGTGCCCCGTCGTCATCATGCGGATGAAGAAGCTCGAGAACGAGGGCGCATCCAAGAAGGAACTGAAAGCCGGTCTCAAGAAGGCCCGCGCGGCGTAAGCGCCCTCAACTCCTCGAGCAGTTCGGGGATCCAGGCTCGATCGTTGTCGACCAGATCCATCGACAAGAGTTCTTCGGCATCGACCCATGCCAACTGGGCGTGGTCGAGCGCGACCGGCTCGCCGGACACCAACTCCGCCCGGTACGCCCGCAGGACCAACCCGGCCGACAGTTGCACATCGACGCCGATTCTTGTTCCGCATCGAACCTCTACCGCAAGCTCCTCGCGCAACTCGCGGGCCAACGCAGCCTGCGGCGTTTCGAACTCCTCGACCTTCCCGCCCGGCAGTTCCCAGCGACCGGCCAACGCCGGCGGACCCGTCCGCTGCGCGAGGAGCAGCCTTCCCCCACGGAAGATCGCACCGGCGACAACTTCGCGATCCCTTGCAGGCACATCACTCATCGCACCATGATGGAGTATGGCCACTTTGTTGTCCGACTCCGCGATCCAAAGCGCTCTCGACGAACTGCCGGCCTGGCAGCTGTCGCCAGGCTCGATCACTCGTACCGTCGATTCCGCGACTTTCCCGGATGCGATCGCGCTTCTTCAACGCATCGCGGCAGTCGCCGAGGCCGCAGATCATCATCCCGACATCGACGTTCGCTGGCGAAAGGTCACGTACACGCTTTCGACACACTCGGCGGGCGGTCTCACGGAACTGGACTTCGACCTTGCCCGTCGAATTGACGTACTCGTCGACGATTCGGTCCGTTTCGACTGATCTCCGAGTGAACAAACCTCGCAATCCGACGTAACAGTTGCATCAACTTTCACATAGATCACTTCAGTCACAGGTATGGTCGCCGTAAATCACGATCGAGGCCGGTCATGCCATAGACTCCCCCCGGTGCGTAGCTGCTCAGCAACTGAACAGCTGTACAACCCGGGGGCTCTGTACATAGAGTGACCCCTCGAGCCGTCAAACGCGGAGCTCGCCTAGGCGCCCGCGCGGTATGACTAAGGATGGGGAAACAGTGCTTCGAACCCGAGGTATGCGAAAGGCGTTCACCGCCGTCGCTATTGCCGCAGTAGCAGGACTGGCATTGCCGGCACAGGCAATGGCCGATCCGGCAGCACCGCCCGCACCCGAAAGTGTGCCGATCGAGTTCCTCGCATCGTTTGCGCCCGCCATCATCGGCGCTGCTGCCGGTCCGGCTGACGTCGCCGGCGGCCCGCAGCAAGCCTTGCTCGACCAGGCTCGCGCGATCCTGAACTCCCCCGGCATTCCGCCCGAGATCAAGGCCACCCTCGAGAAGGTCATCACCTTCCTCGACGGCAGTGGTGGCGGCGGACCGGAAATCCCGAACGAGAACGCTCCCGTCATCGCGCAGTTCCTGTACCCGACGCTCGGCAAGGGTTGCATCTCGGCCACCGCCGATTCGGTCGGAACCGCGCTTGCTGTTCCGGGCCCGGCTCACCTGCCTCCTCCCGGCCCCGCCGCCGGTCAGGCCGGCTTCGTCTTCACCGCTCTCGGAACTGCTCCCGCGGTCGACGACCAGCCGGTGCCGATGACCGTCACCTGGGTCAACATCGACAACCAGCGCAGCGCCACCCAGAACCTGACCAACGCCGCGCGCATCAACCCGGACGGCCCCGCCACTCTGTCGGCCATCGCCGACACCGGCCCCGGACGCGTCCTCTCGGTGATCAGCGGCTCGCTGACCACCCAGCCGGAAGGCGCAGATCGCATCACCTGCAGCTTCCTTCCGACCGTGGGCATGTTCGCGGTAGCTTGATCGAAGTCTCGTGACAGGGACCCGCCGAATTTCGGCGGGTCCCTTTTGCATCTCCGATCACCGTGATAGACCCGATAGATGGGACATCTACGAGTGGACATCACGCATGGCCGTCGAGAGCGGAAATCACGCCCAGACGACCAGTCGATACGGTCGCACAAGTCGACGCGATCGATACTGTCCATCCGATCCGAAGGGTCCATTCTCTCGATCGGATCGGCGTACTCGATTCTCTCGATCGGTAGCGTCGGCTCTTTTCTTTCCATCGGAAGCATCGGATCTACGGCATCGGTGCTGAGTTCGGGGTCTTTCGCCAGTCTCGGGTCGGCGCTGTCCGGTCTCTCACGCTGGTCGTTGCTGTCCTGGCGTGGAAATCATGCAGCCCCCGAAGAACATCCGAAACTTGTTGTCATTGCGCCGGAATCGGATTCGAGCGACCCGAACCCCTCACTGCGGTCGGTTTCGCACTCTCAGACCTGATCCGGCCGCGGCCAGTCGCGACCCTCCAAGTTCTCCACCGAGCGATTGAATTGTCGCAACAGATCACCGAGGGCCTGGCGCTGCTCCGGCCTCCACTCGCGCAGGACCTTCTCGACGCCTGCCGTCGAGTGTTCGCGATCGGCATGAAGTTTCGACAGCCCCTGTGCTGTCGGCCGAACCTTCCGCGCCAGCCCACCGTCCGGATCCTCCACTCGCTCCACCAGACCCTGACGCCTCAGCGCGCCGATCTGCCGGTTGATGGTCGAGATGTCGAGTGAGAAAGCGCAGGAGAGCTCTTTGAGGCTCATGGGATGTTGCAACTCCAGTCGACCGAGCAGTAGATAGGCAGACCGGTCCAGATGAAGTTCGGCCCGTTGAGCGAGCGCGTGATAGCGCGAGAGCAGGGTCAACTCGTACTCGATATCCACCAGTTCGGGTTCCCGATCCACACTCATATTGTGCAGAATACACACGATGTGTAGCGTGCACACTGGGGCGAACGCACCGAAGTAGAACCTCCATGGCGGGAGCCAAATGTCCGTTCACGCAGATTCGTCGAGCGTCGACGAGAAACCCCCGGTCACGAAGTACGCACCCTCGGGTCCCGTGCTTACCGTCCTCGGGCTGTGCGGCATCGTCGTCGCCTTGATGCAGACGCTGGTCGTCCCGATCATTCCGCAGTTGCCGCACCTCCTGAACTCCACTCCCGCCGACACCTCGTGGGCGGTCACCGCAACACTCCTCGCCGCCGCGGTGATCACACCTATCAGCGGACGCCTCGGTGACATGTTCGGCAAGAAACGAATGCTGCTCGTCAGTCTCGGGATGGTCGTCCTGGGCTCGGCGATCTGCGCGATCGCACCTTCTCTGATCGTGCTCGTCATCGGTCGCGCACTTCAAGGTGCATCTGTCGGGGCAATTCCGTTGGGAATCGCAATTATTCGCGACGTGCTTCCACCGAAGAAGGTGGCCGGCGCCATGGCCGTCATGAGTGCCACCCTCGGCGTCGGCGGCGCGATCGGACTGCCGATCGCCGCAGTGATCGCTCAGAATGCCAACTGGCACTTCCTGTTCGTCACTTCGGCGGCATTCGGCTTGATCTGCATCGCACTGGTTGCGTTCGTCATCCCCGAATCAACGGTACGACGTCCGGGCCGTTTCGACTTCGTCGGTGCGCTCGGTCTCACCGTCGGCCTGATCACCCTGCTGCTCCCCATCACCAAAGGTGGGACTTGGGGATGGGGCGACACGAAAACCCTGGGCCTCCTGGCAGTTTCCGCTCTCAGTTTCCTCGTCTGGGGATGGTGGGAACTTCGACGCAACGCACCACTGGTGGACCTCCGCGTATCGGCCCGGCCTCAGGTTCTCTTCACCAACTTCGCGTCCATCGCCGTCGGTTTTGCCATGTACGGCAATTCCTTGACACTCCCCCAACTTCTGATGGCACCGACGTCCACCGGCTACGGACTCGGATTGTCCATGGTTGCAGCGGGACTCGCATTGGCCCCCGGCGGACTCGTCATGATGGCGCTCTCGCCCGTCTCCGCCCGAATTTCGGCGTGGCGTGGCCCACGAATCACGTTGATGCTCGGCGCCCTCGTCATCGGATTGGGTTATGCCTTCGCATATTTCACGGTGTCGAGCGTCTGGCAGGTCGCCGTGGCCGGAATGTTCATCGGCGCGGGCGTCGGGCTCTCGTACTCGGCCATGCCCGCCCTGATCATGGGCGCGGTACCCATCACGGAATCTGCAGCCGCGAACGGCCTGAATTCACTGATGCGATCAATCGGCACGTCGACGTCTGCCGCGATCGTGAGCGTCGTTCTGGCCGGTATGACCATCACCGTCGGCACCGCAGTAATCCCCTCGTTCGAGGCGTTTCGTGCGACGTTCCTGATTTCCATCGCCGCCGCCGTTGTGACGATGGTGTTCGCCGGGTTGATTCCCAAACAGAAAGCCACGTAAGGGAACCAACCCGGCAGAGGACTCACTTCTCCGAAGAGCCTTCGATGCTGCCCGTCTGCAACTTCGACAGAAGTGTGTAGATGAAGTCGATGATGAATTCCACGTGTTGCCCTCTCACATAATGGGTCCCGACCCGTCAACGACGGTACCGCAGAACTCTTCTGCGTCGAATCGCAGACAATCAATTCTGCAACGTGTTCTAATCTGAGGCGACGACGCCTACCCGAGGAGCTTTCATGAGCTGGACACGCACCGAACTCGAAGACGCCTTCGCGGGATATCAGAACACCGTTGTCGAGTGCACACGCTCCGGCGACTGGAACGCCTTCGCGGACATGTTCACCGAGGACGTCGTCTACGTGGAACACGCTTTCGGCACCCTCAACGGCCGAGAGGCGGTACGCAAGTGGGTCACTCGCACGATGACGGAGTTCCCGGGACGCCGGATGACCGAGTTTCCGGCCAACTGGTTCGTCGTCGACGAGGAGCGCGGATGGATCGTGTGCGAGATCGACAACCCGATGGAGGATCCGGGTGACGGATCCAAGCACGGAGCCGCCAACATCACGATCCTGCACTACGCCGGCAACGGACTGTGGTCTCGCGAAGAAGACGCCTACAACCCGATGAACTTCCTGTCGATGGCAAAAGCATGGTGCCTCGCCGCCGAAGCGGCGGGCACCCTCCCCGATGACGCCAAGTCCTGGCTCGCCAAATTCGGCGCTATGGTGCGATAGAACCCATCGGCAACGAGGATCCGACGGGCTGGGCCGGACCGACCGATCCGGCCAACGACCACTGGCCGTAGTCGCGAGTGAGGATCGAATTCAGGTCGACGCCAACGCCGTCGACCTTGCGCTTGTCGATTTCGAACTGGTGCAGGTTTGCCCTCGGATGCACATACCCGGCGGGCGAACCCCAGTTGTGCTGCCAGAACCAGGTTCCGACGCCGGCACTGATCATCGCGTCGATCACGCGAGTATTTCCGTAGACACCGAGCGCTCCGTTGCCGACAACCGAGGCCCACCCCTCGAGGTACGGCGCGATCAGCGTCGTGATCTCGGTGCTGGTGGGGTTGTCGTCGATCGACGCATAGATCGGCCGACCAGAGGGCCCACCGGCAGCAGCGTGGAGTTCGAGGCCCCGGGAAGCGTGACGCTTGCCGGCCTCTCGAGCCCCGCGCCAGTCCGCCGTTCCGCCCTTGCCGAATTGATAGCAGGACACGACTTGGAGTCCGGCCGCCGTCAACGCGTCGGTTTCCCGCGCCAGTACGGGCTTGCCGACCATCCAATCGGCGCCCGGGCGCCTGTCCGAAACGTATCGAATGGCGCCCGCATATCCGGCGGCTTTGATCGCCTGAGCGGACGGCACACCGGCGGCGTAATCGAGCAGGGTCCCGAGTGAACCGGCATTGGCCACCGACGTCGTACCGCTCAACGCAGCGAGTCCGGCAGCGGCCGATCCAGCCGCTGCGTACTTGAAGAGGTTTCTTCGCGAGACGTGCACAAAGCTCCGATCATCGGCGTGTCCCGCTGGAAGTGGCGGGCAGGCAAGCTATCTTCTTTCGCTCGCATTCCACCACAGTCACATCAACCCCGCCATGCACTTGGCCAACAATGCTCACATTGTCACCAAATTGGACGCTAGACAGATAGTCAGACAGACAGCAGTGGCCCCCGAAGACATCGCCTTCGGGGGCCACTGAGTCGGCCTAGCGGCCGGAAGCTATCAGCTGAGCGAGGTGAAGAAGCTCAGAGCGCTGAAGAGATCAGACGCGTTGCTGAAGAAGTCGTTGAGGAAGGTGAAGGCATCCGAGAATTCTGCGCTGCTCATGCGATGTGCTCCTGTCGAAGATACGGTCCAGAGGATTGCCGCCACGTGAGTGGCTGCTGGCGATAAGAGTAGAGGTCTTCCGTTACTTCCGCGACACCAAATGTGTCCGGGACGTTACATTTCGACCCCTTCAGGACACGTACATACACACAGGTGACACCCACCAGCAGTGATCAAACTGTCACCTACGGACGATTTGTTGACGCATTCCGAACATCGTTCCCGATAGCAGCTACCCCACAGCATCAAACCTGTAGGCTGACCACAAGATTGGCAAGCCTTACTTAACAGGGTGGGTGTTGCTCCCGCTAGAGCGCGTACCAGCAGCTTGGCCAAATCCCTCCCGCCAATGTGGCCACGCGAGCTTAGTGCGGGCGCAAACATTCAGCCACAGTTCGAGTTAGCGAGATCTTTACGCCGAAAACGACCGCCCCGACGGCCCGCGGGACCGTACCTATCGGTCATCATAGTGATGCTATTCACACCGATTCGAGGAACTTCGGGCACCGATAACAACCCGATCTCGACACCGATCGGACGTTCGAGGGCAAGGTGGACACCATGAACCTCACAAAGAAGAAAACCTGGAGTGGGCTGTCACCCGCGCAGCGCCGCGTCGTCGCCCTGCTCGCCACGATTCAGTCCCTGCTGGCGATCGCCGCGTGGACAGACTTGGCGCGACGCCCTGCCGATACGGTCAACGGCAGCAAGAAAAAGTGGGCGGCGATCATCTTCGTCAACTTCTTCGGGCCGCTCGCGTACTTCCGCCGAGGCCGGATTCAGTCGAAATAGTCCCAGAACTGCAGCCACTTCACGGACGCGAAGAGCGTCAGAGTCACTGCGTACACCGCTACTACCGCCGCGACGCCGCGAAAATTGGTGCGGGGAACAGCACCGTCGACCGGGTCCAGCCAATGGCGGAACCACCGCGTGACCGTGGGCATCAGAAACCACGTCATGGCGCCGACGCTGATTATCTGGCTCAGCCACATCGACAGCCAGGGAGGTGCTCCGATTCCGTCGAGCAGCGGACCGAGAAATCGTGACAGGGTCATCACTGTCGGATAGAGAACGAGCAGGATGATCATCGCCGTCTTCCAATTCGGCGTCGCACGAGTCTGCCCGTTCTCCGTGCGCAGGATGGTGCCGAACGGTGTCGACCGCGTGGTCTCGGTGAAGTCCTCGGCCAACTCGGCCCGCAGTTTCGGTAGTGCTGCGGCCCTCTCGGGTGACGCCATCCAGACCGCCAACTGCTGTTCTGTCCGAAACCGAAGAACGGACTTCCACTGGGTGGAGTCGGTGACCGACCGCAACAACATCACCGATTCGTAGCCGGAAAATCGCGAACTGAGATCGATGAGGTGTCGTTGCGTTCGCAGAAACTCGTTCTCCTTGCCCACGACGACGGCATGGTCGTACACACCGATACCGGGCGGCGGCAGCACGCCGTCGACCAGGACGAGATCACTCGTCTGCGCCAGAATTCCCGTTGCAGCAGCGGATCTTTCGAGATCGCGGCGATCACTCGACTCGAGCCAACGGTGTAGATCGTCGGCACTTTCGAACGTGACGGACACGCCGTGCGACACCGGTTCCGGTTGATCACTTATGCCACAGCTCAGGTAGCCGTCGAATCGACCGGCGGTCTCGGCCGCGCGCTCGACCCACGCCCGGAATCCCGAACTCGTTCGGTGGTACCCGGTGATGGCAGTTGCGGACACGTCAGCCCGACACCCGGCGCCCTTGCACGTATACGTGCGCAATCGCGGGCTCACGCATCGCCATCAGGAGCCCGAAGAGCGTTTGGTCGCGGGCGAGAATCGGATCGTCCGAACGCGTTCCGTGGTTGACGAGCCCGGCGAGCGGCGGCCATCCGGCCGGATCGATCACCAGGAAGTCTGCTTCTTTGCCCTCGTCGAAGTTGCCGATCCGGTTCTCCATGTCCAGCGCGCGAGCACCGGCGAGTGTTCCGGTGAACAGCAGTTCGGCGGGGTGCATCGACACTCCGTCGTCGCCGGCTTCGGAGATGTGAACTTTGAACGCGTCGCCGAGGACTCGGGTGAGCAGGCACTCGTCGCCCCCGCCGAAATCCGATCCGATCGCGATGTTGACCCCTGACGCCACGGTGCGCTTCCAGGGCATGGTGCCTGAGCCGAGAAACTGCTGGGACGTCGGGCAATGTGCGATCGAGGTTCCGGTCTCGGCCATTCGTGCGAGTTCGGAGTCCTGGCAGTGCACCGAGTGAGCGAGTATCGCACGTGGACCCAGGAAGCTCTTTCCGCCGACCTGCGAGCCGGGGAGGAACTTGCCGTCGTACGTGTCGAGATAGGTCTCGACCTCGTACTCGGCGAGCGTGGTTGCCACCTCGCCCGTTCCGGGCCGATTGTTCTCGTTGAGATGGCTGTGAAAGTAGACGCCCCGGTCACGGACCGAGTCGTACAACTCCCCCAGATCCTTCAATGTCCGTGTTGTCACCGCGAGGGAGAAGCGGGGAACAACTGCAACGTGAATGAGTGCGGTGTTCACGTCGCCGGTGTCGGATGCGTGCCACTTGTCGATCTCCTCGCTGGTGAGTCTGATCGCGTCCTCTTCCGAGGTGATCAGCGCGGCAGCGGAGGCCGGTCCGGTGGTCTGAATCCCGCGGCCGCTGACCACTCGAAGGCCGCGTTTCAGAGTTTCCGAGAACAACGCGTCCTGCGCGTGCGGGAAGGCCGATCCGAACACCATCGCGGCCGTGGTTCCCGTGGCGATTCGGCGAGAACAGAAGGCCTCGGCAGCGTGCTGGGCGAACTCGGGATCGGCAAACCTCGATTCGGAGGGAAAGACACAGAGATCGAGCCACTCGAGGAGTTGACCGCCGCCGTACGCATCGCCGGCGTAAGTCTGCGGGAAATGAATGTGAGCGTCGACGAAGCCGGGCAACAGGAATCCCGGTCGGTGGTCGTGGGTTTCAGCACCTTCGAGATCGCTCGGGAGTGATTCGAATTCTCCGCAGTAGACGATCGTTCCGGCATCGTCGATCGCCAACACGCCGTCCGGGATCGAGACGAGCGACTGCGCCGCATCCTCAACCGTCGGACGACCGGAAATGTGGAAGACATGGCCTCGATGAAGGTGCGTCACCCACTGAGCAAAGCACAGAACTACCCGGCGCCGCGCGGCGAATGCTGTCCTTTTTGTCAGATATTGGGATCAAGCAAGAGTTGCGTGCCAAACAAGAGCCGCAGCCAATGCGCCTGCCCCGTTCAACGACCAATGCAGCGCAATCGGCGCAATGAGGCTGCCACTGCGATGACGAAGCCAGGTGAACACGAGGCCGGCTGCAGCGGTTGCGAGAACAGCTCCGAGGATTCCGGCAACCTGACCGACGACTCCGGTCCCCAGAAAGCCGGAAAGCCCTTCGTTACCACTGGTCAAACCCATCGACGACGCGATGTGCCACAGCCCGAACATCAGTGAACCGGCAGCGGCGACGCCCCGGAATCCGCTGACCCGGTTCAACGTGCCGTGCAGGACGCCGCGGAAGGCCAACTCTTCGGGAATGACGGTCTGCAGCGGGATCACGATCATCGACGCGATGATCGCGCCGGAAATAGTGGCGTAGCGATCCGCCATGAAGAAAGGACGTGTGAGGGGGAGCAACGCGCCAACGGCGACTACGGTCAGGACCAGGCCGACGGCGGCAAGAGCGTACTTCGAACCCCGCCGCAGATCACGAGGTGAGAGCCCTAATTCCGCCCACCCCATCCCCCGGCGCTTGGTGAGCGCCAACAGGACGAGAGCAGAAATGGGGACCGTGGCGATGCTTGCCCATGCGGTGGTGAAATGCGCGATCAGATTGGTTCCCACCAAGACCACGACGACGACAGCGATATCCACATATGCGTGCATACGTGGAAAACGAGGAGCGGTCGCTGCGATCTCCACTGGACCGATCTCCACTGGGCCGCCGCTCGTTAGCTGAAAGTTCACTTTTTCCAGTGTACCGACGCACGAGAACTGCCCGCCACTGTTTGCGAACACGCGCACAGTGACGGACAGATCCCGAAACAGCTCTGATCAGGCGCCGAGTGTGCTCGCAAACTTCGGAACGGCGTTGTCGATTGCGTAGGTCAACCCCGGTACCGAGCCACTCGAGAACGCGTTGACGAGCGCGGGATCGTCGAGGATCAACAAATGCCCCTGCTGAGCCGAAGGAATTGCGCGCAGTAGCGGATCGTTCGCAAACGCACTGCTGTCGAGGAAGATCGGGAACAGCACGGTCAGGTCGGCGTCGAACAGATTCAGGTTCTCGTTGGCGACCGGGATGTAGAAGTTGCCGGTGGCTTTTTCGGTGATCGCCGTCGGGATCGTGAAGCCGAGTCGGGTCATGAAGTCGGCGCGTGCGTCGCCGGGTACATATGCGCCGTAACCATCGGAACTGTAGGCGCCGACCGCCGCGGTCTTGCCCGCGAAGGCCGGATTGGCGGCAATCGCGGCGTCGAACTTGGCGTCGAGGCCGACCAGTAGCGCCTTTCCTTCTGCTTCCTTACCGAGAGCTTCCGCGACGAGTTCGGTCTGCTGCTCGACCGTCGTCCCGTACGCAGTGGTCAGACCCGGCGGCGGCCCGACCGTCGGCGCGATAGCGCTCAGCTTGTCGTAGGTGGCCTGCGTGTTGTCGCTTCGTGTCCACAAGATCAGGTCCGGCTCTAGAGCAATAACGTCCTCGACGCTCAGGTCCATCGTTCCGAGGATCTTCGGGTCTGTGGTGAACTCGTCCGCAATCCAGGGTCCGACGCCTTTGCCACCGAACGCCATCCAGTCCGCGACACCGACCGGCTGCGTTCCGAGGGCAAGTGCTGTTTCGGCGTCCGACCAACCGAGCGCCACGACGCGCTGCGGGTTGGCCGGAACTTCGACGTCGCCGAACATGGTCGAGACGGTTGCTCCCGCCTCCGCGGGTGCGTCAGCGCTGTCGCTGCTGCAGCCGGCAAGCCCGGCGACGGCGAGCGAGGCCGCCAAGGCCGTGACTGCAATCTTCATTCCAGAGACTTTGATTCGCATGGTTACCAGCACTCCTCCAACGCTCCAGCGAGAATTAGGGAAGGCTAGCATCAGCTAACGAAGACTGTCGCCCATCGGCCAGATCGTGTTCAGGATGCGTCCGCGGCCCGTTCGAGCTCTGCGATGTCGATCTTCTTCATCTTCATCATCGCGTCCGTGGCGCGTTGCGCCTTGGCCCGATCCGGATCCTTCATCAGTTCGAGAAGGCGATTCGGGACTACCTGCCAGGACAATCCGAACTTGTCCTTGGCCCATCCGCACGGGCCCTCTTCTCCGCCTTCGGTCAGCCTGGACCAGTAGTGATCGACCTCAGCCTGATCGACGCACGGAATCTCGAAAGACACTGCTTCCGAGAATGTGAACATCGGTCCGCCGTTCAATCCGGTGAATCGCTGACCGTCGAGCTCGAAGCTGACGGTCATCACCGATCCCGCCGGCATTCCAGAAGGCGATCCCTCGACGTACCTTTCGATTCCCAGGATCTGCCCGGAACCGAACACCGAGATGTAGAAGTTTGCTGCTTCTTCTGCTTGGTTGTCGAACCACAAACAGGGAGTGATGGAAGGCATGTTCTGTCCTTGTCGATGAGGTGACGAATCAGGTGTACTCGGTTATAGACCCGACCCGAAGCGGAAACTCATCGCAAGGAATTACTCAAGACGACAACGCAGAGTCGAGCATCGGCCAGGAGCGAACGAGTTCGTCGCGCCAGTACGGCCAACCGTGCGTCCCCACCGGTTGAGCGCTGCGGGTGACATCGACTCCGCGATCGCGCAACACCTGCGTGATCTGGTCGGTGCACAGGTTCGATCCCAGTTCCATGACCCCGCCGACGACCAGTACACGCCCCAGGGCAGGAGTATCGAGAGTTTCGTGCGGGCCTGGCAGTCCCGATCCCGAGGCGAGATACACCTTGGTGCCGCGTAGCTTGTCGGCATTGGCGAAGATGTCGTGCTCTTGCCAAGCCTCGCTGCCTGCCGGACCCCACATCTGCTCCGAACGGGCATTTCCGTTGACGACCACAAGATCGGTCAACGCCTTGCCGAATCCTCCGACGGTTGTGTAGCAGCCGCTGTAGCCCGCGACTGCGTCGTACAACCCGGCCGAGCGTTGGGCCAGGATCAGCGCGGCCTCTGCGCCCATCGAGATCCCACCGATTGCGTTGTGTCCGTTCGTTGCGAACCTCGTGTCGATCAGTGGGGGAAGCTCTTTCGTCAGGAACGTCTCCCATTTCAGACGACCGAATTTCGGATGGTCTTCCTGCCAATCGGTGTACATGGTGCCTGTTCCACCGATGGGGAGTACGACGTTCACGTTCTTGTCGGCAAAGAACGGGACGATATCGCCGTTAGCCGGGGCCAACCAGTTGTTCTCTTCGATCTGCCCGGAATTGCCGTCCAGGAGATACAGCGTCCCGCGCGGTTCCGAGCGGTCGGCAGGAAGCAGTACTTTCACCTGCATGGTGCGCCCCATAGCGGGACTCGCGACGTCGAGAAGAACCAAGCGCGAAGACAGTTCGGTGACGCCCGTTATCTTCGGGGTCTCGTCGGCGAGCGCGGTCGAGGGCAGCGCAAGTAGTGAAATCAAGGCGAGCGCGCCGACGAGACCTACGCTTCGAAGACTCGCTCGATGGGACCTCACACGCCGAGCGACGCGGCGATCATCGGCCACGAGTCGTGTAAGTCGTCTTCCCAGTATCCCCATGAATGCGTTCCTGCCGGCTTGAAGTTGTAGCGAATGTTGTTCATACCCAATGCGTTCGTCCTGTCCGCAAGCTGGGTGGTGCAGTAGTGCGTTGCCGCCTCGATTCCGCCACCGAGAACGAGCTGCAACGCCAAATCTGTGACGTCGTTGCCGATCCGTGGATCGGCAAGTGCGTCGTACGGACCCGGAATCCCGGTTGCAGTGGTGATGTACATCGGGATGCGAGGTAACTTGTCCGCGTTGACAACCGGATCGTGAGCCGGCCAGCCGGTACCATCGTACGGACCCCACATGTTCTCCGCGTCACCGCCACCCACTGCAACCACGAGTTTCACGAAGTCCTGACCGATGCCGGGACTCGTCATCGCACACCCACTGAAGGACCCGACACTGTTGTACAGCGAGGGCGCCGCCATAGCCAGATCCAGTACCGACGTGCCTGCCATCGACAAGCCTGCCAGAGCGTTCTCGCCGGTCGTCGCGAACATCGAATCGATCACCGGCGGTAGTTCTTCCGTCAAGAACGTGGTCCACATGTTGACCCCGTTGTTGTTGCCGGACTTCGCGAGGCCGGGGTCCGGCCGCTCCCAATCGGTGTAGTAGCTGAATGCTCCGCCCAGAGGGGTGACCACGTTGACGTGCTTGTCCGCGAAGAACTTCGGCGCATCGGTCCGCACCGACCACGTCGCATCGTCTTTGCCTCCGTCCACTCCGTTGAGTAGGTAGAGCGTCGGAGCGGGCCTCGAGGTATCAGCGGGTCGCAAGACCTGCAACGGAATGTCGCGCCCCATCGACGGTGAGTACACCGAGATGTCGACCAGCCTGCTGTCCACCGACTGAGCGTGACCCGGTGCCGTGAGGAGCTGGAGCCCACATACTGCCGTGGCCAACGCCACGAAGACGCGGAAAACCGTTCGCAAAGCACGAGTCTCGATCATCGGGGTCACTCTCTTCGGCAGCGGAACCTTTCGAACGGTACCGGCTGAAAGAGACAAACCCGACGTGATCGGAAAAACTCGATCCGGTCGACCTAGTTCCGATCGACGCGGAAAGGCTCACGCACCGAGTGCGTGAGCCTTTCTCGTCAGACGGCGCTTACTTGGGCGTAACCGTGCCGCCACTGAGCTCGGTCAGCGAATTGAAGAATGCGGTGCCGACGTTGTTGACAGCCGTGATGACGTTCCCCACGATTTCGAAGGATCCCATGAAAACTCCTACAGTTGTTTAGGTCTCGGTCACCCGAGCGGAAGTTGTGTGGTCGAACGATCCGATTCCAGCGAGCAGGATCAGAGGAGGGGCTTGAGGCTGCCCGTGTTCGTCTGAACCGAACCGATGAAGGTTTCGAACAACTGGTCGCCGGCACCGACCGAGCCGAGGCCCTTGAGTGCAAGTTCGACGATCGACATCAGTGAACCCATGTGAATCTCCTAGAGAAGTCAGAGGTCAGCTGCCCAAAGCACCCGACAGTGCTGTGACAGCTGCGTCACATCTGTAATGTATCCGTGACGTGGGTAACAGTAATCATACGAACGACCAGTTGGCAAAGGATTTCGACAATGGGGTCATTATTTCGACTAATAAGGCCTGCTACTGAAAAAATTCCGGCCAATCGGTCGAATCTGACCAATTCTGTCGCCACATTGATCAACCACCCCAAATCCTGCGGTTACCCACCAGTAAACTGAAATCATGTCTAGCGCAACCTCACTCACGCAGGTAGCTAATTTCCGGTGGCACCGCCATCAACTCGACAGGCCCCATTCCGGTGATGCCGATCACAACGACTGCGCAATACTCGACCTCGGGATTCAGAACACCGGACCGGACGGCGCCGCGTGGGCACTGCGGATCCGCGGCGTCCGCGGCGACGCCACTGACCTCGCTCTTGCCTGGACGTTGCGCGGCGCTCCCCACTACTACCGTCGTCGCGACCTGCCTGCTGTCGCCGTCGCCACGTCCCCGTTCAGCGAAGCTGATGCAGCCAAACGCATTTACGACGCGAACCGGCCACTGAAGGCCGCCGGCATTCCGACCCTGACCGCTCTGCAAACAGTTGCTACCGCGATGCGGGACATCGTCTCCAAACCAACCGTCAAGGGCGAGATGTCCGTGAAGTTGACCACCCGGGTCACCGAGCCGTATCTGAGATTCTGCCGCCCGTGCAACGCCACCCATCTGTACGAGATGCCGTTCCGGCTCGCGGCACTTCAGGCAGGCCTCGAGCTGCAGCCGGGCACATCTCCCCCAGTGCTCGAACGCATTCCGGGTTGGCGCCGACGCCCGTACACATCCTCAGGTTCGGACGCCGATCCTCGCTTCGACGTGATCCGCGGATATTTGCGCTTCTACGGCCCCGCCACTCCTGCTCTCGTTGCGTCGTTTCTCGATGCCCCGGTCAAGGACGTCAGGACCCACTGGCCCACCGATACCGAGGAGATCGAGGTGAACGGCGAGAAGCGGTGGATTCTCGAACAGGACCGCGAAGACTTGCTCGGCTCCCCCACCGATTCGAGCACTCGCCTACTCGGGCCTTTCGATCCGTATGTACAGCTCAAGGATCGGGACACCCTGGTTCCCGATCCGGACGCACAGAAGACGGTGTGGCCAACCCTCGGGCGACCGGGCACGGTGGTGGTCGGCGGCACGATCACCGGACTGTGGCGACCGCGGGCGTCCGGAAAGAAGCTGAAGGTCGCGGTCACCCCGTGGGGAACGTGGTCACGATCGGCCCGCGCAGCGGTGGCCGAGCAGGCCGAAATCCTTGCCGAATTTCGCGGCGTCGAGCTCTCCGAACTGGTCGAAGTATCTTGATCGAGCCAGTGGTATCCGGATAATTCCAGCTCACACCCGCCCCGATTCAGAGAAGGAAACCCCCAACGATAACCTGAATACGACCTTCGCACGCACCCTTGTTCAGGAGAGATGATGGCCGACTTCCTCTATGAGGACCTGTTGCCGATCGGTGATGACACCACCGAGTACCGATTGCTCACCACCGAAGGGGTGTCGACAGTCGAGGGACCGGACGGCCGCACCTTCCTGCAGGTCGAGCCCGAAGCAATGCGCTTGCTGACCGAAACGGCGCTGCACGACATCTCTCATTACCTGCGCACGGATCACCTGACGCAGCTCGCGAGCATCCTCGACGATCCCGAAGCCTCGAACAACGACAAGTTCGTAGCGCTCGATCTGCTCAAGAACGCCAATATCGCCGCTGCCGGCGTTCTGCCGATGTGCCAGGACACCGGAACCGCCATCGTCATGGGCAAGCGTGGACAGCACGTACTCACCCCCGGCGACGACGAGAAGTCCATCGCCCGCGGTGTCTACGACGCCTACACGCGTCTGAACCTGCGCTACTCGCAGAACGCCCCCATCACGATGTGGGACGAGAAGAACACTGGCAACAACTTGCCCGCACAGATCGAGCTGTATGCCGATACTGCTGCCGGACACGAGAACTCGTACAAGTTCCTCTTCATGGCCAAGGGCGGCGGCAGCGCCAACAAGTCCTACCTGTACCAGGAAACCAAAGCAATCCTGAACCCTGACTCGATGATGCAGTTCCTCGAGGCAAAGATCCGCTCGCTCGGTACTGCTGCCTGCCCGCCGTACCACCTTGCAATCGTCGTCGGCGGTACTTCGGCCGAGTTCGCGATGAAGACGGCGAAGTACGCGTCGGCACACTATCTCGACGAACTGCCTACCGAAGGCGCCATCACGGGTCGCGGCTTCCGAGATCACGAACTCGAGAAGAAGGTCTTCGAGCTCACGCAAAAGATCGGTATCGGCGCCCAGTTCGGCGGCAAGTACTTCTGCCACGACGTCCGCGTCGTCCGACTCCCCCGTCACGGTGCTTCCTTGCCCGTCGCCATTGCGGTGTCGTGCTCGGCCGATCGACAGGCGAAGGCCAAGATCACCCCGGAGGGCGTGTTCCTGGAACAGCTCGAATTCAACCCTGGCCGTTTCTTGCCCGAGGTCACGGACGCTCAGCTCGACGAAGAGACGGATGGCATTTCGGGTACCGGCAAGGGTGCTGCGGTCAAGATCGATCTGACCAAGCCGATGTCGGAGATCCTCGCCGAGCTTTCCAAGCACCCGGTGAAGACTCGTCTCTCCTTGACCGGTCCGCTCGTCGTGGCACGCGACATCGCGCACGCCAAGATCAAAGAGCGTCTCGACGCAGGTGAAGAGATGCCGCAGTACCTCAAGGATCACCCGGTGTACTACGCCGGTCCCGCCAAGACACCCGACGGTATGGCATCCGGTTCGTTCGGCCCGACCACGGCCGGCCGTATGGACTCGTACGTCGAGCAGTTCCAGGCCGCCGGTGGCTCGATGATCATGCTCGCCAAGGGAAACCGCTCCAAGCAGGTCACCGACGCCTGCAACACCCACGGCGGTTTCTACCTCGGATCCATCGGTGGACCGGCAGCTCGCCTGGCACTCGACTGCATCAAGAAGGTCGACATCCTCGAGTACGCCGAGCTGGGGATGGAAGCCGTCTGGAAGATCGACGTCGAGGACTTCCCCGCGTTCATCGTCGTCGACGACAAGGGCAACGACTTCTTCGCCCATACCGGTGAAGTGACCCTGACGATCGGTAAGCGTCCAGGCCTGTAGACACGTCAACAGCAAAGAGCCCCGGCGAGTTTCGATCGCCGGGGCTCTTTTGTGTCTTTGTCAGGTCCAGAGCGCGGCCACGAATACGGTCACGATCGACAAACCGCCGACGACGTGTACCAGATTCGGATTGGGCTGGCCCTTCTTCTGCTTCGCACGGGTGATCTCGGCAAGCGCCACGATGACCAGCGAAAGCACCAGCTTCACAGCGATCTTCGCGTGAATGTAGTTCTTGTCCAGGGCGCCTTCGCCCAACCCGACGATGATCAGGCCGGACACGAACTGCATCCTGGCACCCCACACCATGACCTCGGTGATCGAAGGAGCCTTGAGGACGGTGAAGTAGCTACCGACCAGGGCAGCCATACCGAGTAGGTGAATCACTACAAAGACGTTGTATAGAACAGACATACAAGCACTTTAACTTGTACCTTGTTCTGGCCGAACGGAACTGCGACTTCTCTCAGAGAATTCCGGCTTCGGATGCGGCGGAACGATATTTCGCTGCCAAGGTGTCCACCGTCTCGTGTGCGTTGAGGCCACTGGGATTGGGCACGATCCACAGTTTTGCCCCCTCGAAATCGCGGACTTGGCGCCCGGCCTTCGCCTTCTTGTCACCGAAAGCTGTTCGATAGGCGGTGATCCCGGCGAAGGCAACGACTACTGGTTTGGTTGCGCGCACGATCTTTCGGACCCGGACTCCGCCAGTTGCGAGCTCCTCCGACGACAATTCATCTGCGCGCGCAGTTGCCCGCACCGCCAAGTTGGTGATCCCCACTCCCCGATCGATCAGATGTTGTGTGTCAGCGTCCGACATACCCGCGGAGGGGTCGATCGCACGCTCGATGATGCCTGCCCGCAGCAGTGCCGGATAGAACCGATTACCCGGCCTCGCGAAATGCGCGCCCGTCGCGGCAGTCCACAGTCCCGGATTGATACCGACGAACAGCAGCCGACAATTCGGCCCGATCAGATCCTCGATCTCGGCGTCTCGGAAAGACTCCAGCTCGGCGCGCGTGAATCCCATGCTCCCAGTACATCAGGCCGTCACGACAGCGCCTCGCGCACCTCGTCGATCGCGTCGTGCATCATCTGCTCGTACACGTCGATGTCCGGAATCGAGGCCGGACTGCTGGTGATGCTGATCGTCACCGTGTCCCCGATACCGTGTACGCCGTGGGTCAACGACATGACCGGTGACAAACTCGGGAAGCCGGCGGTGAACCGAACGACGCCGCCTCCGAGCATCAGATCCGCCTCACCGCGCGCGACACTCGACACCACGGTGTTGCCGGTGACCTCGTCGGGCACCGCCGTGAAATCGTATTGCTGCACGCCCCAACGGACCAGCGGGCCGGGAACCGCGTTCAGCGCGAGATCCGACGCTGCACTGGACGGATGGGACGCTCGTGCGCGACGCTCGTCCATCGACTCCTTGATCCGTTGGGCTCGCTCACGAAGATCTTCGACGTCCGGGAACAGTCCGACACCTGCATTGCGGAAGTGGTTGCGCGCCGTGGGTGTACCCGCCTTGGCGATGGTCACCTCAGCTCCCAGTTCCGGCGGTACCGAGCCGTCTCGCTCGGTGAGGTAGTTCGCCATCGCCAGCGAGATGGCTGTCATCGCTCCGACCGTGACGGATACGCCGTCGCCACGGAAATCTGCGCTGTCCCGCACGACCATGCGCACCAATCGGTGAGGTCCGGGAGGGATGTTGGAGCGCACCTTGGGACGGCTCGCCGCCTGCGGCGCAACAACTCCCGATTCGGTGTCGGCCTGCAGTTGCAACTGCGCTCGGTGCCCAGCCCGGCCGTCGCGGAACAGTGAAACGAGTTGACCCGGCAGGCGCAAGGCGGCGCGGCCCAGAATCTCGGCTGATCCGCTACGCCGCACGTCCGTCTTCGGCTGCGCGGGCGATTGCGGCGAGAACAGCTGGCGAGCAATCGCCGACGCCCGTTTGCCGTCTGCCAGAGAATGCGCGACCTGCAGAACTGCGATCAGCGCCGGGCCACTGCAGCGCGGCACGCCGGTGACGCCGTAAAACAGGTGCAGCGCCCACGGCGACTCGCGCGGATCGACGTGGTTCTCGAGGAGTTTCTCGATTCCCTGAATGCACGAGATCCACGAGTCATCGGTCAGCTCATGCACTCTCACCAACGAGGCATCGACCGGCATGGGTTCCCAGACCGGATAGTCGAGGTGCCACGGTGATTCACGAATCCGAACATTGAGATCCGGAATGAGCGACGCTCGTTCCACCGCTGAGCGGCGTAGCTCGTCGATCGACTGGCTCTGACCGTCGAAACAGTAGAGCAATAGCTGATCGTTCGGGATCTTCTCCGAAATCCAGAAAGTTTGGGCGTCGGTGGGCGTCATCCGTAACACCGGGAGACGGTACCACCGGCTTGTCAGCTCTTTTCTGCAGCAGCTTTCAGCCGAGACAGGCCCTTCTCGAAATCCTTACCGACGAGCTTGTCCATGCTGAAGATGAAACCGAAGATCTTGAAGAACAGATTCTTCTTCCCGGTCATCTTCCACGTCACCTGAACATCACCGGCATTCGGCGAGATGAGAAAGGTGGTGACGTTCTGCGCCTTGAACGGCTTGAGGAAGGCCAGGTCCAGAACTACGCGTTCATTCGGGACGGATTCGGTGATCACCATCGAGCCGGAGCCCGCCTTCTTGTTTCCCGCCCAGGCGTACGAAGCCCCGACGCCCGCGTCCGGACCCGCGTACGTACGCTGCATTGCCGGGTCGAGACCTTCCCAGGGCGACCACTGCGTCCACTGGTGGAAATCGTTGATCAGCGCGAAGACGTCCGATGCTTCTGCCTTGACGATCGTCCTACGTTCTACCAGGAATTCGTCGGAATTCTGCGAAGCCATCGTCGATCTCCAATTCCGCGGCGTGACAAGTGTTCGGAATTATCCACGGTCGACGAGATCGGGGCGAGTCGGCACTCAGCCCCGCAGGCACAGGCAGAAGTGGTGACCGACCGGGTCGCGGTAGACGCGGAAAGTCTGATGCTCCGGGATGCCGGTCACCCGCTGCGCACCCAGGCTGATCACCCAAGCTTCCGCGGGGTCGAGAGAATCGACGAGCAGATCCAGATGGATCCCGACGCCGGAGGTCGGCCAGTCCACCGGAACGAAATCCGGAGCGAGCTGAAACGCGAGCCGCTCCCCGCCGGGTCCTTCGATCACGTGCCAATCGTCCTCGTCGCGAACACTTTTCCAGTCGAGGACCTGGACGTAGAAGCTGGCCAATGCGGCCGGATCCGGACAGTCCAGGACTGTGTAGTCCATACCGATGTTCGCGCGCGTCACTGTGCCTTCTTCTCCTGAACTTTCTTACGCACGAACAACAACGGAAGAACCAGCGTCGCAACTGCGGTCACCAGCCACACGACGACGGTTCCCAGAATCCACGTCGAGACACCGGAGATCGACAGATTGGAGAAGAGCGACGCCACCAACAGAGCGACAAACGTCGATACCAATCCGATTCCGCCGAGAAATGCCGGTGCGTGTCGCTTCGCCACTGTGGCGATGAACGGCGCCAGGACCGACTGCGCAATCGCAAAGATCACGACCGCAACGATGAATCCGGATGTGGGCGCCGAGAAACCCGAAAGAATCAACGACGCAACAAGAAGCCCGACAGCGGCAGAACCCAGGAAGATCGCGGCGCGAATCAGGAAGCTGATCATTTGTTGATCCTATATGTCGGATATCGAGGAGAACAGATATTCACAATCCCAGAGATTCCTGCACCTCTCGCAATGTACGGGCAGAAGATCGGAGGCCCGAAGCCTCTTTTTCAGATAGCGGTATTTCGAGGACTCGACCGGCACCCGCACGACCAACCATCGTGGGAAGGGACAGACAAACGCGCTCGAGTCCGTGGACGCCGGTCTGCAAAGTCGATACCGGCAGAACCCGTTGTTCGTCCCGCAGCACGACTTCCGCGATGAATGCGCTCGACAATCCGATGGCGAGGTTGGTCGCACCCTTTCCTTCGATGATCTCGTAAGCACTGCGGACCACAGACTTCGCGACGTTCGCGCGTAGGTCGGGGCCGAGGACGCCGCCCGACGGTCCCACGAACGAGGTTGCCGGCACTCCGCCGATGGTTGCGCTCGACCAGAGCGGAATCTCGGAGTCCCCGTGCTCGCCGACGATGAAGGCATGGACGTTCTCGACTGCGACTCCGAGTTCGGTGGCCAGCAGGAATCGCAATCGGGCCGTGTCGAGCACCGTCCCCGATCCGAAAATTCGGCCGCTGTACGGCGGTCCAGCGGCCTGGATCGCGGCGTAGGTCGCCACGTCGACCGGGTTGGTGACGAAGAGAAGAACCGCGTCCGGCGACACCGACAACAGTTGTTCGGTCAAAGTCTGTGCGATCTTGACGTTCACCGCGGCAAGTTCGAGTCGCGACTGGCCGGGATGCTGCTTGGCGCCCGCGGTGACAATGACCAAGTCCGATCCCGCGGTGACCGAGATGTCATCGCCTCCCTCGACGGTGCACGGCGGTGTGAACTGGGTTCCGTGGTTGAGATCGAAAACTTCGGCGCGGACCTTTGCCCTGTTGGTGTCGTAGAGGGCGAGGGCGTCGGCTGATCCGCGTATCAAGCATGCGTATGCAATCGCGGTGCCGACGCTTCCCGCCCCGACCACGGACACTTTGCGCCTGGATGAACGATTCGGCGTCGTCATGGGTAAATGGTGCTCGTTCCATAACGATTTCGCAGCACAACGGATTGCCAGCCTCTTCTCAGGGTTTGGATGCCGACCTCTCAGAATCGACGTGGATCATCGCTGGCATGGCTGAGGTAACCGTTCTTGCAGTTGGCGGCACCGGCGAATCCCACGTCGGCGACGACGGCGCCCGTGTGCGCGGACTCCTCAGTGCCGTCACCGACGAACTCGACAGTCGATTCGATTCTCGCTGGGTCGCCTATCCCGCGTCGTACGGCCCGGTCGCCGACGGCGGCCTGAGCTTTCGGCACAGCACCGCGATGGGTGTGAAGGCCCTCACTGCCGAAATCGCACAGACAGACGGCCCAGTCATGCTGATCGGATACTCCCAGGGATGCAGTGTGATCCGCGCAGCACTTCCGACATTGACTTCTCCGACGCTGAACGGCGCCAACATCATCGGAGTCGGATTGATCTCGGATCCTCAACAACCGGCCGGTGTCATCGAAGGTTGTGAGGGACACGGCGTTGCCGGCGACGGACCCGAAGTCCACCCGTGGATTCCGGTCAAGTGGATCGGGCACCCACAGGACATGATCTGTAATGCCAGCGACGACAGCTACATTCGCGACATCGCCGACTTGACGCGCTGGATGTCCTTCTCCCAGGCACGCGTGTGGTCACGTAAGGTGTGGGAACTACTTCGCAGCAATGCTTTCCAGAACGCGCAGAAGACTCGGTTCAGCCCCAAGCAGTGGCGTACCGATCTACGACGCATTCGCACCGCGTTCCTCGAAGTACTCGGCTATCTGCCGACGCGGTTGAACCTGAGCCGCTTTCAGCTGGAGAACCCTCGCGGCGGTAGACACATCAGCTACGCGATCGAACCTCTCGACGAGAGCGGACTGACCGGGTGCGAGCTTCTGGCGTCGTGGATGAAGGTCCAAGCGAACGGCATCGAGCAGCGCATTCACGCGGCCTGACCTTTACCGTTAGTTTACCTAACGAACCCCAGTGGGCCATTCGGCGCCTCTACGTTTCCTTTCATGCAACTGAGCAGAATATTGTCGTGTGCCGCCGTGACCGTCGCACTCCCCCTCACCGCCCTGGCGGCCCCGGCCGCCGCATCGCCCACCGGAAGTCTCGACTGGTCCGGTTCGTTCGGTAGTTCAGCGCCCCAGCCGGTTTCGACGTTCGACGTCCAAGCCCACCGCGGCGGGCTCGGCCTGTACACGGAGAGTAGCCTGGCCGCATTCTCCAACGCTCTCGAAATGGGCGTCAGCACATTGGAACTCGATACCCAGATCACCGAAGACGGGATCGCTGTCGTCACGCACGATCGTAAGATCTCGAACAAGAAATGCCTCGACACCGAGCCGGCAACTGCGGGTGACCCGGAGTTCCCGTACGTCGGAAAATTCGTCAGCACACTGAGCCTGCAACAGATCAAAACCATGGACTGTGGCACGCTCCCCCTTGCCGGATACCCTGAGCAGCAGAGTGTTCCGGGAGCGAAAATGCAGACGCTCGAAGACGTCCTCGCTCTTGTGAAGTCGTACAACGCACCCGGAATCAAGCTCAACATCGAGACCAAGGTGGAAGCGGGAGCGCCCCACGAGACCGCGCCGCGTGAGCAGTTCGTCTCCGTAGTTCTCGACACGATCCGGGCAGCCGGATTGTTGGACAGCGTCACCATTCAGAGCTTCGACTGGGGCTCACTCATGCTCACCCGTCAACTCGCGCCGAGTGTGCCGGTCGTCGCGCTCACCAACGGCGACTTTCTCCAGGTAGGCAAGGACGGAGCGTCACCGTGGCTCGGTGGTCTGGACATCGATGATTTCGGTGGCGACGGCATCGCGGCGGTGGCAACCTTCGGCGCCTCCGCCTACTCCCCTGTCCAAGGAACTCCCCAGGGTGGAAAGGTCGGCGACCCCGGCTTCGCCTTGTACCCGACAGCCGACATGATCGCGAGCGCACATGCGCGTGGCATGAAGGTCATCCCGTGGACCGTCGATGATCCCGCCACCATGCACGCCCTCATAGACCTGGGTGTCGACGGAATCATCACCGATTACCCTGACCGTCTCCGCGCCGTCCTGTCCGAGCGCGGTATGCCGCTACCAGCGCCTGCGCTCAAGAAGTAACCTCCACCGCGCACCGAAGCAGGTACCTGAACAGGTACTTCGGCCGATGTCCGCGGGGTGTCGCCGGACGCATCCTGGACAGGTACTTGCTCGGGTGATCGGAGGTGAATTCTGATGATGTCTTTGAAGGATCAGTTGGACAACTGCGAATACCTACTTGCCGACGCGGAAATGGCGGGTGACTGGAATGCTGTTCGGCGATTCAGGGAATACCGACTGAGGCTCGTTCGGCAACTGTGCAGGCAAAGGGCTGCCGGTCTCTGCGCCTAGAGGCCTCACGTCAGCCGTATCTGAACTGAGTCCCTCTGGGCGGTTACGATCCGCCGTCGCCCGAGTCACAGTCGGGTGCTCTCACCAATTGAGCTACAGAAGGTATGGACCGCAGTGCTTTTCGACTGCGACCTTTCTCTGCCGAACCATACGGGCCCGCATCTCGCCTGCGCTACTGATTTTCCGACTCGACGATCTCTGGTGATCACCGGTCCGAGTTGGTCCCCACGTCCCCGCGGGGACGTCTCCGGCAAGGCCGCACCGAATCACCGCTGACCAGCAGTCGATGGGATGATTACCTGTGTGTCCATGTCCCCACCGCTGCCCGTCAAGAACGGGGTTGGCCCGACGCGCCTACGCATCCCGCTCTCTGGGCCGTGGACGACGATCGCCGAGTACGTCGTAGCCAAGTTCGACCATCTGGACGCCGAAAACCTGTATCGGCGGTTCGACGACGGCGAGTTCGTGGGTATCGACGGCCACCCGATCTGCCGGAGCACCGAGCTCAGCGCGCACCGGTTCGTCTGGTACTACCGCGAGTTACCGGCGGAGGACCCGGTGCCGTTCCGCGAGGAGATCCTGCACCTCGACGACGATCTCGTCGTCATCGACAAGCCCCATTTTCTCCCGACCACCCCCAGCGGGCGCTACCTCCGCGAGTCGGCGCTCGTCCGACTGCGGGTCCGTCTCGACAACCCAGATCTGACCCCGATCCATAGACTCGACCGCGGCACCGCAGGGGTGGTGATGTTCTCGGCCCGCCCCGCGACGCGCGGCGCGTACCAGTCACTGTTCGAGAAGCGGCAGGTCACGAAGGTCTACGAGGCGGTGTCGGCGCGACCGTCCCGGTGGGACCAGGATGCGCCAGCGCTCGACGTCCCTCTCGTTTACCGCAACCACATCGAAGCTCGACGCGGCGAGTTGCGGGTCGTCGTCGACGACAGCCGTGAACCCAACTCCGAGACCATGATCGAGGCGCGAGGGATGGGCGTGAGCGCCTCCGGACGTGCTGTGCTGCACACGGTTCTACGTCCGCAGTCCGGACGGATGCACCAGTTACGGGTGCATCTGGCAGCTCTCGGCACCGGGATCCTGGGCGACCGGCGATACCCCGACCTGCTTCCCGACGCCCCGGACGATCATTCCCTCCCACTCCAATTGCTCGCGAGGGAACTCGAATTCACCGATCCGCTGTCGGGGAGACCACGGCGGTTTGTCACACGTCGGGCGCTCAGCGAGATGCCCGTGCGGTGAGGACCCGAAGCCAGATCTAGACGTTGAAGCGGAACTCCACCACATCGCCGTCGGCCATGACGTATTCCTTGCCCTCCATACGGACCTTGCCGGCAGCCTTGGCCGCGGCCATGGAACCTGCCTCGACGAGGTCGTCGAAGGACACGATTTCAGCCTTGATGAAGCCGCGCTCGAAGTCGGTGTGAATGACGCCGGCAGCCTGGGGCGCGGTGTCCCCCTTGTGGATGGTCCAGGCGCGAGCTTCCTTCGGACCAGCCGTCAGGTAGGTCTGCAGGCCGAGAGTGTGGAAGCCGGTGCGCGCGAGAGCGTGCAGGCCCGGCTCGGTCTGACCGATCGAGTCGAGCATTTCCTGGCGGTCTTCCTCGTCCAGCTCGAGGAGTTCCTGCTCGACCTTCGCGTCGAGGAACACGGCGTCGGCCGGCGCGACGGAAGCGCGCAGTTCCGCGATCTTCGCCTCGTCGGTGAGCACCGACTCGTCAGCGTTGAAGACGTACAGGAAGGGCTTGGTGGTGAGCAGGCTCAGTTCGCGCAGCAGCGAGAAGTCGAGCTTGTCCTTGACGCTGAAGAGCGTCGTGCCCTCGTTGAGGAAGGCCTGGGCCTTGAGTGCCTCGTCGTGCGCCGGCTTGAGCTCCTTGTTCTTGCGAGCTTCCTTGTCCAGACGCGGGAGAGCCTTTTCGAGGGTCTGCATGTCGGCGATCACGAGCTCGGTCTCGATGACTTCGATATCGGAGGCCGGGTCGACCTTGCCGTCGACGTGGATGACGTCGTCGTCGGCGAAGACGCGAACTACCTGGCAGATGGCGTCCGCTTCACGGATGTTGGCCAGGAACTTGTTGCCAAGGCCTGCGCCCTCGGACGCGCCCTTCACGATTCCCGCGATGTCGACGAACGACACGGTCGCGGGGAGGATGCGCTCGGAGCCGAAGATCTCGGCGAGCTTCTGCAGCCGCGGATCGGGCAGCTCGACCAGGCCGACGTTGGGTTCGATGGTCGCGAACGGGTAGTTCGCTGCCAACACGTCGTTGTTGGTCAGTGCATTGAAAAGGGTGGACTTGCCGACGTTGGGCAGTCCGACGATTCCGAGGGTAAGGCTCACGGTCTGTGGATTCTACGGCCTCGCGGCGACGTGACGGGTACTCGCCCCACCGTCACGTCGCGGCAGGTGATCAGTTGTAGGTATACGAATCGACGGACGACACGATCGCAACCAGGAAGATGACGTAGAACGCGATGAACAGCACCCAGCAGATGACGGCTATGAGGAGCGAGATCTGCCCGAGCTTCTTCACTCGCTCGGACGCATACTGCGCGCCCTGGTGATCGCCCATCGCCCACTTCGGGTAGATGTCGTGGAGATGGTTGAACGCCGCGAACGCGATAGGCCAGAAGAACAGGATCGACGCGACGGCCCATCCCGCGTTGGCCTTCGGCGGACCGTACTGGGGCGCCGCGTACGTGGGAGCGGCGCTGTACTGCTGGGGCGCGCTGTACTGCTGACCGGTCGGATACTGCTGCCCGGCTGAATACTGCGGGTCGGTCGGATACTGCTGGCCCGTCGGATACTCCTGGCCTGCTGAATATTGCTGACCGGCTGAATACTGCTGGCCCGTCGGATACTGCTGCTCCTTCGGATCCTGCGGGTCGGTCGGATATTGCGGTTCGGTCATCATTCCCCCAAAGAGTCGGATTCGGTTCTCTATCGCAGAACCTAGTGGAGACTTACCGCTGCCGTGTCGCAGTGAGCGCCTACGCTCTCGAGGTGACTCGGATGCTGATCGTGCTCTTGATATGAATAGTGGGTCTCGGCACCGCCGCGCTCGCGATTGTGGTCTCTCCCGGATGGTGGGTGATCGCGGTCGTCACTCTCGCGCTGGCGGCGATGGGCACCTACGACCTCACTCAGAGGTCCCACAGCATCCTCCGTAACTATCCGGTCCTGGGGCACGCCCGATTCCTCCTCGAGAAGATTCGACCGGAGATCCAGCAGTACTTCGTCGAATCATCCACCGATGGAATGCCATTCGATCGCGAAACGCGAGATCTGGTCTACGAGCGCGCCAAGGGAACGCTGGCTGAGGAGCCGTTCGGGACCGAGCGCGACGTCAATGCGATCGGCTACGAGTTCATGACGCATTCGATTCGCGCACGCACAGCCCCCGACACCGTTCCGCGAGTTCGCCTCGGCGGACGCGATTGCACGAAACCGTACGACATCGCTCTCCTGAACGTCTCCGCGATGAGCTTCGGGTCGTTGTCCGCCAACGCAATCGAGGCCCTCAACGCCGGCGCAGCCAAAGGCGGCTTCGCCCACGACACCGGCGAAGGTGCGATCAGTCCGTATCACCGCAAACACGGTGGCGATCTGATCTGGGAAATCGCTTCGGGGTACTTCGGGTGCCGAACCGAGGACGGCCGATTCGATCCTGACCGTTTTGCCGAGCGCGCCGGCCTCGATCAGGTGAAGGCCATTTCGATCAAGCTCTCGCAAGGTGCGAAACCCGGGTTGGGTGGCGTGCTTCCCGGAGTCAAGGTCTCCCCCGAAATCGCTGAAACCCGCGGGGTACCCGTCGGCCAGACCGTGATTTCGCCACCCGCGCACACCGCGTTCAGCACCCCGGTCGAACTGGTCGATTTCATCGCGACCCTGCGAAAACTGTCGGGCGGCAAGCCGGTCGGGATGAAACTGTGTGTCGGCTCGCGTCGTGAATTCCTCGGAATCTGCAAGGCGATGATCGAACGCGGCATCACGCCCGACTTCGTCATCGTCGACGGTTCCGAAGGCGGCACCGGCGCTGGTCCGGTGGAATTCGAGGACCACATGGGCATGCCGTTGACCGAAGGCCTGATGCTGGTGCACAACGCCTTGGTGGGAACTGGTCTGCGCCCTCTCGTGAAAATCGGCGCTTCCGGAAAGGTGGCGAGCGGTTCCGACATCGTCAAACGCATCATCCAGGGCGCAGACTTCACGATGGCGGCCCGCGCAATGATGTTCGCAGTGGGCTGCATTCAGGCCCAGATGTGCCACACCAACCGCTGCCCGGTCGGCGTTGCCACTCAGGATCCGGCACGTACCCGCGCGCTCGACATCCCCGACAAGAGCGAGCGCGTCTACCGATTCCAGAAGGCAACCGTCGCCAGCGCGCAACAGATGATCGCGTCGATGGGCATCGATTCGTTCGACCAATTACAACCGGGAATGCTCAACCGCCGCGTCGACGGTCTCACCACTCGCACCTATGCCGATCTGTTCGACTGGCTGATGCCGGGTGAACTGCTCGACTCCCCGCCGCAGAGCTGGCTCACCGATTGGATCGACGCCGACGCTCACCGATTCTGACGTCGGTCGACTCCCGCGTTTCAGATCGCGCGGATTCACCCTTCTGGTCCTACAGTGACAGATGGCCCGCTGTGACGGCGGCCACACTGCACTAGTGGACGGAGTTCGACGATGAGCTTGACGACTGCGCCGGAACCAAATGTCGAGTACCTGAAAACCGATCCTGACCTGCCACCTGTCGGCGTCATCGACAAGACGCCCATTTCCACGACTGCGCGCGTTGTCTTCCTTGTTCTCGGACTGGTCGGCGCGGGCGCCTGGTACATGATTGCGATCGTCCGCGGTGAACACATCAGCGCCGTGTGGTTCGTGTTGGCCGCAATCTGTACCTACCTGATCGCCTACCGCTTCTATGCGCGGTTGATCGAACGCAAGATCGTCAAGCCCCGCGACGACGTCGCAACTCCCGCCGAGATCATGGAAAACGGCGCCGACTACATGCCGACCGACCGTCGGGTGCTGTTCGGTCACCACTTTGCGGCAATCGCCGGTGCCGGTCCCCTTGTCGGACCCGTCCTGGCCGCTCAGATGGGATATCTTCCGGGAACGATCTGGATCATCGTCGGCGTGGTGTTCGCCGGGGCGGTGCAGGACTTCATGGTCCTGTGGATCTCGTCGAAGCGCCGCGGGCGCAGCCTCGGACAGATGGCCCGCGAAGAACTCGGCCTCGTCGGCGGCGTCGCCGCATTGATCGGCGTGTTCGTCATCATGATCATCCTCATCGCGGTGCTCGGACTTGTTGTCGTCAACGCCCTCGCCGAGTCCCCGTGGGGAGTGTTCTCGATCGCGATGACCATCCCCATCGCACTGTTCATGGGCGTGTACCTGCGGTATCTGCGGCCGGGCAAGGTCTCCGAGGTCTCCCTGATCGGCGTCGTCCTGCTTCTCCTTGCCATCGTCTCCGGCGGCTGGGTTGCCGATACCGGTTGGGGCGCAGACTGGTTCACCCTCTCGAAGGTCACCATCGCGTGGCTGATGATCGCGTACGGATTCGCCGCATCGGTGCTGCCGGTCTGGCTGCTCCTGGCGCCGCGTGACTACCTGTCGACGTTCATGAAGGTCGGCACGATCGCACTGCTGGCCATCGGAATTCTGGTTGCACGGCCCGCCCTGAACATGCCGGCAGTGACGCCGTTCGCCTCCAACGGCGAAGGCCCGGCCTTTGCCGGTTCACTGTTCCCGTTCCTGTTCATCACCATTGCCTGTGGCGCACTCTCGGGATTCCACGCGCTGATCGCGTCCGGTACGACGCCGAAACTGCTCGAGAAGGAAAGCCAGACCAAGATGATCGGGTACGGCGGCATGCTGACCGAATCGTTTGTCGCGATCATGGCTCTGGTCACCGCCTGCATCCTCGATCAGCACCTGTACTTCGCACTCAACGCTCCCGCGGCGCTCACCGGTGGAACACCGGAAACCGCAGCCGAATACGTCAACAATCTGCCCCTCGGCACTGCCCCCATCACACCGGACGTGCTGACTCAGGCAGCCGAGGCCGTCGGCGAAGAATCGATCATCTCGAGAACCGGCGGCGCCCCGACTCTCGCGTTCGGCATGTCCGAAGTGCTCAGCGACGTCTTCGGCGGTGACTCGCTGAAGTCGTTCTGGTACCACTTCGCGATCATGTTCGAGGCTCTGTTCATCCTCACCACGATCGACGCCGGCACTCGCGTCGCTCGATTCATGCTCTCGGACTCGCTCGGCAACTTCGGCGGTCCGGCAAAGAAGTTCAAGGACCCGTCGTGGCGCATCGGTGCGTGGCTGTGCTCGCTGATCGTGGTCGCTGCGTGGGGCGCGATCCTGCTCATGGGTGTCACCGATCCCCTCGGCGGAATCAACACACTCTTCCCGCTCTTCGGCATCGCCAACCAGCTACTGGCCGCGATCGCCCTGACGGTGGTCATGACGATCGTCATGAAGAAGGGCTTGTTCAAATGGGCCTGGATCCCCGGCGTGCCGTTGGTGTGGGACCTGGTCGTGACCATGACCGCGTCGTACCAGAAGATCTTCTCCGACAACCCCGCGATCGGTTACTGGGCTCAGCACAACGTGTTCAAGGATGCGAAGGCTGCAGGCGAGACGGCGCACGGTTCTGCGAAGACTCCGGAGGCCATCGATGCCGTCATTCGCAACACCTTCATCCAGGGCACGCTGTCGATCATCTTCGCGTCACTGGTGATCGTCGTGGTCATCGCCGGGATCATCGTATGTGCCAAGGCAATCCGAGCCGGCGGGCTGCCGACCACCGAGTCTCCGGAAGAACCGTCGAAGATCTTCGGACCCGCCAGCTTCATTCCGACGCCTGCGGAGAAGGAAATCCAGAAGGAATGGGACGAGCTCATCAAAGCCGGGAAGGTCCGTGCGCCCGGCGCCGCGCACGGAGGTGGGCACTGACCATGACCATGACGGCAAAACTCACCACAGCGTTCCGCGGAACGCTGTGGTGGGTTCGCTCGGTGATGGGTGATCTCGACTATCAGCGTTACGTCGAGCACACCCGACGCCACCACGCCGACTCACCGGTGATCAGCGAACGAGAGTTCTGGCGCCGCCGGCACGCAGCAGCCGACGCCAACCCAGGCGCCCGCTGCTGCTGAATCCCGCGCTTGGTGAATCTCCGTCAGGGGCAGGTGGCCTTCGCGAGTTCGTAAATGTGGCCGGCCTGCTCGTCGGTAGGCTTGTTGCCGTTGTTCTCGGCCAGGTCGGTGATCTTGGTCTTGACCTCCGCCTCGTCCGTGCCGTTGGCGACCTCGGTACACGTGGTCGTCAAGATCTCCTCGATGTCTGCGTCGTCGCGATTCTCCGCCAACGGCGCGTAAGCCCCACGGAACGTGGCGACGAACAGCGCCGTCTTGCCCTGATCGATGGCGTTGCCCGCGGACTGTTTGGCTGTCTCGAGCGCCTGTTGCCCGCTCGTGACTGCTTCGCTGATCTTGTTCTGCGCGTTGTCCTGATCCTCGGTGCTACACGCGGTGAGCCCGAGAACGACGATTGCTGCTGCCCCGACTGCTGCTGCGATTCTCATGACGGAAATGTTAGTCCGATCGGCATGCTTCAAAACACAGTATTGCAGCGCAACACACGAGTTATCGCACGCAGTCGTTACGATCAGCTCAGCTAGATCACCGGATTCGCACATCGGCGAGGAGATCCCTGCGCCGACGGAAAGGACGATCAGTGAGCGAGCAAGACAAGGGGACGTCCGCAGGGGTGCGCAAGCGCGACCGCGGCGAGATCATCGGGCAAGGAGGTATGTGGCTCGCAAAGTGGTCGTTGGTGTTGGCGTCGATTTCGCTGGGCGCCTGGATTTTCGGCTGGCTGATCGAAAAGCTCTGGGTCATCATCCTGCCGGTGGCTCTGGCTATCGTTGTCGCGACAGTCATGTGGCCGCCGACCCGCGGAATGATCAAGCGCGGTATGCCACCCGCCGCGGCAGCCGGCATCACCTTGGTGCTCTCGATCGGAATCTTGGCCGGCGTGATCGCAGGCATCGTTCCGTCAGTGGTCAGCCAGGCCCCCGAGCTCGCGAACAAGACCACCGAGGGCATCAACCAGGTTCAGGACTGGCTCCAGGGTCCGCCCCTGAACCTGAAGGACGACCAGATCGACAACGCCGTCCACGCCGTCATCACCAAGGTGCAGGAAAGTGGAACCGCCATCGCTTCAGGCGTTTTCAGCGGCGTGAGTACCGCGAGCTCCTTGTTGGTCACGCTCGGTTTGGTTCTGATTCTCGCCTTCTTCTTCATCAAGGACGGACCGCGGTTCATCCCCTGGCTGCACGCTGTCGGCGGCGGTCGCGCCGGTCGGCATCTCGAAGAGGTCCTCACCCGCATGTGGGACACGCTCGGTGGATTCATCAGGACACAAGCGCTGGTGAGCCTCATCGACGCGGTCTTCATCGGCGCCGGATTGCTGATCCTCGGCGTCCCACTGGCACCGGTGCTGGCAATTCTGACGTTCATCGGTGGCTTCATCCCGATCGTCGGCGCGTTTGTCGCCGGCGCCCTGGCCGTGTTGGTTGCGCTGGTGGCCAACGGTCTCACCACCGCCATCATCGTGCTGATCATCATCCTGGCGGTACAGCAGATCGAAGGAAACGTCCTTCAGCCAGTGCTGCAGAGCAAGTCGATGAAACTCCACGCCGTCATCGTGCTGCTTGCCGTGGCCGCCGGTAGCTCGCTGTACGGCATCGTCGGCGCCTTCCTCGCAGTGCCCGTCGCCGCGGTGGCAGCAGTTGTCATCCGGTACATCGGAGAGCAGATCGACGAGCGCGCAAGCGACAACGAGCCGATGCCCGCCGGCGACGCGTCGGACATCCTCGAAGATCAAGACGACGACGCCGACGCCGAATCAGAGGTAGAGAACAAAAAGGCCTGATCAGCCTGCAATCACGTTCACCGAGGAGCCTGCACGTCCGCGAATGACGTGCAGGCGACTCGGGATTCGCTGCCTCATCTCGTCCACGTGACTGACGATGCCCACCACTCGTCCTCCGTCGCGAAGCTCGTCCAACACAGCCATCACCGAGTCGAGGGTGTCGGCGTCGAGAGTGCCGAATCCTTCGTCGATGAACATCGTGTCGAGAACGATTCCGCCGGACTCCGCCGCAACCACATCGGCGAGTCCGAGCGCCAAAGACAATGACGCCAAGAACGATTCACCACCGGAGAGCGTCTTCGCCGAGCGAACGACTCCCGTGAAGTCGTCGCGGATGTCGAGTCCCAGACCGCCGCGGCGACCCCGAGAACCTGCCTCGTCACTGTGCACGAACTCGTACCGACCCCCGGACATCCGCTGCAGCCGAACCGACGCCGATACGGCGATCTCTTCCAACCGCGAAGCGAGCACATACGCTCGCAGCGACATCTTGCGACTGTTCTGACCTTTGCCTGCGATCACGTCGGCGAGGGCCGCGAGTTCGTCGTGCAGTTCCCGCTCGGGCGCAACCGCCTCGTATGCCTTCTCGAGTTGTCCGCTGAACCGTTCGAGATCCGACACACGGTTCTCGGCCAGGGATGCGGCTGCAACAGCCGAGTTCACCACCTCGGCGCACTGAACGGCGAGGCTGCGAGGACCCTCGACGTCGACTGTCTCGATTTCGCCCACCGCAACGACCTCGGGGTCGTCGAGGATGGTGCGAGCGGCCACCTCGAGGTCACGCGCTTTGGCGAGTTCGGTTTCGATCGCCGCGATTCGGGCAGGCGATCTCACCCCTTCGATCGCAGCCTCGACCGAATCGAATCCGGCAGCGGCCGCCGCAGCGGCCAGTTTGGTCGACAGTTCCGCCGATCGCGCCTGCGCACGAACGGCCTCGTCACGCATCTCAGATGCCGCCGTGGCCGCGGAGGCAAGCCTGTCGAACCGCGAGCGCCGAGCAGCGATGGTCGAATCTTCTCCCACCGCAGCGACGATCGCCGCTCGAATCTGCTCGACCGTGGCCGACAGTGTCGTCATTCGCTCGGTCAGTGCTGCCAATTCGGCAGTCAGAGAAGCCGATTCCTGTTGCAGCTCGCCGTCACGCTCGTTGAGTTGCGCGAGCTTGTCGGCCAACACTCCAACCTGACCGGCAGAGTGTGTCGCCTCGTCGACAGCGCTCTGAGCCTCGGCGCGGAGCCTGTCGAGTTCTTCGACGTCTCCATCCCCGCCGCGGGCGATCACGCGGTCGATGTCACGGTCGACGGCTACCTGGCGGTCGACTACCTTGCCCAGGGCTTTCTCCGCAGCACGCTCGGCCGCGGACGCGGCTTCCAGATCGGGCTCGGTGACCGTGACGACGTCCGACTGCGCCAGGGCAGGGTGTTCACGCGAACCACACACCTGGCAAGGGTCACCGGGCGCGAGTGAACTCGCCAACTCCGCCGCCATGCCTTCGATACGCTTCTGCACGAGATCGAGCCAGCGCCCGCGAGCACTCTGATGGACGTCGCGCGCATCCAACACCTGCACACGAATCTTCTCGGCTTGCGCACGCAGAGAGACGATTTCATGGGCCGCCGTCGCAGCATCCGACGCTCTGACGAGTGCCGCCTCGAGGCCGGGCAGAGTGGCATGCGCGCGTTGCGCGTCGTCCAATCTTCGGCCGGCCGCGCGTACCAGTTCTGGCAGTTCGGTGCGTTCAACCGCGATGGCATCAATGCGCTCGGACAGGGCGTCTCGCCGAACTCCGAGTTTTTCGACCTCGGCTTCCGCCGCATCGGCTCGGCGAGCGTCCTCCGCCATCGCGTCGAGACGAACGATCTCGTCACGCCAGGTCCGGATCCGAGTTACGACGCGTTGACGCTCATCGTCGGTGGGTGGCCACACTCCCGGCTCGAAAATCTCCGGCCCGCCCGTTGCCGAGTAGGTCGACATCGCGGTGTTCATCGATTCGAGCGATGCGACAAGACCCACGCGGGCAGTCTCTACATCGTCGGCGACAGCAGCTACCGGCACAGCCCGCCTGGCGGTCTCGAGTTCGGCGCCGATCGCAAATCGGTGCGCGGTGCCCGTGTTGAATGCTGCGAGTTCAGCAGTCGCACGATTACGGCGAACGAGCAGCTCTGCGGTTCGCTGCGCCGTTGCGAGCACCCGATTAGCCTCGGCTGCTGCATCTTTGGCGGTCACCATCTCGGCGAGACTTGCATCGCGGGTGTCCTGAGCCTCGGCGAGGAGTTTGCGCGACCATTCCAGTGGGTGCGCCTCGGCGCCCACCTCGAGCCCAGCGGCAGTCTCGACCTTCGCGAGCAGCAGACGCACGGATTGCTCCCTGGAGGCGAGCGCGGTAGCACTTGCCTTTCGTTTGGCGTCGAACCATGCCTCGACGGAGACAAAACGCTTGGTGTCGAACAGACGCTCGAGCAGTTTGCCTCGCTCATCGCTTTCGGCGCGCAGAAATTTGGCGAATTCACCCTGCGGCAAGAGCACCACCTGGAAGAACTGATCAGCGCTCATGCCCATGAGACGGTTGATCTCGTCACCGATGTCAGGGATGCGCGAAAGGTTCTCGCCGCGGCCGTCCAACCACGTCAGCGTGGCCTTGGCATTCTCGGTAATCGAACCGGTCCCGCGCTTCTTCGGGCGCGAATACTCCGGACTGCGAACGAGTTTGATTCGGCGACCACTGATGGTCGCCTCCAGTTCCACGCGCGGCACCGAACCGGCCGGCGCGTGATCCGACAGCAATCGCTTGCCCTCGTTGCGCGCGCCCGGCACCCGCCCGTACAGGGCGAACGCAACCGCGTCGAGAATCGTGGTCTTTCCTGCCCCGGTGTCGCCGTGAAGAAGGAACAACCCGTCTGCACCCAAACGGTCGAAGTCGACTTCGACCGTGTCGGCAAAGGGCCCGAAACAGCTGACTTCGAGTTTGTGCAGTCTCACGCGGTTTCACCCAGTTCTACCGTGGACTCCTCGGCGCGCGCGGCAGCGCTGAGCGCTTCGGTCATCAACGAGACCTCACGCTCGGACGGGTCACTACGCACTGCCGAGACAAAGCCGCGGGCGATCTCCATGTCGGTTCGACCACGAACCGCGTCGCGGTACTTGAGATCCGATTGTCCTTCCGGCCTTTGCCATTCGAGATGAACGGCAAACGGGAAACGGGCTTGAAGTTGCCTCATGGCATCGACCGGACGGACCGGGTCGGTGAGCAATGCGGAGACATAGCACTGCTCGGAATCGGCATATTTCGACTCGGTGAGTAGTTCGTCGAGTGTCCCCACTACCTGGCTCAGCCCCCGAATGACCGGGAGATCCAGGCGCTGCACCGACGACAGGCCGGCTGCGTCGAGTTCGATCAGCAGCGCCGCCTTACGGTGGCTGCGCTCACCGAACGAATACGGCAACGGTGAGCCTGAGTATCGAACACTCTCCGAGAGCATCTGCGGAGAATGCAGGTGTCCGAGGGCGACATAATCGACGCCGTCGAACTCGCCCACCGCGACGGTCTCCACTCCGCCGACCGAGATGGAGCGTTCCGATTCAGAGGCCTCACCGCCCACCACGAAGGCATGGGCGAGCAATACCGATCGAGTCGACGGGTCGGCAGCCGTTCGCTCGGCGAGATCTCGCCGAACACGCGACATGGCCGCTCCGAGGATGTCGGAATGAGTACGAGCCCGGGGCACGTCCAACTCGACGCGCGTGATCTCCGGCTCGAGATACGGAATCCCGTAAAACGCGACCGGCCCGAACTGATCGCTCAGCATCACCGGAGTACCGATCTGGCCGACGCGGGTGATCAGGTGCAATCCGCCGGCAGCGGCGAAGGATGCCCCGGCCCCGAGCCGCACCGCTGAATCGTGGTTGCCCGACGTGGCGACGATGACCGCTCCGGCAGCCCGGATCGCCTCGAAGCCTCGATTACACACCGTGACCGCGTCGGAACTGGGAATGGAGCGGTCGTAGATGTCGCCGGGCACGACCACGACGTCGACACCGTGTTCGCGGACGGAATCCGCGATGGACCCGAGCACACTCGCCTGATCGGCCAACAGATCGACGCCGTGAAAGGTGCGACCTATGTGCCAATCGGAGGTGTGCAGAATCTTCATGAATCCGACGGTAGAGCAGCCCACCGACACCACCGATCTCCCACGCTGACGGCTTCGGCGGTGTGCCCCAACCCACGAGCGTCCGGTGACCCTGCACACAATCCGTCCGGTTCGTTTGGCGAAGAACCCGAAACCATCGCGCCATCGCGTCGATAAATGCGCCAGCCACGACCCGCACAAACACGGCCGACAACGCAAGAACCGCTAATGTCGTTATGTGTCTGCAACCCAACGTGCTCGCTCCGGGGTACCGCTGGACAAGCGATCGCTCATCGTGACCGTCCCCGGCCTGCCCTGGTGGGGAGTGATCCTGCTTGCTGCCGGTGTCACCGCCGTCGGCGTACTGATCGATGCCACCGGAGGCGGCGGAGAGCTCACCGCGGTGTTCTCGACGTTCTACTTCCTGGGCTGTCTCTTCGCTGTGGTTGCCGCTTCGAACAAGGCTCTCTTCACCGCGATGGCCCAACCGCCGTTGCTGCTCTTCGCTGCGGTGCCGATCGGGCACACGCTCATCGGCAAGGACAACAGCACCGCACTGCGCGACATCGCGATCAACATCGCGTACCCGTTGGTCAACCGCTTTCCGATCATGCTGGCAGCAACCGTCGTCGTGCTGATCATCGGCGGTTTCCGGTACTTCCTGCTCAATCAGCGTCCCACCGGGCCTGCGCGCTCGACCCGCTCCCGCCGCTCGGCGGCCGCCACTCGTGACTCCTCTGCGGCTGCAACGCGAGAACAGTCCGCACCCGAGACCGGACGTCGCCGCAGAGTCTCGGACGCACCCGTCCCCGGGCCCCCGCGCCGCCGCGCCCCCGAGGTGGACGAACAGCCTGCCTACCGAAGCGCTCCCCGGCGCGAACCGATCGAAGACGAGCGCCCGCTGCCGCCCCGGAGAAGCCCAGTGCCACCCAGGGTCGATCGCACACACCAACCGCCTACGCGTCGCCCTCAGCCGGACAGTCGGCCGGTGGCAGACGACGACTACCCGTCGTACGGTCGCCGCCGGGCGCCCGAGCCCACTCCGTCGCCCAGGCGTGAGGAGCGGATGGAGCCATTCTTCGCTTCGGGTGACGACGTATCGCCGCCGCTGCCCCCGCGCCGCCGCCCACCCGGAGTCGATCTTCCGGCGTATCCGCCGCCGCGAGTTCGGTATCGCGATCGCGAAGAGCCCTGACAGACGAGCGCGGTACCAAAAAATGCGGGGCACCTNNAGGTGCCCCGCATTTTTTGTGCTGTTCTTAGGACGTGCGTGCTGCCCGCAATTCGCGGGGAAGAGCGAACACCAGAGTCTCGTTGGCTGTGGTGACGGGCTGAACGTCGTTGTATCCGTGCTCGGCCAGAAGCTCGATCACGCCGCGCACGAGCACCTCGGGTACTGATGCACCTGACGTGATGCCCACTGTCTGGACGCCCTCGAGCCACGCGAGGTCGACCTCACGGGCGTAGTCGACCAGGTACGACGCGGCAGCGCCCGCGCCGAGTGCGACCTCGACCAGGCGAACCGAGTTGGACGAGTTCCGTGAACCCACCACGATCACGAGATCGCACTCGGGAGCCATCGCCTTGACCGCGACCTGACGGTTCTGCGTGGCGTAGCAAATGTCGTCGGACGGCGGGTCCTGAAGATTGGGGAAGCGCTCGCGCAGGCGTGCGACGGTCTGCATCGTCTCGTCGACGCTCAGTGTGGTCTGGGAAAGCCAGATGACCTTCGACTCGTCGCGCACCGTGACCGCGTCGACCGAATCCGGGCCGTCGACGATGGTGACGTGATCGGGAGCCTCACCTGCGGTGCCCTCGACCTCCTCGTGGCCTTCGTGGCCGATGAGCAGAATGTCGTAATCGTCGCGAGCGAATCGCTTTGCTTCCTGGTGCACCTTCGTGACCAGGGGGCACGTCGCGTCGATCGTGCGCAGGTTCCGCTCGGCAGCCGAATCGTGGACGGCCGGAGACACACCGTGCGCCGAGAACACGAGGAGTGATCCTTCGGGAACCTCGTCGGTTTCGTCGACGAAGATCACGCCTTGATCTTCGAGCGTCTCGACGACGTGGCGATTGTGGACGATCTCCTTACGCACGTAGATGGGTGCGCCGTGCTTCTCGAGCGCCTTCTCGACGGTCTCGACCGCACGGTCGACGCCGGCGCAGTAGCCGCGAGGCTCGGCGAGGAGCACACGCTTGGCGCTGCCCTTGCGGGTGGACGGCGAATCAGCCGAGTGCGCGATACCGAGATTGAGAGGAACAGCCGAAGACATGTGACCAGCCTACTGGCACGTCGAACGTGAGACACTCCGGCAAACGTGAACACCTCGGTTCAGTGCCTTGATCGACGTTTCTCAGCACCCCGATCGACGGGTGCGAAGTGAACGAGTCCGGCCGTCACAGGCAAGTCGGCTACCGATTGTCGGTGCTTTGCGGCAAGCTGTGGGAATGATCCGACCACCGTTCGTGGCGCGCGTTGCCGCGGGACTCGCCGTCACCGCGATGGAAGAGGCAAGGAAGTTGCCCACCACCGCTGTCGCCCTGCCGATGACCGCCGTGAGCCAGATGCTGCAGACAAGCATGCGCGTGCAGCAGTCGATCACCTCGCTGGCGATCAAGGGCGATCAGGCATTTGCACTGATCAACTGGTCTTCCGAGGACGAACAGCCCGAGTGGGCGGTATTCGACGACGACGTCGACGCTCCCGCGGACTCGGCACCTTCCACCGGATCGACCACCGCTGACACCCCGACCAACGCCGGACGCTTCGCGCTCTACTCGCTCGAGCCGACTGCCCCCATCGAGGAGCCCGCACCCGTCGCCGAGTCCGAATCCGCGGCAGCTACGACGGACAAGCCTGCCGAAGAGCCCGAGATCGTCACAGAACTCGACTACCCCAACCTCACACTCGCACAGCTCCGTGCGCGCATCCGGACGCTCAGCATCGACGAGCTGACCGCCGTCCTGGACTACGAGAATGCGACGCTCGCCCGCGCACCGTTCCAGACCATGCTCACCAACCGCATCACCACAGCCAAGGCAAAGTGACTTCCGCAACGCCCCCCGCTTCATCGCAGCGATCATCCGGCGCCAGCAGCGCTGAACAGCCGTGGCCGGTCCGCACGGTTTCCGCCAAGGTCGCCGGCTGGATAGATCGACTCGGCAGCATCTGGGTCGAAGGTCAGATCACCCAGATCAATGCACGCCCCGGTACCCGAACGGCCTTTCTCGTTCTGCGCGATCCGTCGGCAGACATGTCGCTGTCGATCACATGCTCACCGCAGTTGTTGCACAACTCTCCGGTGCCGTTGACCGAGGGCTCGCGTGTCGTGATGTTCGGCAAGCTCTCGTTCTACACCGGACGCGGAACGGTGTCGTTGCGTGTCACCGAGATTCGCGCCGTGGGTATCGGTGAACTCCTGGCCCGCATCGAGAGACTGCGCGCCTTGCTCGCCGCCGAGGGCTTGTTCGATCCGAGACTCAAACGGCCGCTTCCGTTTCTGCCCGGCACGATCGGCCTGATCACGGGCCGAGCCAGCGCGGCCGAGAAGGATGTCGTCTCGGTCGCCCATCGTCGTTGGCCTGCGGTGGCGATCGCGGTGCGTAACACCGCGGTTCAGGGCCCGACTGCTGTTCCCCAGATCATCGAAGCGCTGAAGGAACTCGACGCCAACCCGGTAGTCGACGTCATCATCCTCGCTCGCGGCGGCGGTAGCGTCGAGGATCTTCTGCCGTTCTCCGACGAAGCGCTGTGCCGCGCCATCGTGGCCTGCACGACGCCGATCGTCAGTGCCATCGGCCACGAGCCGGACAGCCCGCTCAGTGACCACGTCGCCGACCTGCGCGCAGCCACACCCACCGACGCGGCCAAGCGCGTCGTACCCGACGCGGTTGCGGAAGCTGCTCTGGTTGCGGATCTTCGTGACCGCAGCGCTGCGGCACTGCGCAGCTGGGTCAAGCGTGAGTCTCATCTGATCGAACAGTTGCGCACTCGACCGGTCATGGCATCACCGCTGCTCGCGGTGGATCGCCGCGCCGAAGAGGTCGAACGGCTCCAAGCCGCCGGACGACGCGATGTGACTCGGTTGATCGACTCCGAGTCCCGAACGATCGAGCATCTGCGCGCCCGGCTCACCACGCTGGGCCCCGCCGCGACGCTGGCCCGCGGATACGCAGTCGTGCAACGTGTTGTCGCCGACGGCGATCCGGAGGTTCTGCGCTCGGTCGAGGACGCGCCACCCGGTACCCAGATTCGAGTTCGACTTGCAGACGGCGCCGTTCGCGCCGCAGTGATGGGAAGAGAAAAATGAGCAACGCCACCGACACCGACATCAACGAGCTCGGCTACGAAGCCGCCCGCGACGAACTGGTGAGCGTCGTGAAGATTCTCGAACAGGGCGGTCTGGACCTCGACGCGTCACTCTCATTGTGGGAGCGAGGCGAAGCGTTGGCCAAGCGTTGTGAAGAGCATTTGGCCGGCGCCAGGGCTCGCGTCGAAAAGGCTCTGGCCGAAGCGGACGAATAACGTCCGCTCCGACCGCAGAACCTATGGCGTGATCGGCTGCGCTGCGCCGACCTTCTCGGCAAGAATCCGGAACTCTTCCGGCGTCGCCGCGCCCGTGAGCAACAGGCGAACGTCCCCGACGTCGGTGACCCAGATCGACTCGACGCCTTCGCCGCCGAAGACGTTCCACGTATCGGCACCGACGGTCTCGACTCCGGTCGCGAATCGCTGTCCACCGGCAACGTGTGACACCAACGGGAATTCCTCGGCGTTGCTCTGTGTCAGCTGGATGTAGCGACCACTGGTCGTGATGAATCCCACAGTGCTCGAATCTCCGCCGCCGTCGCCGGAGATGATTTTGCGACTGCCGGAGTTCGGCGTCCACCCGTCCGGAACACCGGGATTACGGATGGGAAATCCGAGTTCCTTCGCGTCGTAGTTCAGAGCTGCGTCCACGTCGACGCTCGGGATAGGCCCCTGCGTCGGGCCGCCAGGACTGAACGTGCACTGGCTGGCGATGCCCGCAATGATGATGCAGAACAGCACCAACGGTACGAGAGACCAGACCATGTCTTTGTTGTCTTCGAGAATGCGGGGTTTCTTCGATGCCACACCCCCAGTATCCAGGTACTCCGCAGTAGATACGATTCCCGGTCCCCCTCGAGCGAGACAAAACGTCTCTGCAGCGACCCGACAGCGCACGTAGCCGCTCCCATCTGGGACAATGACGCCTGAAGAAACCACTGCGTCGACACACCCCGTCGACCGCGACCGCGCCAGGAGGCACCGCACATGACGGCCAGCAGCACTCATCGTGAGACCCCGGACCGTAACCTCGCACTCGAATTGGTCCGAGTCACCGAAGCCGGTGCTATGGCTGCCGGCCGCTGGGTAGGCCGCGGCGACAAGGAAGGCGGCGACGGAGCAGCCGTCGACGCAATGCGTCAGCTCGTCTCCTCTGTCTCGATGCGCGGCATCGTCGTCATCGGTGAAGGCGAGAAGGACGAAGCGCCGATGCTGTTCAACGGCGAAGAGGTCGGAAACGGCGACGGCCCCGACTGTGACTTCGCCGTCGACCCGGTCGACGGCACCACCTTGATGTCCAAGGGCATGCCCAACGCCATCTCTGTTCTGGCTGTTGCCGAGCGCGGCGCGATGTTCGATCCGTCGGCCGTGTTCTACATGGAGAAGATCGCCGTCGGGCCGGATGCCGCGGACGTCATCGACATCAGCGCGCCGATCGCCGAGAACATCAAGCGCGTGGCCAAGGTCAAGAAGGCGTCGGTTTCCGACATCACGATCTGCATCCTGGATCGCCCGCGTCACAACCAGCTGATCCAGGACGTACGCGACACCGGCGCTCGTATCCGTCTGATCTCCGACGGTGACGTTGCCGGCGCGATCGCCGCAGCGCGTCCGGAGTCCGGCACCGACATGCTCGTGGGCATCGGCGGAACGCCCGAGGGCATCATCGCCGCAGCGGCCATGCGCTGCATGGGTGGATCGCTGCAGGGCAAGCTCGCTCCCACCGACGACGAAGAGCGTCAGAAGGCCATCGACGCCGGTCACGATCTCGATCGGATCCTGACCACCGAAGATCTCGTCTCGGGCGAGAACGTCTTCTTCTGCGCCACCGGCGTCACCGACGGTGACCTCCTGCGCGGCGTCCGCTACTACGGCGGCGGCGCCAGCACGCAGTCCATCGTGATGCGTAGCAAGTCCGGCACCGTTCGCATGATCGACGCGTACCACCGTCTCGAGAAGCTGCGCGAGTACAGCTCCGTCGACTTCGACGGCGAAGAGGGCGCGGTTCCCCCGACGTTCTGATGGGCTCCGCCCCGTGAGCGGTTAGGGAGTCCCTGCACTCCTTAACCGCTCACGGGGGACGTAGTCCCCTACCCGCCCTCCAAAAGTGGCAATGTGGAGCCATGACGGAGAGCAACGATCAAGAGTTCCGAATCGAACACGACACCATGGGCGAAGTTCGGGTGCCCATCGACGCACTGTGGCGAGCACAGACCCAGCGTGCAGTCGAGAACTTCCCGATCAGCGGGCGCCCGCTCGAGCGCACCCAGATCCGCGCAATGGGCTTGCTGAAAGCAGCGTGCGCGCAGGTCAACAAGGACCTCGGACTGCTCGACGCGGACAAGGCCGACGCAATCATCGCCGCCGCGAACGAGATCGCCGAAGGCAAGCACGACGATCAGTTCCCGATCGACGTCTTCCAGACCGGCTCGGGAACCAGCTCGAACATGAACGCCAACGAGGTCATCGCGTCCATCGCGAAGGCCGCCGGCGTGGACGTACATCCCAATGACCACGTCAACATGTCGCAGTCCTCCAACGACACCTTCCCCACCGCCACGCACGTCGCAGCTACCGAGGCAGCAGTCACCGATCTTGTTCCGGCACTGGAACATCTGCATGCGGCACTCGCCACGAAGGCGTCCGAGTGGAAGACCGTCGTCAAATCCGGACGCACGCACCTGATGGACGCTGTGCCGGTCACGCTCGGTCAGGAGTTCGGCGGTTACGCACGTCAGATCGAGGCCGGCATCGAGCGCGTCAACGCAACACTCCCCCGCCTGGGCGAGCTTCCTATCGGCGGAACCGCAGTCGGCACCGGCCTCAATGCTCCGGATGGATTCGGCCCCAAAGTTGTTGCCGAGCTGGTCAAGTCGACAGGCGTCGACGCTCTGACTCCAGCGAAGAACAGCTTCGAAGCGCAGGCCGCGCGTGACGGACTGGTCGAGGCATCGGGCGCGCTGCGCACCATCGCCGTCTCACTGACGAAGATTGCCAACGACATTCGGTGGATGGGATCGGGTCCGCTGACCGGGCTCGGCGAGATCGCACTCCCCGATCTGCAGCCGGGTAGCTCGATCATGCCGGGCAAGGTCAACCCCGTCCTGCCGGAGGCAACCACTCAGGTTGCGGCGCAGGTGATCGGTAACGACGCCGCGATCGCGTGGGGCGGCGCTGCCGGAGCATTCGAACTCAACGTCTACATCCCGGTCATGGCCCGCAACCTGCTGGAGTCGTTCACCTTGCTGGCCAACGTCTCTCGACTGTTCGCGGACAAGTGCGTCAGCGGGCTGGTCGCTCACGAGGAGCACCTCAAGACGCTCGCCGAATCGTCGCCGTCGATCGTGACGCCCCTCAACTCGGCGATCGGTTACGAGGAAGCCGCAGCTGTGGCGAAGCAGGCACTGAAGGAGAAGAAGACGATCCGCCAGGTCGTCATCGAGCGCGGACTCGTGCCCGACAAGCTGAGCGAGGAAGAACTCGACAAGCGTCTCGACGTTCTGGCAATGGCGAAGGTCAAGGACTGAACAAACAAAAGGGGTGGCGGTTTCCACGTCGGAAACCGCCACCCTTTTCGCTAGGCCGTGGTGGTTGCCCGCCACTCGTCGGTGCGGTCGGGGCTCGCCTCGGCCAATGCCTTCAGTGTCGCTTCGCGATCGAAGTCCTTGCCGTACACGGGAGTTCCAGGCTGCTGACGCCAGGAGTCGTCGATCGTTCCCGCATCGACGGGATCGAAGCCCAACTGGTTGATCAGATCGAAGACGACCTGCTTGTTCGCGTCGTCGTCGCCGGCGATGGGTAGCGCAATGCGCCCCTCTGCACCTTCGGGAAGCCCCTTCTCGAGGAGATGCTTCCACCAGATTCCGTTGAACGCCTTGAATACCGGCACACCCAGGTGCTCCTGCACCCATCCGCTTTCGGTCTGTCCGTCCTCGATGGCGGAGATCAGACCGTCACGCTGTTGCGGGTAGTAATTGTTGGTCTCGATGACCGGGGCACCGGCGACCGCACCGCTGAGGATCCCCGCCGGCAGATCAACCACGTTCTTCTGCGGAATGCTCACGATGACCAACTCGGCACCCTCGGCGGCCTCGGTGCTGCGGACTGCCTTCGCGCCCGTCTCCGCTTCCAGTTCTGCAAGCGTGTCCGGTGTCCGCGAGTTCGAGACGCGCACGTCGTGACCGAGCGCAGCGAGCCTACGTGTGAGCGTGCCACCGATCTGACCGGCTCCGATGATTCCGATGCGCATGACCCTGCTCCTTCGTCGTGTGCAGTGGCGATCGCGCCACCGCTGCATTCGTCAACGACGAGGACGCACCGGGTCATTCCGTACCGACCATTTCAACTCCCGTTGATTCAATCGGTTGACGTATCGAGTGCGAGTCTGATGCGAACGCTGACCGGATCGGTCTGCAATCCGCGAAAGGCAGAGGCCGTCAGTGCCGATCTGATCTTCCCCGACGCAAATGTCTTCACCCTCGCCGGGACGTCGTCGTCAGGCATGATCTCGGCCTGCCCGTCGATCCACTCGCCGCGGCGACGGATCCGAACCTTCGGCGTCGCAGAGATATTGGCGCCCCAACCTGTGTCGATGCCATGCTGCGCAATGACCCACGCCTCGTCGCCGTCGTAGGTGATCGCGACGGGCACTCGGCGGGTCAGACCGGTTCTGCGTCCGACCGTCTCGATCTCGGTCATCAACTACGGCATCATACCGATCCGATTCAATCCGGTGACCAGTGGATTGGCGAAATACCTCCCGACTGCAACTTCGATTCTTCTTTTTCGTGCAACTGACGTCGTTACCGGCATGCCGTTTCCTCTCCTCCGGAACTGGTGCTCTCAGCAACAGTGCTCTCAGCAACAGCTCTATACCGCACGATATAACCACTGATCGCGGAGTTCTGCCACCAAGAATCTCCATCCATACCCACCACCTGCATACAACACTTGACTGTGTCTGTCGGTTACATCTAGTCTCAGATTCGTTCCTATACCGATCGACATACTGGGAGGCAGAGATGAACGCACCTCGAGACGCCTCGTCGCCATGACCGGCCCGCAGACGCGTTGTCCGATCGCCGCAGCGCGCCGCAAGTGGGGAGCACCAAAAGAATCAGCAGCACCAGATGAATCGAACCGCACCGTGATTGCATACGATGACGGGATGGCCGACTCCGATTCCCGCACTCTGATGCTGGTCGGCGCCATCAACGCCTTCCGCGAACACGGGATCGCCACGACCTCGCTCACAGAGATCGTCGAACGGTCCGGGGCGCCCCGCGGGTCGGTCTACCACTACTTCCCCGAAGGCAAAGGACAGTTGGCCGGTGAGGCCGTCGCGTACTTCGGCCGGGGCATCAGCGCAGCCATCAGTTCGATGATCGCTCAGTCTTCCCCACCGGAGATCATCGACGCAGTTGTCACGATTTTCCGAAACAGCTTGGTGGAGAGCAATTTCACGTCCTCCTGTCCGGTCGCGGCCGCGGCCGTCGAGGGCTCGTCGACACCGGCCGCGCTAATTGCAGCCGGCGAATCCTTCACTTCGTGGGAATCGCTTCTCACATCGTTCTTCTGGCAGCAGGGACAGCCGTCCGAGACTGCAGCACAGTGGGCAACCGTCGTGATCGCGTCGATCGAAGGCGCAACCCTGATGGCAAAAGCCCAGCACACCACAGCGCCTCTCGATCGCATCGGCGCTCACCTCAAGGCACTGGTCTCAGCCCCGAGCTGACTGACCACCTACTTCCAACCGCTGCTGCCGTTCGCGCAGGAGCAGAGATGGCGTACAAACATGTCTCACACACTTGCACCGGCGCCCTCGGCGCCCATGATGACCAAGTCCCGTCGATTCGCTGCGCTGATCTTCATCTGCCTCGCCGAACTCCTTGTCGTGCTGGACAACACAGTGGTCAACGTCGCGCTGCCGACGATGAGCGTCGACCTGTTCGCCAGCGTCAGCGACCTGCAATGGATCGTCGACGCGTACACGTTGACCTTCGCCGGGTTCCTACTCACTTTCGGCCACTTGGGTGACCGCTTCGGACGCCGCCGAGTGATGATCATCGGTCTGATCGGCGTCGGCGCGATGTCGCTCGTCGGCGCTTTGGCTTCCAACCTCGAACAGGTGATCATGGCGCGCGCTGCCATGGGTGTCTTTGCCGCGGCAGTCTTTCCGGCAACTCTGGCCATGATCACCAACATCTTCACCGACGCCAGAGAACGGGCCATCGCCATCGCGGCCTGGACCGCAATGGCCGGCTTCGCGATTGCCATCGGCCCGACGGCGGGCGGCTGGCTTCTCGAGCACTTCTCCTGGCACTCGGTGTTCTGGATGAACGTTCCGGCAGCGTTGTTGGTCATCGTCGGTGTGCTGCTGGTTGTTCCGGAATCGAAGGCGCTCCACGTCGGCCGATTCGATTTCGTCGGAACAATCTTGTCGCTCCTCGGCATCGTCATTCTGGTGTGGACCATCATCGACGCACCACATCGTGGATGGGTGTCGACGTTCAGCATCACGGGATACCTCTCCGCGACAGTGCTGTTGGGCGCATTCGTCTTCTGGGAACTGCGCACCGATGCACCGATCCTGAACATGAACCTCTTTCGGATCCGACGTTTTTCGTTCCCCGCCTTGGCGATTGCGGTGAGTTACTTCAGCATGTTCGGATTCTTGTTCCTGATCACGCAGTACTTCCAGGGAGTCCGGGAGTACTCGCCGCTCGAATTCGGCATCCACTCTTTGCCTTTCGCTGCAGCTGTTGCCGTGGGCGCCCCAGTCGCCACCTTGGCGGCACAGAAACTCGGCACGACCGCAGTGATGGTGTTCGGCCTCCTCGTCCTCAGCGGCGGGATGTTCCTGGCGGGTCGGACGACCGTCGAGACGCCCTACCTCGGACCCGTCGTGATCTCGATGGTGCTCATGGGTCTTGGCCTCGCAATTGTCCAGGGACCGGCAACCGACTCCATCATGTCCTCGGTGCCCCTCGACGAAGCCGGCGCAGGTTCGGCAGTCAACGACACGACGCGTGAGCTGGGCGGGACCCTGGGCGTCGCCGTCATCGGCTCGATCGTCGCCTCGTACTACACGTCCAAGGTGGCTCCGATCGTCGACGCTATTCCCGACGCCGTGATGTCGGCACAGGAGAAGGGCTTCGCTCGTGAGTCGGTGCTCAGCGTCATCGAGATCCGCTCCCGCGACATCAGTCCGCTCTTCGAGCAGCAGAAAGACAGTCTGATCTACACGATGAAGACCGCATGCCTGGAAGGCTTCGCCATCGCGTCGTACTTCACGGTCGGCGCGGCACTGATCACCGCTCTGCTGGTCGCGTTGTTGCTCCCCTGGAAGCCGGTCACGGAAGGCTCCATTCTCGGCAGTCTGACAACCAAGACCCCGAAGTAGTTACAAGGTTTCCCGATTTGTCCCACTATCAGCCCACGATTCCCGATACTGGATTGACCGAGTGGTACCGACGACAGCCCTGCTAGGGAGAATCTCGTGTCCATCACCAGTAGAAACAGCTCGCTTCTGGCGGCAGCGGCGGTTCCGGTAGTACTGACGGTCGCCCTGCTCGCCGGATGCTCGTCCGATTCAGACACCACCTCAGCGCCCAGGCCGGTCGTCAGCGACGCCAGCCCGGGTCTCGACGCCGGGGTGCCGATCCCGGACGGGCAAATCGACGACGCGGTCGGGAAGCTCGACGGCCTCGCGAACGATCTCATGGCACGTTCCGGTGTTCCCGGCATGGCTGTGGCCGTGGTGCACGGAGGTAAGACTGTGTATGCAAAGGGATTCGGGGTTCGCGAGTTGGGTAAGAGCGCCACCGTCGATGCCGACACCGTGTTCCAACTGGCGTCGGTGTCGAAATCGGTAGGGGCCACGGTGGTCGCCCACGAAGTCGGAATCGGGACCGTCGACTGGGACACTCCCGTGATCTCGAAACTACCGGGGTTTGCGCTTGCCGATCCGTGGGTGACCGACCACCTCACGATCTCCGATCTCTACACGCATCGGTCGGGATTACCGGACCACGCCGGCGACGGACTGGAGGACCTGGGCTACAACCGGGCCCAGGTGCTCGAGAAACTTCGCCAGCTTCCGCTCAATCCGTTCCGAATCACATACGAGTACACGAACTTCGGCGTCACGGCCGGCGCGGAGGCCGTTGCCGCTGCGGCGGGCACCGATTGGGAAACGCTGTCGCAGAACACGATCTACGGTCCGCTCGGTATGACGTCGACGTCTTCGCGGTTCGCCGATTACCAAGCCCGAGAAAATCGAACAGTGGGCCACATTCTCGAAGACGGAAAGTACGAGGTAGGGCCGGTTCGGGACGCCGACGCCCAATCCCCCGCCGGTGGAGTCAGCTCCTCGGCGAACGACATGGCCAAGTGGTTGGACATGGTGCTGTCGGGTGGTCAGTATCAGGGGCAGCAGATCGTTCGGACAGATGCGCTCGTGCCCGCGGTCAACCCGGAGATCGTCTCGCGCCACGCGCAGGAAATCGGGGAACGCTCCGGCTTCTACGGCTACGGGTTCAACGTTTCCGACAGCGCCGCGGGCCGTGTCACCGCCAGCCATTCCGGCGCCTTCCTGGTCGGAGCCGGGACGAATTTCGTGACGATTCCCTCCGCTGACGTCGGCATCGTCGTTCTGACCAACGGCACGCCCACCGGCGTCGCGGAGACCTTGACCGCCGAGTTCGCCGACCTGGTGCAGTTCGGAAAGATCACCCGCGAGTGGCGCCCGCTCTACGAAGCGTCGTTTGCCTCACAAGCCGATCCCGAGGGCGAACTTGCCGGGAAGACACCGCCGGCCTCCCCCGCTCCTGCACCACCGACAAACCAATTGACCGGCGACTACGGCAACCCGTACTGGGGTCCCGCACTCGTGACGCAGCAGAACGGTGCGCTGACCTTGACCATGGGTCCCGCGGCCGTGACGTACCCGCTGACCCACTGGGAGGGAAACACCTTCACGTTCCCGCTCAGCGGCGAGAACGCACCGGCCGGGACGGTCTCGAAGGCCACCTTCGACGGAAACTCGCTAACCTTGGAGTACTTCGATCACGATCATCTCGGTACCTTCATCCGGGCAACACCGGCCGAATAATCAGCCAAGGACACCCCATGAGTAGTTCGACAGCCACGGTGAACGCAATGTTCGCGGCCCTCACCGATTTCGACGTGGACGCCGCAGCCGAATTGATGACAGACGACATCGTCTGGCAGAACGTCTCGCTCCCAACGCTGCGAGGCAAGAAGACCGTCGTGCGAGCGCTACGGCTGGTCACCAAGCCTTCACTGAAATTCGAGGCGGAGATGCACCACATCGTCGGCGACGAGACCACGGTGCTCACCGAACGCACCGACATCCTCACCGTCGGACCGCTGCGCATCGAATTCTGGGTGTGCGGAACCTTCGAACTGCGTGACGGCAAGGTCTCCGTCTGGCGGGACTACTTCAGTCTGAGAGACGTCGCGTGGGGCGTGGTGACCGCGGTCGGCCGTGCAGTCGTCGGGAACGGGACACGAAGTAGGCTTGCTCCGGCCTGAAAACACCTGCCGAAAGCGAGCGAACCTCCCATGTCCGAGAACACCACGCCTGACTCCTTCGACGCCGGCTTGGCTGTGCGAACCGAAGTCATGGGCGCCGATTTCGTCGACGCAGCTTTCGAGCGCACCCGCGGCACCGACAGCGAAGAACTGCAGAACTTCGTGACGGCCAACGTCTGGGGATCGGTGTGGACGCGCCCGGGACTCGATCGGCGCAGTCGCAGTCTGATCAATCTGGGGATGCTGATCGCGCTGCGCGCCGAGAACGAACTGAAGGGCCACGTACGCGGGGCACTGCGAAACGGCTTGACGCGCACCGAGATCGTCGAAACCGTGATCCATGCGAGCGCGTACTGCGGCGCGCCGGCGGGGCTGGCGGCGATGCGTGTGGTGCAGGAAGTTCTCGACATCGAACTGGGACCGCTGCAAAACTGAAACAACTTCGAACCCATACATCTCCCCGTGCAGACCGAAGTCCGCACGGGGAGATCGCTTCTCAGGAAGTGGGGCCGAACTCCTCGAGCATGTCGGTCACCAACTCGGCGATCGGTGAACGCTCACTGCGCGTAAGCGTGATGTGCGCGAAAAGCGGGTGCCCCTTCAGCTTTTCGATAACGGCCGCAACTCCGTCGTGCCTGCCCACTCGCAGGTTGTCACGCTGCGCGACGTCGTGAGTGAGCACCACCCGCGAGCCGGTTCCCAGACGAGAAAGCACTGTCAGCAGAACATTTCGCTCGAGTGACTGCGCTTCGTCGACGATCACGAACGAATCGTGCAGCGACCGACCGCGAATATGCGTCAGCGGCAACACTTCCAGCATTCCGCGGGCGAGAACCTCTTCCAGAACCTCGGGTGAGGCCAACCCGTCCAGAGTGTCGAAGACGGCCTGAGCCCACGGGCCCATCTTCTCGCTCTCACTACCGGGAAGGTAGCCGAGTTCTTGTCCGCCAACGGCATACAGCGGACGGAAGACGACAACCTTGCGCTGAGTACGGCGCTCGAGAACGGCTTCCAAGCCTGCCGTCAGAGCCAAGGCCGATTTACCGGTGCCTGCCTTACCTCCGAGCGAGATGATGCCGATACTCTCGTCCATCAGGAGATCGAGCGCAATGCGCTGCTCGGCGGAGCGCCCGTGCAGCCCGAACGCCTCGCGCTCGCCGCGCACCAACTGGATGCGCTTGTCGGGAGTCACCCGACCGAGAGCGCTCGACGAACCACCCAACAGGCGAAGACCCGTGTGACACGGCAGATCTCGCGCTTCGTCGAGGTCCAGGAATCCCTCGTTGAACAGCTCGTCGATGTCCGTCGACGCGACGTCCAGTTCGGTCATGCCCGTCCATCCGGAGGGCACGACGTCGTGAGCGTGGTACTCGTCGGCAGGCAGTCCCACCGCGCCTGCCTTCACGCGAAGCGGAATGTCCTTACTGACGAGGACTACGTCCTTGCCCTCCGCCGCAAGATTCAACGCGCACGCCAGAATCCTCGAATCGTTACTGTCCGTGCGGAATCCGACGGGCAGGACTGCAGGGTCGGTGTGATTGAGTTCGACCTGCAGTGTCCCGTTCTCGGTGCCGATCGGCACCGGACGGTCGAGTCGGCTGTATTCGATCCGGAGATCGTCGAGCATGCGGAGCGATTCTCGGGCGAACCATCCCAGTTCGTGGTGGTGTCGCTTGCCTTCGAGTTCGCTGATCACGACCAGTGGGAGAACCACGTGGTGTTCGGCGAATCGTGTGACAGCCCATGGATCGGACAGTAGTACCGAGGTATCCAAGACGTACGTGCGAAGTGCATCTCCCGAATGATTCCCGGCTGATAGATCAGCCCGGGCCGAGTGGGCAGAGACGGAGCGTGATGCAGTCACGTTGGGCTCCTAGGTCTGCGCGGCACCCGCGCAAACTCAGCTCGCTGGGCCGGACGGCTCTGGTGTCAGGTGACGCTGTGTCAGCTGATACAAGGGCCGGGCGCCGGCCCTCTCGTACTGAGTGTTTCAGTCACGATCAGAACCTCCCGCACAAGTAACTTCTGGTTACTCGTTACTGCCGACGGTACTGCGGATCGGACACTCGCGCCACGGAACGAGCCGCACATCTGGTGAACGCCAGGTAACAAAATGCCACTCGTGTGATTCAGCGTCACTCAGGACTCGATCAGACCCCACTTGGCAGCGCGCACCGCTGCCTGAACCCGCGAATTGGTTCCGGTCTTGACGAAGATGTTCTCGAGGTGGGTGGCGACGGTGCGACGGCTGACGAACAACTTCTCGGCGATCTCGACATTGCCCGCGCCCCTGGCCACCAATTGCAGTACTTGGATCTCCCGCGGGCTGAGATGGACGCGATCGAGCGCCACCTGGTCCCCCACGACGCTCGAGCAGGCCGCGCTGGACGCCGCCACCACCTCGCGCACGCGATCGACGACGCCGGAATCCGCGAAGCTCATGTGCAGCAATCCGGTCACCTCACGGCCGGAGAACCCCAAAGCGACCGAAGCCCCCTCGGCGTACCCGGACGGCCGGAGAACATCGGTGACCATCTCGACCTGCTCGAAGCGTGGCACGTCCTGCCAGAACACGGGCACGCCCGAAGCCTCGCGAATGATGCCGAAGAGATTGCGATCGGCCACGAAGTCGTCGAGCAGGAACTCGAGCACCCTGGCGTCGTATCCGGAACTCGCCAGAGCACGATGCCGTCCGCTCGACGGGTCCCGGTACGTGACCGCCGCAGCCGAGTACGCCAGTCCCCGTGCGCGGAGTTCTTCGGCACACAGGCCGAGAATGCCGTAGGCCCCGGCCGCCGGCGATCGCGGCGCGAACATGTCAGGTCCGGCGCCGCGATCAGGCAATACAGACGTCATCACACCAATCTAGCCAATCGTGTGAGCTAGACCACCACCAGTGAATCGGCCGGCTTCTTGTCCGCCCACGGACGCACCGCTTCGAAGTTCGCGGCAGTCCGTAGAACCAGTGCGTCCTGGCGGTGACGTGCGGCGATCTGCAGCCCCACCGGTCGACCGTCGGCGGTAAATCCGGCGGGCACGGTGATCGCCGGATTGTTGAGCATGTTGTACGGGTAGGTGAAGAGCCAATCGAGCAACTGCTCACGCAGCGACGCGCCTTCGAGCCACGACGGCGCGAACTGACTGAGCGGGAACGTGGCCGAAGCCAAGGTCGGCGAGACCAACACGTCGTAGTCGTTCATGAAGGTGGTCCACGTGTCCCACATGACGCCGCGGAATGCGTCGGCCCGCCCGACGTCGACACCGGTGAGCCGCTCGGCCTCGTGCATGATCTCGATCAGGTTGTCGTCGACCTCGCCGCGCTGGTCCTCCCAGTCGAGCAAGTCGTATTCCGAAGCGAAACCGGGAACCCAGATGCCGTTCCACATCGACTCCGACGGATTTCCCCACTGCGGGGTCGCCTCGGTGATCTGGGCACCCAATTCCTCGAATGCCGACAACGCGTCGAGGCACACTGCCAGTACCTCCGGATCCACGTGGCCGAGACCGAGATTCGTCGACCACGCGACGCGAAGCCCCTTCACGTCGCCCTTCGATGCTTCGACATACGAGGTCTCGGCACGCTCGATCGAGAGCGGATCCGCATTGTCCGGCCCGGCCATGATGTCGAGCATGAGCGCGTTGTCAGCGACAGTCCTGGTGATCGGACCGTGGTACGCCCAGTTGTAGAAGCGCCCGGCCAGAATGGTCTGCGGGATGACGCCAGTGGTCGGCTTCAACCCGACGACCCCGCAGAGCGCCGACGGGATACGCACCGATCCGGCGCCGTCACTGCCCTCGGCAAGTGGCCCGAGGCCTGCAGCCACAGCAGCCGACGCACCGCCACTGGACCCACCCGCGCTGTTGCCGAGCTTCCACGGGTTGTGCGTCGGCCCGTACAGGTGGTTGTCGGTGCCACCGTAGTAACCGCTTTCGGGAGTGTTCGTCTTTCCCAGGAACAGTCCGCCGGCGCCCCGCAGCCTGTCCACGACGACGGCATTTCCCGTGGCGATGTTGTCGGCCATCGGCTTCATCCCGAACGTGGTCGGCAACCCGTTCACTGCCGTCAGATCTTTGATCGTGAACGGAATGCCGTGCAGCGGGCCGAGTTTCTCGCCCGATTCCTGCTGTCGTGAGAGTTCGGCCGCGTCGCGGGTGACCTGCTCACGATCGAACTGCACTATCGCGTTGATCGACGGATTGACGGCGTCGACGCGATGGATCATCGCTTCGGCAATCTCGTTGGGCGAGAGACTGTTCGACGCAACCGACGCCGCCATCTCGGTAGCGGAGAGCCAATGCAGATTCTGTTCGGTCATGGGGTTTCCTTCGCCGGAGGGGTGATGCTCTCAGGCTAGGAAGCGCCGAACTCGGCCACCATCGGTCATGTGACCGATGACACAACTCCGTGAACCGCCCATCCATGAACACCGACGGCCCGGCCCCTCGAAAGGGACCGGGCCGTCGGTGAAGAAATTCCTAGACGTTCTTGCTGAGCAGGCCCCAGTTCTCGAGACCGTCGTAGAGCGGAAGGTCGAGAGCGAGCTTGGCCACACGCGCACGCAGCGCCGGCAGATCCGCGTTGCCGGCCAGAGCGGTACCGATGATGTCGGCGACCTCGGTGAACTCGGCATCGCCGAATCCGCGAGTGGCCAACGCAGCGGTACCGATGCGCAGACCGGAGGTGGTCATCGGCGGGCGGGGATCGAACGGAACAGCGTTGCGGTTGACCGTGATGCCGATTTCGTGCAGAAGGTCCTCACCCTGCTGGCCGTCGAGCTGCGAGTTACGCAGGTCCACGAGAACGAGGTGAACGTCGGTGCCGCCGGTCAGAACGCTGATGCCCTGATCTGCGACGTCCTTGTTGCCCAGACGCTCGGCCAGGATGCGCGCACCGGAAAGGGTGCGTGCCTGACGATCCTTGAACTCTTCACCGGCAGCGATCTTGAAGGTGACTGCCTTGGCCGCGATGGCATGCATGAGCGGACCGCCCTGCTGACCGGGGAAGACAGCGGAGTTGAGCTTCTTGGCCCACTCCTTCTTCGCCAGGATCAGACCGGAACGCGGTCCACCGAGGGTCTTGTGGACGGTCGAGGAGACGACGTCCGCGTACGGGACGGGCGACGGGTGCAGGCCGGCTGCCACCAGTCCGGCGAAGTGAGCCATGTCGACCCACAGGTACGCCCCGACCTCGTCGGCGATCGCACGGAACGCCGCGAAGTCCTGCTGACGCGGGTACGCGGACCAGCCGGCGACGATGACCTTCGGCTTCTCGGCGAGGGCGATCGAGCGCACCTCGTCCATGTCGATGCGGTGATCTTCCTTGCTGACGCCGTAGGACGCGACGTCGTACAACTTGCCGGAGAAGTTGAGCTTCATGCCGTGCGTGAGGTGACCGCCGTGTGCGAGGTCGAGGCCGAGCAGCTTCTCACCCGGGTTCATCAGAGCCATCAGGACAGCAGCATTGGCCTGTGCGCCCGAGTGCGGCTGAACGTTGGCGAACTCCGCACCGAAGAGTTCCTTCGCACGGTTGCGCGCAAGATCCTCGATGACGTCGACGTGCTCGCAACCGCCGTAGTAACGACGTCCCGGGTAGCCCTCGGCGTACTTGTTGGTCAGGACACTGCCCTGAGCCTGCAGAACCGAGCGGGGAACGAAGTTTTCCGACGCGATCATCTCGAGCGTGTCGCGCTGACGAGCCAATTCACCAGCCATCGCCTCGGCGACTTCGGGATCGAGTTCGGCGAGTGATGCAGAGTTGACGTCGGAGCCGGGCACAGCGGTCATCGAGGAATCTCCAAGCTGGATGCGGAAACGAATGCGTCCAGTCTACGAAGTTCGCTCCCGCCGTCTCCACCCGGCACTAGGCAGCACGCAGAGAGCTGGGGACCAGCGGCTCGTCGAGCAGCCTGCGGAACCGTTCGGTGCGCTCTGCGCCCACCGGCACCTCGTCCAGCCAGCCCCCGAGCAGCCGGTATCCCTCGACATATGTGCTGGTGTAAGCGCGCCACAGCGGTGACGAGAGGAACTTGAGCGATTGGCGAGCGCGTTCCGGCGTCGACAGCGACCATCGTTCCAGGAAGAGGGCAACGTCGTCGAGACTGCGCCCCTCGTCGTGCAACATCAGAGCGGCGTCCTGACGAACGCTCAGCAGCTGCCCCGACGCGGTGGAGAGCCGTTGCGCCTTTTCCCCGTCGAAAGACAATCCGAGGTCGGCGTAGATTTCCTGCGCCCACAAACCCCAGTCCGGGCCGACTATCGCTTCGAGCGCCAGATCGGCGAGGCCTTCGGCCATGATGCACTGCGGCGTGTTGACCAGAAACAGCGTCTGCTCGAGTTGGCCGGTTCCGACGAGGCCGGCTTCCTTGCGGCAATGCTCGGTGTGATGGCCGGGGTAGGACTCGTGCGCGATCAGCCGCGGCAGGTTGGCCATGAACTGCGGCAGATCCGAATTGATCGCAACCTTGGAGCGGTAGTCACCGAGGTAGTAGTTGAAGCCGGACCACGGCTTGTCCCCCACCACTTCGTATTCGACGGTTTCCGACGCGGGGAGCCCGAAGGTGCCGCGAACCAGATCACGCAGCGCGCTCGACATCGCCTCGACGCACTCGTTCAGTCTCGCCGCGGGGATCTCGTCGGCCTTGCGATGCGCCTGCACCCGCTCGGCCAACGGTCCCGGACCGGGCAGAACTTCACCCATCAACCGGTGTGCGTCGCTGTAGGCATCCTCGCTTCCCTTGTCGATTCGTACGTCGAAATACGCCTCCACCTCGTCCACGAAGCCGATGTCCTCACCCGCGAACTTGCGCCCGGAGCATTCCAGGGCACGCAGGTGAACGTCGATGAAATGGGCGCGTTCGGCATTCAGACCACTTCCGGCCAGTTCGCCGCGCAATTCACGTGCCGTGCGGGCAAGTTCACGCGGATCGGGCTTCGGGGCACTCTCGACCTGCTTACGCAGCGCCGGGTCACCGGTGAACGCGTCGACGAACCCGTCTTCGAGACGGTCGAAACCCAGTCCGAGCAGCAGGTATTGGCGAACAAGTGTGTCTGGATCCATAACTACCGAGCCTAGTCGCTCGCTCCGGAATGCCACCCGGCGAAAGTCCCGGACGTGGCACCGAGCACAATCCGACTATGCACTCGGATCGTGCGCACACGCGCCTGGCTTGCTCGCATAGCTGTTTCGTCCGCCGGGCCCCGGGTTCACTACGCGCCGGTGAGCTGGGCTGATGGCGCGCACCAACGAATCGAGTCCCTACGTCGAGTTCGACCGCAAGCAGTGGCGGACACTGCGCAAGTCGACGCCATTGGTGTTGACCGAGGACGAGTTGTACGGCCTGCGTGGTCTCGGCGAGCAGATCGATCTCGAAGAAGTTGCCGAGGTGTATCTCCCCCTCGCGCGTCTGATCCACCTGCAGGTGGCGGCACGCCAACGACTGTTCGCGGCCACCGCGACGTTCCTCGGCGAGAAGCATCCGGATCGTCAGGTGCCCTTCGTCATCGGTGTGGCCGGTTCGGTTGCCGTCGGTAAATCCACGACTGCTCGTGTGCTGCAAGCCCTCCTGGCTCGCTGGGATCACCATCCGCGCGTCGATCTCGTCACCACGGACGGATTCCTCTATCCGACCAAGGAACTCCAGCGGCGAGGCATCATGCACCGCAAGGGTTTTCCCGAGAGCTACGATCGCCGCAAGTTGTTGCGCTTCGTCACCGAGGTGAAGTCCGGCGCCGAAGAAGTAGCAGCGCCGGTGTATTCGCACACCTCGTACGACATCATCCCGGGCCAGTACCACCTCATCCGCCAGCCGGACATCCTCATCATCGAAGGCCTCAACGTCCTGCAGACGGGTCCGCGTCTGATGGTCTCCGACCTCTTCGACTTCTCGATCTACGTCGACGCCCGGATCGAGGACATCGAAGCCTGGTACATCCAGCGATTCCTCGCGCTCCGCAATACGTCGTTCGCCGATCCCAGCGCTCACTTCCACCACTACTCGGGGCTCTCCGACCGTGACGCGACCATCGCGGCGAAGGAGATCTGGAACTCGATCAACCACCCGAACCTGGTGGAGAACATTCTTCCTACCCGCCCTCGCGCCACCCTGGTGCTGCGCAAGGACGCCGATCACACGATCAACCGGCTCCGACTGCGCAAGCTCTGAGCCCGCTCAGGCGCCGAACCGTCGGTGGCGCGCCGCGTAATCACGCAAGGCCCGAAGGAAATCGACTCGACGGAACTCGGGCCAGTACGCCTCGGTGAACCAGATTTCCGAATAAGCGCTCTGCCACAACAGGAATCCGGAGAGCCGCTGCTCGCCGGACGTGCGAATCACGAGGTCCGGATCGGGCTGGCCCGACGTGTAGAGGTGACCGTCGATGCCGTCGACCGTGACCGCCTGGATCAGTTCGTCTCCACCCAGCCCCTCACCGATCTTGTCGCGCAGGAGCGATTGGACGGCGTCGGCGATCTCCTGTCGTCCGCCGTATCCGATCGCGACGTTGACATGTGTCCCGGTTCGGCCGCTGGTTCCGGCGGCAGCTTCGCGCAACCGCCTGGACTGCTCGGGTGGCAGAAGATCGAGGGCGCCGACGATCTGCACACTCCAGTTCTTGCCGGGCCCGGAGATCTCTTCGACGACGTCGGTGATGATTTCGAGGAGGGTGTCGAGCTCTTCCGGCTCGCGGCGCAGGTTCTCGGTCGAGAGCAGGTAGATGGTTGCCATCTCGATCCCGGCGGCATCACACCACTCGAGCAATTCGGCGATCTTGAGTGCGCCCATGCGGTGCCCGTGACTGACATCGGTGAAGCCGTTCTCGCGAGCCCATCGCCGATTTCCGTCACACATCACGGCGACGTGCCGTGGGTGCGCGAGACCGTCGAGATGACTGAGGAGCCGTCGCTCGTAGATGCTGTACAGCAGTCCGCGCAGATTCACCGTGACATCACCATGGTGTCAAAGAGTACGCCCGCCGGTCACCGCCACATGCGAGCGCCGTCACGCTTTTTGTGCGCGTCGAAAACCCGCAGGTAGGTTATGCTACTGGTGCGTAACCTACGGTACCGTAGGTTACTCGCTTCGCAACAACACGGAACGAGAGGGGTTGCACATGACGGCATTCGGGCTCGACGAGCTTCCGGTCAAACCACGCATGCGCGGTTGGATCCACCTGTGGGCGCTCGGTGTCTCCGTCGTCGCGGGCATCGTTCTCGTCTCCGTAGCCGGCGCTCAGGTAGGCGCCAAGGCGGCGTGGGCAACCGCGATCTACAGCATCACGATCTGCGGCCTCTTCGGCATCAGCGCGACCTATCACCGTATCCAGTGGCAGACCGTCAAGGGCCGTACGTGGATGAAGCGTGCGGACCATTCGATGATCTTTCTCTTCATCGCCGGCAGCTACACACCGTTCGCCATGCTCGGTCTCCCTACCCACACCGGCAAGATCATTCTTGCGATCGTGTGGGCAGGCGCGCTGGCCGGCGTTGCCCTCAAGATGCTCTGGCCCACCGCGCCGAAATGGGTGGGGGTACCGCTCTATCTTCTCCTCGGCTGGGCGATCGTTCCGGTGGTCGGTGAACTGACACACCAGGTCGGTGTGGCGCCGATGGTGCTGCTGCTCGTCGGCGGGATCTTCTACAGCGTCGGCGCAATTCTGTACGCGACGAAATGGCCCAACCCGTGGCCCACGACGTTCGGGCATCACGAGTTCTTCCACGCCGCGACGGTCGTCGCAGCGATCTGCCACTACATCGCGGTATGGCTCGTCGTGTTCAACTGACTCGCCAGTTCCACCACCGTCGTCACCGGCCGATCACACACGAATCCCCGACAGATGTACGCGGCTTCACCTCCGTCGACGAGGGGTCGATCTGCAAGCAGCGGTGAAGAATCCGGGGCACCCCCGACAACCACTGCACCACCCGGCGCAAGCCGGCGGGCATCGGCCAACAGCGAACCTTCCCCGACGACGGCCACCTGTATCGGACCGCGCAACGACGCTTCCGCCACCGCGAGCCAGTGCCCCGCCGACCGAGGCGCACGCTCGAGCGGCAGCGTGGCCCTCGCCAGCGCGTCCGCCGCGGCCTGGGCGTAACGAGAAGAGCGCTCGGCATCGGTCAACGCCGCTGCGGTCAACAGAGCCTCCGCGACGCTCGACGCACCGGACGGCGTCGCGCCGTCCAACGGGTCTCGGGGCAAAGTCACGAGCGACTCCGCGAAATCGGCCGTGTCGAACCAGCTTCCCGGCTCGGCCGGATCAGCGAAGTGGTCGACAGTGACGTCGAGCAACTGCTGCGCCGCATCGAGCCACCGCGCCAATCCCGTTGCCTGGTAGAGAGCCAGGAGGCCGGTGGCCAACATTGCGTAATCCTCGAGCACGCCCGTCGGGGCACCGACAGCCCCACCGAGGGATGCGCGACGCAAGTGACCGTCCACCAGGTGGAGGTCGAGGAGAGTTCCTGCACACTCGGCTGCCGCAGCGATCCAGTCGGGTCGATCCAGGGCCAACCCCGCTTCCGTCAACGCCGTGACGGTCAGCCCGTTCCAGGCCGTCACCACTTTGTCGTCGCGACCAGGCTGCAGACGCCCGGCCCGGACAGCGCGTAGGGCGTCGGAGACCCGCTGCCAGCGTGACCAGTCGTCGGGGTCTCGGAGCAACTGCAATACCGAAGCACCCTCTTCGAACGTGCCGGTATCGGTGACCCGGAACAAGTCCGCCGCCCACTGTCCGTCCTCCGCACCGAGTACCTCGACCAACTGCGCCGGCGTCCATACGTACGTGAGGCCTTCGACGCCGTCGGTGTCGGCATCGAGAGCCGAAGCGAAGCAACCGTTCTCGGTCAGCAGATCTGAAAGCAGGAACCTTGCGGTCTCCTCGGTGACGCGAGTGGCGAGGTCCGATCCGGTCCGCCGCGCCCAGTGCGCGTAGAACCGCAGGAGCAGCGCATTGTCGTAGAGCATCTTCTCGAAGTGCGGAACCACCCACTCGGCATCGACCGAGTACCGCGAGAAACCGCCACCCAACTGGTCGTAGATCCCGCCACGAGCCATTGCTTCGGCGGTGCGCTCGATGCCGCCGAGAATCTCGCCCGAACCCGTTCGCTCGTACTGTCGGAGCAACCCCTCCAGTAGTGCCGACGGCGGAAACTTCGGTGCCCCACCGAATCCCCCGCGCGGGATGTCTTCGTCACCGAGGATCGATCGACCCGCCGCATCGAGCAACTCGGCGTCGACAGGCGCTCCGCCGTACGGAATTCCGCCCGACGCGCGCTGAAGTTCCGTCACGATCGACTGCGCCGCGTTGTCGACCTCGTCGCGCCGATTGGTGAAGGTGTCCGCGATCGCTTCGAGAAGCTGTGTGAACGAGGGCATTCCGCCGCGAGGCGCCGGCGGGTAGTACGTACCGCAGTAGAAGGGGGAACCGTCGGGAGTCAGGAAACACGTCATCGGCCAGCCGCCCTGGCCGGTCATCGCGACCGTCGCGTTCATGTAGACGGCGTCGATGTCGGGACGCTCTTCGCGGTCCACCTTCACACAGACGAAGTTCTCGTTCATGATGGCCGCGATCTCGTCGTTCTCGAACGACTCGTGCGCCATGACGTGGCACCAGTGGCACGCCGAGTACCCGATCGAGAGAAGGATCGGCACGTCGCGCTCGCGCGCCCACTCCATCGCTTCTTCACCCCACTGTTGCCAGTGGACCGGATTGTCGGCGTGCTGACGCAGGTAGGGGCTCGAGGACCCACCCAGGTTGTTCCGCATCCGTGGGTCCATCATCCCTACCTCGTTCGTCTCAGGATTCTTGCTTCGGCTTCTTCTCGGTAGAGACGTTCGGTTCCGCCGGGCTCGGAGCTGTGATGGCTCCCCGGTCGGTGCCTTCGTCTGCCTGCTGATCGAGTTCGGGATGATCCGGTTCGAAGGTTTCCGGCAGCTTCTTGAGCTGACGATTCATCGACCGGACCAGAAGAATCACACCGATGAGTAGCGCAAGAATGACCACCAGGCCGACCGGAGACGACTTTCCGAACTCCGGACCGGATGGATTACTCGGGGTCTGAGCAAGAAATTGTGTGGTGCCGAGGATTACCTCGACGGACAGAGCATTCACTTCTGAGCGTCCTCTTCGAGACCTGCGAACAGGTCGGTTTCCGGAATGGACGTGGTGACCCGCGTCTTGGCGAGCTCGAATTCCTCGGTGGGCCAGATCTTCTGCTGAATGTCGAGCGGCACAGCGAAGAACGAACCGTTGGGATCGATCTGCGTCGCGTGCGCACGCAGGGCGTCGTCTCGCTGGGGAAAGTAATCGCCGCACGTGACCTGAGTGGTCACCCGGACCATCATGTCGCCACGCTCGGTCTTCCACTTCTTGAGCCAGTCCGCCATCGGGAACGGCTCACCGCGACGCTCGTACTCCTCCTGGAAGAGTTCGAGGCGCTTACGGATGAACCCGTGCGAGTAGTAGACCTTCTTGATCTCCCACGGCTCCCCGTCCTCGGGGAAGTACTCGGGATCGGCGGCGGCTTCGTACGCAGCCATCGTCACCTCGTGGCACCGGATGTGATCCGGGTGCGGGTATCCACCGTTCTCGTCGTACGTCGTGACGACGTGGGGACGGAACTCGCGAATCACCTTGACCAGCGCGCGCGTCGACTCTTCGAGCGGAACGAGGGCGAAGCACCCTTCGGGCAGCGGCGGAAGCGGGTCGCCCTCGGGAAGCCCGGAATCGACGAAACCGAGCCAGCGCTGCTTCACGCCCAGAATGCGAGCGGCCTCGGCCATCTCCTCCTGGCGGACTTCGCTGATTCGATCGCGGACGCCGGGAACGTCCATGGCCGGGTTGAGAATGTCGCCACGCTCGCCCCCGGTGAGCGTCAGGACCATCACTTCGTGGCCTTCGGCTGCATAACGGGCGGTGGTGGCCGCACCCTTGCTCGACTCGTCGTCGGGATGGGCATGGACGGCCATGAGCCGGAATCCGCTCACGTGTTCGTTCACCTCAACTTCACCTCTAGCCGTTACCGGCAGTCTTCGATTCACACGCTGTGCAGTGCTCGGATTACTCCGGGCCTTCGCCGTCAAACGTACCGACTGCCGACAAACCTACCGACGGCGCGACGGGACACGTCCTCTATAGTTCCACCCGAGAGTTCCTGGCGCAGCCGTGACCCCTTCGGTAGTTCGGTGGGGCGCAGTCAGTTGCTGCACGACACGTGAACTCGAGTCTTCGAGAGCAGAGTGATGAGCAAACCGCTTCCCCAAGATCGGTACCCGAGCACTACTCGCACGGGCAGTCCCCGCAAGTGGATGGTGTGGGCTCTGACCGCTCTCGTCATCGTCGTAGGCGGCGGAATCGCGTACTACGCATACGGAAAATTTGCGGTCAAGGAAATCGAGACCGAGACCATCTCGTTCGACATCGCCAACGACTCCACGGTGAAGATCCGTTTCACTGTCACGCGCGACGACTCGTCACGTGACGCGATGTGCATCGTGCGCGCTCGCTCGAAGGACGGTTCCGAAACCGGACGACGTGAGGTCTACGTCCCGTCGTCTGAGCATCAAACCCTCGAGTTCAACACCGAGGTCAAGACGTCCCAGCCGCCAGGCATGGCCGACGTCTACGGCTGCAGCTTCGACGTTCCGGAGTACCTGACAAAGAGCTGACCTCGGAACGCACCCACCCTGCCGGACGTTTGGCGACGGACAGGGCGGGTAGTCATGCGTGATAGAATTGCCCGATACACGGTTCCGGGTGGAACCGTGTATTGCTGCATTGACGGCAAGGTTGCATCTTCGGTGATGCGTCCGAGTCGTTGTTCGCTGCTGTTGCAGTGATCGTCGAGGGAGCCCCCGGCTCCGACTACTAGGGAGTGATCGAGATGACCGAGACCCAGGTGACCTGGCTTACCCAGGAATCACATGACAGGCTCAAGAACGAACTCGACCAGCTCATCGCCAATCGCCCGGTCATCGCCGCCGAGATCAACGAGCGTCGCGAAGAGGGTGACCTGAAAGAGAACGGTGGCTACCACGCTGCCCGCGAAGAGCAGGGTCAGCAGGAAGCCCGCATTCGCCAGCTCCAGGAGCTGCTGAACAGCGCAAAGGTCGGCGAGGCCCCCACTCAGTCCGGTGTTGCACTGCCCGGATCCGTAGTCAAGGTCTACTACGACGGCGACGAGAGTGACACCGAGACGTTCCTGATCGCTACCCGCGAAGAAGGCGCACGTGACGCCAAGCTCGAGGTCTACTCCCCGAACTCACCGCTGGGCGGCGCGCTGCTCGAAGCCAAGGTCGGCGACACTCGTGAGTACAACCTGCCCAACGGCAGCACCATGAAGGTCACGCTGCTGAGCGCGGAGCCTTACCACAGCTGATCGGCCGTACGAACGCCGAAGAAGCACCAGCTCTGAAAAGAAGCGCCACCCGACTTGGCCGGGTGGCGCTTCTTGCTCTGTCGGCGCTTGCTGTTCCGGCTCACTCACACCACGCGGCGAGCCTTCATGCCGGCGAAGATCGGGCCGACCTTCACCACGTCACCGAATGTGGGTGCGTGAAGCATCTGACCGTTGCCGACGTAGATCGCCACGTGGCCGGGGCCGCCTGCCTGCCAGTTGCCGAACAACAGGTCACCGGGCTGCGCCTGATCCAGCGGGATCTCGACGCCGACGCCCCACTGTGTCTCGGAGGTCCGCGGCAGGGTCACGCCGGTGGCCGCGTGGATCGCGTACGACGTCAGACCCGAGCAGTCGAACCCGCCCATCGACGGCCCGTTGATGTTTCCGCCGCCCCAGACGTAGGGCAATCCGAGAAACTTCAGACCGGCCTCGACGACACCGCCGACCGCGGCGGCGAGGTTGTTGTAGTCGAAGGGTGCAAGCATCAGGGCGAAAGAGTCCTGCAGAGATTTGATCTGAGCGACGAACGGAGCGGCGACCGCCTGTTCGGCGGGGGCGCCATCCGACTCGTCTGCCGGTACGCCGCCCGCTTCACGTACGGCGTCGGGTCCGACGTCGTAGGCAGCGAGCGCGAGGTCGACGGTATCGCCCTCGACCTCACCGGACTTCTGCCAGGACTGCGCTTGCTTGACGAGATCGCACAAACGGTAGCCGGTTGTCATCACCGGGTCGGCGACACCCAGGATGTCCATCTTCCCGTCGCCGTCGCCGTCCTTGCCGTAAGCGGTCCACGCCGCAGTGGTGAAACGGCCAGGCCCGCGCCCACCTTCCGGTGAGATGTCGGTATCGGGTCCGTACTTGAATCCGTTCTCGACCGAGTACAACGAGGCGATCACCGCAGGGGTGATCTCGGAGCACAGTGCGCCGGCCTTCTTGATCCACGGCGCGAACACCGCCACCGCTCCCACGGGCGCCAACGTCGCTCCCGGAAAGTTGGAGGGTACGGACGGCACGATTCCCTCAGGCGTGTCCTGAGTTCGTGCCGGTCCGTTCCAGGCTGCGAGTGTGACTGCAGCATTCGAAGACTCGTTCTTCTCGACTTGTGCGGGCGCTCCGAGAGTTCCACTCATCACGCCCAGTGCGGTGCCGATCGACACAGCGATCGCCAGGACACCGACTGCCATCCGAACCTCCGATAAACCTCTGAAAATCTACGTACGTGGTCGTACCCGAAACTTGTCGGTGCGAACATCTACTCTTTCGAACATGCATTCGACACCGCTCAGTCTCGCGACTCCTGTAACCAATGTCTCATTTATCTCGGTGGGCGTTACGCAAATGACTACAGACGCCAAGGCTTTTCTCAGGTTCGGCGTGCAAGCTGAGTGCATGAGCGACGATCGGCCACGACCCGCCCGGGGACGCACTACGGTGTATCGACCCGTTCGCCTCGCCCTCGCAGCCACGGCTGTGGCGGGAGCACTCGCAAGCGGCGGACTTTCGCTCGTTTCTTCTCCCACTGCCACGGCTCTCGCGCCGGACACCTCGGCTTCTCACACCAAGAATCCCGCTGTGAAGCGGCCCGTCGTGGTCGCCGGATTCGGAACCCCGGACGCCGTTTCCAACGGTTCGTGAGCACGCCGCGCTCGGCCTCCGAGTGGCTCACCTGGGGCGTGCAGGCTCGGGTTGTCGTCACCGACCCTGAAGTCCTGCCCTCCGCGGCCAGCCTGGTTCGCGGTTACCTCACCGCTGCCGACGCCGCCACCAATCGAGATCGTGCCGACTCCGAGATTCGAACCTACGTCAGCGCCGCAAGCAACGTCGACGGCGTCGTCGTGACGCCCATGTTCGCGCACTTCCTCGAAGACGCGTTGGCTGTCGCACGGCTGACCGACGGCAAACTCACACCAACGGCCGGCTCGGCAGACCCGCACTCCTGGTGGAAGATTCGCGTCGAGCACAACCGCGTGTACAGCCCGGACGACGTAGTCCTCGACCTCTCCGCGACCGCTCGTGCCAGTTCGGCGGATCACTGCGCGGCATCGACTGCCACGCTTCTCGGGTGCGGAGTGCTGGTCGGCCTCGGCGGCGACATCGCGGTTGCCGGTCCGGCGCCGGAAGACGGCTGGCAGATTCAGGTTCAAGACCTACCCGGCGATCCGACGTGCCAAGTAGCTCTCCCGTCCGACTGTGGGATCGCCACGGCCAGCACCGTCAAACCACTGCACCGCGAATCGACGGCGACGCCGATGTGGCGCACGGTGTCGGTGATTGCGTCCTCCTGCGCCCAGGCCGCCGCATTCAGTCGGGTTGCGGTCGGCATGAGCGGTTCGGCCATCGACTGGCTACATCAACTCGACGTACCCGCCAGGCTGGTCGACCAGGAGTACCGCGTAACGGTTCTGGGCGGCTGGCCTGACGAGTAAGTCGCGTCAGTTCTGCAAGCGCGTCAGTTCTGCAAGCGCGTCAGTTCTGCAAGCGCACTGCGTAGCCGGCGCGGTCGAAGGCGGTGAGAAGTTCTGCCTTGTTGTCCGGACCACGCGTCTCGACGGTGAGAAAGACTTCCACTTCGTCGAGCGCGAGTTCGCCACCGGTACGGGAGTGGATGACGTCTACCACGCTGGCGCCGTTCGCCCGAACCACTTCGAGCAGCGACACCAGTGCGCCCGGCCGATCGTCGATGGTGATGTGAACGCCGAGGAACCGTCCGGCTGCCCGCAGTCCGTGGGAGATGACGTGTGTGAGCAGCAGCGGATCGATATTGCCGCCGGAAAGAACGGCGCACACCGGCCCGGTCAGTCCCAGCTCTTCCGGAGAGCACGTCATCAAGGCCGCAACGGCCGCGACGCCTGCCGGTTCGACGATCAGCTTGGCGCGTTCGAGGCACAACAGGAGCGCTTTGGACAACGCTTCCTCGCTGACCGTCACCACCGCGTCGACATGCGCGGCGACCTCGGCGAAGGGAACCTCGCCAGGGCAGCCCACGGCGATACCGTCTGCCATCGTGGACATCGACGCCAATGCGGTCGGCTTCCCGGCGGCCAACGACGCCGGCCAGGCCGCCGCGGTCTCGGCCTGCACTCCGACGATGCGCACCTGTGGGCGTACAGCTTTGACTGCGGCAGCCACGCCGGCGATCAACCCGCCGCCGCCGGTGGGGACGAGGATCGTGCCCACCTCGGGGAGCTGCTCGAGGATTTCGAGCCCCACCGTCCCCTGCCCCGCCACGACGTCCTCGTGGTCGAACGGGTGAACCAGGACAGCTCCGGTCCGGTCTGCGAATTCGCGAGCGGCGACGAGTGCTTCGTCGACAGTCGAACCGTGCAGGTGGACCTGAGCCCCATATGCCTTGGTGGCCACCAACTTCGGCAGCGGCGCCCCGGTCGGCATGAAGACCGTCGACTTGATTCCCAATTCTGTTGCAGACCAGGCAACTCCCTGCGCATGGTTGCCGGCGCTGGCCGCCACCACGCCCGCCGCCCGTTCCTCCGCAGACAGGTTGGCGATGCGATTGTAGGCGCCGCGAGGTTTGAAAGAGCCGGTGCGCTGCAGGTTTTCACATTTCAAGCTCACGGCGAAGCCGGTGGTTTCAGACAACACTCGCGAGGCGACCACCGGGGTACGGCGCATGACCGGGGCGAGAAGTTGCTGTGCAGCTTTGATCTGTTCGAGATTCACGCATGCCTCCAGAAAGTGCGCCTCCACACCCTCGTGAGGTGTGAAGGCGCACTGCAGGTTCGAAGTCGAATTACCGTAGAGAGCGAAGATCAGGACAGTGCTTGCTCGATGTCGCCGACCAGATCGGAGGCGTCTTCGATGCCGACCGACAGGCGAACCAGATCGTCGGGAACCTCGAGCGCGGAACCGGCCGTCGAGGCGTGTGTCATCGCGCCGGGGAACTCGATGAGGGATTCGACGCCGCCGAGAGATTCTGCCAGCGTGAAGATCTCGGTGCGCGAGCACAGGTCGAGAGCTGCCGCCTTGCCACCCTTGAGACGCACGGAGATCATGCCGCCGAAGCGTCGCATCTGCTTGGCCGCGACCTTGTGCGACGGATGCGAAGCCAGTCCGGGGTAGATGACGCTGGCAACAGCGGGATGACCGTCGAGCAATTCGACGACCTTCTCCGCGTTGTCACTGTGACGCTCCATGCGCAGTGCCAGTGTCTTGATTCCGCGCAACGTCAGGAACGCGTCGAACGGGCCGGGAACGCCGCCGGATCCGTTCTGCAGGAAGGCAAACGCGGTGTCCAGTTCTTCGTCGTTGCAGACGAGAGCGCCACCGACCACGTCGGAGTGTCCGCCGATGTACTTGGTGGTGGAATGCAGCGCGATGTCGGCGCCGAGCTGCAGCGGCTGCTGCAGGTACGGCGACGCAAAGGTGTTGTCCACCACGATCTTTGCGTTACCCTCGTGGGCGATCTCGGCGAGGAGCTCGATGTCACCGATGTTGAGCAGCGGGTTCGTGGGGGTCTCGACCCAGACCAGCTTGGTGTTGGACTTCATTGCCGCGCGCACCGCATCGACGTCGGACACCGGAGCCGGGGTGTACTCGATCCCCCACTGCGTGAAGACCTTGTCGATGAGGCGGAAGGTTCCGCCGTACGCGTCGTCGGGGATGACCAGGTGATCGCCCGGTCGAAGTACCGATCGGAGCAGGCAGTCGGTGGCCGCCATTCCCGAACTGAACGCTCGACCGTAGGTTCCGGATTCGAGCGCGGCGAGGTTCGCCTCGAGCGGGCGACGGGTCGGGTTGCCCGTCCGCGCGTACTCGAAGCCACTACGCATTCCACCGACGCCGTCTTGGGCGAAGGTGGAACTTGCGTAGATCGGCACGTTGACAGCACCGGTCAGCGGATCGGGTTCGTAACCCGCATGCACTGCCTTCGTGGAGAAACCCTGCCAGCTGATGTTGTCGGCCTTGCTGCGTTGCTCACTCATGATCCCCAGCCTAACGGCGCCGGCCCCGGCGCAGGAATCTGTACTCAGGAATCCGAACTCAGGAAACCCAGGAGATCGTGGCGCGTGATCACGCCGACCGGCTTGCCGTCGTCGACGACCATGAGTGCGTCGGTGTCACCGAGCGCCTTCGTGGCAGCCGAGACCGGCTCGCCGGAACCGATGAGCGGGAACGGCTTGCTCATGTGCTTCTCGACGGAATCCGCCAGGTGCGCACGGCCTTCGAAGACCGCGCTCAGCAGATCCCGCTCGGACACACTTCCGGCGACCTCGCCTGCCATGACCGGCGGTTCAGCACCGACGACAGGCATCTGGGACACGCCGTACTCGCGCAGGATCTCGATCGCGTCGCGCAGAGTCTCCGACGGGTGGGTGTGAACGAGGTCCGGCAACTCGCCCGACTTGCCGCGCAGAACGTCGCCGACGGTGGGGACGTTCGCCTTGCCGTCGAGCGGGGTGCGGAGGAATCCGTACGACGCCATCCACTGATCGTTGAAGATCTTGGACAGGTAGCCGCGGCCACCGTCCGGGAGGAGGACGACGATCAGAGCGTCGGGGCCCTCGCGCTTTGCCACTTCGAGGGCAGCGACGACGGCCATGCCGCAGGAACCGCCGACCAGTAGCCCCTCTTCGCGGGCGAGGCGACGCGTCATCTCGAAGGAATCGGCATCAGAGACGGCGATGATCTCGTCGGGGATGGACGGGTCGTATGCCGACGGCCAGAAGTCTTCGCCGACGCCCTCGACCAGGTACGGACGACCGGTGCCACCGGAGTAGACGGAGCCTTCGGGGTCTGCGCCGATGACCTTGACCTTGCCGCCCGAAACTTCCTTGAGGTAGCGGCCGGTGCCGGTGATGGTGCCGCCGGTGCCGACGCCCGCGACGAAGTGCGTGATCTTGCCGTCGGTGTCGGCCCAGATCTCGGGACCGGTGGTCTCGTAGTGGCTCTCCGGTCCGCCCGGGTTGGAGTACTGGTTGGGCTTCCATGCGCCGGGGATCTCACGGGTGAGGCGGTCGGAGACGCTGTAGTAGCTGTTCGGGTTGTCCGGAGCGACGGCCGTGGGGCACACGACCACCTCGGCGCCGTAGGCACGCAGGACGTTGCGCTTGTCTTCGCTGACCTTGTCGGGGCAGACGAAAACGCACTTGTATCCACGCTTCTGCGCCACGAGCGCCAAGCCGATTCCGGTGTTGCCCGACGTCGGTTCGACGATGGTGCCGCCCGGCTTCAGTTCACCCGAAGCCTCGGCTGCGTCGATCATCTTGACGGCGATGCGGTCCTTGGAGCTACCGCCAGGGTTGAGGTATTCGACCTTGGCTGCCACCGTGCCGAAGTTTTCGCCGGTGACGGAGGTGAGCTTGACGAGTGGGGTGTTGCCGATGAGGTCGACGACGTGTTCCGCGATGCGCATTCGTCCATGTTCCCAGATGAAAGAAAACGGTGCGCGCGGACGTCGGGCGAAGGCGGTGCAATCCGGCTAGATTGGCAAGTGTGAGTCGAACCGGACTGAAAGCGTCGGTGGCCACGGTGGTGGCCGGATCGAGTGCAGGCACGCTCTCCTGGTTGGGCTACAACTATCTGATGTCGCAGGCGGGTGCGGCCCGCGGGGTGATCGGTCGCAATATCGCCAAGCCACCCGAGGCGGACGGGGTGTACGCACCCGGCGCCGACAACCCGGAACTCTGGTGGCGGGCCGTGCCCTTCGATCTCCACCTGATGATCTTCGGCGATTCGTCTGCGGCCGGCGTCGGGGCGCTGACGGCGTCGGAAGTTCCGGGTGTGCAGGTCGCGAAACTGCTTGCGAGTGAGACCGGAAAGCGAATCCGCTTGAGCACCAAGGCCATCGGCGGCGCTACCTCACGTGGATTGAGCGGGCAGGTCGACGCCATGTTCGTCGCCGGCCCTCCCCCGGACGCTGCCGTGATCCTGATCGGCGCCAACGACGTCACCGCGAAGAACGCTATTCATGCTTCGGCAAAACGCCTCGGCGACGCCGTGCGACGCCTACGCGAGAGCGGCGCCGTCGTTGTTGTCGGAACCTGCCCGGATCTGGGAGTGGTGACGGCGATCCCGCAACCGCTGCGCTCCGTGGTGCGTGAATGGGGACATCGTCTCGCACTCGCCCAGGCGTCCGCGACCAGAAACGCCGGGGGTCATCCCGTTCCGCTAGCCGACCTGCTGGCCAAGGAATTCCTGGCCTCGCCCGACACGATGTTCTCGGCCGACCGTTTCCACCCGTCCGCGGCCGGCTACGAACTCGCGGCGAAGCAGATCGTCCCGGTTCTCGCGTCGGCCCTGGGTGAGTGGCAGGGTGGCCCGCTCCCCGAACTCCCCCACGTCTCGGAGGCGGCGCAAGCTCGCACCGTCGCGGCCCGACTGACGGCAGCGGCAACCCAGTGGAAAGCCTTCGCGAGACGCACCAAACCCGCAGTTCAGCGCCCCGACGTCAACTGAGTGAGACTGCGTGACCACCATCTGGGAGCGGCAACGTAAATTGTAAGTCGAAGCTGCATTCAACTTGCCCTGCTCGACGGCGTTTCACGCCGCCCACGAGCAGTACACAAAAGGAGTTTTCATGCCCGAGGCAGTAATCGTCTCAGCAGTACGGTCGCCCATCGGCCGCGCAATGAAGGGTTCGCTCAAGGACATCCGCCCGGATGACCTCGCAACTCAGATGGTTGCCGCCGCGTTGGCAAAGATCCCCGAGCTCGACCCCACCGAGATCGACGACCTCATGCTCGGTTGCGGCCAGCCTGCCGGCCAGTCGGGCTTCAACATCGCCCGCGTCGTCGCCGTCCAGCTCGGCTACGACTTCCTCCCCGGTGTGACGGTCAACCGTTACTGTTCCTCCTCGCTGCAGACCACCCGCATGGCACTGCACGCCATTCGCGCAGGCGAGGGCGACGTCTTCATCTCCGCCGGCGTCGAGTCCGTCTCCAGCTTCATCACCGGCAACGCCGACGGCCTGCCGGGCACCAAGAACCCGCTCTTCGACGCAGCGCAGGCCCGTAGCGCCAAGCTCGCCGAGGGTGGAGTCGCTTGGACCGATCCTCGCGAAGAGGGCCTGATCCCCGACGTCTACCTGGGCATGGGCCAGACCGCCGAGAACGTCGCTTCGGCCACCGGCATCACCCGCGAAGACCAGGACCGCTGGGCAGTGCGCAGCCAGAACCGCGCCGAGGAAGCCATCGCTCGCGGCTTCTTCGAGCGTGAGATCACGCCCGTCACGCTCGCCGACGGCACCGTCGTCTCCAAGGACGACGGTCCCCGCGCCGGCACTACCTACGAGGGCATCAGCGGCCTCAAGCCCGTCTTCCGCCCCGACGGCACCGTCACCGCCGGCAATGCCTGCCCGCTCAACGACGGCGCAGCCGCATTGGTGATCATGTCCGACACCAAGGCGAAGGCACTCGGCCTGACCCCGCTCGCTCGCATCGTCTCCACCGGCGTCTCGGGCCTGTCTCCCGAGATCATGGGCCTCGGCCCGATCCAGGCCGTCAAGAACGCCCTGAAGATCGCCGGCAAGTCGATCTCCGACATCGACCTGTTCGAGATCAACGAGGCATTCGCAGTGCAGGTCCTCGGATCCGCTCGCGAACTGGGCATCGAAGAGGACAAGCTCAACATCTCCGGTGGCGCGATCGCACTGGGTCACCCCTTCGGTATGACCGGTGCCCGCATCACCAACACCCTGATCAACAACCTGCAGGAGCAGGACAAGACCTTCGGCGTCGAGACCATGTGTGTCGGCGGCGGACAGGGCATGGCAATGGTGATCGAGCGCCTCAGCTGATCCCCTGAGCACGTCGAAAGCGGCCGCCCGGCTTCTGCCGGGCGGCCGCTTTCGTGTAGTCGCGTTTCAGGTAGTCGTGAATTTCCGAGCAAAACTCCCCAACTCGCGAATCAACTCTCGCGCAGCGTCGTCCTCACGCTGCACGGCAGCGCGAGCTTCGTCTGCCCAACCGTGACGGAGCAGTCGTTTGGCGGCAAGCACTGCCGGTCCGATGTTGGCGGCAATCTGCTCGGCACTCGCGCGGGTGCGTGCCTGGACCTGCTCGGCCGGCACTGCGGCTGTCGCCAGTCCGTAGGCGGCTGCTTCGACGCCGCTGAGCCACCGCGCCGACAGGATCAACTCGGCGGCGCGCTGCGTTCCGATCACCTTGGGCAGCAACCAACTACTGGCAGCTTCGGGAGCGGTACCCAGCGAGGTGAACGGTGCCCGCAGACGTGCGTCCTCGGCAACGTAGACGACGTCGCAGTAAAGCAGCATGGTCAGGCCGATGCCGACGGCAGCGCCGTGCACCGCGGCAATCAAAGGCTTCGGGAACTCCACCAGCGCGACGATCAGCGGCGCGAATGCGTCGCCGAAGTCGGCGTTGTCGGCGCCTGGTTCGGCGAGTGCGCGTAGGTCGACGCCGCTGGAAAATGCCTTGCCTGAGCCCTCGACGATCACCACGGCCACGGCCTCGTTCGACGCCGCGTCGTCGAGCGCCTCGGTGAACGCTCGAAAACCGGCCGCATCGAAGGCGTTCAGGCGGCTCGGATTGTTGAAGGTCAGCGTTCGCACCGCTCCGGCGTCCGCCACCAGCACGGGTTCGGTGGTGTTTGTCGACATTCGCGCCCCTTCGTTCCAAACCAAGCAGTTGCTAGGTATCCAAGCACCGTAACCGCCCACAGACGACAAAAGAAGGGCCCCTCTTGGGGCCCTTCTTTTGTATTACGGAACGACTCGAGAACTAGTCGTTGTTGAAGTAGCTCAGCAGACGCAGGATCTCGACGTACAGCCAGACCAGGGTGACGGTGAGACCGAATGCGACGCCCCAGGCTGCCTTCTCGGGCGCCTGTGCGCGGATCAGCTGATCAGCGGCGTCGAAGTCGAGCAGGAAGCTGAAGGCTGCGATACCGATGCAGACGAGACTGAAGATGATGGCGAGAGTTCCACCGTCACGCAGTCCCAGTCCACCGTCGACGAAGAAGCTGGCGACGAGGTTACCGAGGGCCAGAACGACAACGCCGATCAACGCGCCGATGATCATTCGTGTCAGACGCGGTGTCACCCGAATCGCGCCGGTCTTGTAGACCACGAGCATGCCGAAGAACACACCGAACGTTCCGAGGACCGCCTGAGCGATCAGTGCCGATCCGCCGACGCCACCGAATTGAATATCGGTGAACATGAACGACAGCGCACCGAGGAACAGACCCTCGGCGACGGCATACGCCAACACGATTGCCGGGTTGTCCATCTTGCGACCGAACGTAGCGACCAGAACCAGAACGAGGCCGACGAGTCCGCCGCCGATGACCAGCGGGGCCGCGAGGTCGGCGTTGTTGTTGACCAGGAAGTACGACACCAGTGCCGAGATCGTCAGCACGCCGAGCGTGATGCCCGTCTTGGTGACCACGTCGTCGATCGTCATGGCCCGCGAGGTGGGACCGGTCTGGTACGGCTCGGCCGGAGCGTACTGCGGCTGACCGAACTGCTGGGTTGCCTGCGAGGCGCCCGCCGTCGCAGATCCGAACGAGGCGTATCCGTTGCCCTCTTGCTTGGGCAGATTGCGGAACACCGGGTTGCTGGTGGTGCGCACCGTGATCATCCCTTCATCGTGGTGGCCAGCGACGGGTACGTCGCGGGTTCGCCGTACGGATCCGAGTTTCCGACACGGTCCGTGTACCTAACTAAAAGTAAAGCACTCGTAATTTACAACGTCGAAGCGTCGGTTGTAGTTCCCGGCGCATTTCCGGAAGATCAACACTCTTCGATACTAGGACGGTTTGACCGACTTCATCACGATGAACTTCGCGTTCTTCGCCATCGCCTCGCTCGGACCCACCGCGGCTTTCAGCGGTTCGCGATACCCCAGATGCGCGTTGTGAACAGTCCACAACTCGCCACCGGGACGCAGAACATGGCCGGCAGCTTCGAACATCTTGAGCGCTCCACCGGTATGCACCGCCGCTCCGACGTGGAACGGCGGGTTCAACAGAACCAGATCCGCGCTCGCACTGGGCAACGAACTCACGGCGTCGTCGCGCAGGCCGCTCACTCGATCGCCGACGCCGTTTGCCGACGCGGTCGCCAGAGCCGAAGCGACGGCTGCCGAGGACTGATCCGTTGCGATCACGTGCACGTCCGGGAACTTCCGCGCGATCGCTGCCGCGAGAATGCCGCTGCCACAACCCAGATCGATCACGTCACTCAGCGGATCGACCGCAATCTTTCCGAGGTTCTCCAGGAGCAACCGGGTGCCGATGTCCAGGCTCGCACCGGCAAACACGGCGCCGTGAGCAACGACGTCGAGGTCGAACTCGTCCAGGCGCTCGGCCATCGGGAACGTGACGACGACCTCGGCCTTCGGTTCCGACGCTTTGAGTACGCGGGACTTCTGACGCCCGCGCGAGGCGCTGACGTCGGAAAATGATTCGCCGAGAACCTTGTTCATCGCCGGGGTGATGTGCTTGTCACGCCCACCGGCGAAGACACGAACCGCCGGGTCGGCGTGGAGCGCGATCAGCTGAGCGATCTCGGCAAGTTCGGCGAGACTACGAGGCAATTGCATGAGCACGACGCGGGCACCGCTGAGCAACTCCTCGTCCAACCCGTGCGAGGTGAAGGCGTCACTGAATCCGAGTTCGCGCGCATTGTTCGCGAGGGCCAACTCTCCGGTGAGCGGATCCTGGTGAACCCGCACGCCGGCGATTCCGTGAACGAGCGCAACACCGGCGGTCAGCGCACCGTAGTGATCGCCGATCACGACGACGGTGCCCGCCGGCGCTGCAGCCAGAGCGTCGGCGGCCTCGTCGAGGATCAGCCGATCAGCCGCGTCGACGGCAAAGAGATTGGGTGCCTCGACATCGGGAAATCGGCGCAGACGATCGAACAGTTCGGGTGTGTCGGACATGCCACCAGTCTTTCAGGTGGAACTGCGCAACACTCAATCCCCCGACCAGCAGGTGATCAGTTCGACAACCCCGTCAGTTCGTCATCCACTGCACGACGTTGCCGACGGTTTCGCGTTCGGTGCGGAATCCGTTCACCGGATGGTCGGTGTCGGGGTATCCGAACGAGATCGCGCACACGACCTTGCGAGTGTCGTCGATGCCGAAGTGCTCGTGAATGAACTTGGAGCTGCCCGCGAGCGCCGCTTGCGGAATGGTCGCCACCCCCAGACTCTGGGCCGCGAGCAGGAAGCTGTTCACGTACAACCCACAGTCGACAGCGCCGTAGGTGCCCAAATCCTCGTCGGTGGTGATGATCGCGACGTGAGGAGCGCCGAAGAGCTCGAAGTTCTTCATCGTCTGTGCCGCGGAGCCGGCGCGGTCACCGTGCTCGATTCCGACGCTCGAATACAGCGCCATGGCACAGTCGAACCGACGTGACTTGTAGATGCCCTGGTACTCGCGGGGGAACTCGAAGTCCGACTCCTGGGCGTTGGCCATCACGTATTCACCGAGTCCGGCACGGAAACGCTCGGTGCCCTCCCCTTCGGTGATCGCTACCTGCCACGGTTGTGTGTTGCACCACGACGGCGTCTTCTGCGCCAACCGAAGGATCTCCTCGATCACCTCGCGTGGCACCTGACGGTCCTCGTAGGCGCGGCAGCTGATCCGGGCATCGAGCAACGCTTCCAGGCTCGTGTCCACGACGATGCTCTCGGTCATATGTTCTCTCCTCGATCAGGCTGCACTACAACACTTCGCACGATAGAACTATCGCCTCGGCGCGATGATCAGCGGGTCACCGTTGCGAAGGCCGACACCAGCTCACCGAACTCCTCCATCGCTGCATCGGGGTCGGGATCGACCGCTGCCAACGCGACCAGAACATCGGTGGCACCGGATTCGAGCAGCTGTTCGGCACCGAGCATCGTCGCCGGGAGGTCGATCGAACCGTCAGTCCCGCGAACGACAGTCAGTCGCCCACGAACCTGCAATTCCGCCGGATCGCGTCCGAGTTCCGCCATGGCCTTCCCGATGACGTCGATCCCTTCACGTAGGTCGTCGTCCGCGGCACCCATGATCGGAATCCAGCCGTCCCCCCAGGTTGCGACGCGTCGTACGACGGCCTTGGACAGAGAACCCGACACCCAGATCGGAATACCCGCGGACGGCCGGGGCGCGCAGTACACGTCGTCGAATTTCAGGCGAGGAGTGTCGATGCTCGCCGGCGCCGAACTCCACAGCGCCCGGCACACTGCGAGAGCGTCGTCGAGCAGTGGTCCCCTTTTGCCGAAGTCCATACCGACCGCGGCGTATTCGCGTTCCTGCCAACCGGTTCCGACGCCCAGGTCGAGTCGGCCACCGGACAACAGATCGAGTGTCGCGGCCGTCTTGGCCAGTACCGCTCCCCCGCGCAGCGCCGCGATGACGATTCCGGTCCCCAGACGAATTGTCTTCGTCTGTCCGGCAACAAAAGCCAGGACGGTCAGCGGTTCGAGCCAGTTGGCGTCGGGCTCGGTGGGGAACGCCGACCACGTGTATGCCGAGTTGTCCGAGCCCATCACCACGTGATCGGTGACGAGGACCCGGTCGAAACCGGCAGCTTCCGCACTTTGACAGACCTGCACCAGTTTCCCGTAGGAGTTCTCCGCGAGGGTCGTACCGAAATTGGGAACGTTCAGACTGAAAGTTGTCATGTGTCAAGCCTTTCGGGGCCGGTTGGTCCAGCCGCCTTCTTCGGTGGGGAACCAGCCTCCGGCAGCGTGCGAGCCGCCGTCGACGTGGATCACGGTTCCGGTGATGTATCTCGCCAGGTCGGACGCCAGGAACAGCGCGGGGCCGGCAATGTCGACGGGTTGGCCCGGTCCACCCAGCGGTGCCCACCCCGGCCACTTGTCCCAGTCGTCGGCAGAAACGATCGTGCGGTACGGCACCTGGACCGACTCGATCAGATCCGGAGCAATGGCGTTGACGCGCACTCCGGTTCGACCGATCTCCACACCAAGGCTTCTGGTGAACTGCGTCAGCGCGGCCTTGTATGCCGAGTACATGGTGTGGCCCGGGATCGCTCGATGCGCCTCCACCGTGGTCAGGTTCACGATCGATCCACCGGTTCCGCGATCGATCATGCCGGGAAGCAGGGCATGCGTCAGACGCACCACGTGATCGAAATTGATGTTGCCTGCCTCGGACCAGAAACCTGGATCCGTACCGGTGAACGATGTCGGCGGGTTCAGGAAATGACCCACATTGTTCACCAGGACATCTGGTGCGAATTCGGTCAACGCGACGGGGACTTCCTGCGCCCGCACATCGTAGTCGAGATGGTTGATCGAACCACCTGCAGCGGAATCGAATTCGACGTCGCTCAGCGGAGCCACGTCGACGACCAGAACCGCGGCGCCGTGTGATGCGAATGCTCGAACTATCGCTGCCCCGATTCCCTGGGAGCCGCCGGTAACCACTGCCTTCTTACCTACCAACATCGGCCCTGGGGAGTACGCCGATCCGACCACCACGAAGTCACCCTTCTGCAGTTCGATGTGAATCACTTCGGCGTACCGTCACACATCTACTCGCAGAACGGGCACAACGTTCTCACTCAGTGGTAGCCGCTACACTTCGCCTGCCCGGGCCCCAGGATGCCGATGCAAGTAGGCCGGAATCTCGGCTGCCCGTATCGGCACTCCCTCCAGATACCCTTGGATCACGTCACATCCACACTCGGTCACCATCGCCCGCTGCCTCTCGGTCTCCACACCCTCGGCGACGGTGTCCAACCCCAGAGACTTGGCGATCGCGATAACGGCCCGCAGAACAGCAAATCTCGAACTCGCGGGATCCGCGTCCAGCGGAGCGACGAAGGCGCGGTCGATCTTCAACCGATCGAGCGGCAGCCGCGACAAGCTGGCAACCGAGGAGAATCCGGTCCCGAAGTCATCCATCGCAATGGCGATTCCGAGCGCGGAGAGTTGCACCAGCACATCTCTGTCGGCGTCGTCGATGACGAGTGATTCGGTCACCTCGATCTCGAGCCGTTCGGGGGCGAGGTTCACTTCCTCGAGGGTCTGGCGCACCGATTCGACGTATCGACTCGAACGCAGTTGCACCTGAGAAACATTGACGGCGACCCGTATGTCCTCCGGCCACGATGTCGCCGCCGTGCATGCGGCCCGCAAAACGCCCGCACCGATCGGAACGATCAAGCCGGTTTCCTCCGCGACCGAGATGAAGTCTCCCGGCGAGACGAGACCTGAGGTCGGATGGTTCCACCGCAACAGAGCCTCGAATCCGACCACAACTCCCGCCCCGGCCGACACCTGCGGTTGAAAGACCAACTCGAACTCCTCGTCGATCAGCGCACGACGAAGATCCAACAGGGCTCGCGCCCTACCGGTTGCCCGATCCCGCAAAGCCACGTCGAAGGCTCGGATCTGGTGCCGGCCGCTCTCCTTTGCGTGGTACAGCGCAAGATCGGCAACGATCATCAGTTCTTCGAGGTTCTCGGCATCGTCGGGCAGAGAGCCGTACCCCAAACTGGCGCGAATGCGTATCTGGTTGCCGACCAGCGCGAATGGTCGTTCGAACGCGTCGAGGATCGTCTGGAATCGATCTTTCACCTCATCTGTGTCCTCGATGTCATCGAAGGCGATGGCAAATTCGTCGCCGCCCAACCGGCCACAGATCTCGTTGGATCGCAGAACCCCGTGAATTCGGCTGGCAACATCTCGCAACACGTCGTCTCCGACGTGATGTCCCAACCGGTCGTTGATCGACTTGAAGTTGTCCAGATCCAGAATCGCCAACCACACTCGGCGCCCGTCCCGAAGCAGCGAAGAAACCTGGGCGTTGAAGCTGTACCGATTGCTGAGCCCGGTCAGCGAATCGACTTCCGCCAACCGCAGTATGTTCTGACGCTGGTGATAGGAGTGCGTGATGTCGGATCCCACACCGCGCCAGCCGTAGTCCGAACTCTCTCCGCTGCCGGGGTGACCCGACATCGACCACCATCGAGTATCGCCCCGCACGACAACCTGCATGGTGAGGTCCCGAAACGCCGTCCCGGCTTGAAAATTCGCAGCGAGGAGATCGAGGGACTTCCTGCCCTCGACTGTTCGGGATGCGCCGATTCCGATCAGGATCTCGTGCATGGTGCGGCCCCGGATCTGCGCTGCCGGCAAACCGACTTGTTCGGCGAATCGATACGACACGGTGCGGGCGACACCACGCGAGTCGGTCTCCCAGAGCCAATCCTGCGCACCGTCTTCGAGATCGTTCAGCAGCAACTCCACGAGGTCTCGTTCGTCCTCGGCTATGAGCTCGGCGCGGAGTCGTCTCTCGAAAAGGTTGGCCAACAGCAATGTTCCGCTGTGGAGCGAAACGAGAAAAATCACCAGCACCCCGATCAGCACGTAACGCGACGTACCCGGTTCGGTCCAAAACGCTCCGGCCAACCCGAGGCCGACCAGGCCGATCCAGACGACAGTGATTCCGCGAAACATCATGGTGGGAAACACACCGACTGCGATCCCACCGATCAACGTCGAGGTAAGTACCAATTCGTCACCAGGGCCGAGCATCGGAAAGAGAACAAGTGCCAAGCACGCCAGGAGCGCTCCCCAGACGACGATCTCGACTGTCAGCACCACCAGTTCCGTGGTCTGTGACTCGGAGACTCCCAGGCGCGCGCGCCGCAGCCAGTACACACTGAATCCAGCGCTCGACAGCAGCATGACACTCGACCAAGTGATGCCGAACCATCCGGCATCCGTCGGCAAGAGCACCACGATCGTCGACAGCCCGAGGGCAGCAATCAGGAACGCCCACGGCAGTACTCGCGCCGTGAACTCCAGGCGTCGGTTGAGAAGTCGGTGACGATCGTAATCCGACAGGTGGTCGTCAGAACCTCGTCGACCGAGCCTGCGCACGGCGGCTACGACACGACGTCTTCGTACCACCGCCGGGTCATCCACGTCGGCCTGCTGTCGCCAGCGCCACTGCCTGAACAGACATGACTGCGCCGGCAGCACGCCCCTGCACAGTCCGCACCCCCGCAGCCGCAACGGCCTTCAGTTGCTCCTCGCTGTCCACCCCCGAGACAACGACCTCCATTCCCAGTGCGTCGACCAGATCCACGAGCGCTTCGAGGATCGGCCGCCCGCCGGGCGCCGCACCGGAGATGGAGCGTTCGATGCGCACTCGCGTGAACGGAAGGCCGGACAGTGATGCAAGGGAGGAGAATCCGGCTCCGAACTCGTCGACCGTCAGCGATACTCCCATCTCCGCGATGGCATGCAACGCGGCTCTGGACTGGTCGGTAATGGCAGAGGACTCGTCGAGTTGGAGCTCGAACTGCCCAGCCCTGGCATCTGATCGACTAAGCGAGTCGCCGATCGCCTCGATGAACGCCTCCGATTCGAGCTGACGCGTCGACACCGCGACGGCTACCCGTACGTGATCAGGAAGTTGCGCCGCCGCCGCACAGGCCAGCTTGAACACCGTCGTCCCGAGCGAGTACGCCAAACCGGTGTCGTCTGCGACGCTCATGAATTCGGCGGACGTGACGGCGCCGAGCCGGACGTTGTGCCAGACCACGTGAACCTCCACCGCCACTATCTCGCGGGAGACCACGTCGATCCTGGGTAGCAACTCGAGTTCGAGGTCCTTCTCCGCGACGGTGTTTCCCAGATCTTCGAGCAGACGGGCCCGCCGATCCGCCACGGACTTCATCGAGTCTCGATACTCACGTACGGCCCCGCGCCCGGATTCCTTTGCCGCAAACAAGGCGAGATCCGCAGCGCCCATCATCTCGTCGGCGGACGACGGCAGCTCGTCAGGGAGGTAGTACCCGATGCTGCATCCGATCTCCAACCGCGTACCGGCCACTGTGATCGGCTCATGAAGGGTTTCGATGTAGCGTGCCAACAGTGCGCGCACGCGTGAGCTGTCGCCTACATCGGTGAAGAGAATCGCGAACTCGTCTCCGCCCAAGCGCGCGAACAGCTGTGACATTCCGCCGGCTTCGGACAGACGATCTGCGACCTCTCGCAGAACCGCGTCGCCGACCGTGTGCCCGAGTGTGTCGTTGACCGACTTGAAGTTGTCGAGGTCGAGCATCGCCAGCCCAAGACGGCTGTCATGGGTGTGCGGATCACGTAACAGCCTCTCGAGCTCGGTCCAGAAGCTGTGCCGGTTCGGCATTCCCGTGAGTGCGTCCACCCGGCCCATCCGCACGATTTCGTCGCTTTGCCGTTTGACTTCGGTGACGTCGGAACCCACCCCTCGCCAGACGAACTCATCGGGTGCGCGACCAGGACGCGGCCGTCCGGATATCTGCCACCACCGGATTTCGCCGTGAACGCGGACCGGTACGAGCACATCGACGAAAGCGGTCTTCGTATGGCGGGCTTGCTGCAGCTCCATGAGCGCATCGATTCCGCCGGGGATCCGTAGAGTGCCCAGCTCCATGAACAGGTCTTGCCACGCCGTTCCTTGCAACTCGGTGGAGTCCAACCCCGCTTCGACTGCGAGCCGCGTCGGGATTCGGTTGAACTTGCCTTTCTGGTCCGTCTCCCACACGAAGTCCCCGGCATTGCCTTCGAAGTCTTCGAGAAGCATCTGCACCACAGAGCGCTCCGACGCTGCGCTCAGTTCAGCGCGATAGCGCGATTCCAGGTTTCCCGACACCACGATCGTCCCGCCGATCAGAGCCGCGCCGTAGGCGATCATTCCAATGAGAATTCGTTCGAACTCGGGTCCTGGCTGGAGCCAGAACGCCACGCCCAGGATCACGAGATTCGACAGCACCCAGGTGAGTCCGACGATCCGCAACATCGCGGTAGCCACGGCGCCGGCGCCGGTGATGGATGTGGTCACCGCTATCAGGATCAGATCGCCGGAATCGTCCAGGATCGGATACAGGACCAGGGCGAGCGAGGAATACAGGATCCCGACGACTGCGAATTCGACGGTGAGAAACGCGTACGACATCCGGTATGTCGGCGCGATCAGATCGAAGCGAATGGCGAGTCCGACACCCATGCCCACCAACCCGATCACCCCGGCGAGGATCGGCCACAGGCGTGGCAAGAGTCCGCTGTCCGGCGGGATGACATACAGCGTCAACCCGAGCGTGACCACGAGGTGGACAGCTGCGGCCCACGGCAGAACACCGAAGGTGACGGCTATCTGTTCACGCGTCACGTCATCGCGTTGCGTGGGTGTCAGTCTTTCTCTTGGGCTTTCTCTGGGGCGGGATGGGAGACGAGACAGGATCGACATGACCACCTCCTGCTCCCGCGCCGTAATACGAATTGGACGTATGGCTGAGCAATTGTCCCGTAACTGGTCCCTGCTGCGTCAAGCAGTACGTCCGACCTTGTTCGGGGGCAGATCTGCCCACAGACACATAATCAGCAAACTGCTGGTCCGCCCCGATCTTGCTGCAGCGAGTTCGATGTCCGCGGGTTGAAATCAGACATGAGGGACAATGGCCGAAGATCGCCGATCACGTCGGTGGAGATTCCTCGACGGGTAACACGATCGGACTCATTCGAGTTCAGACAAGGACTATCACGATGGCAATCGACTACACCCGACGTTCCGGCGAGTCCACACCGTCGCAGGCACCGGTCAGCCTGAGCAAGATCACGCTCACCAAATCCGCGCCGACGGTCAACCTCGCGAAGGCTGGTGAACGACAAGGCAATATGCGCGTGAACCTCAACTGGTCGCAGGGAGCACCACCGAAGAAGACCGGATTCCTCGCCAAGCTCGCCGGCGCAGGCTCCGGAGCGGTCGACCTGGACCTCGGCTGCCTCTACGAACTTGCCGACGGGTCCAAGGGCGTGGTCCAGGCCTTGGGCAACAGTTTCGGTTCGCTGACTTCCCCGCCCTACATCTCCCTCGACGGCGACGACCGCAGTGGCGCGAATACCGGCGGCGAGAACATGCACGTCAATCTCGGTGACCCCAGCGCTTTCCGCCGAATCCTCATCTTCGCGATGATTTACGACGGTGCCCCCAACTGGGCGGCCGTTGACGGCGTCGTCACCCTGTACCCCACCAACGGACCCGAGGTGGAAGTACGACTCGATTCGGCCAGCAACCAGGAACGGCTGTGCGCAATCGCTCTCATCCAGAGTTCAGGTCAGGGCGTGACGGTGACCCGTGAAGTGCAGTACATCAACGGCAGTCAGTCCGATCTCGACCGTGCGTACAACTGGGGTATGAAATGGGCTGCCGGACGAAAGTAGGTGTCGCGGGCGGGGTGTCCCCCATCCGAATGACAATGTCCGAATCGTCCACAATGTCGCAAGTTACTGGATAGTGTCGAGAAGTGGGGTCGGACATGAGGGGTCACGCTCGACACCGATAGTGGGTCGGTGACGCTATGTGCTTGGCGACGCCGACGTTCGACAGGAAAGGCCCTCGATTTCCCCCGAGATCGAGGGTCTTTTCGTATCTTGCATCACTGTTCGTGCCATCTTATTAGTTGATCGTTAAACTAAGCGTTCGTCCAACATGCACCGATGGAGAACGTGAATGTCCACGAATTCAGATCGACGCCCACGCCTGCCCGTGAGAATCGCCTACCTCGCCGCAGGAGTTCTCTTTGTCGCCGCCATGCTCCTGCTGGCAAGCGTCGTGAACCCAGATCGGGACCGCGATTTCTCGATGAACCACGTCCCCGCGGGGACGTCGACGACCGCCGTCGTCGCCACGTTCGACCTCGGCTAACGAAGGTACCGGTACGTAAGTGGCGCGCGTCACGAACTGTGGGTAGTTTCAACGCCGATGGTTCGCCGTAGGTCGGTATTGAGAGGGACGGCAAGCCACTGCCCTGCCTGGTTGCCCCACCCAAACAGGCAGGGCACCCCTTCAACTCCACCGACTTTTCTGCGGATCCACGCCGACACACTCTGGCGTCCGGACGGTTTCACCGCAGCGCCTGCAGTAATGGGTCCGATGCCCGCCATTCTCGGTCGAGGCACACCCGCACACCTCCCAGCCGACAAGGCAGGTGTTCGCCGTGAGTCGGTGTCCGTTCGGGCAGCGGTCCGGGGATCGCTCAGTCAACCGCATCTTCACATTTTCGCACACATGTTCGACGCCTTGGTACTGCAAACGGAAAATTCGATTGCACCGCCCGCTTCCGGTCGGCCCGAGCGCAACTATCCCTTCCGTCACTTCGGTCTGCTTTAATACGAAGGCTTTGTCGGGGGTTTACCAATGTCCGAAGTTGTCGAGTTTCTGCGAGCACACGCAGGCGAACACGGGGTTGAACTATGGGTTTCTTCAAGAAGGCGGCTGTGACTGCTCTAGCGGTCGCTGCAGTCGGAGCATCAACAGGGATCGCATCAGCTGATCCGTCGACCGACGTGAACTACGAAGCGAAGATCGTCGACAAGTCGATCGTCACCACTATCGACGCCGGGCTGTTCAAGGTATCCGGCGACGGCAAGTCTGTCGTCTTGCAGGACAGCAAGGGAGCCGACCTTGTTTCGTTGCCTCTCGCATACAACCTCGGGGATCTGCAGTTTCCCTTCGATCGCACGATCAGTGAAGACGGTAAGACCCTCACGCTGACCCCGATCACCGATTCGGCTAAGGCCACTCCTCGGCCCGAGAGTGCGCCTGCTGCAAAGGATTGGACGCCCGTCGCCTCACCCGAGGAGAATGATCGGGCGATTGCGCACTTCCAGAGCCAGCTCGGTCTCGGCACTCAGGTCGGCAGCCTGCTCGGCACCATCGTCGGCGCCGGAATCGGTTGCGCTGTCGGTGCTCCGCTGGGCTTGACCATCGTCGGCCTCCCCGTCGCTGCAGCACTGTGCCTGGGTGGTCTCGCAACGGGAGCCGGAATCGGCGGTGTCGCCGGAACGATCCTCGGCGGCGGCGGCGCGGCTGTCGTAGCCGGCATCGACCTCGTCAACACACTGAACGCCCCTGCCGGAACGACGGTCTGGGCTCAGTAGCGACTGGAAGGTCAGTCGCTACGCGGTGCCCCCAGTCGGACTCGAACCGACACTTGACGGATTTTAAGTCCGTTGCCTCTGCCAATTGGGCTATGGGGGCCGTGCCGCACCCGACTGGTCGGGTGCGGCAGGGATCAGACTATCGGGTGGGTCTGAGCTATCGACATCGCGATGCCGTCGAGGATGTCGTGTTCGCTGACAACCAGTTCGGTGATCCCGGCTTTGGCTTCGAACGTCTGAGCCAGCACCGTGGTGATGATCGCTCCGCCACCGATGACGTCCACCCGCCCCGGATGCATCGGGCCGAAGGCGGCACGATCAACCCGAGGCATGGCGGTAAGACGCTCGCACACCTCGAAGAGTTGCTTGAACGGAATCCTCGACAGGTGCACCTTCTCGGCGTCGTACTCCGGAAGATCCTGCGCGATCGCGGCCAGCGTCGTCATGGTTCCAGCGACACCCACCCACGTGTGCGCCTTCTCGACGGGGACGGCCTCGAACGCCTCGGCAAGTTTTGCAGTCGCAAAAGTCGTCGCCTCGGAAACCTGCTCTGCCGTAGGCGGATCCGACGGTAGGCACCGCTCAGTGACGCGCACACAGCCGATGTCGGTGGAGTACGCAGCCTGGACGCCCGACGCGTCGCCGAGGACAACTTCGGTGGATCCGCCGCCGAGATCGACCACCACGAAGGGGCCCTCGGACGGATCAAGTTCTCCCACAGCACCGCTGAACGAGAGTCGCGCCTCTTCGTCGCCGGTGATCACCTCGGCTCCGGATCCGGGAATGACCGCACCGAGCACGTCTCGCGTCATCGTGAAGAAGTCTTCGCGATTCGCAGCGTCGCGAGTAGCCGAGGTCGCGACCATCCGAACGGCGGTTGCTCCGGCATCGGCGATCATCGACGCGTACTCGACCAGCGCGACCCGGGTGCGTTCGATGGCCTCGGGCGCGAATGTCCCTGTCGCATCAACGCCTTGACCCAGTCGCACGACGCGCATCTCGCGCCGGACATCCACCAGACGGCCGTCGGCGCCGACGTCGGCGATCAGCAGTCGAATGGAGTTGGTACCGCAATCGACTGCGGCAACACGGCGAGTCACCGGTCGGCGGTGTCGGCATCGTCGATGCCAGGCCAGTCCGCGGGAATTGCAGTACCGCGGAGCTTCCCGTGGCCTGCCAAGGCAACGGACTCGTCACCGAGCGGATTCACGCCGGGACCCTTGGCAAGCGAATGCGCCATGAGCACGTGCAGGCACTTGACCCGATCCGGCATCCCACCACCGGCAAAGTCGGTTCCGAGAGATTCGATCGCGTCCCGCTCGGCGAGGTACGACTCGTACGCCCGGCGGTAGGCCGCGGCAAGCTCGGGATCCTGGGTCAGACGTTCGGTCATCTCACGCATGACGCCGGCGGATTCCTGACGGCTCGCTTCGGCAGTCAGTCGCGGGTCGGTGAGGTAGTACAGCGTCGGGAACGGTGTTCCGTCCGGAAGTTTGGGGGCGGTCTTGACCACGCCGGGCTGACCGTCCGGGCTGCGGTACGCGATCTCGATCACTCCGCGTGGCTCACGGCCCAATTGAGCGGCAACGGCGTCGAGGTCCGCTTGTGAAACCTGTGGGGAATTTTCGGACGTGTTGCTCACCCGGTGGGTACTCCTTGTTCTTCTGGCTCGATCGGCGCCAACGGCATCGGAGCCGGTGTCGTCGTCTCGGGAACCACTGGCGGTTCCGAAATCGTCTGCCACAGATCGCGATACCACGGACCTGTCAGCGGTGTTTCCTTTTCCTGCTTCTTCTCGGGTTCCTTGTAGTCGCCGGGAAGCTGAACCTGAAACGGGGTCTCGCCCGGTTTGACGTACCGAAGGCGTTCTCGTGCAAGAGCTTCGATGTACGCAGGGTCGTCGAAGCGAGCGTTCTGGCCTTGCAGCTTTCGCAGTTCTTCCTCGAGCACTTGGCGTTCGGCGGCCACCTGCGCGGCATCGGAACGCTGGCTGATGTAGGTGCGCAGCGGTACTGCCAGTGTCAGCGCCAGCATGAGGACAACCATCGCGAGCACAACGGCCCGACTGGTGGACAAGCCGAAAATGGTGTTGTCCGACTTCGGAAGCCGAGACCAGAACTTGTTGGTTCCGCTCTTCCCCCGAGCCGACTTGGACCCGCGCACCGACGACTTCTCGGCGGAAACCCCCGGTTGGGCGGGGTCTGACACGGAGGAATCGACTGCTGCCGGATCTACCGAAGGTTCCGACACGCGTGGGCGTCGGGCGCTGTCCCGACGCGCACGCGACGGTGTGTCCCCACGACGGGAACCACGACCCCCCGGACTTCCGCCGGGGGATCGTGGTTTACCTCGCTGTGCAGACACTACTGAATCTTAGATTTCCGTCAGGCCTCGAAAGCGAAGCGCGGGAACGCAACCTCGCCGGCGTAACGTGCTGCGTCGCCGAGGTTCTCCTCGATACGCAGCAGTTGGTTGTACTTGGCAACGCGCTCGCTGCGCGCCGGAGCACCGGTCTTGATCTGGCCGCTGCCGACGGCAACTGCGAGGTCGGCGATGGTGGTGTCCTCGGTCTCGCCGGAACGGTGGCTCATCATCGTCTTGTAGCCGTTGCGGTGAGCGAGATCGACGGCGTCGAGGGTCTCGGTCAGGGTGCCGATCTGGTTGACCTTCACCAGGAGTGCGTTGGCCGCACCCTTGACGATGCCTTCTTCGAGGCGCTCGGGGTTGGTGACGAAGAGGTCGTCGCCGACGAGCTGGATCTTGTTGCCGATCTGATCGGTGAGTGCGACCCAGCCGTCCCAGTCGTCTTCGTCGAGCGGATCCTCGATGGAGACGAGCGGGTAGGCGTCGATGAGCTCGGCGTAGAACGCTGCCATCTCGGCCGCAGTGCGGTTCTTGCCTTCGAACTTGTAGCCGGTGCCGTCGGTGTAGAACTCGGTGGCGGCCACGTCGAGAGCGAGCGCGACGTCGGTACCCAGCTTGAGGCCGGTCTTGTTCACGGCGATCGTGATGAGGTCGAGCGCTTCTTTGGTGCCTGCCACGTCGGGCGCGAATCCGCCTTCGTCACCGAGACCGGTGGAGAGGCCCTTCTCCTTGAGAACCGACTTCAGGGAGTGGTAGACCTCGGCACCCCAGCGCAGCGATTCCTTGAAGCTCGGTGCACCGATGGGAGCAACCATGAACTCCTGGACGTCGACACCGGTGTCGGCGTGCGCGCCACCGTTGAGGATGTTCATCATCGGGACGGGGAGAACGTGAGCGTTGGGGCCACCGACGTAGCGGAACAGCTCGAGGCCCGAGGACTCGGCAGCGGCGCGAGCCACGGCAAGCGAGGCACCGAGCAGAGCGTTTGCGCCGAGACGCGACTTGTCCGGGGTGCCGTCTGCATCGAGCAGCGCCTGGTCGACCGTGCGCTGCTCGGTTGCGTCGATACCGATGATGGCCGGAGCGATCTCGCCGAGCACAGCCTCCACGGCCTTCTCGACGCCCTTTCCGCCGTAGCGTGCGCCACCGTCGCGCAGTTCGACGGCTTCGTGCTCACCGGTCGAAGCGCCGGACGGCACCGCGGCCCTGGCGAAACTTCCGTCTTCGAGCAGAACCTCGACCTCAACCGTGGGGTTGCCACGGGAATCAAGGATCTCGCGAGCTCCGACCTGCTCAATACTGGCCACTGTGTGGTTCTCCTTCGAATGGGCTTCGCATTGGGGCACGCTCTGCGTGCTTGACACTTGGGCTCCGACCCCTCCGGTCGAAAGAGGACCACGATCGCGGCTGGGCCTCTGCAGTGCCAGCACCTCTGTAGTGCCAGCACACAGCCTAACCGCACGGGCCGAAGGCTTCTTTATCGACGCGCGGTCACGGGCCCGACCTGCGGATCGATCACCGTCAGTCCGGCCGTACCCCGACTGAATACGCCGACGCACGATCACGAACGAGGGCGAGATAGTCGCCCGAGAGGTTGTACGCCATGAGCGCCTGCTGCCACCCGGCAGCAGTCGTGAGATCTCCCCCGCGTGCACACAGGTAGCGGGCGGCGGTGAGGGCAGCGTCGTCGATGTTGTCGGGGTCCACCCGGCCGTCACCGTTGGCGTCGACTCCCCATTTGAGCCATGTCTCGGGGATGAACTGCATAGGCCCCATCGCGCGGTCGTGCACTGGATCGCCGTCCATCGTCCCGCCGTCGGTGTCGGGGATCTCGGCAACTCCCGGGCCACCGTCCAGAGGGATTCCCCGGATGATCGGGGCGACCTGGCCCGAAGCGTCGACCGACGAACCGTCGTAGGTCCCGTGGCGGCTCTCGACGCTGCCGATACCGGCCAGCGTTGTCCACCCGATTCCGCAGCTGGGAAGCGTCTCGGCCATGACCGCAGCGGCGTACCCGTAGGCCTCGAGTGCCGTCGTCCCGATCCCGATGTCGTCCGACAATCCCGCTGCCCAGTCGGCGAGTTGATCAGCACTGCGGCCGGGAGCATTGATATCGATCGGCGGCGTCGGAGAGCCGGTACCTGGGGGTATGCCTTCCGGAATGGCTACTTTCGGTTCGTTCGATCCACAAGCCACGACGCCTGCGCCCAGTAAAGCTGTTCCAGCAGCTACTGCTGCTACGGCTCGAGAGAGACGCCGGGGACTTCTGCGGGCAGCGGGAGTTCGGTACACCCTTCCATCATCCACATGCGAGCGAACTACTCCCGAATCCGTTGGTAAAGAACAGCAAAAGTACAGGTCAGGGCATGGTTCACCACCGAATGTGGAGTATCTTCTTCTGAGTTAAGGCTGGCCTAGCCTCAGTCGTTCGTCAGAAGCTGTTGCACTCACTCAGTCAGGAGTCGCCCGTGCCCGTGTCGGTACTCGCTGCCGCGAGCACACCGTCAGTTGCCACCCAGTTATTCGGCAGTGGCCTGATCGGTCTGCGCGAAGGCCTCGAAGCGGGCATCGTGGTGATGATTCTCGCCGCCTACCTCGTGAAGGCGCAGCGCAAGGACGCACTCAAATGGGTGTGGCTCGGCGTCGCGATCGCCGTCGCGATGGTGGCGATCATCTTCTTCGCGATCCACTACGGAACCTCGACGGTCGACGGCTTGACCGCCGAGATCATCGCAGGTGTTGCCTCCCTGATCGCCGTCGTCATCGTCACGATCATGGTCCTGTGGATGCGCACGGCTGCGAAGAACATTTCCGGAGACCTCAAGGCCGGGATGGAAAAGGCTCTCGTTGCAGGCCCGGTCGCCATCTTGTCGCTGGCGTTCTTCGCGGTCGGTCGTGAAGGCGTCGAGACAGCGTTGCTCATGGTCGGTTACGCCGAGAACACCGCAGGCAGCTCCTGGCCGCTGGTCGGGTTGCTCCTCGGAATTCTCTTGGCCGCCGTCTTGACCGTCGCCATGTACTTCGGCGCCCTCCGTCTCAACCTGACGACGTTCTTCCGGTACACGGCGATCTTCCTCATCGTCGTAGCCGCCGGAATCCTCTCATACGGTGTTCGCGCTCTACAGACCGGAAATGTGCTTCCGGGCGGTTCGAATCTCGCGTTCAACCTGACGCCCGGCTACGACCCGTCGACCTGGTACGGCACCGTCCTCGCCGGAATCTTCAACTTCCGCCCGGATCCGACGGTCCTGCAGGCCGTCGCGTGGCTCGTCTATCTCGTAGTCGTCCTCGCGCTCTTCCTGCGTCCCCTTCCGCCCAGCCCTTCGGAGCCGGCAACCCCGCCTGCGCACGACACACACGTTCCCGAGAAATCCTGAGAGGCATTACCGACATGCGTAAATCCACCCTCGTACTGGCCACGGCTGCGGTACTACCCTTCTCTCTCGCGGCGTGCACCGAGAAGACGACGGCGAGCGACGGCGACATCGTCGTCACGGCCACCGACGATTCGTGTGACATCAGTGCCACCACCGGAACCACTGGCAGTTCGACGTTCCAGGTGACGAACAACGGCTCGAAGGTCACCGAGTTCTACGTCTTCGCCGAGGGTGACCGAGCGATGGGCGAAGTCGAGAACATCGGCCCCGGCCTTACCCGGCAGCTGATCGTCTCTCTTCCCGAGGCTGCGACCTATCAACTCGCGTGCAAGCCGGGCATGGTCGGAACCGGCATCCGTCAGGACTTCGTCGTCACGGGCGATTCGCAGGCGGCCACCGACGAGAGCGGCCAACTCACCGAAGCTGCCGACGGCTACCGGCGGTACATCCGCAGCCAGATCGTCGCACTGCAGGACACCGCAGCTCAGTTCGTCGCCGCCGTTCAGTCCGGCAACGTCGACCAGGCGAAGGCACTGTTCCCGATCGCACGTACCTACTACGAGCGCATCGAGCCCGAAGCCGAGAGCTTCGGCGAACTCGATCCCAAGCTGGACCTGCGTGAAGCGGACCTGGAGCCCGGTCAGGTCTGGACAGGATTCCACCGCCTCGAGAAGGACTTGTGGGTGACCGGCTTTCAGCCGGATACCAACGCGGTCGCCGACCAGCTGCTCGAAGACATTCAGTATCTTGCCGATCAGGTGAACGCCGAGGGCTACACGATCGATCCCACCAAGATCGCCGGCGACGCTCAAGGGCTGCTCGACGAGATCTCGACCTCCAAGATCACGGGCGAGGAAGACATCTTCTCGCACACCGACCTCTGGGATTTCCAAGCCAATGTCGACGGCTCGCAAGCCGCCATCGCAGCACTGAACCCGATTCTGCAGGAACGCAATCCCGAGCTCGCCCAGCGCATCGCGGACCGATTCGCCGACCTCGACGCCGCTCTGGCACAGTTCCGCGTCGGCGACGGATTCGTGTACTACGACACCGTCACCGAGGCACAGCGTCAGGAACTTTCGCGTAAAATCGATGCCCTGTCCGCCGAGGTCAGCCAGGTCCAGGAAGTAGTTGCGGGACAGTAGATGACAGATTCACCAGAAGGCACACCCGCTGCGGAAAACCCAGCGCCGCATGCAGTCTCACGGCGCCGACTGTTCGGCGCCGTGGGAGCCGGGGCGGTCCTGGCCGGTGCCGGCGCCGTCATCGGTCGGGTGACCGCCGACCAGAATTCCGGCACCGATCACGCAGACGTGGTGGCCTTTCGCGGCGAACATCAGGCAGGCATCACGACGCCTGCCCAGGATCGCATGCACTTCGTCGCTTTCGACGTGACGACGAAGTCGCGCGACGAACTGATCACGCTGCTGCAGACGTGGACGGCGATGGCCGAACGGATGACAGCGGGTCAAGAAGCAACCGAGGACGGAGCGACCGGCGACGGACCGTACGCGCCACCGAGCGATACCGGCGAGGCGCTCGATCTCGCACCGTCGCAACTCACCCTGACCATCGGATTCGGACCGTCACTTTTCGACGACCGTTTCGGGCTCGCAGACAAGAAACCTGCTGCCTTGCTCGATCTCCCCCACTTCCGCGCGGACAACCTCGATCCGAATCGCAGCGGGGGCGACATCGCCATCCAAGCGTGCGCCAACGATCCCCAGGTTGCCGTCCACGCGATCCGCAACCTCGCGCGAGTCGCGTTCGGGACCGCGTCGGTCAAATGGTCACAACTCGGATTCGGACGAACGTCCTCGACCTCGACGACGCAGGCGACACCCCGAAATCTGTTCGGGTTCAAGGACGGAACAGCCAACATCAAGGCAGAAGACCCGGACGCACTCGCCCAGCACGTCTGGGTTGATCCCACTGACGATCAGGCCTGGATGGCAGGCGGATCATTCCTCGTCGCCAGACGAATCCGCATGCTGATCGAGCAGTGGGATCGCGCAGTACTCAAGGAACAGGAAGCCGTGATCGGCCGCTCCAAACGCAGTGGAGCGCCACTCGGCGGCAAAGACGAGTTCGACGAACTCGATCTCGATTCCAAGATGGGACACGACTTCGTCATCCCGGAGGATTCACACGTGCGTCTGGCCTCTGCCGAGGAACTCGGTGGGATTCAGATCCTGCGCCGCGGATACAACTTCACCGACGGCTCCGACGGCTTCGGCCACCTGGACGCGGGACTGTTCTTCGTTGCGTACTGCCGGAATCCGGTCGAGCAGTTTGTTCCGATGCAGCAAAACCTTTCACGACACGACGCGCTGAACGAATACATCCAACACGTCGGTTCTGCCGTCTTCGCGTGCCCCGGTGGTCTTGCCGACGGCAAGGACTGGAGTTCCCAGCTGTTCACCTGATGCGCGTCACCGGTTTCAGTATCTCCACGAACGCACCAAATTGACCGGTGCCCGATTCCGCTCGGTCAGTGGATCGATTGCCTTGGTCGTGGTCGGCGGCAGCAACCCGGAGGTAGGCACCGGCGCGACAATCGCCGTTGTTTGGGTCAGCGGTGGTTCCGCCTGCGCAGGATCCGAGAACGGGCGCAGCACCGCCCACGCGAGGAAGCTGGTCAGTGCAACCAGCGAGAACCCAACGCCCACAAGGATTTGCATTCGCCCAAGCCCACCAGAAGGAAGCGAATCCGATTCCGTGTCTTCTTCGGTTTCACCGACACTGCGCACCACGGCCTGATCGGAAGACCGTTCTACCGCATCCGTTGCGATTTCAGAGTCAGAGACGCCCGAAACCGAGACTTCCGAAACCGCGACTTCCGAGCTGAGGTGCTCCTGATGTAAGACCTCGGCTATCAATGCTGCACCCTTGGCCGAGGCGAGCTCGGGCTCGGCCGGCCTGATCACCGGTACCGAAAACTCCCGCTCGAGCATCTTCTCCACCAGTGAAATTCGGGCGCCTCCTCCGACGAGAACCAAAGCGTCAGGGACACACCGGGCTCGTGCCGCAACTTCTCGGATCACCATCAGCGTGTCCTCGACTTCCCGCGTGACAACCGAATCGAAACGGATGCACATGGACTCGGGAACGGGCATCACCTGCGCACGACGGGAGCCACTGGCGAGGTATTCCTTGACTTCGCGGGCGTCGAACGCTGCATCAGCGTCGAGGGCTGCATCATCCGTGGTTGCGGAGAGTAACTCCGCGACTACCCCGTCGAGCCTGTCACCGGCGAGCGCCGTCGACCGCGTGGACGCGATCGTTGTCGCGGTTCCGATCTCGATCATCGAGACAGTCACCCCCGTTCGACCGATGTCGAGAACTGTCAGTAACCGAAAACCTTCGGCCGCACCCGAAGTCCGTACCAGCGCGACAACGGCCACCGCTTCCGACACCGTGACAACACCCTCGATACCTCGGGCACGCAGTTCCGATTCGAGCGCCACGTTCTGCCGCTCGTCAGGAACCGCGATGACCATCCGTGAAGTGTCCCCGCGAACCGCAGCAACTAGGTGAATCGCGGCTGTCCTCACCGGAGAGGCGTCGTGTGCGTCTACCGTCCGAGTCAGGAATCGACTGCTCGCGGATCCGGTTTCCGGCTGGGAGTCGGCCCGAACAATACGAACCGATGCAGCGCCCAACGACGCACCGAACACTGGATCCATCGCTGTACGCACCCCCATATCCAACTCTTGCACTGCTTATTCGTCGCAAAACATACTTGCGGTATGTTATCCGTAGCGGGAAGTTTACCGGATCCTCGGGAAACCGGAGAACTACGCGAAACTGGCAGGCTGAATCAATGTGTGGAGAGGTCCTTGAACAAGTCGATGGCCAACATGACAAGCGTGATGTCCGCACTACACGTCCCCCATCTCACCCCGCTGGAGACAACCCCTCGACACTTCCGCCACCGCCAGACACCGACCGGGATTCGCACGATTGACACTTGGATTCCAGGCCCAGGCGACAGGGCTCTGTTCGCCTCGATTCACCTGCCTTCGGATGCTGCCGTTCGCGGCGCCGTCGTCATATGTCCACCCCTTGCGAAGGAACACATCAGCGCTTACCGGGGACTGCGCCAACTCGCCCAAGAACTTGCCGAACACGGATTCCTCGCGCTTCGTTTCGACTATGCAGGACAGGGTGATTCATCCGGCTGTCAGGATGACCCGCTCGCAGTTGCGCAATGGCAAGCCAGCGTTGCGGCAGCCGTTGCGTACGCGCGGCGCGCGGGCATCGAGTCCATTGCCGTCACAGGTTTGCGCGCAGGGGCACTGATCGCGGCGGCCGCCGTCGATACGCTTGGCGACCTACGTGCGATGGTCTTGTGGGATCCGGTCATATCCGGTCGGTCCTACGTTCGCGAACTAACTTCGCTGTACCGCGTTTCGGTCGCCGACGACCCTCACCACGACGATTGCACGTCCATCGTCGGCGGCGTGCTTGATTCCGCTGCGGTGAAAGACCTTTCCGGACTCGACCTCAGCACCTTCGATCCGGATTCCTCGACGAAGGTCCTCGCCGCGATTCGCCCTGAATTCGCTGCTTCGCCCCGTACTGTTCGGATGCTCGAGCGATCCGGCGCAGAACGCATGTTCGTCGAACGCCAGAATCAGTTCGTATCCCCCAGCAGTTTCGTGCTCTCGGTGCCAACGCACGACATCAAACAGATTTCGAGTTGGGTGTCACGTCAATTCGGCGAGGACAAAACTTTCGTCGATCCAGAGATCACGTCGGCGGCGCATGTCTCGACGACTGACGACGGCGAAGAAGTCTGGGAAACCTTGGAAAGACGGTCCACCGGATCACTCTTTGCAATCTCCACCGCCTCCCGCACGACTACGAGTCACGCTGCCACTGCGGTCTTTCACAGCACCGCGAACGAACACCGGATCGGGCCGGCCAGACTGTGGGTCGAGTCCGCTCGAACTCTCGCAGCGCACGGCATCCGCTCGGTTCGCTTCGACAGGATGGGCACAGGAGACAGCGGAACTGTCCTCACCGACGAGAACACCCCCATCGTGTCTCCGGAAGCGCGCCGCAATGTGTTGGACCTGATTGACACTCTCGACGTACCGCCGTCGCGCCGGATGCACATCGGAATGTGTTCCGGCGCATGGATGGGTGCCTACGTGGCAAGCCAGCGCGGCGCACGGTCCGTGGTGCTTCTCAACATCGTGAATTGGTCGATCAACAATCGACGACCACCAGTGAAGAAAGCACATGTCGATGCAATGGAGTCTGACGTTGCAAACCGAATTTTCGTCGTGGCCAGAACAATTCGCAATGCCGGACGACGAGCCCAGCGGTACGTGCCTTACCCCGTGTGGCTCGGTCTCGGCTTCCTCGGACTGGTCAACGCCCCTGAGTCGATGCTTCGCACTTTGACCCGCCGCGGGACAAAGACCGCAGTGTCCCTCGCGCCTGAAGACGAAGCGTGGTTCGAGGCGAACAGAGGCAGACAAGGTGTCACGCGTCTTTCGAGCTCGAAGAATCCCCCGCACGTCTTGTTCTCAGGCTCCGGTGATCACAACCTGTTCCATCGCAGTTCGCGAGAACGCGTCGGCCGGTTGATAGTTGCCTCTGCACTCGATGCGTTCGGAGACCGAAGACGCGCCGTGTCGAAGCACGACAAGGAGGGAATCGGAGCATGATGCGCACGTCTACCCGGGACGGAATTCGAACGTCGTCCTACGTATTCGTAGTCGTTGCAGCGACAACCGCGGCGCTTCTGACCGGTTGCACTTCCGACACAGCGCCCGCAGAACCGGCTCCGACGTCCGCACCTCTTCCCTCGATCAGCGTCGACGCCGTCGCGGCCAGAGGCAAACTTGAAAGCACGTCCGCGTTCGACAACGTCGATCCACTGATAGTCGGCGTGGGCGCGACTGCCCACCAGATCACGTACCGATCAACTTCAGGCACGGACGGAAGCTCAACGATCGTCTCTGGAGTCGTCTTCGTTCCGGAAGGCGATCCACCACCCGGCGGGCGGTCTGTCGTCACCGTCGGTCACGGCACAACGGGAGTGACTGCGGAGTGCGGACCTTCTATGCACCCGGATCTCCTGGGCTACGCGAGTACGATCGTCCCTTTGATGAAACTGGGATTCGTCGCAGTCATGACCGACTACCAAGGGTTGGGTCCGGCAGGCGGCATCAACCCGTACCTCGATCCGAACACCAGCGCGTTCAACCTGATCGACGGAGTTCGCGCGGCGCGAGAAATGGTCCCGGACACGTCCGCGAAATGGGCAGGACTCGGCGTGTCGATCGGTGGGCAAGCTACATGGGCGGCGGCAGAGTTGTCCGGTTTCTACGCGCCCGAATTGGATTTTGTCGGATCGGTAGCGCTGGCTCCGGCCGCAGATCTTTCCAAGCTCGCCGACTTGGCCCAGTCGCAGTGGCTGACACATGAACAGCAGATCATGATGTCGTACGTCGTATCTGGGCTGACCATCGCTCGACCCGGCACAGATCCAGGCAACTACCTGCACGGCGCGCTGTCGAGTAACTCTGAGATGTGGTTGGCATGTGCGGGTCCGGCGTTGAAAGAACGCGGCGAACAAGCATCACGACTGAATCCCGCCGATACCCTGCCAAGCTCCGACGACGCCGTAGCAGTCTTGCGCAACTGGCTCACATCGATCGCACTTCCGCAGCGTCCGGCCGGAGGTCCACTCCTGGTGATCAACGGCGACGCTGATCAGACGATCCGCCCGCGGTGGGTGCAAGAGGCCGTCGACAATGCCTGCGCGTTCGGCGATTCGGTGCAGCACATCGTCAGGGCAGGCCAAACTCACAACAATCTGGATCCGGGGTCGGAGACCGCAGTTTGGCTCCAAGCGCGCTTCAGAGGCGAGCCACCTCCGTCGGACTGCTGACTATGGTCGAAAACTCGAATCGACCAGGTACTCCATGTTCTGAACCGCAGGAGTGGATGCGACGTCGGAATGTGCCTTCACCGAAGACACTTCCGTCCCGTTCCGAACCACGCTGACCGAGACGGCGCCGACTGCAGAGGGAACTGTGCAGATATCCATCCCTGAATCTGCGCTGCATGTGGTCGTCGTACCTCCGGCCGTAACTTTCACTTCGGCACCATCGACCAATAAGGTCAAAACCTCGATCGTGTCGCGAACCGGGGACGACTCCGCACGCAGAATCATCGGCGATACCGAGGGTAGTGTGGGTTGCGCAGACGACAACTGGTTCCGATAGGTGACGTACGCGACGTCACGTGTAATCGCCGGTGCCGTTCCAGTTTTGAACCAGTCGACAAAATATGCGTTCAGATCGAGCAGCGCACGACCGTGCCCCTCGCTCGGTGCAAACGCCGTACCTTCGCTGTAGTCGTTCCACGAAATTAGTTGCACCCATTCGCTATCCGATTCGCGCGCAATCTGCCAGGTATTTCGGAGATTCCCGGTGTTCTGCGCTTCGTCGAAAACCGATTGGCTGGGACGCGCATCCTGGAATGAGACCGACTGCATCCATATCTTGCCGAGAGCATGCGCTCGGTTCGCTTGATCCAGTGGCGAGCCTATCCCGGTGTCCGTCACTGGATTGAAGGAAGGGTTACGTCCACCCCACGTCGACATTCCGTAGCTTATCGACGCGAATGAATCCATATTTGTGGTGGAGTTCAGGAAGAGCGGAACGAAAGCTACCTCGATCCCGTAGCGGGCCTTCATGATTTCGAGAAACTGCGACCACCACGCCGGGTCGTGCTTCTCGGCAAGAAACGGCGAAATGACCACCCGGTTGTCCGTCAATCGAAAAACCGACGGCGCTGACGCATACTGCGACAACTCGCCTGCCAGATTCGCGGGGTCCAATGTGCCGAGTTCGCCGTTCATATCCGGCATCAGCATTATTTCGAACGCAGGATCAACCGCAGCCGAAGCGGCGAGAAGTTCGGACGGAACGGAAGAAGTCCACAACGAATTCGACGACTTCGTCAGAATGTCAACCGAGAAGCCACTGATTCCCGCGTCGATTGCCTGCCGCACTTCGTCTTCGAGATCTCGCTGCCTCCACTGTGGGTCCGCTGAAACGGGCCGTGGTTGTGGCCGGTCTCGCAGAAACCCTCCGAATGCGGCGTATGCGCCCAGTTCACCGTTCGGATTGAGATACTGAGTGGCGTAATAGTCTTCGCCCGACGGTAGGTTGTCGATCGAAAGGGGATACGGCGGGAAGTAGTGCGCAAAGACCACCTTTCCGATCGACTGTCCGTTGACCGGAAGCTCGACGGCGGGATGTGAAGACACCGCCTCGTCAACCCTCGCGTTTCGGTCCACTCCATCAGAGAGCCTGAGGCCGGCCGCTACGAGAAGCGCTGACGATACCAGCGCAATGCCGACGGCAACTGCACGAAATTTCCTGCCTCGCGAACCTTCGATACTCACCCCTGCCGCTCATCGGTCGACAACTTGTCGCTCGAGCGGTTTGCCTTCGGCACGACTTTCGTCCGGAGCATCGAGCGCGGGATTGCCACTGTGGGACTGTCAAGATCACTCCGCGTGTAGCGCTCTTCGGTCTCCGCCGGCTCCCATTCGTCGAAATCGATTCGCACATCGTCGGCAAAAGATTCACCCGAATCGGCCGAATCATGCTTGTTCACTTCATTCTTCCCCGTCGAACCCATATCAGGTTCCGTACGGACCAACTGCGCAGCGGCTCCCCGCTCGACGGGAGGCCACGCGCCGACTGGTTCATTCGACGTGTCCTTCACCGGAGGCTCGTTCACCGAAGGCTCGTCGACCACGATCACTCGGCTACGGCCCTTGACCGATCCACTACGTCCAGCACCCGCCAGCACCGCACCCAATAAGTTCGCGCCGGCAGCGCGCAGAGTCGTCACTGCCCCTTCAACCTCGTCCACCGACGAAATACTCTGTGTTGAAACAAGAACCACACCGTCGACGACTGAGCCGATCACAGCCGAATCGGAATAGAGCGACAAAGGTGGACCCACGATGATCGTGTATTCGAATTTCTCGGTGGCCTCTACCAACACCTGACGTGCTGAGGTCGACGCGATGGCGTCAGCGGAACCGGATCGTATCGAGCCGGCGGGCAGCAGAGTCAATGAGCGACCAGGTACCTGAACGAGCACGTCCACGAGCGGAATTGCGCCGGCAAGTACGTCGGAAAAGCCGGCTGCCGGCGTCATCCCCAGGTATGAATCCAAGCTCGGCGACCTCAAGTCACCGTCCACCAAAAGCACTCGACGTCCCGCTTCGGACAGGACGATCGCGAGATCGGCCGCAAGGCACCCCGCAGGCTCCGAGTACCGCGGCGAGGTGACGAGGACCGAACGGATCGCGTCGGCACTCGGGCCGGCGAACTCGATACCTGTCCTGAGCTTGCGTATCGACTCGGCATAGGCGGTCCCGCCGTCGGCGGGGAACGTCAACGCGTGAGATCCCCGCGAAGCCGATTCCGGAACTGTCGCCAAAATCGGTACGCCCGCAACGGCTGAGAGCATGGAAGCACTTCGAACGGAACGATCGAGCCGCCCAAGGAGCACCCGGACGCCGACGCCGACGACCAGGCCACCGACGAGGCCGAACAGGGACATCATCACGAGATTCGACCCCCCACTGGCATCTTCGGCGTTGGCCTCGGTGACCACCTGTACAGACGTATTCGGACGTCCACCACCGTTAGGGGTCTCCAACTGCCCGACATATTGTGCAAAATTCTTCGCATACGCATTGGCGATACCGGCCGATCCTTCGGCCGTCGAATCCGTGACAGAGACTTGCAAGAGCACGGTTTTCTCCACTGCTGCCGCCGAAACCTGCGAGGCCAACTCGTGTCCGCTCATTGGAAGACCCAGGTCGTCGATCACCTTGACTGCGAGATCGTCGCTCGAAAACAATTGGGCATAGGTCGCCGCTCGTTGTTGAGAAAACAGATCGCCCTGATAGGCGCCGGCCGAGTCGGCACTGATCGGCGAGCCAATGAAGAGCACAGTTGTCGACGTGTACGAAGACGGACTCGACATGGCCATGAATGCACCGAGGATCAAGCCGAACACCGCGAAAACAGGTATTGCCCACCCCCGCCTCAGGATTCGCGCGGCAGAGCTGAGTGCATTCATGTGTTCGCCTTTCTTGGAGACCGCTGTGTGCGTGTGTCTCCGTCGCGCCGGGGCGTGTGACTTGCCACCGAGTCAGTTGTGTCGGGCCGACCGCCGGGCAACACTGCCCCTCTCTGCCCTCGGCGTGTGGTGGCCAAGAGGACCGAACCTTCGATTTTCGCGCCTGCGATCTCCAGATCGTGAATCTTCGTCATCAACGCCTGCCTGCTCGTCGAATGAGATTGAACGACAAGGATTATCGAACGGCATACCTTGGCCAATCGGCTCGAATCAGCGTACTGCGTCCCGCCGGAGTCGAAGACAACCACAACATCGAACCTGGCACTCAGATCTCGCAACATGCGTCCGAACGACTCCGACTCGAAGACTCGCTCGGGACTTTCGGTCGGCGAACCGCTCCGGAGGAGAGTCGGCTGCAGTGGTGTCGAGATCAGAACATCGTCGAGGACGCTGTCCGACATGACGATGTCGGTGACCCCCAACTCGATATGTGCACGCGAGGATCGGAAGTTGCAGTCGACGAGAACCACCGAATACCCGAGAGCGCAAGCAGCATCGGCGATACCGCCACCTGCGAACCCACTGATCTCCCCCTTGTCGGCAGCGGTCACGAGCACAGGTGATGCAGGCGTGCCTGCCCCGATGAGATCTCGGTTGAACTGCAGTCGCTCGAAAGAACTCCTCACTGCCGACTGAGCACCTTCCTCGGCGGCAAATCCCCTGTCACCGACGTACGGGATGGACTCGAGCACGGGTAGACCCGTCCAGGCCGCCAATTGGTCGATACCTTGAACTGCTTTCGACCTTGCAGCAGCCAAGATCACACCAGTCATTCCAACCATCGATCCGACGACCAACCCCAGAAGAACGTTCGGAATCGTCTGCGGGCCAGACGGGCTCGTGGGTGCTGACGCCGTGACGACAGTCAGCGGCTGAACCGTCGGGATCAAAGTCCCACTCGGCGTCTCGAGCCGCCGGATCGTTTCGTTCATCTCATCCGAAGCCGCATTCGTCAGTTGCAGCGCCCGATCTGCACTGTCGGCGGTCCCGGAGATTTCGAGCAACACGGTGTCGGGCACAACGCGAACCGAAATGACTTCGATGTCACGAAGACCATTCTCGCCCAGGCGACTTGCGACACGGGCAGAGAAGTCGGCACCTTCCGCCAGACGCGTATATGTACCGGCTCGTTGCTGCGAGAACTCGTCACCTTGGAACGGGCTCGAATCGGCATTGCCCAGAGTGGTCGGTGTTCCCCAACCTGGTGTGGTGAGGAAGAGTTCGGTCGAGGACTTGAAAGTGGTCGGCGTGAGCAATGTCAACAGAACGCCTGCCAGCAGGCCGAGCACTGTCGAGATGCCCACGACAATCCACCTGTCACGAAGGACTTCGAAGAAGCCGGACGGGTTCATCGGAGAATTCCCCCATCGGGCGCGCCCTCGCGAATCACACCGGAGGTAGTCAGCGATTCCACCAGTTTCTGAGCAATCACAGCATTCCCCACTGCATTCGGGTGCACACCATCCTCGAATTTCAATGACGCGAGGTCGACGTCGGCGTACCAACCGTCGGCGACAGGATCGATCACGGTCGCCGCTACCGATTCCCCGTAACTTCGCAGCGCTGACACGAATTGCTCGTATCCTTCGTACGGCACTGGTGTGACGTAGGTCGGCACGATGATCACCAGACGCGCATCCGGCCATGCGTCCCGGACGGCATCGATGTACGACGTCATGACGGGAAACAAATCCATCGGAGTCATGTGCAGATCGTTTCGCCCACCGTCCACGAAGATGATGTCCGCTCGATACCGCTCGATCGACACTGGTAGGCGATTCGCGAATCGTGTTGTAGTTCCCTGATACTCCGGGGCGCCGTCGTTGGTGAAACCGGTGCTTCCCTGTGCATCGACATTGCAGTTCCACCCCATCCGGACGCAGATGATTCTCGGGTACGCCCCGAGCCCGATTCCGTTGATACCCGCAGTGAAGCTGTCGCCGAACCACATCGATGCCGGCGCCGTGTCCGGCTGCAACTGAGGAACCGTTGTCGCTGTAGTGAGGGCGGAACGGCCGTTTTCGGCAGCAGAATTCTGACGCACGGCCAGCGCTGTCGCACAGACGACCAATACCACCAGCAAAGCAAGACCCGTGATTTCCAGCGGGCGGCGACGGGCAGAGATTCTCGACGAGAATCGGCTCGTCCGAGTCATCGAGTCGCCTCCCGTCGTGAGACGAAGAATGCACAGCCGATGATGACGAGGAAGTACGACATCGCTTGCAGCAGTGACCCTCTGAGAAGAATGATCAGGTAGAAGGGCAGTATGCAGGCAAGAATCGTCGGCGCCCTGGACTGGTGCAGCGACATTTCGATTCTTCTGTCCTGAATCCCTGCGATCAAGCCCAGCGCGACCATTCCGGCAATCAACGCGATCCACCCACCGTTGACGAACAGCTCGGACCACAACGGCGCAGAAAGGTTCTTGACCGTGTAGTTGCGGCTCTCTGCGAGCAGGATGCCCGTGTCCGTAGCTTTGCCGGGCCAGATGGTCCGCGGAATCCAGAAAAGAACAACTCCGAGTGCCTGCTTGCCATCGGTAACCCCGTGCGTATTCACAAAGTTGACGGTGTTGTTGACCTGCGCAAATGCGTCGTAGTCCGGAGACGTGAGCGATTCGAGAGGCGAGCTTGTCTTGAACTGTGCCGACGTGCTGTATCTGAACGCATCGGCGAGCGGAAAGACCAGGACAAGTGCCGCCACGGCAAGCAGGGCAACCACACGGAATCGAACGCGGGTCGCGAAGAGTCCGAAAAGTGCCGCCACGGCGAGTGCTGCAGTACCGAACAGATACCTCGCACTCGAGATCGGATTGAACGTCAACAACAGCACGGCTCCGAGCACGATGGCGCAGAGAAGAAACAGACGATCCGATCCGGGATTCTGATCACGGTATTTGACCACCGCGATGAATGCGACGAGCAACGACATCATCGCGACGGCGCCGATGATGCTGGCGACCGTGGATTGCCCCAGCGACGCACTCGCCTGCTCCACCACCGCACTTCGGCTCGACAGAAGCGTCCCTACACCGAGTTTCTTGATGTAGTACGCGTTGGCGACCAGGGCGCAACCGGCAAGAATCAAAACCCGAACGGGATCCACACGCACACTTGTGGCGTTTCCCCATCGCGTGTCTCTGATTCGACGCCAGACCGCACCGGAGAACACCAATCCCACCAGGAAGCCGACGATCCCCAGAAGGACGATCGAGACCGCTGTCGAGTTGAGGGAGGGATCCACTCGCGGCGTCGTAGGAGGAATCTCCCGCAGGCGGAGCTGAGCAAGTGGGGCAAGACCCATGAAGACATAGGTGAAGACCCAGAACGACATCTCGACGAGCCGACGAAAGCCCTCGCCGACAATCCACGCGTAGCGCAATCCCGAAATCGTTGTGATGGCAAGTACCGCCATCCACACGCGCCCTGGCGGTGTCGGAGTGAACTCGACGACTGCGAAAGGCACGATGATCACCATGATCACCGCGGTCCAGGTCGCAATCAGCGGTGGCATCAACGAGTCTTTCCGACTGACGTCGAATTCCGCGAACTCGTGAGGCTTTGACCGCCCGCTGAAAAGTGTTTTCACGTGGTCGTCCCGGCCAGTGTGCCTGTACGTGCTCGGCGCATGTCGCCGGGTTCGGAACGATCGACAGTGGACGGCACGATCGCAGGGCCTTCACGGCCAGAGTGCTTCCGCTGGGCAGCAACCACCAGGCAGACTGCAACCAGGATGGACGAGAGCGCCAGTCCGATCGCGACTCCGACCGCGGTTCCAGTGAGGGCTGCAGCCGCACTGCAGATGACAATTGCCGTGAGACTCTGGACGATTCGCAGTTTGAGCAGTCGGCCACTGGCTCCTTGAGTGCGGTATAGATTGTAAACGCCCGCTATCCAGCAGATCGCCGCGTACTCGAGTCCGAGAAACGGCAGAACATGGCGGGCCTCGGCCCAGGAGTCTCCGAGAACGACCCGGCCGAGTGCATCCGGAAGGAAGGGAGCGGCGAATCCGATCGTTGCCGCCATCGCGGACGTGAGCCACGCTGCATAACGCAGTGTGCTCCACACCTGGCGCGCGGTATGGCCGGCCCGAACGGATTCGGGAATGACGATCAGTGGAAGCGAACTGATCAGCACGGCGAACGGACCAAGGACGGTCACTGCTCCGCGCAAAGACGCCGCAGCCACTGTTCCGATGAAGGCTGTGGACACCGCGACGATCACGATTGCCGCCAATTGGTCGATACCGCTCTCGAATCCGAACCGGACTCGATGAGTCCAGAACGACGCCCACCAGCGATACAGACCAGTCAGTCGCGGTAGCGTCTGTACGCGAATCATCAAGTAAACGAGTGCCAGCGCTCCGGAGAGGGACCACAGCCAGATCATCTCGGCGATCGAAAGTGCCTCTGGTCTAATCCAAGTCACGACAAGCACACCGAAGGCCGCACTCGCCCACAACGCGTCGCTGAAGAACGCGTGTTCCGGTTCTCCCATCGACATCGAGGTGAACCGCAACGCATCCTGCGTGAGAACAACCGGCGCGGCGACGGCGTATGCAATCCCCACCTGCGGTTCGTGTAGGAAAACAGAAACTCCGAGGGCAACGATCCCGACTACGACTCCGAAGAAGGCCGCACCCAAGATCGCGTGTCTGCTCTCGGTGCGAATCCTGTTGCGGCTGTATGCACTCATCAACAGCAGCGGAGTGCCAACTGCGCCTCGAACGAATCCGAGCGCAGCCGTGAGGATGGAGAAAACGAGGATCGCCAGGCCGAACTCACTCACCGACGACGGGCCGGCCATTGCGAACAGTATCAGCGCATTGCTGACGCTGGACAGTACCTGATCACCCGCGCTGAACAGCACGCGCAGTTTGAGACCCGCCACGTCTCTCACCTCCCCCTTGCGCTCGCTGCATTCCAAGACCTCGATGTTCCGCGACCGAGATTTCAAGACCGAGATCAATTTGAAACCATCGGTCGGCTCAGTTCACTCAAAACAGTCTATAGGATTGTTTACTGCGAAGTAGCCGAGGAGTACGAAGTGCCTGCAGACGCACCGTGGGACGCAGGTTTCCGCTATCGCTCGCCGAAGTGAAATCCTGTTTCCATCGTCACGTCGGCACCCGACAGGCCAGCGGCAGTTTTCACCGCCGCAATCAGTGAGGCCTTCGCGACATGTCCACCGGAATGACTGAACGTGCAATCGGAGACGTTTCCAGTCGCCCGAATGTTGATCGACATCGCGTTTGCGGCGTAGGTCTGCATGCCACCGGAGTACACGAGCCGACCATCACGCTTCGCATACGGCCGGTCGGCCGGGAGACGAAAACACGACATACTGGTGGTCAGAGGCTGTTCCGCGATCTCGCCACCTTCGCCGAATCCACCACCGGATCCGTGCCTGTAGTCAGCTGCGCGCGTGACCACCTCACCTACTGATCGACGGATCAGCGCCTCGCCCGACCGAATTCGCGACGACAGTTCGTGCGCCACGTCAGCAGGGTCGTCGACCGACCAGTCGGCTCGAAATGGTATGTGACTGAATGCATTCCCATCGGTGAGCCCGAGAACTGGGGAGTACGACCGAAGGTCCGCCACCACGTGATGACTCTCGTGCGCCCCACGTTCCAACGCGGCAAGTAGTGCGCAGTAGAAGTAGACCGACGGCAATTTGCGATCAGTCCTGCCTTCGAGCCGAGCGAAATACCACCACGCGCGTGAGTCCAATGCATGCATCCCCGACTCGTCCGGGCAAGCCACCGGGCGCGGAACCTCCTTCCGCATACCGACAATCTGACGTATCGCTCCGAAAGATGCTTTGGGGTGAGCGACGGACATCCGAAGTCCGCCCTCGACGATCCTCCGCGCAGTCAACGGCCGCCGGTCCTGCCGAACTGGCGCACAGTCAGGACTCAACCCACTCAATGCCAGAAAGAGTCGTTCCGACTTCGGCATGAACACCGTCTCGTCACCGAATCGGTGCGAGTAGATCAGTCCGAGCATTCCGGCACTTACGACCAACACGATTGTCGACGGGTCGACGAGGCGGCTGTTATGGAAGAAACTCACGAAGACCTTGTCGAATTCGTCGACATCGACTGTGTCGAACTCGTCGGGGAGATCGCCAGCCGCGTCGTCGAGCACCAGGTGCTCGGATTCGATTTCGGATTCATCGACTCGGCGCACCAACACGACGCGCACACGGACCTCGTCCTCGGGATCGAAAACACTGCTGATCCACACCGAAATCGCGTCGTCGACCACTGACGGTACAACTGTCGCAAACGCCTGCTGAGTATTGCAGCAGTAGATGTTCCCCCACGGATCAGACCTCATCATTTCCCCTCTGCCGCCGAATACACAACAAACCGCAAGACGGTCAAGGTGTGATCGAACATTCACGCAGACCATTGCGTGAGCACAGAATTGCACACGGTGCGAGAGCGCAGAATCCGGACCCGCCCGGACGCACACCACCCACCTCGACCCAACTATCACCAGAATCACATCCATCCAGTTATTTTTTGGCTAAATCGGTCGTTCAGGCGGTCGAATGCCGGGCATTCATCTGAGCGATTCGCCCATTTTGTCGAGTTTGGCCAGCCGACCGGGTTGATAAACCGCCCTACTGGGGCTTAAATAGCTTGAATAAAACCGTTTGACTGTTTCGCGCGCCATTTCCCAACCGGAGGTTCGTCATCAGTACACAGACCGACCAGATGCACGACTACCCTGGCGGCGCTTCGGCGATTCCCGAGTTACCGACAAGTGCCACCGTCGGCTCGCTGAACATCACAATCCTCGGAATCAACTACGCGCCGGAAACCACGGGGATAGCTCCGTACATGACGGACCTTGCCGAATCGCTCGGTGAGCGCGGGCACGAGGTGCACGTCGTCACCGGTTACCCGCACTATCCGGCATGGGAAATCGACACTTCGTATCAGGGGCGGTCGATAGACGAGATCGTGAACGGCGTTCACGTTCACCGACGCCGCCACTTCGTCCCGAACCCACCGAACGCGTTGGGACGAATCAAAATGGAGCTGAGTTTCGGCGCACGCGCAGCCAGTTCCGGGTGGAACACACCTGATGTGATCGTGTGTACCAGTCCGGCATTGCTGGCCACTGCGATGGTCCTCGGACGTGCTCGGCTGACGCCCAATCGCCCGGCAATCGGGGTCTGGGTCCACGACTTGTACGGACAAGGTGTCGTGGAGACCGGCGCGATGACAGGCCGCAGTGCCCGCGCAACGTCTCGGCTAGAGGCGGCTGTCGTGAAGTCCGCCGATGGAATCGCTGTCGTCCATGACCGTTTCGTCGACCACGTCGTCAACGAACTTCACGTCCCACGCGAACGAGTCACCGTCGTTCGGAACTGGACGCACGTAGCACCGATCGATGTCGAGGATCTTACCGCCGCACGCACCAGATTCGGGTGGTCGCCCGATGAAACCATAGTTCTGCACACCGGAAACATGGGTGTAAAGCAAGGTTTGGAGAATGTGGTCGAGGCGGCTCGACTCGCCGACGAGCAGAATCTACCGATCCGATTCGTTCTGGTCGGTGACGGCAATCAGCGACCGAACCTCGAAGCTGCGGCAATGGGAGTCAATCGAATCGACTTCGTGCGGCCACTCGACGACCAGGACTTCCGCACTGCCATGGCCGCCGCTGACGTTCTACTGGTCAACGAGGCACCCGGAATCGTCGGAATGGCAGTGCCGAGCAAGTTGACGTCGTACTTCAGCAGCGGTACCCCGATTGTCGCTGCGACCGACGTGGCATCCACGACTGCTGACGAAATCCGTGCTTCCGGTGCCGGCGTCGTCACTCGGAACGGTGATCCCGCCGGCCTGCTCACCGCAGCCCTGCAACTCGCGGGCGACGCAGAGACCTCCGCCAGACTTGGCGCAGCCGGGGTCCGTTACTGCGCTACCGCGGTCGGCAAAACCGCGTCCATCGACAAATGTGAACAGTGGATCCGCGAGCTGGTGGCCGGCCGCAATTAGTACGCGAGCCACTCGGAACAACACCTCACACATCTCGACACACACCTGGACTCGGATCCGAAGACGACGAACACAGACAAGGCAGCTGACGCTCGATGACCAAACGCGCACTCATCACAGGGATCACCGGACAGGACGGCTCCTACCTGGCAGAACTGTTGTTGGCCAAAGGCTACGAAGTACACGGATTGATCAGACGCGCATCAACTTTCAACACGTCGCGCATCGATCACCTCTATCAGGACCCTCATGAACAGGGCGCACGGCTGTTCTTGCACTACGGTGACCTGTCCGACGGCGCACGACTCGTCACGCTTCTGTCGAAGATCGCACCAGACGAGGTGTACAACCTCGCTGCGCAGTCGCACGTGCGGGTCAGCTTCGACGAGCCCGAACACACCGGCAACACAACCGGAATCGGGTCTATTCGTTTGCTCGAAGCAGTCCGCATGACGGGAGTGCAGTGCCGCTTCTACCAGGCTTCGAGTTCGGAAATGTTCGGAGCCAGTCCGCCTCCACAGAACGAGGACACCCCGTTCTATCCGCGGTCGCCGTACGGTGCTGCGAAGGTGTACTCGTACTGGGTCACCAGGAACTATCGCGAAGCGTACGGAATTCACGCGGTGAACGGGATCCTCTTCAATCACGAGTCACCCCGCCGCGGTGAAACATTCGTCACCAGAAAAATTACGCGTGCAGTCGCGCGGATTCAGGCCGGGATCGAAGATTCCCTGTACCTGGGCAATTTGGACGCGGTCAGAGACTGGGGCTACGCACCCGAGTATGTCGAGGGTATGTGGCGGATGCTTCAAGTCGACGAACCAGATGACTACGTGTTGGCCACCGGAGGGAACTTCACGGTCCAGGATTTTGTCGTGGCCTCCTTCGAACATGTTGGTCTCGACTGGCAGAAGTACGTCAAATTCGATCCTCGTTACCTTCGCCCGACAGAGGTGGACGCTCTGGTCGGCGACGCAGGCAAGGCCGAAGACGAACTGGGCTGGAAAGCAACAGTACAGACCCCAGAATTGGCTCGAATCATGATGGACGCCGACATCGCAGCATTGGCGAATGCCGGCACACCGTGGATCGACACGCCACATCTCCCTGATTGGAAGATCTCGCTCTCATGATCACAACGAAATCGATTGCACCTCTTGATCGCAGCGCCCCGACATACATCGCGGGCCACAAGGGACTAGTGGGTTCCGCGCTCTGGCGCAAGCTCGAACAGAGTGGCTTCACCGAGCTGATCGGCCGCACATCTGCCGAACTCGATCTGCGAAACCGTGCGGACGTGTTCGCCTTCTTCGAAGCAACCAAACCGTCGTGCGTTGTCTTGGCTGCCGCGAAGGTCGGGGGAATCGTCGCGAACAACACATATCCGGTCGACTTCATCTCCGACAATCTCCAGATCCAGACCAATGTGCTCGACGCAGCGTTGCGGCACGGCGTGCGTCGATTGCTGTTCCTCGGGTCCTCGTGCATCTACCCGCGCCTGGCACCACAGCCGATCACCGAAGATCAGTTACTGAACGGCCATCTCGAACCGACCAACGACGCGTATGCGATCGCCAAGATTGCGGGAATCATCCAAGTCCAGGCTGTTCGTCGGCAGTTCGGGTTGCCTTGGATCTCGGCGATGCCGACAAGCCTGTACGGCCCCGGCGACAACTTCACGGAGAATGTCTCGCACGTACTTCCTGCGATGATTCGCCGTCTCGACCAAGCCCAGAAGGATGGAATTGAATCCGTCACGAACTGGGGTTCGGGGAGCCCCCGTCGAGAATTCCTCCACGTGGACGACTTGGCCGACGCACTCCTTCACCTACTCGACACCTTCGACGAGTCCGGACATATCAACGTCGGTACCGGTCACGACGAAACCATCAAAGATCTCGCAAACATCGTGGCCGAAGCAGTGGGATATGAAGGCCGAATGGACTGGGACACAAGCAAGCCCGATGGTGCACCGCGCAAACTACTCGACGTGTCCACATTGATGGCCACCGGTTGGAAACCACAGATCTCAACACGCGAGGGCATCGAGTCGACCGTTGCATGGTATCGCGAGCACGTACGGGACTCGTCTGCAGCGGTCCGACTGTGAGCACAACACGCACTCTGTCCGGGTTCACCGGGGCAGGCTACGACAAGGGACGCGGCCTACTGGTTCAAATCTCCTGGCTTGTGATTTCCGGTGTGCTGCTTTCTCATTGGTGGTGCCCCAACGGAATACGCGTTGCAGTTCTCCGGCAGTTCGGCGCAGACATCGCCGACGGGGTCCTGATTCGACACCGTGTCCGTATCCACTGGCCGTGGAAGCTGACGGTCGGAGCAGACTCGTGGATCGGGGAGGGAACCTGGATACTCAATCTCGAACCCGTCACGATAGGGGCGAACACGGCTATCTCGCAGGATGTCCTCCTGTGTACGGGCAGTCATGATCACCGAAGTCCCACATTCGAGTTCGACAATGCCCCCATCGTTATCGGTGACCAGGCGTGGATCGCCGCCCGCGCGACGATACTCCGAGGTGTGACGATCGGGGACAACGCAATCGTCGGCGCGACGGCTTTGGTGACGTCCGATGTTTCCGCCGGAACCACAATGTTGGCGCCACGGGCCGGCGCCGCACGATGAAGATACTGCAAATCGTCACTCTCTTCTCACCGGACGCCGCATACGGAGGGCCTATCAGGGTCGCCCTCAATCAGTCGAAAGCATTGCAAGACAATGGTCATGACGTAACTATCGCCGCGGGTGAGCGTGGATACGCGGTGCCCCCGACACACGAGCAAGGTATCGCTCTGAAATTGTTTTCGGCGCGAACCGTGATCCCCAAGATCGGGTACGCGGGAATCGGCGCGCCGTCGATGCTTGTGTGGCTTCACAAGCACATCCGAGAATTCGATGTCGTGCACATTCATCTCGCTCGCGACCTGGTGACTCTTCCTGCCGCGAAGCTGGCTCTTGCATACGGCATTCCAGTTTTCGCTCAGACTCACGGGATGATCGACGAAACAGACAAGCTGCTGGCAAAACCGTTGGACGCTGCTCTCACGATCCCGGTCCTCAAACGAGCACGGACAGTGTTCTATCTGACCGAACGCGAACACGCAGACCTGCAGTCCGTTGTCGGAGACGGTCACCTAAACTTGGTGGAACTCAACAACGGGATTCCGGAGGCAGAAGACCTCGAGTCGCGGCCTTGCAACAGTTACGACCCGCCCGAGGTCCTCTACCTCGCACGCCTACAGGCAAGAAAGCGACCCCAGGTGTTCGTTGAAGCCGCAAAAGAGTTGTTGGACAGCGGACACACGGCGCGATTTTCGATAGTCGGGCCGGATGAGGGTGAAGCAGAAGCCGTCAACGGACTGATCGAACGCTCAGGGCATAGCACTTTCATCCGGTACGAAGGCCCACTTCCGTTCGACAAGTCTGCCGCGCGATTTCGTCAAGCGTCGGTATATGTCTTGCCCTCCGTGAACGAGCCGTTCCCAATGTCCGTACTCGAAGCGATGGCCGCTGGACTGCCCGTAGTCGTCACCGACACGTGTGGCCTCGCACCACTGATTCGAGACGGTCGGTGTGGCCTCGTGATCGACGACGCCACCGAGTCACTGACTGCGGCGATCTCGTCGCTCTTGAAGGACCCCGTCGCCGCAGCAGAGATGGGCGCCCGCGCTCGAAGTGTTGCTCGCGAACGCCTAGGAATGCCTGCCGTTCGTGCAGCGCTCGAGACCCAATACAGGCTCTGAGCGGCTCCCACATCTGCACTACAGGAAGTAATTGTGAAATCCACTCGCCCCAAGGTTCGTCGACGCATACTCGTTCTCAGTGGCATTGTCGGCGGACTTACTGCAATCACTGCTGCCGGCTGGCCGGTCTACGTCGATCCGGTGATCGACACACCCGAAATGGCCGACGCGATAGTCGTTCTGGGCGGTGATCACGACGGCAGAGAAGGGTACGGACTGTCCCTGGCTGAGCAGGGCTACGCGCCCCAGATCATCTTTTCGAATCCGTATCGCAGCAATGATCCGAAGATCAACGCAATATGCGAAGGAACCTACGACTTCGAGGTCAGCTGTTTCAAGCCAGATCCGTCGACCACGCGTGGCGAAGGACAGGAGATTCGGCGTCGCGCAGAGGCAGAGGGATGGAAGCGCGTCATCGTAGTGACCTTCGTTCCCCACGTCTCTCGCAGTCGTTACATCATCAACCGCTGCTGGGACGGTGACATCGACGTAGTCGCGGACCGCCGACCACTGCCCTTCTGGGTTTGGGCCGCAAACTACGTGTGGCAAACCGCGGGGTATGTTCGCGCCCAGTTCCAGGAATGCTGACCGGCTCTGGCCGATCAGTACGCTCCGTCGCTCCTGAGCACTGCAGATACGGTCTTGGTGATGATCGAGATGTTCTGCGCCGCAGACCAATTCTCCACATATGACGAGTCGAGACGAACAGATTCCTCCCAGGAGAGATCACTGCGACCACTTACCTGCCAGAGACCGGTGATGCCAGGTTTGACCAGCAAGCGCCGGGCAACCTCGTCGTCGTACATCTCGACCTCGCGACGCAACGGCGGCCGGGGGCCGACGACGCTCATCTCCCCGCGAATGACGTTGAAGAACTGTGGGAGCTCGTCGACGCTCAATCGACGAAGGATCTTGCCGACGGACGTGATTCGTGGATCCTCACGCATCTTGAACAACACGCCCCCAGCGCCTTCGTTGTCGCCCATCAGATCGACAACCTGTTGATCGGCACCTTCCACCATGGTACGAAACTTGAACATGGGGAACGGTTTCCCGTTGAGGCCGATGCGTTCCGCCTTGTAGAACACCGGGCCTTTCGACGTGAACTTGACTGCAGCGGCAGCGGCGACCATGACCGGCGCCAGGAGGAGGATCATCAGCATCGAAAACACCGCGTCGAAAACAGCGGGCGCAAGCCGGTTCGCCCCCTGATAGCGCGGCCGCGCAACGTGAATCAACGGGAGTCCCGCCGCAGGCCGAAACATCAAGCGAGCCTTCGACACATCGGCCACGACCGGTGAAACCACCATGTCTACGCCCTCTGCTTCGAGGTCCCACATCAGTTTGCGAATGCCCACCTGCCCGAGGTCTTCGGTCCCGGTGACGATGACGGTGTCTGCGCCACTTGCGCGCATCGCCTCGACCACCTCGAATTCATTGCCCAATACCGGGACTGCTGCGCCGTCGACAACGATGTGATCGTCCAACGCGGTCGCCCGACGCGGAATGCACGCTCCCACGACGTCGTAGCCGGCCGAGGAATCGCGCACGAAGGCACGCGTGGTGGCAACGACGGACGCGTGTCCACCGACCAACAGCACCGAGTTGCGGCAATCCCCGATCGCACGCTTCTTTCGAATGTCGCGTCGCCAGAGGTAGCGCCCGAGAAGCAGCGCAGCGAGTCCGACGGGCAGGGCGATCATGAGATAGCTTCGCGCAATTCCCACGCCGAGAATGATCCCGGCCAATGCACCTACCCCGAACACCTGGCCGGTAGCGAGCAGCACCTTCTCGTACTCGTCACTGCCTTCACCCAACATCGCCTGATGACGACTACGCCCCCGTGCGAGCGCGATCATCCACAACCCGCCCAGCGCTGCAGACGCGATCACCTTGAGTGGTGTCAGCCACTCGATGGGATGCGGCCACATGCTGCCGATCTGAGCGAGTGCGATCACGAACAGGACCGTGATCGAATCGCTCACGGCGATCCGCTTCCGGTATGCCCGACGCCAGTCGGTGCCGACATGAGCGGAATCTTGTAATGCTGCCGACCGGCTCTCCACCTCAGCATGAACGCTCATTTGCCATCAGTCCTTCTAGTCATTCGAACGGCTTCAGCGGATCGAACGACTTCGGCGGATCGCTGATCGGTAACCACTCCGAGCCTCCAGGTACGGCAACACCCCGCCGGTTGCCGTACCTCGCCGCTCGCAGTGCAGAAACGAACCGTCATCGGACCCCCCTACATAACTGCCGATCAAAGGCCACTTCGTGCGAGAAAACGACCCAGTGTTGCTCATTTCGTACGTAAACATACCTTAGGTTTGTTTCAACTGCACTCACCGAGCCCAAGCTATTTTCCGGTTGCCAGATGATTACCGGGCAATTACGTCAAAGTGGGCTAATCCTCCACGTTTTCGAGGCCACTAGCCTCACGTGTCCTTATGTCGGTCATCAGTCTGTCCAGAGCGCCGAGCAGTGCCGTGTCGGCGCGTCGGCATTGTTCGATCACGGCTTCGAGATCAGCCTCATCAGCGCTTTCGATCACACCGGCCTTGGCAGCCCGACTCAACACTTTTTCAGCCAGGAGCAACGGCGGCTGCGACCGTGCGATTCCGTCCATGGACGACGCGCGCGCCTTCTCGGCAGCCTTCAAAGCGTCCCACGCCCGCTCCTGCTCAGCGATGTCGACCACTCCGGAACTGACCAGGTGCGGGCTGCGGTGCACAAGTTTCGCGATCAATGCGCCGGCCACATCGTCTAATTCGAAAACGCCGTGAGATTGAGCGATCCGCGAGTGGAACAACACCTGGAGCAACAGATCGCCGAGTTCCTCACGGAGGTCGCTCTCGTCGTCGCTTCGAATCGCGTCGAGTACCTCGTAGGTCTCCTCGACGAGGTAAACCGAGAGGCTCTCGTGCGTCTGGGTCGACTCCCAACCACCACGATTCCACAACCGGTCCATGATCGACGCCGCTTCCACCAGTCGATCGCCGTGAATGGGTTCGGCGCGAATCACCTTTACCCCAGCGGCAGAAATCGCCTCGATCTTCGGCTCGTCGGTGTCCATCATCAGAGTGACCGAGGCGCCGGGTGTCGTCGCCGGCAGCGCGCCGCGTACCGAGTCGGGAACGTCCGGGTCGATATCGATCGCGCCGGACAAGAACGGGAGCGCCTCTATCGGAAAGACATGCGGCCGCAAAGGATCGAGCAGTACGACGACGGGCGATTCGTTCACTGTGCGCTCACGCCTCGACCAGGACGGCACCGGCGGCGCGCCCGTCTATCGCCAGGATGAAGTCCGCGATGTACTGGAGTAGTTCGACGTCCCGCAGACGATCCGAGCCGACTCCGCCGGTGCGAGGCAGCGGGAGTTGCACGAGCCCGGTCGTTGCCCGGTACTGCGCGCTCGGATAGATCCTCTTGAGCCTGATCTGTTTGGAATCGGGCAGTGACATAGGCGAGATCTTGAGCTGAGTTCCGGTGACGGCAACTTCCTCCAGTTGGTACTCGCGGCAGAGGAGTCGAAGCTTGGCCACCGAGATCAGCCGTCGAACCTCTTCGGGCAGTGGGCCGTAGCGATCGACCAGTTCTTCGACTACGGCAGCGATGCCGTCGGAATCGGTTGCCGCAGCGAGCTTGCGGTACCCCTCCAACCTGAGCCTGTCACTGGTGACGTAGTCGGGCGGGATGTGCGCGTCCACCGGTAGGTCGATCCGGACTTCCTTCGTGCCCTCGTCCATTGTGATCGGCTTGCCGTCGGCTGCAGCCCGGAAGGCTTCGACCGCCTCACCGACCAGCCTGACGTACAGATCGAACCCGACCCCCGCGACGTGGCCGGACTGCTCTGCGCCCAGAACGTTTCCGGCTCCACGGATTTCGAGGTCCTTCATCGCGACGGCCATACCCGCGCCGAGGTCCGAATTCTGCGAAATCGTTGCCAGCCGGTCGTATGCCGTTTCCGTCAAAGGCTTTTCGGCCGGATACAGGAAATAGGCGTATCCACGTTCGCGACTACGCCCGACGCGTCCGCGAAGCTGATGCAACTGAGAGAGGCCCAGCGAATCCGCACGTTCGACGATCAGCGTGTTGGCGTTCGAGATGTCCAGACCGGTTTCGATGATCGTGGTACACACCAACACGTCGAAGTCTCGTTCCCAGAATCCCTGCACGGTCTTTTCGAGAGTGTCCTCGTTCATCTGACCGTGCGCGACGACGACGCGAGCCTCCGGGACGAGTTCGCGGATCTTCTTGGCTGCCTTGTCGATCGAGCTGACGCGGTTGTGTACGTAGAAGACCTGGCCGTCGCGCAACAGTTCGCGCCGGATGGCCGCGGCGACCTGCTTGTCCGCATACGCGCCGACGTAGGTGAGGATCGGATGACGTTCTTCCGGCGGCGTGAGGATCGTGGACATCTCACGGATCCCGGCCATACTCATCTCGAGAGTACGAGGAATCGGGGTAGCCGACATCGTCAGGACATCCACATGGGTGCGCAGTGCCTTGATGTGTTCCTTGTGCTCGACTCCGAATCGCTGTTCCTCGTCGACGATCACAAGCCCGAGGTCCTTCCAGCGGATACCGGTCTGCAGCAACCGGTGAGTACCGACGACGATGTCGATCTCACCTTCCGCCATGCCTGCGATGATTTCCTTCGAGTCCTTGGCGTCGGTGAAACGGGACAGCCCTCGCACCTTCACCGGGAACGACGCCATTCGTTCGGTGAACGTCTGAAGATGTTGCTGTGCAAGCAGAGTCGTCGGAACCAGCACCGCTACCTGCTTGCCGTCCTGCACTGCCTTGAACGCGGCACGAACGGCGATCTCCGTCTTGCCGTACCCGACGTCACCGATCACCACCCGGTCCATCGGAACCGGCTTCTCCATGTCGGCCTTGACCTCACTGATGACGGTCAACTGGTCGATGGTCTCGGTGAACGCAAATGCGTCTTCGAGTTCCTTCTGCCACGGCGTGTCCGGGCCGAACGCATGCCCGGGAGCTGCCTGACGCGCAGCGTAGAGCTGAACCAACTCACCCGCGATCTCACGAACCGCCTTGCGGGCCTTACGCTTGGTGTTTGCCCAGTCGGATCCACCGAGCTTGCTCAGCGCAGGCAACTCTCCACCGACGTACCGGGAAAGTTGATCGAGCGATTCCATCGGGACGAACAGACGATCGCCCGGATGGCCACGCTTGCTCGGCGCGTACTCGATGACCAGGTATTCACGACGCGCCCCGCCGATGGTGCGTTCGACCATTTCGACGAACCGGCCGATACCGTGCTGATCGTGCACGACCATGTCCCCTGCCGACAGCGCGAGGGGATCAACCTGATTGCGGCGCTTGGCCGGCAAACGCTTTCCGTCGCCGACCGCCGCAACACGGTTGCCGGTCAGATCGGACTCGGTGACGATCACCATCCCTGGTGTCGAGTCATCGCCGGCGAGTACAAGTCCGTCGTGCAGAGAACCGCGGAGCACCGCGACCTGTCCACGGGCAGGGGTCGCTCCGGCATCGAGCATCTTGGCAGGCACTTCGGCTTCACCGAGTCGCTCCACGACGCGGCTTGCCGTTCCGGCACCTGCCACCACGATCGCCGCGCGACCGCCCGTGCTCACGTGTGCCCGCAGGCTGACGAACAGTTCGGCCAACAAGTCGTCGGAACCACGAACCTGCGGTGCTGCCTGAACCGGGAGTTCGAGTTCTTCACCATTCCCGGACGCCAGCGGGCTGACCGTCCACCACGGACGGCCGGCAGCTTCGGCAGATTCGCGAACATGACGGAGCGACCGATATGCGGAGGCGCCGAGATCGACTCCCCCGCCGTTGAGGATCGACGTGTCCAGCGGTGCAGCGCCGCCGATCGACGCCGCGGTCCACGACGCTTCCAAGAATTCCTGGCCGGTGCGCACCAGGTCGGTGGCGCGGGTGCGCACCTTCTCCGGATCACACAGAAGGATGTGCGCCCCCACGGGAAGGACATCGGAAAGTAGTTGCAGTTCACCCGGTTTGAGGACCGGGAGTAGAGCTTCCATCCCCTCGACGGGGATGCCTGCCGAGATCTTGTCCAGCATCTCGACCAACGACGCGTCGGCCTGATTCTCAGCAGCAAGTGCTGCAGCTCGGTCGCGAACATCAGCTGTCAGAATCAACTCACGACACGGCGGCGCGATCACGGAATCGACGTCGACGTCCGGTAGCGAGCGCTGATCGGCAACAGAGAAATACCGAAGTTCCGATACCTCGTCACCCCAGAATTCGATACGGACCGGATGATCCGCCGTCGGCGAGAACAGATCGAGAATGCCACCGCGGACCGCGAACTCACCGCGCTTTCCCACCATGTCGACGCGGCTGTACGCCATCTCCACCAGACGAACCAGAACGGAATCGAAATCGATCTCGGTGCCGACGCGCAACGTGATCGGCTCGATCTCGCCGAGCCCCGGCGCCATCGGCTGTACGAGAGAGCGCACCGTCGTGACGATCACCCGAAGAGGCGAGCCGTACGAGGCGTCGTCTGGTCTGGCGAGTCGGCGCAGTACCTCCACTCGCCGCCCGACGGTGTCCGCGCTCGGCGACAGTCGCTCGTGCGGCAATGTTTCCCACGACGGGAACTGCGCGACGCCTCCACCGAGCATCTCGGTGAGTTCTGACGTCAGATCGTCGGCTTCGCGACCGGTTGCCGTCACCAGCAGCACCGGCGTGCGGGCGGCAAGGGCAGCGGCGATGAATGGTCGAGCCGGCTTCGGCGCCACGATGTCCAGGGCGGCCGCACCGATGGAGTCGATCACTGGAGTGAACGCGGCGTCTGCGAGGGCGACCTCGGCGAGTCCAGCGAGCGCAGTCTGGGCAGAGGACAAGGAAGTCAACGAACGCGCTCCTGAACAGTGATGACGGGTTGCGGACGCACAGCCCGAGCGCAAGATCCCCACCGAGGCAGAGTTGTGCGCCGGTTCGATTCTATCGGTGCGCGATCTCGCAGCGCAGTCCGATCCGTTCAGTTTCCCGCAACGCTCGTCTTCTTCGTCGTCCGTTTGGTCGGTGAAGATCGGGTGGCCGGGACGCTCGGCGGTGTCACGGCCACGCTGGTGTGAGAGTTGAGCGCCCGAACCCGGCCGATTACCTTCGTTGCCTGGCCGGTTCTCCGCAGATGCACGGTCCTGCGACCGTTCGGCGCGAGGTGGAACCAGGAGTCTTCGGGCTCGAAGCCCTGCAGTTCGAGGGCAACGTATTGGGCGGCAGCATCGGTCGTGACGTCGACGACCCACTCGTCGTCACCGACAGTGCGCGCAGTAGCGACAAGTCCGACCGACCGCTCGAGGGGCCGTGCCGGACTCCCCAGGAGGTGCACCACTTCGTCCACCATCTCGCCGTCTTCGCCTTCGAGTGTGACGGTGACGGCGTCGTATGTCCGCGCCCCGAACCGAAAGACGTGAGTGAGGTCGGTGAAACGGCCGACAAGACTGTCCACCGACCAGGTCAGACTCGAATGCGCCTCCACCTTGACCGGTAACGCGACGTCGACCGGGACGACACCTGACCGACTGTGCGCTCGAAACCTGATCTCGCCGACGACAGGTTCGGCGGTCTCGTTGATCGCGTCGAGCCTCAATCCGTCCATACCGTCGTCCGTGACGAGGAGCGCGATCGGTTTGGCGCTCCTGCGGAGCACGAACCACGGAGCTTTGGGGTCGCCGTTCCAATCGAGGACCCCCCACCCCGGTCCGGGCTCCAGATCCCGCAGCGCAAGCGTCAAGGCGCCGTCGCACCGAGAGTCCGGTCGACGCCAGTAACCGAGAGTGGATGCGAACGCCTCACAGACAGCTGCGCGTCCGAGGTCGAGATAGCGTTCCGGGTCGGACCACCGGACTTCACGAGCATCTTCGCCGAAGAGCGCGTGGACGTAGTGGTCCCGTACATCCTCGAAATCCCACGACGATCCGTTGTCCCGCGGCACCGCGGCTTTCCACGCCGGATGGTGCCCCGCGACGGTGAGTGAACCGAATTCGTTCTCGATCACGGCATTCGACGGTGGAATCGAAAACGCCAGTGATTCGGTCGCAAAACGTACTCGCGCGCTGAGCACGTCGGCCAGTGGACGACGATAGGCACCCACCCCGAAGTAGTGAGCGACCCCGCTTCCGACATGCGTTGCCAATTGCTCTCCCCCGCGAGGCGCCGAGGGCGACGACGTCACGTATTCGAGTTCAGGTGCCACCGCCGAGATCAGCTCCGGCAGTCTCGAATGAATGAGCGGGATGTGTTGATCGACCAAGCCCAGCATGGTCGGCTGCTGTTCGGTCTCGCTGCCGCCGCAGAAGACTGCCAATGCGGGATTTCCACGCACTCTGGCTAAGAACGCGGTGACCTCGGTGGCGACGAGTTCGAAGAATTCGTCGGTGTCGGGCGGATCTAGCGTCGCCAACATCATGTCCTGCCACACGAGAATTCCCAGACGCGCGCATTCGACCCAGAAGTGGTCGCTCTCGTAGAACATCGTCCCCGGGATTCGAACCATGTTCAGGCCCGCCTCGGCCAGTTTCTCCAGCACACGGGTGGTGCCGGCGTCGCCTTTGAGCGAGATCGGGTCGGTCGGCACCCACACCGAACCACGGCAGTACACACCGATACCGTTGACACTCAACCGGAATCCACCATCGGATCTGTCAACTTCCACCGTCCGGAATCCAACGGAACCAAGATGCTCGGAGACTCCGTCCGTTTCCAACGTCACAGGATAGGTACACGGGGCGCCGTGCGTATGCGGCCACCACAATTGCGCGTCCGCCACTTCGACGACGCCGGACACGTCGTGGAATCCGTCGGGTCCGGCAATCGCAGCCAATCGTTGCGAGTGCTCGCCGACTCGCACGGTGACGTAGTCCAGCGAGGCCGGCAACCCGGTGAGCCGAGCGCTGATCGCAACGCGACCGGTTGTGCCGTGGACACTCGCCTGAGTGGACACCGAGGTTACGGCGGCAACCCTTTTGTCCAACAACCGGATACCTCGCCACGGACCCACCGGCACCGGCACGCCACTGAATACAGGGGCCATACCGAGCATCGTGGTTCGGATCCACCGAAGGCCCTGCTCGCGTACCATCGACGAGCGCCAACGTCCGCGTGGGCGGCGTGCCTTCAAAGTCGCGGCGAGCGAATGAAAATGAAGAGCCACCCGGACACGTTCACCCACTCCGACTCCGGCCGGAATGCTCACTTCCCCAGGTGCGAACATGGATTCACTGGACGCTACGAGGACGCCGTCGATCCAGACGTCCGCAAACGCCGTCAGACCGTCGAACTGGAGCAGCCACGACCCCTCACCGGTCGTAGCCACTGTGGTTACGAACCACCAATCCGACGATTCAACAGACGGCGATGCAAACGGTTTCGCGCGTCCGGCGTCCGATTGCGACTCACGCAACGCACCGACGACTGTTCCCGGCACGGACGCCGTCACCCAGTCGGTCACGGTGTCGAGAGCATCCGGATGAGTCACGGATCCGGGTTCGGTTGCAGCGCATCGCCATCTCGCGCCGGCCAACACGTCTGCCGACGATCTGGTCACGGCTAGACCAACCTCAGATGTCGATGCGAGTCGACGCCGACCGTGTCGGCCACGACTTCCATCGCCCTCTTCCACGACACCGCCATCTCGTCGAGTTGCTCACGTGGGTCCACGGCGCGGCCCCGGGCGGCGCGCGCCATCTGAAACTGCACGCTCTTGGCCCCGGACGCCACTTTGCGGAAATCCGCCGCAGCTTCGACCATCCCGGAAAAACCTGAGGTGTCCAGGAACTCACTGGCGTCGGCCGCGAGCTCCGCGCTGGCACCGCACTGACGAAGAAGCCCGAAGGACCAGAGGTGAAAGGCATCCATGCCTGCCCCCTGCACCCATTCGAGGTCGGCGATCACCTTGCGCCCCAGCTCGCGCACGGGATTACCCGCTGCTCGAACCGCGACGTTCCGCCGAGCCACTTCGGCGATGTTTCCGGCGTTGGTGGCATGGACCGGATTCAACCGAATCTGTTCGACGTAAGGAACAAACGACGGAAGTGAGGAACGATCGAGATCGAAGACACCGGAGAAGTCTTCCCCTCGCAACATGTAATACCCGCTGTTGTGGAAGTATTCGAGCTCGCCGGCAACCCTGTCGATCCGATTGGGCACGATCGTGGTCTTGGTGTGCCCCTCGTGATAATTCGTTCCGAGGGTGTCGGGAAGCCAATATCCGTCCACCTCGACCGTCGACAACATCCCAACCGCGAGATTGTCCTCGACATGTATCAGTGGCGCCCGCCAGACGTTCATCTCGGCGACTTCGATTCCGTACAGCGCGTAGATGTCTTCTGCCTTGAGTTTGAGAAACGTCCACTGATTTCCGTCGAAACGCGACGAGAAGGCACAGGCCAACGCCGGGACGGGATCCAATCCGAGCGAATGCAACACTTCGATCCACAGATCCGTGTAGCAGTTGGTCTGCGCCCATACCCGGTCGTCCTCGTGCAACGAGTGGGGCCGGTAGCGATCAGGTGAAATGTCGATGAGCCGGGACATCAGATGCCCATTCGTTCACGAACGGTAGTCGGCCACGCAGTCACATCGAGACCATGAGTCCGCAACAAGGACAAGGCAATTCGCTCCATCCCGAAGCCGACGCACGAGCTGTGTGCTACTTCGCCCGCTGCCGTTCGGATGTCGAAGTTGACACCGAAATGGTCGAGATGGTTGTTCGAGGACACGATTGCCGTGCCCTCGTCGAGATCTCCGTAGAGCCGAACCGTCAGTTCCGTCTTGAGATTCTCTTCACGCTGGTTGGCTGCAAGCATCTTTCCAGCGCGTCCGAAGAAAGGGTCATTGGCGATCACCGGGGTGGCGTCGAGTTGGAGCTGACCGAGCACCTCGAGTCCCCGCTCGATCCAGTGCTCGCGATGCGCTCGTGCTGCGGCGGCATCACCGATAGTCACGAACTCGTGCATCCGAAACGCTTGCATGCGAGCCGGATCGATCGCCGGTTCGTGCCGGAAGCAAAAACCGTAGATGTCCAGCAGCACCCCACCTTCGGGGAGCACTCCGGTGTATCGCGCATAGGCGGGATGGCACGCAGCGGACACGAGCATGGTCTCGGTCGGCTCGAGGTGGCGATCCCACGATTGCCCCTCGGCGCGATCGGCGAGCAGTCGTGCGTGATCTCGATTGGAACCGGCGAAGGTATTGATGGCGCCGGTCAGGTTGGGGAACGAAGCGATGTAGTCGGTGCGCTCGAAACTGCTGCGCGGGAACACCGGCGGAAACCGCAACCGCGTCGCGGCAGCGCCTGGTCCTGCCGCAACCACTACTCGGTCGATACCGTCGACGATGTCCTCGAACACGCCGGAACGCCCGTAGAGTCCCGGCACCTCCGTCTCGACGAGAAGTCCCTCGACGAGCAGTTCGCGCTGAAATGCGGCCCGCGCCAGATCCAGGTCGGTCTCGCCGGTCACAGTTTCGGTTGTCACAGTCTCGCTTGTCATATCGTTCCCCGGTATCCGATTGCCATGTGCGCTGAACCCGCCATGATTCGATCGTTGTTCACCATCACAGCTGCGCCGTGCGCGTCACGAAGGTGCCGGCCGAGCGAAAACTCGGTGTCCTCGCGATATCCGGAGATGCCGCAAATCAACATTGTCTGCCCGACGATTTCCACCACCGCAGTGGAGGTTGTGACTTTCAAGTTGTTCATCGCGAGCGAAAAGCCCACCGCGCCGGTCGCCTCGAAATCGGCGCTACCCTCTTCGGCCCGAACCGCCCGGTCGTACCTGCGTGCAGAAGCATCAACGAGATCGGCGAATTGTTGTGCGGAAGCAGCAACTTCGGCGAGACGCAGCGCCCCCGGCGAAGTGACTCCCGGCTGCTTACGGGCGGCGGCACGCACGTACTTGCGCGCCTTCTCGACCGCAGCGTCGGCGATTCCCAGCCACACCGAACTCCAGACGACGTGCGAGACCGGAAGCATCGTGTGGGTGGAGATATCGGAGTACGGAACGTCGGCGACCATCTCAGGCGTCGAGGTGGCCCGAAGAATGTAACCGAGACTACAAGTTCCCCTCAGTCCCAGCGTGTTCCATTCGGTGGTGCGTTCGAGCGTCAGGTCTGGGGTACGACACACCACGAGAACCTGGTCGTTCGGCTGACTCTCCGGTGTTCGCCGGGCCGTGACGACTATCGCGTCGGAATGCTCACCGTACGAAATGACGGGCGCATTCTTGATCAGTAGTAGATGCCCACCCAAATCTTCCACCGCACAGTAACTCCGGCTGACATCTCCGCCGATTCCCAGCTCGGTGGTTGCCGACGCCAACAGCAGTTGCTTGTCCGCCGTTTCTTCGATAAACCCACGTAGCGCTTCGGTGTTGCCATGCTTGACCAACGAGTAGATCTGTGTCTGATGCATGGCAAAAATCATTCCGCTTGCTGCACAGCGCGTTCCGATCACGCGAGCGATCTGCGACACCTCCCGCAGCGAGAGCCCTTCGCCCCCGAGTTCCCTCGGTACAGCCACGGACAGCAGCCGTTCGCTCCGCATGGCATCGACAGCTTCACGAGGAAACCTTGCCTCGGTATCGACTTCGTCGGCCCACACCGCTGCAACGTCGTCGGCCAACCGTGCGGCGCGCTCGAGGGCCGTCCCGGTGGAGCACTGCGATTGCGGAGCGTTCATGCAGCACCCAACTCCGCCAGCGCACCCTCGATCGCCTTGACGCTCGAGAAAGTACTCTTCCGCAACAACTCGTCAGGAAACTCGATGTCGAACGAATCCTCCAGCGCCAACATGACATTCACGCTCGCATGCGAAGTCAAACCCAACTCGTAAAGATCGGCCTCTCCGTCGATCGTGCTCACGTCGACTGCCAGCCGACCGTGCTCGACGAGCACTTTCCGAATTGCCTGATCAATCATCAGCGATGTCGTCCTTCTTTTCGATGCGAGTGCCCGAGCGAGTTGCGATCACCATTGCGATGGCAACGTCCGCTTCGTGCGAGATAGATACTTGAAAGTCGTGCAGATCCTGGGCCCGAGCCAGTTCCGCGGCATTACCGGACAGCGTCACCCCACAACCACCCCAGTCGGCCCGAGTGATTTCGATGGAATTCCACGGAACGGGAACGTCACCCGGTCGCAGCACCTTCACAACAGCCTCTTTGGCGGCGAAACGTGCAGCCAATCGCTGATCCCGCGCCGGACCGGCGCACGTCTGCAATTCGTGTGAAGTGAAGGTTCGATCGAGATACCTCCGCCCGAAGAGGTCGATACTTCGAGTGACATCCACGACGTTCACCACGTCACAGCCGATACGCGGGCCGATGTCGAGCATCGGCGTCGGTGCAGTGTCACCCATCTGTTGACTCCCCATCTGGGGTCGTACACGCCGGGCAGCCCCCTATGCTGCCCGGTGCGCCGACGCCGTCACCCTGCCCTGACAAACCCTCGTTATCAGCAATTATTCAGCTACCGGAAGAACATACCGCAATCCGTCGATAGTCGGCAAGATCAGACTTCCGGAATCCCATCGACACTGTAAACATACTCTCAGTTTGTTTCGAATGCAGAACAAAGAGAACAAGCTCCCTACCAGGACATTTCAAACAAACAAATCAAACGAGTCGCAAGGCGGGCTGCGATTTCAGTGGTCGCTGGCTAGACGCCGTGCCGCGAATTGTCTGAAGTACTCAACTTTCGATTCCGGGACCACGATCGGAAGTATCAGGTTCCACGATGCCTTCATGGAGTCCGAAAGCTCACGAACGGTCCCGGTCGCGGCTGCCATCAGCCGAACTCCGGACGCCACTTCCAACAAGAAACGAGCGATATCGGCAGAGTCCGCGTCCGAACGAAGATCACCTTCGTCGGCCGCGCGGCTGGCAAGTTCGCGGTAAATGTCGAGCCAGACGTCCAGAGTCGCCGGCCCGGAGCCCCGATAGTCGCCGATCTCGACCAACAAGCGGAACGTCGCTCTGACCATGGCGTCGTGCGCACCGATGTCGACGATGACCGACGAGATACCGATCAGCGACTCGAGCGCCGGAGTGCGACGGTCCAACCAGAGCTCACATTTTGCGTCGAACCGTGCCGAACCCTCGTCGATCACCGCCCGCGCGAGTTCTTCCTTCGACCCGAAATGGAAGTACAGGGCGCCTTTGGTCACCTGCGACTCGGCGATGATCTCACTCAAGCTGGCATTGGCATAGCCCAGGCGCAAGAACACACCCGCTGCTCCGCGCAGCACCGAATCACGGGTGGCTTCTGCCCGCTCTTGCCTCACCATCGATCCGGCCTCCAATCACCACACATCGAACGAATCCTTGGTCTTACCCGTTCACAGCGTCAAAATGGAAGGCACGGTTCGGCATTCAACCCACCCTGCAAACAAATGAGACATTTGCCCATCAAACGATCGTGATACAGCGAACACAGCTTAGACCGCGATCCATCTCTGCGTGGCAGGCGCGCCTGGTTAACCCTCCAATTGTGGGTCGGCTTCCAGATTCGTGAGGCCGTTCCAACACAAATTCACGAGGTGGGCGGCGACAACTTCCTTGGACGGAGTTCGTTCGTCGAGCCACCACGTAGCCGTCGTTGACACCATTCCGACAAGCGCCTGCGCGTACATCGTTGCTAGTCCGGGGTCGAAACCGCGTCTGGAGAAGTCTCCCGCCAGCAGGTAGCCCACCTGGCTGATCGCGTCGTTGAGGAGGCTCGAGTAGGTTCCGCTTGGCGCGACAACAGACGAATCGCGCACGAGGATCCGGAATCCGTCAGTGTGCTCTTCCACGTAGGTGAGCAAAGCCAACGCAACCCGCTCGACTCGAACTCTCGAGCGATTTTGCGAGAGGGAAGAAGTGATCATCTCGAGAAGGCGCGACATCTCCCGGTCCACTACGACGGCGTACAGCCCCTCCTTGCCACCGAAGTGCTCGTACACGACCGGCTTGGACACGTTCGCTCGCTGGGCGATCTCCTCGATCGAGGTCGCTTCGTATCCCCGTTCGGCGAAGAGTGCCCGCCCGATCTCGATCAGTTGTTGACGCCGTTGGGTACCGGTCATCCGGATTCGTGTCGCTCGTTCGGGAACTGGATCCCCGCCACCCGAACCGGACACCGTCGCCATTGTCTTCCTCTCGCCGACTCACAAATTGTTGCTGTGGACACTCAGCCTATCGGGACTTCGGGGGCCCAATCGGAGGAGCGGTTCGACCTACGGCGGGTCGGCGTGCGATTATTCTTTCGCGCGTTCGGCCGCAAGGCTCGGCAATGCGTGGCAATCCGCCGTGGTGTAATGGCAGCACCTCTGATTTTGGTTCAGATAGTTCAGGTTCGAGTCCTGGCGGCGGAGCTGGTGAACAACATGCATTTCCCGAGCGGAAATTCATGTCTTGATCGACAGCTTGATCGACAGAGGGAGCTCAAACCAGTGCAGACCGCCGTGATCGTTCTCGCAGCGGGTGCCGGTACACGAATGAAGTCGAAGACTCCCAAGGTCCTCCACACTCTCGCCGGACGCAGCATGCTGGCACATTCGCTTCACGCGGCAACCTCACTGAATCCCACGCACCTCGTGACCGTCGTCGGCCACGATCGTGAGCGTGTCACCGAGGCCGTCAACACAGTCGCCGGCGAGCTGGGTCGTCCCGTCACCGTCGCCGTTCAGGACGAACAGAAGGGCACCGGGCACGCCGTCAGCTGCGGGCTCGAGGGGCTGCCGGCCGACTTCGCCGGGACCGTACTCGTCACAGCCGCCGACGTGCCCCTGCTCGACGGCAAGACCATCGCGGATCTCCTCGCCCAGCACACGGCTGCTCCCGCTGCCGCGGTCACGGTGTTGACGTCGACGGCCGTCGACCCCACCGGCTACGGACGAATCCTTCGCACGACGGACGGCGAGGTCAACGCCATCGTCGAGGAGAAGGAAGCCACTGATTCGCAGCGCTCGATCACCGAGGTCAATTCAGGGGTGTACGCCTTCGACTTCGAAACTCTGCGCGACGCCCTGGCATCCCTCGACTCCAACAACGCACAGCACGAGTTCTATCTCACCGATGTGATCATGATCGCTCGACGCGCAGGAAAGCGTGTTCGTGCGCAACACATCGCGGATTCGGTTCTCGTCGCGGGCGCCAACGACCGAGTGCAGCTCTCGACGCTCGCCCGCGAGATGAATCGTCGAATCCTGGAGTCGTGGATGCGCGCCGGCGTCACCGTCGTCGACCCCGCGAGCACCTGGATAGATTGCGACGTGCACATCTCGCAGGACGTGACGCTCCTGCCCGGAGTTCAGCTGACCGGCACGACGTCGGTGGGCGAAGACGCCGTGATCGGCCCGGACACCACCTTGGACAACGTGACAGTCGGCGAGCGCGCAGTGGTCGTCCGCTCGCACGGGACCGACTCCGTTGTCGGCGCTGACGCAACTGTCGGCCCCTTCGCCTATCTCCGGCCGGGTACCCGCCTGGGTGCACACGGCAAGATCGGCGCTTACGTGGAAACCAAGAACGCGGATATCGGCGAGCATTCGAAGATTCCGCATCTTACCTACGTCGGCGACGCCACCATCGGCCATCACAGCAATATCGGAGCTTCGAGCGTCTTCGTCAATTACGACGGGGTGAACAAGAGCCGTACTGTGGTGGGGTCGCACGTCCGAACCGGCTCCGACACCATGTTCGTCGCCCCACTCACTGTTGGTGACGGCGCATACACCGGTGCGGGCACGGTCTTGAAGAACGACGTACCGCCTGGGGCGCTTGCCGTCTCGGGTGGGGCGCAGCGCAACATCGAGGGTTGGGTGCAGAAGAATCGACCCGGCACTCCTGCGGCCGACGCCGCTGCAGCGGCTGCACAACCTGACAGCCCTGCAACAACCTGACAGCACAGATCACCACCAGATCGACCGGCAAGTACAAAAGGATGGCATGAACCAGTGACTGCGAATTGGATCGACAACCAGAAGAACCTGATGTTGTTCTCGGGTCGCGCACATCCCGAGTTGGCGGAGCAGGTGGCGAAGGAACTCGACATCCGCGTCACCCCGCAGACCGCGCGCGACTTCGCGAACGGCGAGATCTTCGTTCGATTCGAAGAGTCCGTTCGCGGCTCCGACGCGTTTGTCCTGCAGAGTCATCCGGCACCGCTGAACACGTGGGTGATGGAGCAGCTCATCATGATCGACGCTCTCAAGCGTGGATCGGCAAAGCGCATCACTGCAGTGCTCCCGTTCTACCCGTACGCCCGCCAGGACAAGAAGCACCGCGGACGCGAGCCGATCTCCGCTCGCCTGATCGCGGACCTGCTCAAGACCGCCGGCGCCGATCGCATCATCACGGTCGACCTGCATACCGATCAGATCCAGGGCTTCTTCGACGGGCCCGTCGATCACATGCACGCACACAGCCAGTTGGCCAACCACATTCGCGCGGGCTACAACCTCGAGAACATCACGGTGGTCTCCCCCGACTCGGGCCGCGTTCGTGTCGCCGAGAAGTGGGCCGACTCGCTCGGCGGAGCACCGCTGGCATTCATTCACAAGACGCGCGATCCGTTGGTACCCAACCAGGTCAAGTCCAACCGCGTCGTCGGTGAGGTCGAAGGTCGCACCTGCATCCTGATCGACGACATGATCGACACCGGTGGAACCATCGCCGGTGCGGTCAAGGTCCTCAAGGAGGCCGGTGCGGGTGACGTCGTCATCGCCGCAACCCACGGCGTCTTGTCCGACCCTGCGGCCGAGCGTCTGTCGACGTGTGGCGCAAAGGAAGTTGTTGTCACCAATACACTTCCGATCGACGAGTCGAAGAAGTTCCCGACGCTGACGGTGCTGTCCATCGCACCGCTGCTGGCACGCACCATCAAGGAAGTTTTCGAGAACGGTTCTGTGACTTCGCTGTTCAACGGCAGCGCCTAGTCTCCCGCCGCACTACGGGCGCGTACCTGTGACTTCACGGTCACCGGTACGCGCCCGTAGTCATCTTCGCGAACCTCACAGAAACAGACCACCTGGTCATCATGAAACCACCTGTGGGACACACGAATACCACCAAAAGCGGCAATCAGCATGATCTTGATCACGCCCGCGTCGAGAAACCCAGGTCGATGTTGGGGCGGTGTTCACCGCGCCGCAATCTTCGCCTAGTGTGGCTCGTCGTGATCGACGCGCAAACCCTGGAATCCCGGCCCGAATCTCATTCCCTGAATTCATCAGTTCCGACGATCCGGCGGTGGCGCCCAGGATCTTGTGTCTGGTGCGGAGACGACAACTCCGTGGACATGTTTCGCAACGAACCCCGCTGCGGAAAATGCCGTGAAAACGAAGGCATCATCGACGACGCGAAGCGTTTCCTCGGCATGTACGGTCTGCGCCCGCTCGGCGGCACGCTGCAGTCCGACGACGACGAAGAGCGCGAGTACCGCGTCAACGCTCGCGAGGCACGCCGAGTCCTGAACGAGATCCGCATGGACGTCCTTCCCGATGCGGCCGCGGTTCGCAAGGCAATCCGGCCCCGCGCCGCAACGGTTGTCGCCGACACGTCGCCCGCACGCGCTTCCCGCCCCGCCAGCACGGGCACCGCGACGCGCGTTGCCGCTCCGGTCAAGACGGACACCGTGGACATCGACACGCTCCAGACGCGCGTCCTAGGGCTTCTCGATCAGCTCGGTTCGATCGACGAGCAGATCAAGGTCGCCGAACTCGCACAAGGGTTGCCGGCGCGCGCTCGACTGAGCGATCTCAACAAGCAGAAAGCCACGGTTCTTCGCACGCTGGCTGCTCTCGAGAAGGCCCGAATCGCCGCCTCCAACTAATTCCTTCGCGTCCGTCCCACGGCCCCGTCTCCTTGCGAGACGGGGCCGTTCTGTATGAGCAGGTACCTTTACGAATCGTGAATGACATCACCATCACCTTCGTCGTGCTTGCACTGGTAGTGGCGCTGTTCGTGATCGGCCGAATCCCGGTCGGCATCATCGCGATCGGCACTGCCCTGGCGCTGTACGCCACCGGTGTGATCACGATGGAGCAGGCGCTCGCCGGATTCGGCGATCCCACTGTGGTGTTCATCGCCGCGCTCTTCGTCGTCAGCGAAGCCCTCGACGCCACCGGCGTCACCACGTGGGCGGGCGAGAAACTGCTGGCGAAAGTCGGCGAATCCCGAGTCCGTCTCGTGAGTGCGATCATGTTGCTGGTTGCCGCGTTGACCGCACTGATCAGCGTCAACGGAGCCGTAGCCGCGTTGGTGCCGATGGTGGTGGTCTTGGCGGTGCGTCTCGGTAAGTCGACATCACAACTGCTTCTGCCGTTGGCATTTGCCGCCCATGCCGGGTCGATGCTCACCTTGACCGGAACGCCGGTCAACATCATCGTTTCCGAAGCCGCCGAGGAATCCGGGGCCGGTGCTTTCGGGTTCTTCAGTTTCACCTTGGTCGGTGCGCCCCTGGTGTTGGGAACGATCGCGATCGCCGTACTTCTCGGCCCTCGCGTCCTCCCCCATCGTGCGGGGACGTCCATGTCGCCTGATCTGAGCCGACACGCCAAGACCCTCGCGAAGCAGTATCAGCTGATGGGCAAGGATGCGCCGTCCGCAGAGCCCTTGATCACCAAGCACGACGGTGTGGTCGAGGTGATAATCCCGCCGCGCTCGGAAATGATCGGCGACAGGGCTTTTCCGGGCATGGTGACCGACAGCGGCGATCTGGTGATACTCGCAGTCCAGCGTGCCGGTGAGGACTGCGGCCCGAAGGGCGTCAAGTTGGCGGCAGGTGACACGCTCCTCCTGCAAGGCAGCTGGGACGATCTCGACACGCACACCGCGGTCGATCCGAATGTCCTCGTGGTGGACGCACCTGCCCAGATCCGTAAGCAGGCAGCGCCGTTGGGCACCCGCGCGGTCATCGCTCTCGTCGTCGTCGCAGCGATGGTCGTGTTGCTGACGTTCGGATTGGTGCCGTCGGCGATAGCCGGACTCCTCGCGGCGTGTGCGATGGTGCTGCTACGAGTCATCAGTGTCGAGCAGGCGCATCGGTCCATCTCGTGGACGACGTTGATTCTCGTCGGCGGAATGATCCCGCTGTCGACCGCGATCCAGCAGACCGGCGCAGCCGAGAAACTCGCGCATGCCTTCGTCGACGTCGTCGGTGGTGCAAGCCCGTATGTCGTCGTCGCCGGGCTCTTTGTCGTGACGGCGACTCTGGGCCAGCTGATCAGCAACACCGCGACCGCGTTGATCATCACGCCGATCGCCATCTCGGTCGCCATCGAACTCGACATCTCGGTGCTGCCCCTACTGATGACGGTCACCGTCGCTGCGGCGGCATCGTTCCTGACGCCCGTAGCCACGCCGGCGAACATGATGGTGATGGGGCCTGGCGGGTACAAGTTCGGTGATTACTGGAAGCTCGGACTCCCGATGTTGTTGTGGTTCCTGATAGTTGCAACCGTATTGATCCCAGTGATCTGGAGTTTCTGATGTGCTCACCGAAGGTTTTGTCGGAGGTCTACGAATCGATCGGACGCGAGAGCAGGAAGGTCAGCCGACGATCGATGTTCGCGGCGCTCGGCACTACTGCGCTCGGCGCGACCGTCGTGGCCGGCGCGGTGCAGCCCATAGCGTCGGCAGCGCCATCGGGTCGGACCATTGTCGATCTGACACACGTACTGACGCCGGATTTCCCGGTGTGGCCGGGCGCGCGCTCGTTCGAGATGAGGAACCTGGCGAAGATCGCCGACGCCGGCGGGTCTCTGGGCTCGCTCGGTTCCGCCGGGTCAGGTGGAAAGTTCTACCTCAACGAACTCCGCCTCGAGGAACACACGGGTACTCACATCGACGCGCCCGCACACGCCAGTGCGGACGGAATCACCGTCGAGAAGATTCCGGTTGCCGACCTCGTCGTACCGATTGCGATCGTCGACATCAGCGCCCGCACCGCCGCCGACCCTGACACATTGCTCACCCGCCAGGACATCCTCGATTGGGAAGCCGACCACGGGACGATCTCTCCCCGCAGCCTGGTGGCGATGAGCTCGGGTTGGGATACCCGGGCCGGTGCCGGTGGTGCCTTCACGAATCGAGATGCACTCGGCGTGCAGCACACACCCGGATTCGCCCCCGAGGCGATCGACTTTCTCGTCCGCGAGCGCGACATAGTCGCCGTGGGTTCGGACACCCTCAGCATCGACGCGGGCCGAAGCACGACCCACGGGGCTCACCGAAGCGCTTTGGGCTCAGGAAAGTACGCAGTCGAAGCCCTTGCAAACCTGTCCGCACTGCCAGCCGCCGGCGCCACGGTGATGGTGGGCGCGCCGACGCACGCGGGTGGTTCCGGTGGTCCGTGCCGGGTTATCGCCTGGTACTGAACGCTGACGTGTTGAGAGATCAGGGCGTGGGTGTCACCCGAAGCACCTTGTCCCCTGTTCCGTTGTCCGTGGTCACCAGAAGCGAACCGTCTGGCGTCGGAGTCACCGACCGCAAGCGACCGAACTGGTTCTCCAACCCGAAGGTCTGCGCGTCGACCGAGCGTCCGTCGGCACTCAGGCGGAGGAAGATCAGTTCCTTGCTCTTGAGACCACCCATTACGAGCGCACCGTCCCAGGCACCCCACGCAGCCCCACCGGTGAAGGCAGCGCTGGCAGTAGCCAACGTCGAGCTACCCGAACGCCACACCGCCGCAATCGCTCCCGGCACTCGCACGGGGTCGGTCATCGGCACGGATTCGTCGTACGTTCCGGGAAGTCGATCCGGGCGGTAGCCGTAATTTCCGCCGGGGGTAAGCAGGTTGACTTCGTCGTCGACGCTTGTGCCCTGCTCCACCGAGTAGACCCGGCCGGTTCCCGGTTGCACGGCCAAGCCTTGGACGTTGCGGTGCCCGAGCGTGTAGACCGGGCTGGAAGCATTCGGATTCCCCGCCGCCGGAGTTCCGTCGGCATTGATGTGCAAGACCTTGCCACCCAGCGAATTCGGATCCTGCGGCACGCTCGGTGTCGCGGTGTCACCCGTTCCGACGAACAGCGTTCCGTCCTGGGCCGCAAGAATTCGGCACCCACCATGACGCCCTGACGAGACCGGGATCCCGGGCAGTACGGTTCCGGTTCGCGTGAGTGCGGTCCATCCGGCGTCGACGGTCCACGAGATCACTCGAACGTCCGTGACTCCCCCGGCACTGAATCCCTGGCAGGTGTACAGGGTGCGCGACTGAGCGAAGTCGCGAGCAAGCGCGATGCCCATGAGTCCGGTTTCGGACTGCGCGTAGAGATCCGAAAGGTCAGCAGAGACTGGACCTGTCGTGTTGTCGCTTCGGCGAACGAAGAATCCGCCGGACCGTTGTCCGGTCAGGATCGCGCCGTCCGGGGCCGCCGCGACGTCCCAGGGGTGATCGAGTCCGTCGACCAGTGTGGTGACCGACAGCTGTGGGAGGGTGTTCTCGATGGGTATGTCCGGGTCGTCGCTCCCCAACGATCCGGTGCTTCCGTTGCCGAAACTGCCGGGGTCGAAGGGGAATGGTTGAGCCACACACTGCGCCACCGGCATCACCAGTACTGCAGTAAGGGCCACGGTCAATGCGGCGAGCTTCGGATGACGCACGCGTTCTCCTCGGGTCGGAAACCGTTCTGCGCCTCACTATAAACAGACAAACACCATTTTTCGGGCCGTCGCGCTATACCCGCAGGCCACAGGAGAAACGAAACCCCTTCAGAAGTCTGCAAACTCCGACAAAGCGTTCGCCAGCGGGGACGCGGTCCGTCTTGATGCAGATCGTGCCTTCCGCCAGGCAGGCACACTCCAGTCCAGAAGGTATTCAAGATCCGCTTCCACTCCCCTGTCTCGAAGCCCGAAACGTCGTTCCAGCGCATCGTCGCCCGTCAAATGCGGTCTCGCCGCGTCGGGCACTTTCACTTCGGGGTCACAAAACAGACCTACGGGCGCGGTAACCGTTCGTCGTCCTGAGGGATCTTTCCACTCCAGATGACCACCTCCGATTTGCTGCACTGTCCACCTGCCAAACGTCTTCAGTCGGTGATGTTTTCGACACAGACAGGCCAAGTTCCGTTCTGCAGTAGGTCCTCCCTGGGCCGGGTTGCCGTGATCGAATGGCACCGTGTGATCGATATCGCAACTATCGGAACGCACAACACAATTCGGAAAGCGGCACGTACCGTCTCGCGTCCTTACAATCTTCGCCAACGCCGCGGACGACTGGTACGTGCATTCACTGCGCCGCGAACCACTGTTCCTTCTCGAGCGATTGCCCCTTGTCGAGCGATTACCCCTTGTCACAGCGGGCAGTATCTCCGGTGAGCGCATCGACCGACCCACGCCGAGCACCGGTCCGACTGCCCCCGCAGTCGAACAATGTTGCACCTCGGACGGTGAAAGGGTGAGGACTCTCTGCCACGTGGCATCCGCGGCGATCGCGCGCGCAAGGTCGGCATCGATATGGCCGTGCCCCTGCAAATAGCCTGGCAGGTCGTCGAATCCGAGCAGGGTGGAAGCGTTGACACCCACAAGAATTGTCGAAATCGGGAGCGCGGAGGTCTTCGAATCGTCCCTGCTGGTGCAATCACCGTCGCACTGACAATCCAACAACGTCTTTCCTTCCGCCAATGCGATCAGTGCATCGGCACGACGTTGCCCGAAAGTTCTCGGATCTGAACCACACACCTGCATCGACATCGCACGGAGTCTGGTCGCCAAAGTCTGAGCGCCGACCGCTGGAAGCATTCCGTCCAGAGTCGACATGCCGTCGTGAGACGCGCACGTCCGAACGTCCCGATCCGCCTCCGCACGAACCCGCCTGGCACGCACCCCATCAGGGTCGTGCCGAGCAATGAGACCTCGTGCGCGCGCCTTCAACTTGTTACCGGTTGCACGGCAGGCACCGTCCACGAGGAGTCGCTCGATCTCATCGAGCGCGTGCTCGGAAACATTGGCGAGAGCTTCGGACAGTGCCGTCGCTTTGGCCAGATCGATGTCACCACAAGCAAAAGCGGCCGCCACCCGCGGGAGCCGCCAGCGCAGGTCACATCCCAGTGCAATCATTTTCTGCGCGGCATACTCCGTAATACTCAGTATCGACGCGATCTCCACGTGCGCGAATTGACCCTGAAAAGCCTCGTTGACTCCAACCGCGGCGTCCTCCTCACAACGGTCCAGGTACAGCGCAGTGACTGCGTCGATCTCGAGGAAGTGGGCGCGCGCGATTTCCGCATGCTGCCGAAACAGCGCATCCGCGGAAATCATTGATTCGAACATATGATCGATACTACGGGCACCTACCGACAAGTTTGCGGAATCCCGGGGAGTTCACCGATACCCAAGGCGGAGACAGCATCCTCTGACGTGCGCCCACTTCACGCCCGCTGCGCACACAACAGCGCAAAGCGCTGATCCTGATCCGTCCACACCTTCCGTACCCCGAAGCCTGCGGACGCGAGTTCCGCGGCAATCCCGTCCTCGGTGAACTTCGCCGAGATCTCGGTTCGCAGTTGCTCGCCCGCTGCGAAGGTGATTTCCAGATCCAGGTCGTCGATACGCACCGAGAGTTCTCGAATCGCTTCCAGTCGCATCTCGATCCACTCGTTCTCGGCGTCCCAGAGCGCGACGTGGCGGAAGTCCTCCAAGGGAAAGTTCGCTCCCAGTTGCTTGTTCAGGACCGCGAGAACATTGAGGTTGAACTGCGCCGTCACACCGGCAGCGTCGTCGTAGGCGGGTACGAGAACAGCCGGATCGATCACCAATCCGACGCCCAGGATCAGGTTTTCCCCCGGATAGAGCACCGCCGCGATCCCCGAGAGGAACTCGGCGCGCTCAGCCGGAACGAGATTTCCGAGAGTTCCGCCGAGAAACGCGACCGCCCGCCGTCCGCCACCGGGCAGATGATGCAGCGAGCCGGTGAAGTCGCTGACCACTCCGACCACGTCGATTCCGGGAAACTCGGCACCGACCTGCTGCGCAGCGCCTTCCAGTGCCGTCACCGAAACATCCTGCGGTACATACGTTCGCAGAGTTCCACGAGCGGTCATCGCGTCGAGGAGTATCCGCGTCTTCTCCGAGGAACCGGAACCCAGTTCGATCAAGATCTCGGGTTCGGTCAACGCCGCGATCTCGTCGGCGTACTGCGCGAGCAGGCCGCGCTCGGTACGGGTGGGGTAATACTCGGGTAAGGCCGTGATCTCCTCGAACAATTCACTTCCACGCGCGTCGTAGAACCATTTGGGCGAGAGCCATTTCGGCGTAGCGGTCAAGCCCTCCCTGGCCTCGGCTCGCAGTGCGTCGACCGATTCGGCCGGTGTCAGATAAACCTCGAGTGTAGGGGTTTTCATTGTTCTCCCATCGGAATCGGGGTGATGATCAAATGACCGGGACGCGCGCAGACGATGTGCCGGTCGGGCACCTGCTGCCAGTCCGGGAGTTGATCGAACGGTTCGGAAACGATCAGGGCCCGCGACTCGTCGACTCGCGTGTACAGCGTGTGGCCCCACGCTGTGGCCCACAGTTCCTGCCCGTCGCCGAACAGGAGGTTCAATCGTGAATCCGGTGCCACCGCAGCCACATCGTGAACGAGGCTCGTCACGGCGGCCTCCGCGGGCTTCGACTTCAACCGATGCCGTAGCACCGTCCACAACAAGGCAGCATCCGTCGGGGCGGGCATCTTCAGCAGTTCGACGGCGGGTACCTCCGCCGCCAAGTCGGCAAGTGAACCAGGCCAACCGGATACCGCTCCGTTGTGGCTGAAAGCGTAGGTTCCGTCGACGAACGGTGCACAGGCCCCGATCTCGACGGCCATCCCCTCCGTCGCGGAACGTACGGCAGCGAGAACGGATCCGGAATCGATGTGGGACAACGTCTCGTCGACAGTCGGGTCCGACCAGATCGGCCAGACACTGCGGTACCGTCCCTGCCTTCCACCGTTCCACCACGCCGCACCGAATCCGTCGGCATTGATGGTCCCGCCGCCACGCATCTCGCGAGGTGCCCACGACTGTCGCATCAGCGAGTTCTCGCCGTCGTGGAGGAGTTCACGAACCGAACGCGGCGGCCCGAGATACCCGAGGTGTCGACACATGTCAGGGTCTACCCGAAATCGTTCTGGCGCACCGAAAACCCGAGAAGATCTGGCGCCTGATCGGGTGGTCCCAGTTGCGGAACGTCCCGCGACAGGCAACGCTGTCGGTCCCGAACGATCCCCCTCGCAACACCTTGTAGTCGCCGCCGAAGAACACCTCCGAATACTCCCGATACGGGAAGGCCCGGAACCCCGGATACGGATGGAAACCCGAAGACGTCCACTCCCACACGTCGCCGATCAACTGCTCGACACCCGCTGCCGACGCCCCGGCCGGGTAGGAGCCGACGCCGGCGGGACCAAGATGGCGTTGACCGAGATTAGCGAGATTCTCGTCTGCGGGGACGTCCCCCCAGGGGAACCGTCGTGATCTTCCGGATTCCGGATCCCACCGCGCCGCCTTCTCCCATTCCGCCTCGGTGGGAAGCCGTTTGCCTGCCCAGTTGGCGTAGGCCTCGGCCTCGTAGAAGCTCACGTGCACTACCGGCTTGTCCGGTGGAACCGGAGCTTCGACGCCGAAAGTCTCGTGCCACCAACCCGAACTGTCGCGTTCCCAGAACAGGGGTGCACGAAGTTTCGCATCGACACGATGCCGCCAACCGTCGCGAGACCACAGTTCCGGGCGGGAATACCCACCGTCCTCTATGAATTCGACGAACTGCCCGTTGGTGACCGGAAATCTGTCGATCGCGAAGTCGGTGAGATATACCTGATGTGCGGTGCGCTCGTTGTCGAGTGCCCACGGTTCGTCGTCGGTTCCCATGATGAAGGGGCCGGCGGGAATCGTGATCTCGTCGAGTTCCGGCATGCGAGCCGCTTGCGGAGCGGGTGTCGCAACGAGTGCCGTTGGCCCCGAACGTAATTGGTGTGTCGCAAGCATGGTCTCGGCGTGTTGCTGTTCGTGCTGCGCGATCATCCCGAAGGCAAAACCGTCCATGTCGAGTTCTGTGCGCCCGAACGTGCTGGCTTCGAGCACATCCCAGACCTTCCCGCGAACAGTACGTACGTATTCGCGCGCCTCGGCCGGGTTGAGCAGGGGAAGTGTGGGTCTCGACGATCTCGAATGCTTGAAAGCGTCGTACAACTCGTCTATGTCGCTACGCACCGGATCGCGGCCACCGACGTCGCGCACCAGCCAGAGTTCCTCTTGATTGCCGATATGCGCCAGGTCCCACACGAGTGGACTCATCAACGGGGAATGCTGAGCGATCAATTCGGTATCGTCAACGCAGTCGGTGAGCAGCGTCGACCGCTCACGCGCCCGCAGAAGCACGGCCTCGACCGCTTCCTTGGTGACCTCCTCCGTCATGTGGTGCTCTCACCGGGCACGATGGCGCGACAACACCGTTCGGCAGCGGCATCGAGAAGGCGGACGAACTGCGGCTCCGGCGCATACGAGGCGGCAAGCGACATCAGAGATGTTGCCGCCGAACGTAGTTCGACGTCATCCAAGCCGTACTCCGCCGCGTCTCGCCACCGCCCGGCCGTTGACGCTGCAGCATCGCTCGCCTCACGCATCACAGCGGGCCCGGACAGTAACGCGTCGACCGCTGCTATCGGCACTCGCCACAGATCTCCCGGTTGTGCGTCGATGTAGCGAACCTCCAGGTGGCCGACAGCGCGAACCGGCGGGAACAGCGTGGACAGGTGATAGTCCAAGTCCGCCCAGACCGGGCGACGTCCGATCTCGGCATCCAATGCGCCGTCGATCCAGTCTCCGAAGGTGGCACCCCGCGGAGCCGTCCAATCGTCGCCCTCGTTCCTCACGCACATCAGCGGAACGTCGAGCGCCCAGCCTGCGTAGTCCTGCGCTTCCGGGACTGCACTTGTTCGCCATGAATCGAGTTCGAGCCACGTCCGCATGCGTTGGGAGGCCCAATCTCCTCTCGGAACCCCTTGCAGGCGCGGAGAACACGCAAACGCAGCGATGAGGGCCGGGCCCATGTCCCCGAGAAGTCGCCAACGCTGGGCGATGGACTCAGGACTGCTGCCGGCATCGACACTGACCTGTACTGCTGCGGTATTGCACATCATCAACGTGCCGTACGGGCCTATCCCGGCGAAGCGGGATTCCATTGCGCAGTAACGCGGCAGCCGGAGAATGCGGGAGGGTGGGCGGGCGACGTCGGCCGCGGCCGCATTGATTTCTATGGAGTACGACGCGAGGAGCGTTTCGAGAGTCCGACGGTCTTCGTCGAGACAGTCACACAGTTCGCGGGCGGACGTGCGCGGAGCTGAGGAGAGTTCGATCTGTCCGCCAGGTTCTACGGTGACGAGGCTGCCGCGTGGAAGCGGCGCCGCCGGTGAATCCGGGTCGATACTGGTGGGTGCGTGTCGCCCGAGTGCCTTTGCCAGAGTCGCGGCTGACGGCCGCTCTCCGCCGGGAACCTGGCTGGTCAGCCACTCGAGCTCAGCTCCGACCAAACGGGGTGGCCCCTGTTTGAAGCACACACCACCGACGTAGGCCTCGGCCGCAGGACGTGAATCCACCTGCGTGGTCTGTGCTGCTGTCAACGCTGCTGTCACCATTCGACTTCCCCTTCGGGCGGTCTTCGCGGTCGTTACCGACGATAGAACGCCAACGTCCGAGATGCACCCTTTGTGGTGTTACGTGTCGTTGAATTTCTTCAGTCGTATCCACCGGTACCCACAACCGGCGAGAACCACACCTGCCCCGGAAACAACCGCGATCCACGGAAGTGTGACCACCAGAACGACACAACCAGCCGCGCCGACGGCCTGCAACCACTTCGGATACAACCGGTCCACACCGCGTTGGCTGTACGCACTCACGTTCGCGACGAAGTAGTAGAGCAGCACTCCGAACGCCGAAAAGCCGATCACCCCACGAAGATCGGTTGTCGAGACCAAGACGATCACAACGGCACCGACCACAAGTTCAGCATGGTGGGGGACCCCGAACCGCGGATGGACGGCAGCGAGCGAAACGGGCAGATCGCGCTCGCGGGCCATGGCCATCGCCGTGCGGCTCACTCCGGCTATCAAAGCCAGCAGCGCCCCCGCCGACGCCGCCGCGGCACCGATCACCACTACGGGAACGGCCCAGTTCCACCCGGCTGCGCCCACTGCATCGGCGAGGGGCCGCGCCGAATTCGCCAGCCGATCAGGTCCCAGTGTCACCAGCAGTACCACCGCTACCAGTGCATAGAGGACAACCGCGACGGTGAGTGCAATCAGAATCGCCCGCGGAATCGTGCGGCGTGGATCGCGCACTTCCTCCCCCAGCGTCGCGATCCTGGCGTAACCGGCGAAGGCGAAGAACAGCAGTCCCGCCGATTGCAGAATCCCGTACCACGACCCGAACGCGAGATCCGGGAGCTCGCGCACCGCACCAGGGCCGACGACGGCAACCACCAGCGCTACACACAGTGCTGCCGTCGACACGGCGACGATCACCCTGGCCATGTGCGCCGTCCGTGTCACCCCGCGGTAGTTGACCGCAACCAGCGCCGCTACTACCAGCACCGCAACGGGAACACGCCAGGACGCCGGAACAACGTACGTCGCGAAGGTGAGAGCCATTGCCGCGCAACTCGCGGTCTTCCCGATCACGAACGACCAGCCGGCGGCAAACCCCCACCAGGGTCCAAGCCGCTCACGTCCGTAGACGTAGGTCCCACCTGACGTGGGGTATCTGGCTGCAAGCTGGGCCGACGACGTCGCGTTGCAGTAGGCGATGAACGCTGCGATCGCCAAGCCCACAAGCAAACCGGTACCGGCTACTGCGGCAGCAGGCGCGAACACCACGAAGACTCCGGCGCCGATCATCGCGCCGAGGCCGATAACTACGGCATCGGCCGTGCCCAGCCTTCGCTCCATCGGGACAGCTTCGTTCACAGGTAGTTTGAACCACACCGACATGAACGGAAGGTGCCATGTTCGATCTCGACACGATCCGCCGCGACACTCCTGGATGCCTGGACAAGGTGTTCCTCGACAGTGCAGGGTCCTCGCTCCCGCCCGAGCCGGTGCTGACCACGATGATCGAGCACCTGCGACGTGAAGCCGACGTCGGCGGATACGTCGCAGCTGCTCGTCAGAGCGGCGCCCTGGCCGCTGTTCCGCATTCGCTGGCCCGGGTCATCGGCGCTCAGGCAACCGATATCGCGTTGACGGACAGCGCAACCCGCGCGTGGAACGACTTCTTCGCCGCCGTTCCGCTCGGACCTGGCGATCGAATCCTCATCAGCGGAGTCGAATACGCGAGCAACGCCATCGCCGCTCTGGGTCGGGCGCGCTCCACCGGCGCCGGAGTCGAGATCATCCCGAGCGATCAAGACGGACGCATCGACCTCGACGCACTCGAGGCCATGCTCGACGATCGGGTTCGTCTCGTCTCCGTCGTACACGTCCCCACCAACGGCGGCCTGATCAACCCGGTCCGTGAGGTCGTCGAACTCGCCAGGGCCCACGGCTCTCTCGTTCTGCTCGACGCGTGCCAGTCCGTCGGCCAATTGCCCATCGACGTCGGCGAACTCGGCGTCGACGCACTCAGTGCCACCGGGCGCAAATGGCTTCGCGGGCCACGCGGGACCGGATTCCTGTACGTCCGCCCCGGACTCGTCGACGCGCTCGAACCCGCTGCGATGGACCTGCACGGAGCTGAATGGACCGGCGGGGACAGCTACGTCCCTGCGCCGGACGCAACACGATTCGAGCTCTGGGAAACGAGTGTCGCTGCGCGCCTGGGTCTCGGCGTCGCCGCCGATTATCTGCTCTCGATCGGCACCGACACGGCGTGGGCGCAGATCGAATCCCGAGCCGGCGCACTGAGGCAAGGTCTGGCCGCGATTCCCGGAGTCGAAGTCCGCGATCGAGGAACTCAGCTGAGCGGCATCGTCTCCTTCACCGTCGACGGCGTTTCCGAGCACCTCGTGCGGGATCAGCTTGCAGCACAGAACATCACCGTCACCGTCAGCGGTCGCGGCTCCACGCTCCTCGACATGGATGCCCGCGGGCTCGACGCCGTGGTTCGCGCATCGCCGCACTACTTCGTCGACGAATCGGACCTGGACGCATTTCTGGGAGCAGTCAGGAGACTGCAAACCTCCCGTTGACCGGGACCATGCCTGATCTGCGGAAGTCGAAACTGCAACTGTGGGGTGATCAGCAGTTTCGCCTTCCGAGAGGACTATTCGCATGGCCGACCCCACCGTCAGACCGATCTCCGCTGCCGACATCACCACCTGGGACTACGAGGCCGACGTCGTCGTCGCGGGATACGGCATCGCCGGCGTCACTGCTGCGATCGAAGCAGCGCGAGCCGGCGCCGAGGTTCTCGTCCTGGAGCGAACGGGCGGTTGGGGCGGAGCCGCGTCACTGGCGGGTGGATTCATCTACCTGGGCGGTGGAACGCCGCTACAGAAGGCGTGTGGGTTCGAGGATTCGGTCCAGAACATGAAGACGTTCATGAAGGCAGCGCTCGGACCCGGAACCGACGACGCAAAGATCGATGCCTACTGCGAGGGCAGCGTCGATCATTACAACTGGCTCGTCGACGCCGGCGTCCCGTTCAAGGAATCGTTCTGGGGTCAGCCCGGCTGGGAACCACCGTACGACGACGGCCTCATGTACTCGGGCGGTGAGAACGCTGCGCCGTTCAACGCGCTCGTCGATCCCGCGCCCCGCGGACACGTCCCGCAGATGACCGAGAAGAAGACCGGCGAGCAGGGCGGCGGCTACATGCTGATGAAGCCACTCGTCGAGACGGCCGAAAAGCTCGGTGTCCGAGCAGAATACGACCTGCGCGTCCAGACTCTGGTGGTCGACGGTGATCGGGTTGTCGGAGTACTCGCCAAGCGTTACGGCAAAGACGTCGCGATTCGTGCCCGCAAGGGTGTCGTGCTGGCGATGGGCAGCTTCGCGTACAACAACGAGATGGTGCGCTCGAACGCACCGCGCATCTTCGGCCACCCGGCGGCTTCCATCGAGGCTCACGACGGCCGCGCAATCCAGATCGGTCAGGCTCTCGGCGCCGACACCGCACACATGGACGCCACGGAGGTCGCGTTCTTCTGCGACCCACAATTGATGGTGCGCGGCATTCTTGTCAACGGCCGCGGTCAGCGATACATCCCCGAGGACACCTACCCGGGCCGCATCGGACAGGCAACACTGTTCCAGCAGGACAACCAGGCATTCCTCGTGATCGACGAAGCTGCGTACGAGGAAGGCATGAATGCCGAATCGTCCAGTGCGCAGTTGCGGGCGCAACCGACCTGGGTAGCGGAAACCGTCGAGGAACTCGAAGCCGAAATGGGGCTTCCCGCCGGATCGCTGCAATCGACCGTCGACCTCTACAACCGGCACGCGACTGAAGGGTCGGACCCAGTGCTGGGGAAGAAGCCGGAGTGGGTCAAGCCGATCGTCGGACCGTTCGCAGCGATCGATCTACGCGGCCGCACAGGCGGATTCACGCTCGGCGGGTTGAAGACCACCGTCGACTCCGAGGTTCTGCACGTCTCGGGTGCGCAGATCCCCGGGCTCTTCGCGGCAGGCCGTTGCACGTCTGGTGTCTGCGCAGGTGGCTACGCCAGCGGAACCAGCCTCGGCGACGGCAGCTTCTTCGGACGTCGTGCCGGAATCAGCGCGGCGCGTTAGGTCACCACAACCCGCACGCCGTCGGCAAAGCGGTACGGCTGAGTCTGCAGGACTGCGCCGAGGTGTTTCCTCAGTCTGGACACCTCGGCGCGCACTGCCACGACGTGCTCGCGATCGCCGAAGAGCACTTCGCTGAGGCCTGCGGCATCCACGCCCGCCGAACCGACGGCTGCCAGGGCCCGCAAGATCTGAGCGTGACGCGGCGAAAGCGCGCGCGTCCAGTTGGCATCACCACGCACCGTCACCTGCGGCGATGCACCGAGGGACAGCTCCAGTTCGATCACCGGTCCGCCGACGCCGGTGCGCAACAGCCAGCCGTCCCCGAGCGGCTCAGGCAGACACATCCCCAGACCGGGCACGATGACGGGCTTGCCCGCACTCGGTGCCGCCACGCGGTCTGGTGCGGCAATTCCGCTGGCGCCTGCCACCCAGCCGAACTCGTCCACCACCAGCGCCGGACCCGTCCCGGCCGCGAACAGCGGCGCCGCCCGCGAGCGCAGGCGCTCGAGCGTAGCCGCGTGCTCGCGCCACAGCGTCGCCTCCGCGAGGCGAACCGCGGTTCGGACCAACGCGACAGTGGTGGGATGCACCGAGGCTGCGGACCCACTGATGTCCACCACTCCCAGAATCTCGCCGGTCCGCGGATCATGAACCGGTGAGCCGGTGCACGACCAATTGTGATGCGTCGGCGCATAGTGCTCGGCCGAGAAGAGTTGCACCGCAGAATCTTCGATCAGCGCGGTGCCTATTGCATTGGTACCCACCGATTGCTCCGACCAGCGCGCGCCTTCGGCGAACCCGAGAGCGTCCGCCGCACGTTTGACGGTCTTCGCCCCTTCGCGCCAGAGCAGCACACCGTCGGCGTCGGCAACGACCACGATGAAGCCCGCGTCCTCGGCGACCTCGGTGAGCGTGGTTCGCAGTTCCGGCAGAACGCTGCGCAGCGCGGTACGCGCACGCCTCGACTCCAACTCGGAGAAGTCGGCGACAGCAGACGCACCGCAGTGATCCGGCGTGAGCCCGCCCGCGGCCACTCTCGACCACGATCGCGCCACGACGGTCCGCGGCTGCGCCGGTGGTTCCTGCCCGGAGAGAACTGCGTCGTGCACCCGACTGAGTAGGCGGGCATGCTGCGACAGGTCGGTACCCGGCACGACGGCACCGAGCCGACTGCCTTCGGGAGCGTTCCCCACGGTGGTCACTCCGTCAGGCTACCGCTTTCGATGTGACGCGAACCACGTCCACACGGCCAGGTCCCCACCACCTGCGATTAGCGGCGGGGAGCAAACTCCGGTAACGTATCCAAAGTTGTCTCGGCGAGGGTGAATCGCAGCAGTTCCACACGTTGCAGGTTTACCGTGATCGACGCGGCTACGGCTCAGCTCGAGCGTTTCGCTCCTGGCCGTGTGCGCGCCTGTCTCACTTGTCGCAGGCAAAACCACACGTCAGTAACCGAGCACGAACCCCGTGAGTTGTAGGAGCCGTTTCATCATGTCTGAAGAAAACAACCTCGTCGCCGTCGTCCGCACCGAATTCGGCAAGGGCGCAGCTCGCCGCGCACGTCGCGACGGCCAGGTCCCCACGGTTCTCTACGGCCACGGCGAAGATCCCCGCCACCTCAACGTGCCGGCACGCGACTTCGCCGCCATCCTCCGCGCACACGGCACCAACGCCATCCTCACCCTCGACATCGAGGGCACGGAGCAGGTTGCACTGACCAAGTCGGTCGTCGTGCACCCCATCCGCAACTACATCGAGCACGCTGACCTCCTCGTCATCAAGAAGGGCGAGAAGGTCACGATCGACGTGAACGTCATCGTCGTCGGTGACGCTGCTGCTGGCACCATGGTCGCGCAGGACGCATCCACGATCTCCATCGAGGCCGACGCGCTTCACATCCCCGAGCAGATCGAGGTTTCGGTCGAGGGTCTCGAGATCGGTACCCAGATCCTGGCAAGCCAGCTCGAACTGCCCAAGGGTTCGACCCTGCAGGCTGACGCCGACACCCTGATCGTCAACGTCGTTGCTGCACCCACCGAGGCAGACCTCGAAGAGGGCGCAGAAGCTCCCGCCGCCGACGAGGCTGCAGAAGAGGCCTGATCCTCTCGGTTCCTACAGAACTCACTGCGCGCGGCGCGTCATTCCGATTCGGAGTGACGCGCCGTTCGCGCGTAGCAGGAAAAAAGAACAAGCCAGAAAGTAGCGACCGTTGAGCACAGATACCGCACTCGTCATCGGCTTGGGTAATCCCGGCCCGCAGTACGAGAAGACTCGGCACAACGTCGGCTTCATGGTCGCCGGCACCCTTGCCGGGCGCATGGGCGGAAAGTTCAACGTACACAAGAAGAGTGGCGCCGAAATCGTCGAAGGTCGTCTCGCCGGCCGACGCGTGATTCTCGGAAAACCACGCTCGTACATGAATCTCTCGGGTGGCGCTGTCGCCGGTCTCGCGCGGTTCTTCTCGGTCGACGCGGCGAACATCATCGTCGTCCATGACGAACTGGATCTCGATTTCGGGACAATCCGACTCAAACTCGGCGGCGGCGAAGGCGGCCACAACGGCCTGCGGTCCATTTCGAGTTCGTTGACCACCAAGGACTACCTGCGCACGCGCGTCGGGATCGGTCGCCCGCCGGGCCGTATGGACCCGGCGGACTACGTTCTCAAGCCGTTCTCGTCCACGGAGCGAAAAGAACTCGATCTCGTGTGCGAAGAGGCCGCGGATGCCGTGGAACTACTGCTCGAACTCGGCCTGGAAGCCGCACAGAACCGCCTGCACTGACGGTCAGTTACCCAGCAGGGCAGCCGAATTGGCGCGTCGAAGCTTTCCCGACGACGTCTTCGGGATACTGCCGGGCCCCAGGACCGCAACGGCGCGAGGTCGGACACCGACGTCGGCAACCACGGCGTGGACCACTTCACGCTCGATACGCTTGACCTCTTCCGGATCCTCGAAAGCGTTGGTCTCGACGGCGACCGCAAAGCTCTCACGCTTCTGGCCGGCATCGAGACGGATTGCGACGGCATTTCCGGGACGCACACCGGCAACACTTCCGGCCGCTCGCTCGATGTCGGTCGGATACACGTTCCGGCCGCCCATGATGATGACGTCCTTGACTCGCCCGCACACCACGACCAGGCCTTCTTCGGTGAAATAGCCGACGTCACCGGTATCGAGCCAACCGTCGGCGTCCTGCGCCGGCTTGTGTCCGTCGACTGTGACATACCCCGGAGTGACTGCCTTGCCGCGAACCTCGATGATTCCGACGCCTCGGGCCGGGAGCACCTGGCCGTCACGATCGACGATGCGACCCTCGAGGTCAGGCACCATCTTTCCGAGTGTGGCGAGGGCACGAGCGTTGGGACGATTGGACGGCACCGCCCGAGACATCGACTCGAGAAAGTCTGGATCGACGTAGTCGAGAACCTGGCCTTGATCGGGATCCGGAATCGACACGGCCAGGGTGGTTTCCGCCATTCCGTACACGGGGGCCAGAGCAGTCGGGTTCAACCCGAAACGCGCGCCCGCCTCGGCGAGGGCATCCATCGTGTCAGGATCCACCGGCTCGGCACCGTTCCACATGTATCGGACGCTGGACAGATCGACTGCCCCGTCCTCTGCCTGTGCGAGTCGACGAGCCAAGAGGGAGTATGCGAAGTTCGGTGCGGCAGTGACAGTTCCGCCGTACTTGCCCATCAGTTCCGCCCACAGCACCGGGGTGCGGAGGAAGTCCATCGGCGTGATGCTGATGACCTCCGCGCCCACCTGCATCGGAACCGTCAAGAACCCGACCATGCCCATGTCGTGGAACAACGGAAGCCAGCTCACCATCACGTCGTCCTCGATGGAGAACTTGATGCGGTTGATCATCGCGTACGCATTTGTGTAGAAGTTCTCGTGCGTGATCTGGACGGCCTTGGGTGATCCGGTGGAACCGGACGTCAGCTGCTGGAGAGCGATATCCGATTCGGCCGTCTCCACAGGATCGATCGATGTTCCGCCACGAAGCTCGTCCACTGTCACGACGGTGATGCCACGCTCTTCGAGGAGCGGTTTGGCCGCGTCGAAGGGCGCACCCAGGATGACGGCTTTTGCCGAGATCATGTCGATCACCGTCTCGGTGTCCTGAGCCCAGACACCCAGATCCGTTCGGGGGGTCGGCTGATGCAGCATCGTCACCGACGCACCGCGCATCCACGTCGCCTGGCAGGCAGGTGCGATGTCGACGGGCTGTCCGGCGAGAATGCCGATCGCGACGCCGCGATCGATGCCGACGTCGGCCAGGCCGCCGGCCATGCGCCGAGCTTCCTGGTGGATGTCGCCCCAGGTCTGACGGAAAGCGTTGTCCGGCTCTCCCGTCACCAGGCCGCGGTCGGTGACTGCGGCGGTCGCATACATCTCTTCGGTGAACTTGCTCAACGCAACTCCTCGGTCAGTGCCACTCTTCGATCAGTGCAACTTTTCGCAGGACACAAATGGCTGTGTGTTCGAACACACACATACATGGATAATCAGCGATCGTTCGCCGAGTGTTACGCCGCAGTGGCTATTGCATTGTGGTCTGCGAGTATCCTTTCTCTGTTGTGCTGCCGCACTCTCCACCTGTCCGCGCACCGGCACGTCGCCGGCACCGACGCCCACTTCGAGAGGTTCTTCGTTGACTACCCCGTCCGACTCGACCGTCCCTACCGACTCGACTGTCCAGTCCGACATCGAAGGCCCCGAGTCCACCGAGAGCGGGTCGGTCGCGGTCACGACGACCACCAAGGGCTTGTCCGCAGAGGCGGAGCGTCGCCGCACCTTCGCCGTCATCTCGCATCCTGACGCCGGTAAGTCGACACTCACCGAAGCGCTCGCACTGCACGCGAAGAAGATCTCCGAGGCCGGCGCCGTTCACGGCAAAGCCGGCCGCAAGTCGACGGTCTCGGACTGGATGGAGATGGAGAAGGCCCGCGGCATTTCCGTCAGTTCCACCGCACTGCAGTTCAACTACCACTCCTCCGAGACGCCGGACGAGCAGATCAACGTCATCAACCTCGTCGACACCCCCGGTCACTCCGACTTCTCCGAGGACACGTATCGCGTCCTGACCGCCGTCGACGCAGCCGTCATGCTCATCGACGCTGCCAAGGGCCTCGAACCGCAGACGCTCAAGCTGTTCCAGGTATGCCGCCACCGCGGCATTCCGGTCATCACTGTCATCAACAAGTGGGACCGGCCCGGTCAGACTCCTCTCGAACTGCTCGACGAGATCAGCGAACGCATCGGCCTCACTCCCACTCCCCTGTACTGGCCCGTCGGCATCGCCGGCGACTTCCGCGGACTGCTGCGGCGCGGCGAAGACGGTGAGGCTCGCGAGTACGTCCGCTTCACCCGTACCGCAGGCGGCGCGAAGATCGCCCCCGAAGAGATCATGGACGCCGACGCGGCGCTCGCCAAGGAAGGCTCCGAGTGGGAGACCGCGGCCGAGGAGAGTGAGCTGCTCTCCGCTACCGGCCAGGACCACGATCAGGAGATGTTCCTCGCCGGTCAGACGTCCCCGGTGATCTTCGCGTCCGCGATGCTCAACTTCGGTGTCCGCCAGATCCTCGACACTCTCGTCGAATTGGCGCCGCCGCCGCGGGGCCGCGAAGACCTCAGCGGTAAGCCGCGCGAGGTCACCGATCCGTTCAGCGCGGTCGTCTTCAAGGTGCAGGCCGGTATGGACACCGCGCACCGTGACCGACTGGCATTCATGCGCATCGTCTCCGGCGTGTTCGAGCGCGGCATGGTCGTCACGCACGCCCAAACCGGCAAGCCATTCACGACCAAGTACGCCCAGACGGTATTCGGCCGTGAACGTTCCACCGTCGAATCCGCGTTCCCCGGCGATGTCGTCGGCCTCGTCAACGCCACCGCACTCGCACCCGGTCACACGCTGTACACCGAGAAGAAGGTGGAGTTCCCGCCGATTCCGTCGTTCGCGCCGGAACACTTCTCGATCCTGCGCGCCGAAAGCGCCGGCAAGTACAAGCAGTTCCGCCGTGCGGTCGACCAACTCGATTCCGAGGGCGTCGTCCAGATTCTTCGCAACGACATCCGCGGCGACGCCTCCCCCGTCATGGCGGCTGTCGGCCCGATGCAGTTCGAGGTTGTCGCAGCGCGCATGAAGGCCGAGTTCAACGTCGAGGCCAAGATGGAACCGCTCGGCTACGCATTGGCTCGCCGTACCGACGCCGCGTCCGAGGTCGAACTGAACCGTCAGCGCGGTGTGGAGGTCTTCACCCGATCCGACGGCGTCCTGCTCGCCCTGGTCAGTGACAAGTGGCGACTGCAGTACATCCAGAAGGAACTCCCGGATCTGACGCTCGAACCCCTCGTCGCTGCTGCGGACTGATGAGCCTGATCGAGGCGCTGTTCGACGCCGAACTGCACATCGGCAGCGCCACGATTCTCTGGCGAGAGATCATCGGAAACGCGTTCGGAATAGGCTCCGCGATCGCGGGCGCGCGACGCTCGGTATGGGCGTGGCCTGTCGGTATAGCCGGAAATGCCTTGTTGTTCACGGTGTTCATGGGCGCGCTTTTCCACACGCCGCAAGAGCTCAATCTCTACGGCCAGGCCGGCCGTCAGTTGTTGTTCGTCACCGTCAGCATCTACGGATGGACCCAGTGGCGACGTGGGGCACGCGACTCCGGTCGCGCAGTCCTGCCCCACTGGGCGACAGCCCGCGAGCGCATCGCCATGATCGCCGTCATGGCAAGCGGCACAATCGCTTTCGCCTGGATCTTCGACCTTCTCGGCTCGTACGGAGCGTGGGCGGAGGCCTGGATCTTCACTGGCTCCATCCTCGCGACGTACGGCATGGCACGCGGCTGGACCGAGTTCTGGCTCATCTGGATCGGCGTCGACGCCGTTGGTGTTCCCCTTCTCTTCCGAGCCGGCTACTACCCTTCGGCGATCCTCTATCTGGTCTACGCATTCTTCGTATTGTGGGGCTTCGCAATGTGGCTGCGCATTCAACGCCGAACTCCACAAGGGGTGTGACCATAAACGAACTCCTGGTATGTTTGCGTCGATTAAGCAAACCAGCGGTCTGTTTACGGGCATCAGGAGCGAAACAATGGAAGACAAGAATTCCCACGGAATAGCGGGCCCCAACGGTTCCGGCAACGGATCGAGAGCCAGTGGTTCCGCGAGTAATGGTTCTGCGAGCAACCTTTCCACGGGTAACGGTTCTGCGAGCAACGGTTCCAACAGTGCCACCGCCACAGCGGATTTTCTGTCGACCGCACCCAAGCAATCGGACGCATTCACGTTTCCGCTTCCTGCCCGAACCACGGCCGCACACAGCAGCGGAGAGGACCTTTCAGTGCCAGCTTCAACACGCGAATCATCGAGGACACTCGAGACTCGGAGTCGCACCGTCGTCCGGCGCGACGCGATGGGCGTAGCCGCCGTTCGAGTGGCCGGGCGACTCACCCACACCGAACTCATCGCAAATCAGGCCTCACCCTCGAGCACGCACTCCTCCGACCCGACGACGGATCTGGACGAGTTGCTCACGATGCTCGGCAGCTACCTGTTGTCGTCGGGCTTCGAGCACCCCGAAATCCACGCCAAGCTCGGTGGACAGTCGATCGTCGTCAACCTCGTGTCGCCGGAGATCAGCGCCAGCTGAGCTCGACCAACTGTTCAGGGCCACAGCACTGCGCGTGTCCATGCTCGGTCCGAGCCACGCCGGTACAACCACCGCTGATGCCGACGCCCGGAGTCTGCCTGCCAGAACTCGACAGACTCCGGCTCGAGGCACCACGCCCGCCAGTCCTTCGACACGAACCCCGGGTCGCCGCCGATTCTCGCTTCCGCAGCGGCCACCGATGTCTCGTACGCCCCGGAGTCTTCGAGTACCTCACTCTGCTTACTCGCCGTCGCCACCGCCCTCGCAGTGACGGATCGTTCGACGAAGTCGCGGGTCCGAATTGCGTCGTCACCCTCGCGAACCAATCCGCGAATCCGGACCTGCTGGCCCGTCTCACGCCAGTAGAACGCCAGGGATGCTCGCGGATTTTCTTTCAGCTCAACACCTTTCGGTGAAGCAGCCGAACCGGAGAACCAGAAACCACCCTCGGTCACGTCCTTGAGGATGAGGAAGCGGGAATCAGGCATACCGTCACCGTCCACGGTCGAGAGCGCACACACGTGTGGCTCGACGACGCCGAAGGCCACGGCCGCACGGAGCCAGTCGAGGAACAACTCTCCCGGCTTCTCCGGAAAATGTTCAGGCGCGGGCGGCGGAGTTCCGGTCAGTGCGGGGATACCGCGAATCCACGTCCGTACGTCAGGCAGCGAGAAATCTGCATCAACCATGAGCCGACTCTAATCGTGAGCGGCCTCAGGAGACGTTGCGAACTACCGAGTCGCCGAACGACGGTTGCTGCAGCAGTGCCCACTTGTTGGACGTCAATCGGAAACTCGGCATGTCGGCGAGCGCCACCACCGATTCCCAGGTTCGCTCGTAGCTCGTGTGGGAGATTCGCCATTCACCGTCGCTGCAGCGGGTGTATCTGTCGTGATAGAAGGCCGATCCGCGAAGCAGCATGCCGTCTTCGGGGATGACCACTGTGTCCGCGAGGCACCAGATCCCGGTTGCGGTGTCTCCGTCGACGTCGATCTCGGGTTGCCCGCACTGGTGTTCGGTGATGATGTGTGAGCCGAGGGTGTTCTCGAGGAAGGAGACGAATGAATCCCGGGAATCGAAACTGAGTTGTTCTCCGTAGATCGCGGTGGCGTCGACGGTCAAAGTGTCGGCGAATTCGACCCACGATTTGGTGTCCAAGGCGCGTGCGTATCGGTACTTGAGTCTTTGGATGAGAACAATCGCTTCGAGATCCATGATCCCCGCCTCCCGGTGCAGCAACCACCCGTCCTATGTGTGCACATTAGCCTGTATCACGCCGAAACGGGCATTACTCTCAAAGCTAGTAGAAATGTCAGCCGATAACACGCTTTTCCAGGCCGTCGAGCATGATCGTGATCTTCTCGTCCAACCAACCTCGCCCGTGCCACGTCGATTCGTCGCCGATCCCCTCGACCAACGACTCCGACGCATTCCAGCTCTCTTGATACGCCTGGCGCGCAGAACGTGAATCCGCGGAGCTCACGGTCTTGTCCATCGCCGCCATCATGGCGAACTGCGTCATGGTCACCTCGGAGATGAAGTCCACCGCCAGGACTGCGTCATGTGGTGTGAAGCCTTGCGCAGTCAACGAACCGACCAGTCTCTCCACGATCTCGATTATCGCCGGCGGCGTGCCCGGAACTGCGAGACCGACCTGGGCTAGACCTGGATAGCGCTCGAACGAGGACCACAGAACGTCGCAGAAATCCTTCAGGAATTCACGCCACGGGCGATTTGTATCGGGCCATACAGTCTGACGCACAACATGATCCGAGCAGGCTCGCAGCAGCGCTTCGCGGTCGGCGAAGTAACGATAAAGTGCAGAATGACTGACGCCCAGACGCTTTGCCACACTCGGCATGGTCAATTCACTCAGATCACCAGCCAGGGCGGCCTCGACGATGTCCGCTGTCGACAACGTCGGCGGCCGCCCCGTCTTCTTTCCGGTCTGCATTCTGCTCAGCTTGCCACCAACCGCCATCCCGACGCACGGTGGCGCTGATTCCAGAACGCGGCGTAGTTCCCACCGGCTGCGAGCAGAACTTCGTGGGTTCCCACTTCGACGATCGAACCGTCGTCACCGAGCACGATGATCTGGTCTGCGGCCACGACGGTCGACAGTTTGTGAGCGATCACGAGCAGTGTGCTTTCACTGGCAAGTTCCTGCATCGCACGCTGCACATGGGCCTCGTTCTCGGGATCGAGCGCGGCCGTCGCCTCGTCGAGCAGAACGATAGGTGCTCGTTTGAGGAGTGCGCGCGCGATGGACACCCGCTGCCGCTCTCCACCGGACAGCGCCGTCCCGCCCTCACCGACACGGGTGTCCCAACCCCGCGGGAGGCGCTCGACGATTTCCGCGACGCCCGCGATCCGAGCGACGTCGAAGACCTCCTCGTCCGTGGCTTCGGGGCGGCCGAGGCGGATGTTCGCGATCAACGTGTCGTCGAAGAGATACACGTCCTGGAAGACCAGGGACAACTGCGACATCAGGTCGGCACTCGTGAGGTCCCGTACGTCGACACCACCGACACGCACTACCCCGGAGTCGACGTCGTAGAAGCGCGAGATCAGACGGGTGACGGTTGTTTTGCCAGACCCTGACGGACCGACCAACGCCGTCAACGACTTCCGTGGCACGTCGAAGGAGATGTTTCGCAGAACCTGCCCGCCGTCGGCGTAACCGAAGTCGACGGCGTCGAACTGCACGGCCGTCTCCCCCGTCGCCTGCCCGCTGGTATCGGGTTCGACCAGTGGTTCCACTTCGAGGATCTCGGACATCCGACGGATTTCGTTGCGTGCCATTCTGATTGCACCGCCGAACTCGCCGATCTCACCCAGCGGCTGGATGAACCGTGCGGTCAGGCCGAGTAGCGCGATCAACGTGACCGGGTCGATGTCGCCGCCGAGCGCGAGGAACGCGCCCAGGATGATCATGGCAGAGAACACGAACTGCAGGGCGATCCCGTTCACCACGGAACCGATCACCACGAACCACAGTTGTGAACGACCAGCGGTGTGCTGAGCTTCGATCGCGTCGTCGAGCGGCTCGTACACCCCGTGGGTGCGTCCGAAAGCACGCAGGACCGGTTGGCAACGCGCGTATTCGAGCACTCGATTGTTCGACTCGACGGCCGCGGCATGCGCTCGATCGTCGGCCTTGGCAGTCATCGTCGCTGCAAATCGTGCTGCCACGAACAGAATCGGAACACTGATCACCAGTGCGAGCCCGAGCCGCCAATCGAAGAACAGCATGCACACGACAATGGTTGCCGGGCTGGCGATTCCGGAGATGATCGGCGTCATCAGATGCGCAGCCGCCCCCATCACCGAGATGGTGCCCTTGCTGGCGACCTGCGATACCTGGCCGAGTCGGCCGGCACCGAACCAACCGAGCGGGAGTGTGACGAGGTGATCGCCGAGGCGCAGATGCATCGTCCGCAGCAGAGTGAGCGCCGACTCGAATCCCTTTATGGCCTGCAGGTAGTGCGCAATCGAACTGATCACGGCGCACACGGCCATCGCGGCGAGCCACCGAACGAAACTGCCCCAGTCCTGCTCGAACAGCGCCTGCACGGTTGGCACGAGCAATGCCACGGCCAACCCTTGCATCACGCCGTACAACACTGCCCACACCAGGAACTCGCGGTAGCGGCCCTGATTCTGCGGGCCGAGTATCCGGAAGAGGTCGCGAATCATGAGTTGGCCTTTCCTGCTGCGTCAGACATACCTGCGATGCTGTCGGCCCGACTGTTTCCAATCGAGTCGGCCCGACTGTGACTCGCCCACATCCGGGCATACGTTGAACCATTCGCAACGAGCTGATCATGCGTGCCCTTCTCCACGATCCGCCCGGCGTCGAGGACCACGATCTGATCGGCACTCACGATCGAAGCCAACCGGTGCGCGATCACCAGCACCGTACGGCCGACCGTCAAGCGCGACAACGCTTCCTGGATATCGGCTTCGGACTCCGGGTCCGCGAACGCCGTCGCCTCGTCGAGCACGAGAACAGGGGTATCCGCGAGGATCGCCCGCGCGATGGAGACTCGTTGCGCCTCACCGCCCGAGAACCTGGCGTCGACTCCGACCACGGAGTCGTACCCTCTCGGAAGCGCTTCGATTCGGGTGTCGATCTGCGCAGCCGCGGCGGCAACCTTCACCTCCGCCAACGACGCCTGCGGCCGGGCAAGCCGAATGTTGTCGAGCACAGTCGCTTCGACCAGCTGCACGTCCTGCAGAACGAATCCGACGTGGCGGTACAGCTCGTCGGTAGCGACTTCCCTGACGTCGACACCACCGATCACCACGGATCCGGCACGCACATCGTGGAACCTCGGAACCAGCGTCGCCAGCGTCGACTTACCCGAACCCGAAGGTCCGACCAACGCCGTCACCGTCCCCTCCGGCAGTGTGAGATCGATGTCGGACAGAACATCGGCGCCGTCGTCGTAGGCGAAGGAGACTCCGGAGAATCGAACTTCGTTCCCCGCAGGCTTTTTCGGGTGATCGGTTTCCGGCAGAGCGTCGGTTGCGAACAGCGCGATCAGTCGCGCCGCAGCGGCGGCTGCCTCACGGCGTGCCTGCATACCGAAACCGATGGTCGTCACCGACACCGGAATCACCATCGCGACAAGAGAACTGGTCAGCACATCGATGGGTGACACCCATCCGGAGTGGACGAACCACGAACCGAGACCAAGGTTGACCACCAGCACTACCGGTGCACTCAATGCAATCGAGGCCAGCGCCTCGGTTCGCAGCATCGGGCGAACCCAACCCTCGTACGAGACGGCGAAAGCCTTGGCGGCATCGCGGTATCGAGAATGTGACTGCTTGTCCTGACCGAAAGTTTTGACCACTGCGATGCCGGTGACGAACTCGACGATGGTGTTGCTGATAGCCGCGATGCCCTCATTCATCCGGCTCATCTTGACTGCCATGTCCTTGGTCATCGTCGCATAGGCGATCATGTAAATCGGGAGTGTGGCAATCGCGACCAATCCCAGACGCCAGTCGATCGAAATCACGTAACCGAGCCCGACCAGTGGCACCGCGATGGCGCCGGTGGTCTCGACGGCGCTGTGCGCAACCAGGTAGTGGAGATCGGAGATGTCGTTCTGCGCGGCTTTGCGCACGGTTCCGGACGAGTGGGAGGTGAACCAGCCCAGTGGAAGTCGACCGAGAGTCGCTGCGATTCGACGCCGCAGCACCGCCTGCAGATTCACATCGGCGAAGTGCGTCACGATCAACGCACCGCCTCCGAAGAACGCACGCATACCCAGACCGAAGACGACCACCCACACGATCGTCCAGACACGAGACGAGTCGATGTCACCGCCCACGATCAGCGTCTTACCGAGTTCGGCGATGGCCACGTACGGCACGATGGCCGCGACCGCGGCGATCACCTGCATCACCATCGCGACGGTGGTCCGCGTGCGAACTGGAGCAAGGAGTTCGCGTAGCGCACTCTTGTGCGCCGCCGCTTCCGCCTTGGCTCGCGAGGCTTCGGCCGCAGATCCGTGCGGTGCGTCAGCCTCCGCCGGTGGAACGTCTGCTGCCTTGTCCTGTGTTGTCGTCATTTCGAGAACGCCTTCCATCGGGTGACTGCGTCGGTGTCGGATGCGATGCGGCCCTGGAGTTCCGCGCCGGTGAGAGTGCGATCGGCAAGAGCCTGGAGGTCTTCGAGGATCCAGTAGACCGCGAAAGGATAGCTGCCGAACCAAAGTTCACCGCTCACGTCCGCCGTGCGTCCGGCGTTCACTGCGGCGATCTCGTTGAACAGTGGATTTGCGTGAACGAGAGCGCCGTCGTAGATGTTGCCCGAGGTCACGACCATCGCGTCCGCCGCGTGCTGTCCAACCTCCTCGCCCGACACCGAAGACGTGGCAACACCTGTGTTGGGGCCGATCTTCGCGTCGAGTTCGGCTTGCGGGCGCCCGAAACCGGCTTCCTCGATGATCGAGGACATCGGCGACTCCGGAATGACGGTGTAAATGCCGCCGGAGAATCCCACCAGCACTGACAACGTCTGTGGTTGCGCCTCGACCGTTCCGGATACTTCGGCAAATTTGGTCTCGAGCCTCGACACGATTTCGCGAGCTTCGGACTCTCGACCCAATGCAGTCGCCGCGGTATTCAGAACTTCGCGCCACGGCGCCGCATAGGCGAGCACCGTCGTCGGGGCAATCTCGTTGGCCTGCGAGGTAATCGACGTCAGCGAGCCGACATCACTGAGCAGGATTCGGTCAGGATGAACGGCCGCGATCTGCTCCACATCTGGTGACTGGAAGAACGTCGGTTTGTCGATGACCTCGATCCCCTCGCTCTGCAATATCTCCTTCGCCGCGTGCGATTGCAGCGTGGCGAAGACCGTATCGGGCCTGACCCCGAGCGTGAGTGCGTTGAGCGCTGCAAACTCGTCCAGTGCGAGCAATTTCTGAGGTGCAGGTACGGCCGACGACTCGCCTGTTTCCGATGCGTCTGCGTCATCGCCGCCCACGGAGCAACCGACAAGCGCCGTTGCTGTCGCTGCGAGTGCCGTTGCTCGTAGGACCCACTGCTGACGCATCTATCTCTCCCTGCCTTAGTTACATGCTGTCTCTATTAGGGGAGCCTACAATAACTCATGCTGTTTGTGCAGCCTTCTTCACCGGAAGTGCAATTGCCGGAAGACAGGCGACGACACTGATGACTGCACCCATCACGAACGCCACCGCGAACGAGTCGCCGGAAATGCCGATCGCCAGGACTGCCGTGGTCACCGGCGCACCCACCGCCGATCCCACAGTCCTGATCACGCTGTTCACACCACTGGCTGCCGCCATTTCCGATGGTGGGACGATCGAGGCAACCAACAGGGCACAGACCGCGAATCCCACGCCGTTCCCCAAGCCGACGAGGGAGAAGAACGCGACGATCGCAACCACTGAACTCGGCCAGATCGCGAGTCCGACTGCGCCCGCCGCCATGAGGGCAAGCGCCATGACCGCGGGCACCCGCGGCCCGTATCTCCGCGAGAGAGCCGGCGTCAAGCGGCCACCGAGGAAGACGAGGACAGCGGCGGGCAAGAGTGCCAACCCCGTCTGTACAACGGTGAATCCGCTTCCATACGTAGATGATTCCGGAGCTTGGAGGATCCGTGGCAGGCAAAGGTAGAAGATGTACGGCACGAACCCGAACACCAGGGTGAGTGCACTGGTGATCATCATCGGCTTGTCCCGAAAGACTCGCATGTCGACGATCGGCGCGTCGTGGCGGGAATCCACGGCAATCAATACTGCGAACGAGACGAACGCGATCACCACCAGACCCCAGAATCCTAGCGACAGGACTCCCCAGTCGGAGGCCTTGGTTATCGCCAGGAGCAGGCTCACCAGCCCGAACGCCAGGGCACCGGCACCGGCCCAGTCCGTCGGCATACCCGGCCGGCGATGCGAACCAGGAACCACAGCCACTACCGCAGCCAACGCGAGCACAATCAAGATGCCGGTGATCACGAACAGCCACTGCCAACTGAGATACTCGAGAATGACGCCGCCGATCACCAGTGCACTTCCGGCACCGATCCCCAAAGTCCCAGCGAGCCAACCTATCCCCGAAGACAACTCGGGGCCTGCGACCGTTCTCCGCAGCACTGCCATCGCGAGTGGGAAGCTCGCCATACTCACTCCCTGGACAGCCCGAACGGCAAGCAGCACGCCGATATTCGGGGCGGCCGCCGCGGCGAATGTCGCGAGAGCAAAGATGATCAGGACGATCACCAGGACTCGCTTGTCCCCGAAACGGTCACCCATCGCCCCGACGATCGGAGCCAGCACCGCGGCCGCCAACAGGTACGACGTCAGAATCCAGCCCGTAACCGCCACGGATGTCTCGAAGTGCTCACCCAACACCGGCAACGCCGGCACCAGCATGGTCTGCATGAGCGAGTAGACGAGTACCGCCCCAGCCAGCGCGGCGATCACCCGACTCCCGGATCGCACGGGCGTCTCCACCAAGGTTGCCATCATTACCTTCCTCTGGATCACGATTTGAATCGGAACGGAGCATTCCGTTCCGATTCAGTAAATCACGCATTGCTAGCCTGTGGGGATGGTGAAAGAGAATGCGGGCCTTCCCGGGCGCGCCCGCGAAGCCGCAGACAACGACGTCACCGTCCTGCGCGCAGCACGCGAGATCTTCGCCGAACAGGGTTGGAATGCACCGGTATCGGCAATCGCCGCACGCGCCGGAGTCGGAGTCGGAAGCATCTATCGGCGCTACCGCGGCAAGGAAGACCTGGCACAAGCCCTACGCGTCTGGGCGATCGACCACCTCGCCACTCTTGCCAGAGAGTGCGTGAGCAACGCAGACACCGACGAAGCCGTACTGAAGACGTTCTTCTCGCGATACCTCACCGAATCGGTGGGACCGCTCATTCCCGTCCTCGGCGGCAGATTGCCCGAACACGCCGAAGTAACCCGCGCCGCAGCCGAATTGGAGGCCGCACTGCAATCGATGGTCGATGCCTGCATCGACACTCGCGAAGTCCCGCCCGACTTCACCTCTGCTGACGTCATGCTCATGACAGTGCATCTGCGGCCGACCCTGCCGATCGAGGGCGATCGAGCCACCGAAATACACACGCGCTACCTCGACTTCATGCTCGACGGACTTCGTGGCGGAAAACCCCGACCGTCGAGCACTCCCCCGTCTTGGAGCGAATGGCTTCAGATGTGGCAGGGCAACTGACCCCGACGACCCCCGAGCGATGGATCAGGTTAGGCTTACCTGGCTTAGTTCTCCATGTTCGGAAGGTTCCATGAAAATCAATCGCCGTCTCACCGGCTTCGCCGTACTACCCGCCGTTGCCGCGCTCCTCCTCACCGGCTGCGGAAGCAGCGACGCACCATCTTCTGCCGCGACCGATTCCGCCGACCAGTCCTGGAGTTATACAACGGGATACGGCAACACGATCACCCTCGATCATGCCCCCGAGCGGATCGTCGTCGATGCGTATTCCGCAGCTGCGCTGTGGGACTACGGCATTCGGCCGGTCGGAATCTTCGGTTACGGCGTCGGCAATCCAGACGTCACCGATCACGCCGACGAGTCGACGATGACCGTCGTCGGCCGGGAAGGTGAACTCAGCGCGGAAGCTCTTGCCGCACTGGATCCCGACCTCGTCATCGGGTACGGCAACAGCGACGACCCGACCCGCTGGACATGGTGGGACGAGCCGATGGGCAAGACCGTCAACAATGTTGCACCGTTTGTCGGCGTCAAGTTCTCCGGAGCCTCGACACCGGACGTGTTGAGCGAATACGCCTCACTCGCCGAAGCTCTCGGCGGGAACACCGACACAGCCGCAGCACGCGAGGGCAAGGAAGCATTCGACTCCGGTGCAGAGCGCATCCGGACGGCCGCGGCCAAGGTCGACGACATCGAAGTCCTCGCCCTGAACGGTGACGGGTCCGAGTTGTACGCAGGCACAACGGCGCTCGCTCAGTTCGGGTACCTGAAGGAACTCGGCGTGAAGTTCACCGGCCCGGGAGGAGACAAAGGCTGGGCCGATCTCAGCTGGGAACAGGTCCCGGACTATCCGGCGGACATCGTGTTCCAGTTCGCGAAGTCGGCAGAAGCATTCGCAGCATCACCGGTGTTCGTCAAGCTGCCTGCGGTGACCGCGAACCAGGTGATCGACTTCGACGACAAGCGTCCCAACACCTACGCCAATTACGGCGCCTGGTTCGAGCAGGTTGCTCAGCTACTCGACCAGGCCCGCAACGTCGCCTGACCTACTGCCCAGCGGTGAATCGCCCGGCCGCTTCCTCGAGAACATCGAGGAAGATGGCCGCGGTGAGCGCGAATCCTTGGTTGTATCGTGCGTCGCTCGTCAACACGTTGCCCGCCTGAACTGCAGGCAACCGCTGCCACGTCGGCTGCGTCTTGATCGCGTCGAGCGCTTCCTGATCGCGCGCCTGGGCGATGATCACATCCGCCGGAGCCAACGTGTCGAGTTGCTCGAACGACAACTCGAACGAGTTCTCTGCATTGTCGTCGTCACGGAAAAGTACGTCCAGGCCGGCATCGATGGCAACACTGATCCGCAGATTCCGCTGATGCACAAGGAATCCGGTCGGCGTCTGAACGCCGAACACGATCTTCTTTCCGCCCAGCTTCTCCTGCAACATCGGTCGCAGTCTCGCGAGCTTGTCGTCGTACTCCGCGATGGAAGCCTCGGCGATCGCCACACGATCGAGCTGGCTCGCCTGCGCCATCAGCGCACCTCGCCAGTCGACCGGGTGTCCGGCGATCGGTTCGACGTCGTCGCCGACGACCAACACCGGCGCGATGGAAGACAAGCGCTCCGTGCCGTACCAGTCACTGGTGTAACCGATCGCGGTGATGACGATCAGGTCGGGCTCGAGAGCGAGCAGAGCCTCGAAATTGGTGGAGAAGTCGCCGGCGACGTTGACGAAGCTCGCGTCCTCGATGGTGCGGCCGGGAAATTGGAATCCTGCCTTGGCGTCGGGGAACCAGAAGTTCCCCGAACCGACGATCGGGTAATCCATCATCATGGCGAATTCGAGGTCGACGCGGCCGTCGAGCACCACCACACGCTTCGGGTCGCGCGGAATGTCGCCACTGAACTCGGCCCACGTGTACGGGAGAGTGTCACTGGCAGAGTCGGATTCGCTGTCGGAGCTTCCGCAGGCGCTCAGCGCCAGTGCTGCAGCCACACCGGCTGCGCCACCGAAGAATTGACGCCGTGAAATGCGGTCGACGATCTGAGCCCACTCCGATTCGGTGACCTGCGCATCCAGGACGAGTGTCATACCTTTGCTCCTTCGATGTTTCGCTGACGCTCGCGTCCCAGCGGAATGACAAGCGGTGTATGGGAAACCGGATCGTCGATGATGCGGCACGCCATGCCGAACACCTCCTGCACCAGTTCTTCGGTGATGATCTCCGCGGGCGGGCCTTCGGCGACCACGGCGCCGTCCTTCATCGCGATGATGTGAGTTCCGTAGCGGCACGCGTGATTGAGATCGTGAAGCACCGCCACCAGCGTGTGTCCGTCGTTCTCGTTCAGATCGCGGCACAGCTCCAGCAGCTCGATCTGATGCGCGATGTCGAGGAACGTCGTCGGCTCGTCCAGCAGCACCAACGGAGTCTGCTGCGCGAGAACCATAGCGACCCAGACACGTTGGCGCTGACCACCGGACAGTTCGTCGACCGGCCTGGCCGACAGATCCGTGACCTTGGTTGCCTCCATCGCCTTGATGACGGCGGCTTCATCCTCCCGGGACCACTGACGGATCAGTTTCTGGTGCGGATAACGTCCTCGCGCAACCAGATCGGCGACTTTGATGCCGTCCGGGGCGATCGACGTCTGCGGCAGAAGCCCGAGTCGCCTCGCGACTTCCTTGGCCGGGTACGACGTGATCGCCTTGCCGTCGAGGAGAACTTTGCCGGTAGTCGGCTTGAGCAACCGCGACAACGCACGCAGAAGCGTCGACTTGCCGCAGGCGTTGGGGCCGACGATGACGGTGAAGCCACCGTCGGGGATCTCGACGTCGAGGTGCTCCGAGATGACGCGCTTGTCGTAACCGATCGTGACGTCCTCGGCGCGAAGCCGATTCGTCCTTTCAGCCACGACGGCGGCCGTACTTGTCTCGTTCACGCTGTTCCTCGTTCCTTCACCGATCACTGCTTACGTGCCTCTCGTGCGAGAAGCCATACGAAATAGATGCCACCGATGGAGACGGTGACGACGCCGACCGGCAACTGTGTCGGCGCGAAAGCTCGTTGCGCCACCCAGTCGCTGACCATCAGCAGCGCTCCACCCATCGCCGCCGACGGCAGCAGGGTCACTCCGGCACTACCGGTCAATCGCCTCACCAACTGCGGAGCCGCCAGCGAGACGAATCCGATCGGTCCGGCCGCCGCCGTCACCATGGCCGTCAGTGCGACGCCGAGAACAACCAGGGAAAGACGCGTGGGTTCGGCCCGGACGCCGAGCGCCTTGGCGGCGTCGTCACCCATCTCGAGCATCTGCATCCGCCTGCCCAACACCAGGATCAGCGGAACGAGTATGGCCAGCACGACGACCACCGGCCACACCTGGGTCCAGCCGAGACCGTTCAACGAACCGGCACCCCACACTGCGGCAGCCATAGCGTCGTCGAGTTTCGCCTTGAGGATCATCCAGGTGTTGACCGAGCCCAACATCGCACTGATGGCGATACCGACGATGATCAACCGGAATCCCTGCACACCACGTTTGTACGCAAGGAGGTAAACCACTGCTGCGGTGGCGATACCGCCTACCAAGGCGCCGACTGCGATCTCGTAGTAAGTGCCACCGATGAGGAGGATGACCACCAGAGCGCCCGTGTACGCACCCGAGTTGAAGCCGATGATGTCCGGGCTACCCAACGGGTTCCTGGTGAGCGACTGGAAGATTGCACCACTCATGCCGAGTGCCGCACCGAGCATCAGCGCCAACAGAACTCGGGGCAGACGCCATTCCACGACGACCATGTGAATACGCGCGGGAGCCTCGCCGAACAGTGCGCCGAGGACGTCCCCGATCGGCACCTGGTAGTCACCACTACCGAGCGCGATGACACCGATCGCCAGTGCAAGCGCAACGAGGACGAGGCAGACCGTGACCGTGCGGACGTCGATCCGCGCGGACCAGCCTTCTTTGGGTGAGCGCACCACCGTGGTGGGGCGCCCGAAATCGATGCTCACAGACCGCTCACCTTGCTTCGACGCACCAGCATGATCAGCACCGGAGCACCGATGAAGGCCGTGACGATACCGACCTGAAGTTCACCCGGGCGCAGCACGATTCGGCCGACGACGTCGGAGAAGAGGAGAAGAATCGGCGAACACACCAATGTGTACGGAAGAATCCATCGCTGATCGGGTCCGACGAACCATCTCGCAACGTGCGGAACCATCAGACCGACGAATCCGATCGGTCCGGCCGCAGCCGTCGCCGCGCCACACAGCAACGTCACCGCGATCACGCCGAGAATACGAGTGCGAGTGATATTGGCACCGAGCGAACGTGCCAGATCGTCACCCAAAGCCACGGCATTGAGCTGGCGTGCCAACGCGAGCGCCAGGAAGAGCCCGATGAGGATGAAGGGTGCAACAGCCAGAACGATTTCCAAGGAACGCCCGCTGAGTGAGCCGGCATTCCACTGGCGCATCTGGTCGAAAGCGGTCGGGTTGAGCAGGGTGATGCCGGAGGAGATGCCGCCGAGCACGGAGCCGATGGCGACACCGGCCAGCGTCAGCCGAATGGGCGTTGCACCGCCCCTGCCGATCGAGCCCAACGTGTAGACGATCGCCGTGGCTATCACCGCGCCGAGGAAAGCGAACCAGATGTAGGACCAGATGCTGGTCAGGCCGAAGACCGCGACGGCAACAACCATCGCGAACCCCGCACCGGCATTGACACCGAGAATTCCGGGGTCAGCCAAGGGATTTCGTGTCATCGCCTGGATGAGGCCACCGGCGACACCAAGCGCCATGCCGACTATCAGACCGAGGAGAGTACGCGGTAGCCGCAGGTCACGGATGATCACGTGATCATTGGAATCGTCGTAGTTCACCAGCGCGTCGATCACGGTGCCGAACGGAATGGTCTTCGATCCCACCGCGATGCTCAGGAGGAGCACGGCGGCGAGAACCACCAGGCACACCAGAAGCCCTGCCATGCGACGAGAGTTGGTCGATACCAGCCCGTCCGGTTGCTTCTGCTTTTCTTGCAGCGACTCGTCGATCAGTTCTTCGGTGTGTTTGTCGGAGGCGCTCTTGTCAGCCTGACTCTTGTCGACGGCGCTCTTGTCCAGTCCAACGCTCACAATCCGGCGCTCTCTAGAGTCTTCTCGACCTCGTCGCGGATCTCTTCCTCGTCGCGGTCGGATTCCCAGGCAGCATCGAGTGCAGCGCGGACACTCTCGTCGAGGGCCTCGTATTTCGCATTCCACACCTCGGCCTTGTAGGTCCAGTAGCCGATGACCTTGTACTGCTCACCAGGCAACTTCAGTTCGTGGCGAAGGTACTTGCGGATGTCACGGAGCATCGTGCTTTCGCCTGCCACCCACACGTATCCGAGTTCGGTCGGAAGGTTCATCGCGCGAACAGCGTCCGGGAGCTTCGACGGTGCAACACCGTTGCCACTGCCGACCAGCCAGATGAACTCGACGTCGGCGGCCGAGGCGATCTGCTGCTTGTGAGACTCGTCCACCACCTCGACGATCGCCTTGGCCGACACGCCGGCGGGCAACTGTTCGATCAAGCGCCCGAGTGCGGGGAGTCCAGTCGCGTCGGCGACGAACACCTGCCAGCGCGCGTCGGCCGGCGGCTCGTAGAGGCCACGAGACTCGCCGATCGCCAACTTGTCACCGATCTCGGCCTTCTGTGCCCAGTCGCTCGCGATACCACCCTCGTGAACGACGAAGTCGATCGTCATGCGGCTGGTCTCGGAATCGAACCGTCGCACGGTGTACGGCTGGCACGGGGACGGTTCCTCGCCCTCCGGGTATCGCCAACCGCGCGGTGCATCCGGATCTTCCGCCGGCAGAACGAACTTGCCCGTGGCCGGGACCGGGAAGTGGAGACGCAGGTATTCGTCACCGGTACCGGTGGTTTCGAAGGCGGTCAGCTCCTCCCCACCGAACACGATACGAACCATTCCCGGGGTCACGTACTCCTTGTGAAGTACCTCGCCGAACACAAGACTCACAACAATCTCCAACATCGATGGAACATGAACCGGACCCGAACACGAGGATCAATCCGACTTCCGGACATAGTTAACCCGCGCTAAGTAAGGTAGACCTTAATTTATTGCAGTGTTGTCGATGAGTCGATGCCTTCTCCGCTGCAACGGGGCCAACTACTATCGCAATTCGGCCAACGCAATACGTATGGCCTGTTCACGACAAGTATTGGCATCGGTGTGACTTCTGACTACCGCCCACGATCCCTAGCGTGGACCCAGTGCCTTCGACACCACTTCTTTCGGCCGAGACAAACGGCCCCCCAGCCAGGCCGGCGATCACGCCGCGCCAGGTAATTACCCGCGCGATCGCTTCCGAAGGTCGCGGAGCCAAGCTGGCGGCCGCCTCCGTCGGCTTCACCGGCCACCAGGTCGCGGAAGCGTTGGTGCCCGTGGTGATCGGTGCGGTCATCGACCGAGCTGTGGCGACCAGCGATGCCGCAGCACTCGGAAAGTGGATCCTCGTTCTCGGAATTCTCTTCACCGGCTTGTTACTCAGTTGGCGATTCGCGGCGCGTATCTCCGATTCCGTCACCGAGCACGGAGCACACCGCCTACGAATGGACATCGCGCGCCGAGGCCTCGATCCGCATGGCATGTCGCCTCGGCGCATGCCGGGCGAGGTCTACTCGATTGCGACATCCGACGCGGGTTCGGTGGCCGGATTCACACACACGCTGAGCACCAAACTCGCCGCGGCTTGCGGAGTGCTCACCGCGGCGATCTCGCTGCTGGTTATCTCGGTACCGCTCGGCCTGCTCGTCATCCTCGGCACTCCCCCGGTGTTGGCTCTCATGCAGGTGGTCAGTCGACCGCTCGAACGCCGAGCCGAAACCGATCAATGGCAGGGCGCCAAGGCCGGCGCGCTCGCCGCTGATCTGCTCTCCGGACTCCGAATCCTGTCCGGCATCGGCGCCGGAGACGCTGCAGCGCAGCGATATCGAGGGGCGAGCCGAACTTCGCTGGAAGCAACCCTTCGCGCACAGCGATACCAAGCGATGTACTCCGCCGCCAACGTTGCAATCGCCGGCGCTTTCCTCGCCGTCATCGCGTACGTGGGTGGGCGGATGGCAGCGTCCGGGAGCATCTCGGTCGGTGAATTCGTTGCCGTGGTGGGTCTGGCACAGTTCCTTCGAGGTCCGCTGATCGACATCATCTACTTCGGCGCCGGCCTGGCCCGGGCGCGTGCCTCCGCCAACCGCGTCGCATCGCTTCTGGCGACCGGCGAGGCTGTCACTCCCGCGAGTGATCCTGCACCCCTGAACCACGCAGAGTTCCTGACGCTGCGCGACGTCGTGCTGGCCGGAGCTTCACCTGTCGATCTGGACGTCAAACGCGGCGAGATCATCGGCATCGTCACCGAGAATGCCGCCTGGGCGGATGCGTTGGTCGACGCACTGGCTCGTCGAATCGAGCCTTCGAGCGGAACGATTCATCTCGGCGACAACGCCATTCACGAACTGCACATCGACGAACTCCGGGCTCATGTTCTGGCAGCACCGCACGACGCCGCACTGTTCATCGGCACCGTGGGCGACAACATCGAGGCACTCGCACCGATCGGCAGTCGCAGCGACGAGGCTGTCGCCGCTGCTGCCGCAGATCAGGTGATCTCGGCACTGCCGCTCGGCCTCGCCACCCGAGTCACGGAGCAGGGAAATTCGCTCTCGGGCGGTCAGCGCCAGCGCATCGCATTGGCGAGAGCACTCGCGAGCGAAGCACCGGTGCTGGTTCTGCACGACCCCACCACCGCCGTCGACTCCGTCACCGAAGCGCGCATCGCACGCGGGATCGCCGAGGTACGCGGTGCTCACGCGACTCTTCTTCTGACCAGCAGCCCCGTGCTGCTCGATATCTGCGATCGGGTGATCGAGCTGTGAACGAACTACTCCCCACCGCGACACCGAAACAGGCACGCCGCGCGGCACTTCGGTTGATGGGTCCGCACCGGATATCCGCCATCGCCGCCGTGGTCACTCTGACCGCCGCGACCGCGATCGGTCTACTCACGCCACTTGTCCTCGGCGCCATGGTCGACGCCGTGACAGACGGAGACGGCGACACTGCCTCGCGCATCGGCACGCTGACTCTCGCGTTGGTCGCCATCGCGGTTGCCTCCTCCCTTCTCGTCGGAGTGAGCAACTACCTGCTCGCCGGTGTCGGTGAACGTGTAGTCGCCGACCTGCGCGAAGAAGTAGTCGTCCGGGTTCTCGACCTGCCACAGAGCGACGTCGAGCGAGCCGGGCGCGGAGACCTGGTCTCCCGGATCACCGGAGACGTCCGGTTGGTGACCCGCGCTGTATCCGAAGCGCTTCCGGTTTTTGCCACCGCAGCACTGACCATCGTGTTGACCCTGATCGGATTGGGCAGCCTCGATTGGCGATTCGCCGTCGCCGCGGTGATCGCAGCTCCCATCCAGATCCAGGCGCTGCGCTGGTATCTCTCGAGGTCTGCCCCGGTCTACCGCGAGGAGCGGGAGGCGGAAGGTGCACGTGCGCAACAGCTCCTTGACTCGCTGAGCAACTCCGACACCGTCGGATCGCTCCGTCTGGCCCAGCCCCATCTGGAACAGATCGAATCTCGATCGATGACGGCCGTCCGGCTGAGCTTGTTGACCACTCGTTTGCGCACGAGGTTCTTCGGTCGACTCAACATCGCCGAGTTCATCGGTCTGTCCGCCGTGCTGATCACCGGCTTCTGGCTGGTGAAGGACGGTCAGATCAGCATCGGTGCCGCTACCGCCGCAGCACTGTTCTTCCACCGTCTCTTCGATCCGGTGGGTGCAGTTCTCAGCGTGTTCGACGAATTGCAGGAAGGCACAATCGCGTTGGCTCGCCTGGTCGGAGTCACGCTTGCGCCCGTGCCACCCGCACCGACCGATCCACGTGAACCTGTCGACAGCTCGGCATCGTTGGAACGCGTCACGTTCTCGTACCGACGCGGCGACGCCCCCGTTCTGCGAGACATCGACATCACCATTCCGGCAGGGACCGTCACCGCACTGGTGGGCGCAACCGGAGCCGGAAAATCGACGGTGGCCAAGCTGATCGCGGGAACCTATGAACCGACCGAAGGCGTCGTGAAGATCGGGGACATCCCCCGGAACGAATTGCCGCGGTCGACTTCTCGAAGCGCGGTCGCTCTCGTGACGCAGGAGGTCCACGTCTTTGCCGGTACGTTGGCCGAGGATCTGCGGCTGGCCGACCCGTCGGCTACCGACAGCGAAATTATCGCGGCGCTCGAAACCGTCGGCGCCTCCGATTGGTTGCGGGCACTCCCGGACGGACTCGAAACCGTCGTCGGAGACGGTGGACACCGGCTGACCGCAACACAGGCACAACAACTTGCGTTGGCGAGAATCGAATTACTGGATCCGCCGCTTCTGATTCTCGACGAGGCGACCGCCGAAGCGGGCAGCGCCGGAGCCAAGGTCCTCGACGACGCCGCGCTCGCCCTGACCCGGGGTCGCACTGCCGTCACAGTGGCACACCGACTCTCGCAGGCCGTCGACGCCGACCAGATCCTCGTCATGAACGACGGCCGCGTGGTCGAGCACGGCTCTCACGACGAGTTGGTCAACCTCGGGGGTCGGTACGCGGAGCTGTGGGAAGCGTGGTCCGCGCCGCGTCGTTGAGCGCGACGGTTGCACCGGGCACTTCCAGCCGGTGCAACCCAACTCACGCATGCAGAAGGTAGGGCACCGATTCGGGAGCCACACTCCCCTTGTTCATCATGCTGCCGGGTGTACGGCCGGTGACTCGGCGGAACACGGCGACAAAAGCACTCGGGGTTTCGTACCCGACTCGCCTACTGACCACCGAAACCGGCACTCCAGCAGCTAAATACGTCAGCGCCGCGCGGACACGAACCTGAATTCGCCACTGCGCAAAGGTCATTCCCGTACCCTGCGCGAACACGCGCGTCAAGGTCCGGACACTACCGCCAGCCGTCAGCGCCCATTCCGACAGCGAGCGCTGGTCTGCCGGATTGGCGACCAACGCTTCGGCGACGAACAGTGCTCGCGGATCGGTCGGCATCGGCACCTCCACGGCAGCAACCTCGAGCGGCTGCAGCATGTCGAAGGCCACCCGCTCCGCGCGGCTACGGGCCTCGTCGGGCATGTTCCGTCGATGCATGTGCAGGAGTACCTCACGTAGGAGAGCACTGACTCCGAACAAACCGGGAACACCCGAGGGCGCGGCGTGCGCCTCAGGCCGGAAGTAGGTGCAGAAGAACTCGGTACCAGGGCCGGCCTTCACGGCATGTAACGCACCGGCAGGCAACCACAGTCCCGCCGACGGCGGCACCTCCCACGTGATGCCGTCAGCCACAACGGTGAGCATTCCGCCGGAGTTTCCCCAGATCAGCTCATGCTCTGGATGACGATGCGGGGCCCACTGCCGCTGGTGAGAGAGCTTCAGAGTCACCGTTGTCATCGAGTAGGGGTGATCGATGGAACGCGGCCCCACGGGCACCGAAATTCTCTCTGCCACAGCTGTCATGATGACGAGTATAGGACTTTCGTTAGGCATACCTAAATAGGAACCCGAAAAATGTTGACTGTGACCCGCGAGTTACAGATACTGCGGGCACCGATATCGTGACGTCAACTCCCGGCTACGGGTCGGCAACGAGAGGTACATGATGGTTGACGCATCACGAATCCCGGTCATCGTCGGCGTCGGTGATCTGCGCTGGAACCCAACCGACGGGCACCGCGAACCTCTCGATCTGATTCACGACGCCACCGTCGCCGCCTTGAACGACAGTGGACACGCCGAACTGGGAACCCAGATCGATTCCGTGTTCGCAATCAAGACCGTCAGCTGGTCGTACGACGACCTCCCCGGGCTGCTTGCCTCACGATTGGGTGCGACCCCCACGGTCACGTCTACCTCTCCGATCGGTGGCCACTGGCCCGCGGCGCTCCTCGATCGGATCGGCGCGTCCATCGCCCGAGGTGAATCCTCGGCTGCTCTGCTTGTGGGTGGCGAATCGCATGCCAGCAGCACTGCGCTACGAAAGTCGGGAGTCACCCCTGACTCGATCGGGTGGACGGCAGCACCGGGTGGGCCTCCCGGATTCGATCCGGCCGACCTGGGAAGCCCTGAAATGCAGCGCGCTGGTTTCATCGTGCCGACGCGCGTCTACCCGCTCTTCGAGAACTGTTTCAGTGCTGCCGAGGGCAACGGCGCCCGCGAATCGCTCGACTGGTCCGCGCGGATGTATGCCGCATTCTCGGAACTGGCGTCGAAGAATCCTGCCTCCTGGACGTCGGAGATCCGATCGGCAGAAGAGATCGGCACCGTCGGTGCGGGCAATCGGATGGTCTCCGAACCGTACCCACTGATGCTCAACGCCATGCCCTTCGTCAATCAGGCTGCGGCCGTTGTCGTCTGTTCGTTGTCGATGGCCCTCGAACTCGGCATGGACGAGAGCAAGCTCGTCTACCTCTGGGGCGGCGCAGGTGCCAGCGATCCGTTGGACATCCTCAGCCGCAACAGCTTCGACAGTTCAGCTGCAATGCATGACGCCGTCCATCGCACACTCGACGGTGCCGGAGTCGGCGCCGACGCACTCGACATCGTCGATGCCTACAGCTGCTTCCCGATCGTGCCCAAGCTGTTGATCCGAGAACTCGGACTTCCCGATACCGCGATCCCGAGCGTCACCGGCGGTCACTCGTTCTTCGGCGGACCACTGAACAGCTACACGCTGCATTCCGTCGCCGAGGTCACCCGGCGAATTCGCGACGGCGCGAACCTCGCTCTCGTCCACGGCAACGGTGGATTCCTCACCTACCAGCACTGCGTTCTGATGTCGGCCGCCGCTCATGCCGACGGGTACGTCGGCGATCCCGACGCACGAGCTTTGACCGCGGAGGCTCCGGAACTGATCACTGACTACGAGGGCACTGCAGAAATCGTCACGGCCTCAGTCGAATACGGTCGCACCGGGGAGCCCGAGATCGGGTTCGTGATCGCGACAACGCCGGACGGCCGGCGCGTCGCTGGGCATACCGGTCCCGAGAATGCCGCCGAACTGACCCAGCTTCGCGGCGACAACCCTCCGGCCATCGGGCGGACCGTTCATATCAGCGACGAGAACGGGCGACTCACGCTCACGTTCTGACGTCAGACAGCCGTGAGCACCGGGGCATGATTGCGCCCCGGTGCTCATGTCTTCGGTTGTCGCGTTTCACGCCGCGGTAGGTGGGCTGTTCCCGCCGATCGGCTGCTGATACGGGTCGATCGACATCGGCGGATAAAACACCGACTTCCGATCCGGGCCTATCTCCACCCGCCACTGCGTGTGGTGCAGCGTCCGATGATGATGGCCACACAACAAGATCAGATTATCGAGATCCGTTGGGCCACCAACATTCCAATGAACGATATGGTGAGCATCGCACCACCCCGATGGTGTCCCGCACCCCGGGAACGCGCACCCGCCATCCCGGACGGCCAATGCCCGCCGCTGCGGAACCGTCGCGGTTCTCGCTTCCTTACCGCAGTCGAGCGGAACACCGTTCTCGTCCAACAAGATCCGGGTGATCGTGCAGTCGCAGGCCAGCATCCGTGCAGTGTCGATACTGATCGGGCCCACCCAATCCGTCCACGCGAATCCCAACTCCTCGGTGGACGGCAACAGATCCTTCAGAGCTTTGAGATCCGTCATGTCTTTCGCACTGGCGGTGACCGTGATGTGCGGTTTCACCCCGCCCTCGATCGGACCCAGCCCCGCCCGCTCATACCGACGCAACAACTCGCAAAACCCGTCCGCGCGCCGTAAAGCCGGCGTGCGAGAGTCCTTGACACCGCCCTTCTCCGGCGTCGGAGCGGACAGGCTCGACAACAACGTGATCAACCGTGCCCCGTTGACCGCATCCAAATCACCCTTGACTGTGACCCGCCCGTACAGGCCTCTCGAAGCGTAGAACTCATTGCGCT
>NZ_QAJJ01000059.1:0-18141 GCF_003852455.1 Rhodococcus sp. KBW08
GGGACATGTATTTCTCCTTCGAAGGCAACCGACCAGTCGGATTAGTGATGATAAGTGACGGTAGTCACGTGTGACTTGGATGTACAGACAATTTGCAACAAATCCGACAAAAGTATTAGTGCGATCGGCTCAGTTACTACCTGTGGTCATGTGCTTTGAAATTTGTTGCAGTGCTCCGTGTCTCATCACTAACTCGCGAATCGCCAATGTGCGAAGTCAGGGCGAGTAACTTTGTCGAACAGCGGCTGATCGGTACTCCGGACAGCTGCCCGAGAGAACGGATCGACATGACGCTGATGCTGCCGCTCGACTCGATGTTCCTGCTGATGGAGTCGCGGGAGCACCCCATGCACGTCGGTGGCCTGTCTCTGTTCGTTCCGCCGGAAGGGGATGACGGCGAATTCGCCAGGTCGCTCTACCGTTCGCTCACCGATGTCGACTCGATCCGCCCCCTGTTCCGCCGCAAGCCGGTGCAGTTCTTGTCGAACTTCGCGCCGGTGCGTTGGACGGAGGACCAGGACGTCGATCTCGAATATCACGTCCGGTTGCTCGCACTGCCCAAACCGGGTCGAGTCCGCGAATTGTTGGAGTTGACCTCGATGCTCCACGGCACGCTGCTCGATCGGCATCGGCCGCTGTGGGAGGCGTACGTGATCGAAGGTCTCGCCGACGGCCGAGTTGCCGTGTACATGAAGACGCACCATGCGCTCATGGATGGTGTGTCTGCTGTTCAGGCGTGGTACCGCAGCCTCTCGTCGGATCCGCTCGATCGACATTCGATGCCTCCGTGGGCGCAGCGACCTTCTTCGGGGCGGGTCCGGGCGAATCGCGGGCTGGACCTGCAAAGGCGGGTGGGCTCCGTGATCGAGACCGTGCAAGATGTGGTCGGGGTGGGCCCAGCGATAGTGAACGCGGCTGCCTCGGCAGTGAAGGACCACGTCGCACCGTTGCCGTTTGCTGCTCCGAAATCGATCTTCAACGTCCCGATCACCGGAGCGAGGCGTGTCGCGGCGCAGTCGTGGCCGATCGAGCGCCTGCGCAAGGTCAGCTGCGTTGCAGACGTGACTCTCAACGATGCGGTGTTGGCAATGTGCGCCGGCGCGCTGCGGCGATACTTGATCGAACTGGATGCGTTGCCGGACAAGCCATTGATCGCGATGGTGCCGGTATCTCTTCGTAAAGGCGAAGACGGTGAGGCTTCCGGCAATGCCGTAGGTGCGGTGTTGTGTGATCTGGCAACCGAATTGGCGGATCCGGCGGCCCGACTACAGAGAATTCACGACTCGATGAGTAGCGCCAAGTCCCTGATGTCAGGCCTGACGCCCCTTCAGATCACGGCGCTGAGCGCGTTGAACGTTGCCGGTCTCGGGCTACCGCTGATCCCTGGTTCCTCCCGATTGATCACTGGGCGTCCAGTGTTCAACCTGGTGATTTCCAACGTCCCCGGTCCGACGACGACGCGATACTGGAACGGTGCGAAGCTCGAGAGTTGCTATCCGGCATCGATTCCGCTGGACGGGCAGGCAATGAACATCACCGTCATCGGCTACGCGGACACCATGCAGTTCGGGCTCGTCGGCTGCCGCCGCAATGTGCCGCACCTGCAGCGACTCCTGGGCCACCTCGAGGAATCACTGAGTGAACTCGAAGCCGCCGCAGGCTGATCGATTCCATTCGGGCATTCAGACGTCACGTCCGTTCACAACCAACTGGTGGACGTCCAACTCCTTGTCGTCCAGGCCGAAGCTGATGATGCGTTCGGGGTGGATACGGATGATCGGTGCGTCGAGACCATGCGCAGCAGCAGCCGTAGCGTCCAAAGCCTCTGCTCGTCCGCGGATTTCGACGCACCTGACCCGCCATGGGTGTACAGATGCAATGTCGTCCACGACGAAGGCGACCCGCCCGTTCTCCGCGACATTGCGAAACTTACGGCTGCCAGTCATGTTGTAGCCGCTGATGTCGATCGTGGCTGCATCCGGGTTGTAGTGGAACCCGACCGGACTGACTTGCAGCGTTCCATTCCGTTGAACCGTTGCCAGGCGTCCGAGAGTCTGTGTGGCCAGGTAGTCGAGTTCGATACGGGTCATTGTCATGAAACCACGCTAGAACCTGAACAGCTGTAGAGGTCAAGGTCTCCGAACGTACAACTCATTCCATCTCGTCGAGGCTCTCTTCTGCCTCTTCGACCCGGCGCTCGGCCTCGCGAAGTTCCTCCTCGGATTCCCGAACCGCGACGCCGGCAGCCTTCTCGGTGTTCTCGGCGAACTGTCGTTCCTGTTCTGCGTGTTCGAGATCGGCGCGGAGTTCCTCGATGCGACGGTCGAGGTCGGACAGCTTCGACCTGGCATCCTCGAGCTGGGCGGTCTCGGCCTTGACCCGTCGTCGGACCTTCTCGACGCCTGCCCTGGCTTCCTTCAATTCTGCTTTTACCCTGGCACGTTCGGCCTCGACATCCGGAGTCTTCGTCTTCGGAGTCTGCGGTACTTCTGCTGGTTCCTTCGGGGCGTGCTGCTGCGATTTCCCTTTCACCACAGCAAGTCCCGCCGGTCCGAAGCCGCTGTAACTGGCAGCGGTCACAACTCGTCCGAGTCGGACCAACTCGGCGGTCTCCTCGTCGGCAAGGGCGGCATTGAGAGTCTGCGCGACATCACGTAATGCATCCTCACCGACACTCTTTCCCCGTGAGGCCGCGATCTCACCGGATTTGTGGGCGAGGCTGCGCACCACCTGCTGCCTCTGTGTCGTCAGTTTGCGCAGGTCCGCGCCCGAGAGATGTCGCTGGGCGTCGCGTAACGATTCACCAAGCGCGAGAAGTGCTTCCAGCTCTTCAGGCAGATCGCGCGAAATGAGATTGACCAACCAGCCCACGGTGGTCGGCTTTCGAAGTTTTCCGATAGCCGTGGCCAGTGCGCGGTCGTTGCCCTCCCGCGCAGCCTTCGCATGCTTCGTACGCGCCTCGACGAACTCGCCGGGGTCGAGGCCGTACAGTTCGTCGGCGACATCATCGAGGGTCACGTATCCATACTGTCATTCGGCGGGTGGTTCGAAGACTGTCTTCCAGTCGTTTCTGATACTCACCACGGTCCACCCGTTTGTGCGCGAGGTGTCGAGCGCGTGCTCGGCCCCGTCCACGTAGTCGAACTCGCGTTCCGGATCGTCATGGAGCACGAGAAGGCGAAGTGCCGGAATGTTCGGGTGGTCGGCGAACTTCAACATAGGTACGTCACCGTTGCTGTTTCCGGCCGCGAGAACAGGTCGTCGACCGATTCGGTTCCAGATCTGGACGGGCTTGGCCGGCCCGTCGTCGACGACATCCGTTTGAGGCTGACGAAGGATCGTGCCGCTGTGACCGTCGTCCTTCCACGTCAGTGCCACGCCGCTGCCGATGACGCGTTCTCGGGGGATGCCGTAGACCTCCTGGCTGATCGGCCGCATGAAGTCACGTCCGCCGCCGGACACTATGTAGTTGGAGAATCCCTTGGCTGCAAGGTAATCGAGCAACTGCACCATGGGCGAATAGTTGCAGTGCAGATACTGGTGGCCGAGTGTGGGATGCGAGGCGGTGCGCAGGAAGGTATCGGCGTGGTTCTCGAATTCGTCGACCGTGACTTCGGCGAATGCAGCCAGGACACCGGCCGCGAGCACCTTCAGTGCGCTGTCGTCGCCTCGATAGTGCTTGGAGATCACATCGTTCAACCAGGCGTAGTCCTGTTCGAACGCCGCTTGCCACGGTTGACGACCGCGGAGTGTCGGATCCTGGGCGGTCATCTCGACGAGGCGGCGCAAGATGAAGTCGAGCTGGATCGGCATCGGTTTCTCACACCACAGTGTTCCGTCGTTGTCGAAGACCGCGATCCTGTCTTCCGGTGCGATTTCGTCCGGACTTCCCGCCCCTGTCACGCGTTCGACGAATTGCAGGATGGCGTGTTTCGCCGTGCCGTCCTGCCAGCTCGGAAGCGGGTCACGGCTACCGGAGTCGGAGGGTTCGACGAAGTGACTGTTCATGTGGTCCCTGGCTTCCAGTGAGGTGATGACAAACCCGGCACTCTCATACTCGGACTTCCTGCCGAAGATGGCATCGCCCATTTCGGGCGACAGCGCTTCGGTGAGCACAATCGGGGTATGCGATTGACCATGCAGCCGTAGAGGCTGGCATTCAGATCACCTACAAGGAGCCAGGTCATGGCCAACGCATTCAAAGGCGTCGTCAACCTCGATATTCGCGATTCGATTCCCGACTGGAGCCCATACGAGCAGCCGAAGGCTGCCGCCGGCACGCCGAACATTCTCTACATCGTTCTCGACGACGTCGGATTCGGCGCCTTGGGTTGCTACGGGGGACCGATCGAGACGCCGAACATCGACCGCATCGCGGGCAACGGATTGCGGTACGGGCAGTGGCACACCACAGCGCTGTGCTCACCGACGCGATCGTGTCTGCTCACCGGCCGTAACCACACGACCAACGGAATGGCTTGCATCAGTGAGTGCGCGGTCGGGTTTCCCGGCGGGAACGGTCACATCCCTCCTGAATGTGCCACGCTCGCCGAGGTTCTGGTCGAGCAGGGGTTCAGTACCGCGATGGTCGGCAAATGGCACCTCTGTGCCGAAGACGAGATGAATCTTGCTTCCACGAAAAGGAATTGGCCGGTCGGTCGCGGATTCGAGCGGTTCTACGGCTTCCTCGGTGCCGAGACCAATCAGTGGTATCCCGACCTCGTTCACGACAACCATCCCGTCGAACAGCCGTCGACGCCGGAAGAGGGATACCACTTCAGTGTCGACATCACAGACCGGGCGCTCGAGTACATCGGTGACGTGAAGTCGATAGCTCCGGAACGGCCGGTATTTCTCTACTACGCCCCCGGGTGCGCACACGCTCCGCATCATGCACCCCGTGAATGGGCCGATCGCTACGCAGGAAGGTTCGACGCGGGGTACGAAGCCATGCGTGATGAGATTCTGGCGAGGCAGAAGGAAATGGGACTCGTCCCGAACGACACGACTCTGCCCTCACTCAACCCGATAGGCACTCCTGACACCCGCACCGGACCTGACGGCGAACCGTTCCCGCCGCTGGATTTCACCCGTCCCTGGGACACTCTCTCCGCTGACGAGCAACGACTGTTCTCACGGATGGCGGAGGTGTACGCGGGCTTCCTCTCGCACTGCGACGATCAGATCGGACGCCTGCTCGAATACCTCGAAGAAATCGAGCAGCTCGACAACACGATCATCGTGGTGGTCTCCGACAACGGTGCCAGCGGTGAAGGCGGACCCGACGGATCCGTCAACGAGAACAAGATTGCGAACGGCGTACCCGACGACCTCGCCGAGAACCTGTCAAAGCTGGACGAGTTGGGCAGCACCGAGACATACAATCACTACCCCAACGGGTGGGCGATGGCGTTCAACACTCCATTCAAGATGTGGAAGCGGTACTCGTTCAACGGTGGAACCTGCGACCCCTGCATCATCTCGTGGCCGGAAGGCATCGACGCCCGTGGTGAGATTCGAGATCAGTACCACCACGCTATCGACGTCGTCCCGACTCTGCTCGACTGCGTCGGCGTCGACTTGCCCGACACGGTGAAGGGATACACCCAGCACCCGATCCAAGGCGTGAGCATGCGGTACAGCTTCGACGCCGGCAACATCCCCACCGCCAAGCACACCCAGTTCTATTCGATGCTCGGAGGACGAGGGATTTGGCATGACGGCTGGAAGGCCGTCACCACGCACCCGACTCTGAGCGGGTGGGGCCATTTCTCGGAAGACACCTGGGAGCTCTACCACACGGAGGTCGACCGAGCCGAGCTCCGGAACCTTGCGGATGAAGAACCCGGCAGGCTGGCCGAGCTCGTGGGGTTGTGGTTCCACGAGGCCGGTGCCAATCAAGCTCTGCCACTGGACGATCGGTCCGGTGTCGAACTCCTCACCACGCCTCGCCCCCAGCTCGCTCCGCCGCGCAACCGGTACGTCTACCGTCCAGGAGGAGCCGAGGTACCGGAGGCCGTCGCCGTCAACCTTCGTAATCGTTCCTTTTCGATCGGAGCAGTTGTCGACTTGGCCGAACCGGGTGCGGCCGGCGTGCTGTTCTCGCATGGCGGCAGGTTCGGTGGTCATTCGCTGTACGTCAAGGACAACCGACTGCATTACGTGTACAACTTCCTCGGCAGTGAACAGCAGAAGATCGATGCCACCGAAGACCTTCCGATCGGCGAAAACGTGATCTTGGCAGCAACTTTCGAGAAGGAAGGTGAGGACCCGCCGGGCACTGCGCACGGGGTGCTCGGTCTCTACTACGGCGACCGGAAAGTCGGTGAGGGCAGAATCCGCACTCAGCCAGGCAAGTTCAGCATCGGCGGCGGCGAAGGGCTCAACGCAGGCCGTGACAGCGGGGAGCCTGTGACCGACGACTACCCGGGTACGTCACCTTGGGCGTTTACCGGTGGAACGCTCAACCGGGTGGCGATCGACGTCAGTGGTGAACCGTACGTCGACCTCGAACGCGAAGCAGTGGCGATGCTCTCGCGTGAATGACAGATCCGAGCGCGTCTAATCCGAGCTGGGTGGAAGGTATCTCACGGTGGGTATGCCGCCGGGGCCGTCCAAGCGGACCTCGGCGTCGACCTGGTAGACCTCGGCTATCAGGTCGGCGGTGAGGACCTGTGTCGGGCTTCCGTGGGCCACGATGGATCCACGGTTCAGCATCACTATCGAATCGCAGAACATGGCGGCCAGATTCAGATCGTGCAAAGCCATGATCGTGGTGGTGGGCAGGCGTCGCACGAGCGCGAGCAATTCGAGTTGGTGGTTGATGTCCAGGTGATTGGTCGGCTCGTCGAGTAGCAGCTCGTGAGGTTCCTGAGCGAGGGCGCGCGCGATCTGGACGCGTTGGCGCTCCCCACCCGAGAGCGTGTGCCACGAACGGTCCAGCATGCCGCCGAGATCGGTGTGTTCGATCGCAGCGCGGACGGCGTCGCGGTCGGAATCCGACTGCCCGCCCCACAGTCCACGATGCGGTGTGCGTCCGAGTTCGACGACCTCGGCTACCGTCAGGTCGATCTCGGTGTTGCTGTGCTGATCGACGGTGGCAATCCGACGCGCGACATCGCGGCGTTTCCAGTCAGGCAACGGAGTTCGGTCCAGAGCCACCACACCGGACGTCGGACGGTTCTGCCCGGCAAGCAGTTTCAGCAGTGTCGACTTGCCCGAGCCATTGGGGCCGAGGAGTCCTACCGTGCTTCCGACGATGGGGGACACGTCGAGGTCGTCGACTATGAGCGCCTCGCCGACCCGCCAGCTGACACCGGTTGCTTCGAGTGTCATGGCCTGGCCTTCCGTCTCCAGAGGATGACGGCGAACGCAGGCACACCGACCAGTGCGGTCACCACGCCGGCCGGGAGTTCCTGCGGTGCAATGGCTGTGCGTGCCACAGCGTCGACCCAGACCAGGAAGATGGAGCCGATCAGTGCAGACGCGGGCAGGAGTCGGCGGTGGTTCGACCCGACGAGGGCCCGTGCCGCATGAGGGAGGACGAGGCCCACGAAGCCGATGGCGCCTGCGACGCTCACGATCACCGCGGTCATCAAAGCTGTAGCCAACAACAGGGTCACGCGCACCCGCCACACGTTCACTCCCAGTGACGCCGCCGCGTCCTCACCGAAGGCGAAGGCGTCGAGTGCGCGGGAGTGAGTCAGACAGACCACGAGGCCGACTGCGACCACTGCAGCGCAGAGCGCGACGTCGAGCCAGTCGGCGCCACCGAGTGAGCCCAGGAGCCAGAACATCACACCGCGGGTCTGCTCGGGATCGGCCGAGGTGATGACGATGAACGAGGTGAGCGCGGAGAACAGTTGGGTCGCGGCGACGCCGGCCAGGATCACCCGATCCGGCGTGCCGCCGGCCGCGTGGGCGAGCAGCAGCACAAGGGCAAAGGAGATCACCGCGCCGATGAAGGCGCCGCTCGACAGTCCGATCACTCCCGACCCCACTCCGAGGATCACGATCAGTACGGCACCGGTCGAGGCGCCGGACGAGATGCCGAGGACAAACGGATCGGCCAGTGGATTGCGAAGCAGCGACTGCATGATCGCTCCACACAACCCGAGACCGGCACCGCAGAGCGCGGCGAGCAGAGTACGCGGCAGACGGAGATCCCACACGATGCCGTCGCGGATAGGTGTGACGTCCGCCGCGGTACCTCCGAGGTGCCCGACGACGATCGAGGTCACCTCACCGACCGACAGGCCCGCCGGCCCCAACGTGATCGCCACGGCGGCCGACCCGGCCAGCGTGACAACACCGATCACCCACAGCAGGCTGACGGCAGTCGGGTTGTCACGCAGCCGAACTCTTGTCGTCATCTCACGCCGTAGACCACGTAGTCGTCGAACAGTTGCCAGACCGTACCCGACTCCCGGAAACCTGCTTGCGCGAGCGCCGCCAATTGGAAATCGACGGCGGTGGGCGCGGTGGCGTCGCGACCGGCGAATCTGCGCTCACGCTCGTCGGTCAGTGCCCCGATCCCGGGGGTGGCCCGCAACTCGTCCCACCAGCTGTCCCACTCGGGAGCCCCGGCAGCAAAAGCGGAGCGTTGTGTCTGCTCGTCGTGTGCCTTCGCCCACCGTCCGATGACAGGGGAGCGACCATCGAAGCGAAAGTGATCACCGTTGAGCAGAACGCCGTCGGGGCTCAGCAGTTCGCGGCACTGCCGGTACACCTCGACGAGCTGCTGCGGTTGCAACCAGTGCAGCGCGGTCGTCGACACGATCGCCTGAACCGGCGCAGTCACCGAAGTCGGCCAATCGGTACTCAGCAGGTCTGCGTCGACCAGCTGCATTCGGTCGCCGAAACGAGTCGACGACTGGCGGGCGACTTCCAGCAACATCGGGTCGTAGTCGATCCCCACAACGCTCGCGTGCCCGAACTTCTCGAGGATCCGGACGCTCAACGAACCAGGTCCGCAGGCCAGGTCGACGACTGTGAACGGAGCGTGCGCGTACTGCAATTCGAGAACGTCGAGAATCACGTCGAAGCGCTTCTCGCGATCGGCGATGTATGCCGCCTGCTGGTCGTCCCATTGACGCACCAGTTCGCTGACTTCCGTGGACATCTAGACCACGCCCAACCGGCGCAGGCCGTCGGAGAGCTGTTCGATGCCACCGACGTTGCGGATCGAGGGATCCATCGTCGTGCCTTCGAGGATGATGTATCGCTTGTTCTTCACTGCGGTGAGCTTGCTGGCTACCGGGTCCGATTCGAGGAACGCGATCTTGGCCGCCGCACTGTCGCCGTCTCCGCCGCGGTCGAGATCAGCGAGCACCAGCACGGTGGGGTCCCGGTCGAGCACACTCTCCCAACCGATTTCGGGCCAGTACTGCTTGTTGTCGTCGAAGGCGTTCTTTGCGCCCACCGCGTCGGTCATGATTCCCGGTGCGCCGCAGCACCCGGCGAAGTACGGGGTCTTGGTGGCTGCGTACCACCACGCCAGTGTCACATTCTCGGCTCCCAGTGACGCCGTGGCGGTGGCCGCGCGATCCTTCAAACTCTCGGTCAGCTCGACACCTTTGTCCTGGACGTCGAACAGTGTTGCCACGTCCCCGATTTCGTCATACAGGTCGTCGAGTGTGAGGGCCTTGTTCTGCTCTGCGTCCTGGCCGGTGCACTCACTGGGTGACTGATATGTCGCGACACCGAGGTCAGTGAACTTGGTTCGGTCGGCGATGCCCTCCGAAGTGAACGTGTAATTGAAAGTCGTGTAAACCATGTCCGGTTCGCGTTCGAGGACACTCTCGAATGACGGGAACTCGGTGTCGAAGGCCTGGACCTGACCGCGCGCCTCACGCAGTTCGGGGAGGACATCGTCATCGCTCATGGCGTAGCCGGCCATCCGGTCCTGCACCCCCAGCGCGAACAGCATCTCGGCGGCAGGCTGATTTACCGCGATCGCTCGTTCGATCGGTCGCTCCACCGTGACGTCTCGGCCACAGTTCTGAACAGTGGCGCCGGATCGTTCGGAAGAGTTGGATTGTTCGGCAGCACTGTCTTCGGAGGAACAGGCAACCAACGATGCACCCAACAGAGCCGCGACGGCAGCGGCGGATACGCGAAGTGTAGACAGACGCATGGAATCTCGTTCTCGCAGGGGCTCGTTCGCGGAGCCCGTTACCGTGTGAACAGGCGCCTGTTGGCCCCTGCTGCCAGCCGGTATTCGGACTCGAGATCACTCCACCCGAGCGCCTTCCCAGATTCTCATCCAGTGGCGTAAGCCCGGGCGGTCACCCTCACCGCTGCGCGTCAGTTCCGGATTCACACCGGATTCCCTGACCCCCTGTGTGGAGGTCTGCTGGCACAGAGGAACTTATCACCGCAGTGCACAGCCGGTCAGGTCGGCCGGTGAGGGCGATCAGATCTCGATCGCCAGGTCGTCGATGTCGGTCAGGGTTCCACCGTCGGCGAGGATGCGCTCGTAGTTCTCGCGCCGGCGGAGGTCGATTTCGGTGTTGCTGACGCCGTGCTTCCAGTATCCGAATATCGCGACGTCGTCTTTGTCGAGTCCGACGGTCGATCGAAAGTGCTTCCGGATTGAGCGCATCTCGTTGCGTTCACCGGCTCCCCACACGACGTAACTCTCGGGATCGGCGAGCTCGCGTGCTCGTGCTGTCAGAGGGCCGTCGGACTCGGCGGGATCGGCGCTCACGCGATGAAGTTCCAGGCCGGGGAGGGTGGGAAGTTCGTCGAATGCGACCTCGTCATCTGTTGTGACCCAGCCGATTCCGACGACGTCGGTAGGTAGCTGCTCGATGATCGAGTACAGCGCAGGTATTGCGGTGCCGTCCAGAAAAAGTGCGATCCGTCGACCTGGAACGTCGGGGACCAAGAAGTGTGGTCGAGGACCGGTGAGGTCGAAGGTGTCACCGACGGTCAATGTTGCTGCCCACCTCATCATCGGGCTGGTATGCCCGTGCAGGACCACGTCGATGACGATCGATCCGGCGGCGGAATCGTGGGAACGCACCGTGTATACGCGCGAAGCGTCGTCGAAGGAAGGCCCGAGATTCATGCGTACGGTGACGTTCGGGCGTGACCAGGCCGGATCGTCGGTCGACTCCGTCAAACGAGCCGTGATCCGCAGCAGATGGTCGCTCGGTCGCTCCAGTGCTTCGACGACCGCGCGAACGTCGTTGAGCCCGCGATTGTGGTCAGCGGTGCGTAGGACGGTCGTCGGGGGAGTTGTTGTGCTCGTGGCGTCTGCATGTGTCATCGACTGTTGCTCCTGGATCGGGTTTTCGAGATGCCATCAGGTTAGTACTGCCTAAGTCGGCAGATTTGTCCAGAAGTGACATCTGATTACCTGAGTGAACTAGCGCCGCGAACAACGCGTTTGAGCGATTTGTACTCGCACTGCTACCGTGCTCGTGATGTCCATACGCCGCTGTTCTCTCGCTTCCGGCCGTGCACTGCGCACGGCCCGATTTGGCGTAGCGACTTTCCGACGGGGGCGCAAGGCGATCGACCGCCGCCCCTCCGGTCTCGTCTGGATCGAAAGAGCATTGGCCGTACCGGCCGGATCCGTCTGACATTCGCCACTGCGGCGGGCATCGCCTTGCCGTGACTTCGCAGCACCACACCTGTTGCCGTGCTGCGCTTTTCCCGTACCGAAGTTCTGTGTCGGGTGGTTGTGTGTCGGCGCCGCCGAGCCTGGATTACCAACCAACTCGTTTTCGTGAAAGGTACTCAGCAATGAATCGTTTCGAAGGTCGTCGTATTCTCGTCACCGGCGCAGGATCTGGAATCGGGCAGGCCACCGCGCTGCGGTTGCTCGCCGAAGGTGGCCGTGTGGTCGCTGCAGACATCTCCGAGGCGGGTTTGGCGGACACCCGGAAATCGGCCGAACACGCCTTGACGGCCGACCGTCTCGACACCGTCGTCGTCGATATCGGTGACGAGGGTTCCGTCATCAAGGCTGTGGGTCAAGCGATTTCGGCCCTCGGCGGGTTGGATGTACTGGTCAACGCTGCCGGGATACTGCGCGGCGGGCATACCCACGAGACCTCGCTGGAGCTGTGGAATCAGGTGATCTCCGTGAACTTGACCGGCACCTTCCTCGTCACTCGTCAGGCACTGCCAGCTCTCCTGGCCACGGGCAACGCAGTAGTGGTGAATTTCAGCTCCACCTCCGCAGCCTTCGCGCACCCGTACATGGCCGCATATGCGGCAAGTAAGGGAGGAATCCAGTCCTTCACTCACGCACTGGCTCTCGAATACGGCAAGCAAGGTCTGCGCGCCGTCGCGGTAGCTCCGGGCAGTGTGAAGAGCGGGATCACCGACACAACGGCGTCGTATCTGCCGGAGGACACCGACTGGTCGCTCTTCGGCAAGCTGTCGCCGATTCTGAGCACTGATCTGGAGTCCGGCGGCGCCCCCATGGCGGGGCCGGAAAGTGTTGCGGGAGTTATCGCGATGCTGGCTTCCGAGGATGGTGCTTTCATCACCGGCACGGAGATCCGGGTCGACGGCGGCACACACGCCTGATTCTGCGTCCGTCTGACGGCCTGCCCCAGGGCAGGCCGTCAGACGCGAGCCGTCATTCTCGCGAGCGAGTGATAGCGGGGACGACGTAGGACTGATCGAGTACGGCGGGCGAAGGCTCGTACATTCTCAGGACCGGTCGGAAGTCTCCGGGCGGGGAGGGGAGCCAGTTCGCTTTCGCTGTGGCATCTTTCGGCTCCTCGTGGCTGATCGTGATCGTCAACGCACCGTCGGGGTCGTGGACGACACCTGGAGTGCGGTCGCCGATCGAGTATCGGTCGACCGGGTTTGCCACGAGGAAGAAGTCGGGCACCGAGTACATCGTCAACGACCAGAACGCGCTCACCGGCGGAGTGGGGTCGAGTCTGATTGTGTAGGTGTGGGTTCCGTTCAGTTGCTCTCTCTGATCGTCGACGTAGGTCATGATGTACGCCGCTTCGTAGGGATGGTTGCCCCAGAGCCCGCCCTTGGCCGCCGCGGCACGTTCGACGATGCGCAACCTGGGATCGGCGATTTTGAATTGTGGATCGTCGATTGCGCCGACCTCGAAGTAATCGAGGTTGTAGTCGAAAGCGTGGAAGGTGAGCTTCCATCCGTTGACTTCGGGGCTGGAGCCTTTGGTGAGGGCCTCGAGCAAGTTCTTCTCACCGATCCTCAATCCGTCGGCGAGTGCGGCTGCCTCGTCGTCAGACAGCGAGTCGGCAGACGGTGAGGTGTAGGGCGAGGGTCCGCGCTCGTCGATTCCGATCGCCGAGAACGAATCCTGCAGCTCTCGGTCGCGCGGGGCAGGCGGAAAGGCCTGCGACCAGATGCGGAGTTTCTCGAGGAACAGGAGGTCCTGGCTGACTTCGGAGTCGGGGACCGGGAGACCTGGCGGCGCCCCGGCGGAGTCGACGACGGTCAGGGTGGTGGCGTCCTGCAAGGCGTGCACGGCGGGGAGGTCGTCGTCGCCACCGCACGCCCACCGGCCGACGATTGATGCAACAGTCGTGGGAAATCTGATCACCGTGGTCTGGGCCGCCGGGGTTCCGGTCCAGGTGGGCGGGACGAGAAGGAAGTCTCCGCTCTTGGTGCCGGTGGCACGGTGCCCGACGTAAGCGAAATTGTTCGTCCAGGCGTCGACGAATTGGAGGACGTAGTAACGGCCATCGGTATCGGGGACGTGCAGCGCGACAGGGCCGACCGAGAGGTCGATCTGCGCCATCGAATACACGGTGTCGTTGTTGATCGTGACGAAGGTGTCGGCCGGGCCGGCGAGCGTGCGGGCGTGGCTGAAGGTGTTGAAAGGTGCGGCCGGGTTTGCCCCGACACCGTCGTGAACGTACCGATTGACCTGGTCGAGATTGAAAACGAGGGGAAAGCCGTAGATGTACGCCTGAGCTGCAAGCTCGGTGCGGGTGGTGTCGGTCATCGCTGCCCTCTCGTCGTTCACGTCGGTTCGAGGTCCACCTTGCGGGAACCCTGTCGTCGCGGCATCACCCGCAAGGGGTGACGGCGGGGAGGGAGTGGACATGTCGGATCAGGAGAAAGCGGCGTTGACGGCGACCGCAGACGAATGGAACGTCGCGATGTGCTCGAACGACGCCGAACGGATCGGCGACTTCATGACCGACGACTGGGTCATCGTTTCGGAATCGGGGGTCTCGACCAAAGCGGAGTTTCTGGCCTTCGTGGCCTCAGGCGACCTGACTCATTCGGCGATGGACCGTGTCGGGAACGCTCGCGTGCGCTTCTTCGGTGACGTTGCACTGTTCACCACACGGATCACCAATACTGCGCACTACGACGGCAGGCAGTACGACGCCGACGAGTGGACCACCGACGTGTTCGCCCGGCGAGAAGGTCGCTGGCGCTGCGTGTTGAGCCACATCACGCCGGCGGTCGAGGCGAAGATCGAGGACGCGGAACCGTGAACGAGAATGCGAAGAAACGCTGATGTTTTAACGTCGAGACTATTGGGTAGTAATACGAGTTCAGTATTTACGACGTCAATTATCGGATTTATAGAATGTGACGTTTTTGTAGTAGCGTCAGATGAGTAGATCATTTTTATACGCATACCGGATGAGGTTCTCACATGATTGTTCTCGGCATTATTCTGGCGTTGATCGGCTTCTTCACGGGGTTGAGTATTCTGACCACCGTCGGCATCATCTTGGTCGTCGTAGGTGCAGTTTTGTCCATCCTCGGTGCTACCGGGCGTGCAGTGGGCGGACGAAAAGTCTGGTATTGATCGATACTGGGCGAGTAGCTGAGAAGGCGGTACTTGGTCTCTTCGGAGATCGAGTACCGCTTTTTCGTTCTTCAATAGCTTTTCGGTGTCTCTACCCGAAATCATCACTCTGATCGGCGTCGGGTAAACATGAAGCATGCTTTCTCGAGATCATGACGAAGAGAAATCTGCCGAGAGATTCAGATTCCCTCGCAGATGGAATCAAGTTGACGAATCACGTCGCGGTTTGGTGTTGGCGTGGGTGGCCTTCACGCTGACGTTCGGCGGAGCACGTCTGGTGACGTGGTTGATCCAGATCGACACCAGGGATGTCGGCGACATCAGTGCCGGCGGCACTCATCTGCACCACTACTTGTGGGGAATTCTCCTGTTGGCGGGGGTGGCGATCTTCGGACTCGTCGACCGAAGCCCTCGCGCACGAACATGGATGGGCATCGCGTTGGGCATTGCGCTCGGACTCATCGTCGACGAGGCCGCGTTACTGATCACTCTCGACGACGTCTACTGGCAGAGTGACGGCTGGCCGAGCATCGCCATCGCTGTGTCGATCATCGGAGTTGTGGGAACCGGGCTCGCGCTGACACGAAGTGGAGCGGAGAAGCCTCGAGGTTGATCCGACTACGGCACGGGTACTCACCCTCGAGCCGGGAAGTCGCGCGGATCGTGAGGTGGCTTGGATGGATCCCAATTCCGCGGACACGTCACCCGACCCCGAAAGCGAAGTCCAAGCTCCGGATCCGATGGCGGTGGCCGAACGCGAAGCCGCCGCATTGGCGACGCCCGTCCGGCCGCTGGGTGAACCCGGACCGAGGTTCGATCGTCGTTCACCGTTCTTCATCGGTCTGACCGCCGCTGCCGGAGTTGCCGTGACTTACGCGGTGATCGAAGTGCTGCTTGCGGCGCGAGGCATGCTGATCCTGATCGTGGTGGCCCTGTTTCTCGCGGTGGGCATAGAACCGGTGATCGTCTGGCTGGAGCGGAGAAATTTCCGACGCTGGATCGCGGTCACCGTGGTGCTGTTCGGGATTGCCGTGATGTTGGCGCTGTTTCTCGTTGCTGCGATCACCCCGCTGGTCGAGCAGGGGCGTCAGTTCGCATCGCACGCTCCAGAACTTCTGACGCACATTCGGGACCGGTATCCCATCGTCAGCGACCTCGACGAGAAGTATCACCTCGAGCAGCACCTCACCACGCAACTGGACGGTTCGGGTTCTGCGCTCGCAACGGGTTTGCTCGGTGCCGGGCGGGCGGTGTTCAGCGCAGTCGCCGACGCCGGAATCGTTGCTGTACTGACCACGTACTTCTTGATCGACTATCCACGAATCCGCACGAATCTGTATCGGTTGGTGCCACATTCGCGGCGGCCACGAGCAATCGCCATCGGTGATCAGATACTGGCAGGCGTGGGTGGGTACGTCCTCGGCAATGTTCTGATCTCCGTGATCACCGCAGGATGTACCTTCGCATGGTTGTTGATCTTCGACGTGCCGTACCCGTTGATACTGGCGCTGCTGGTCGCCCTGCTCGATCTGATCCCGATAGTCGGTTCCACGATCGCAGGGGTCATCGTCGCCTTGGTCTCCCTGACAGTCTCTGTCCCAACGGCATTGGCGACAGTTGCGTTCTTCATCGCGTTACGCCTGCTCGAGGACTACCTGCTTGTTCCGAAGATCATCGGGAAGACAGTGGCGGTCCCGGCGCTGGTGACCGTTGTCGCGGTTCTGTTGGGCGGAGCGCTGCTCGGTATTGTCGGTGCGTTGCTGGCGATTCCGGTTGCTGCGGCCCTGCTGCTGCTCGCAAGAGAAACGCTCTTCCCCCGCCTCGACGCTTCTTGACCGGCCTCTATCGGGCGCTTCGCGCGCGACGCCGCGAACCGGGATTCGGCTTGGGGCACATCCGAGTCGGGATGGTTTCCCCTTCGTCGGTGATACGGAATACCGATACTTTCTCGCTGCACCCGTGATTCAGATCGACCGCGTATGCGATTGCGGCGCGATCCGAGACGAAATCTTCCATCACCGTTGTACCGTCCGGTAGTTCGATTCTGTAGTTTTCCATGACTTACACAACCTTCTTTCGCTAAGACGATCCTACCCGGCCCGCGAAGTGGCAAACCCGTGGAACATAACGTGCGACAGTCGACTTCGCGGCGCGCCGGTGCAATGTTTCGACAGTTCGCCTGCGGGGTAGTGAGAGTCGGTCAGCCCGCTCAGGCGGTAGGAATCGAACCATGGAGGATCCGCGCAATGAGCGCAGTATCGAAAGCGATGTACAAGCCACTCTCACTGGCGACGAGCGTCCTCGGCGGCATTTTGGCCGGTGCCGTCTTCCAGCAGGTGTGGAAGCGCATCGGTGACGACAAGAATGCGCCCGAGCCGAAAGACTTGAGCAGGTCGAGCAAGGAAGTCCTGATCGCCGCAGCCCTACAGGGGGCCATCTTCGCTGTTGTGCGAGCCGCAGTCGATCGTGCGGGGGCAAAGGGCTACCAGGCGCTGGCTCACGAAGATCCCCGGTAGGAACGTCCGGTTCGGTTCGAGTTCAGTCGACGACGGCCGCGATGGCCTCGATCTCGACCAACTGATCGTCGTAGCCGAGAACGGTCACGCCCATCAGAGTGCTCGGGGCGTCATGATCGCCGAACGCGTCGCGGACTACCTCCCACGCTGCAACGAGGTCTTCTTGACTGCTCGACGCCACCAGAACGCGGGTGTTGATCACATCGGTGATCGACGCGCCGGCGTCCGAGAGAGCTGTTCTCAGGTTGTCGACGGCCTTGGCTGCTTGCCCCGCGTAATCGCCGACGGCGGCAGTAGAGCCGTCCTCGTTCAACGGGCAAGATCCTGCGAGGAAGATCAGTCTGGCTTCGGTGGGAGCCGTTGCTGCATAAGCATATTCAGCGACCAAAGAGAGTGATGTGGAACGGATCAGAGTTACCGACTTCGACATAGTTTCCCCAAGGAATAGTAAAGTTTTGCAGCCAGTCTTTCACAGCGCACCTGGGGTAGCCAATTCGTTATCGGACCCGTCCATCCGGGCTGCGGCTACGAATGCCTGTCAATGAGCCGAGAAGAAGAGCACACAGCGCCAGTCGACGAGTGGCTGACGACCAAACAGGTTGCGGCACTGTTCCACGTCGACCGGACGACGGTATCGAGATGGGCGAGGGAGGGCAAAGTCGGAACGCTGAGAACGCTTGGCGGACATCGGAGATACCGACGGTCGGAGATCGAGAAGTTGTTGCGTAACCGCTCGACGACACTCGATCCGACGTGACTCCGGCGTGAAGCAGACAGGTCGCCGAGCACGATGAGGGCTCGGCGACCTGTCTGGTCAGCAGGAACTGATTACACCTTGGGGACGCGGATGAT
>NZ_QAJJ01000060.1:0-312 GCF_003852455.1 Rhodococcus sp. KBW08
GATCGTGTGAACGGTACGTTCGGTCGATCTGAGGCGACGAACGTACCGTTCGCTCGATCCCGGACGGGGTGATGTGCCGGCTGTGCCTCCGCCCGTGATGGTGTGAACGGTACGCTGGGTCGATCTGAGGCGACGAAAGTACCGTTCGCTCGCGGTCGGGGGTGGTGTGTGTGGGGGTGTTTTGGGTATGAGAAAGCCCCCCAACCATGACTGGTTAGGGGGCTTCTCTTACGTTATGTTCGGCGGTGTCCTACTCTCCCACACCCTGTCGAGTGCAGTACCATCGGCGCTGAAGGGCTTAGCGTCCGGGTT
>NZ_QAJJ01000061.1:0-604 GCF_003852455.1 Rhodococcus sp. KBW08
GTCCAGGCAAGTGTTGCAACACCATTGGCAAGAGCGCCCGCACCGATCTTGGTGGCACCGTCGAAGAACTCCACCTGATCACCGTCGGCACCACCGGTCACCGTCGCGCTCAGCGCAACAGACTGCCCCACCTGAGCGCCACCGACGGGAGCCAATGTCGTCGCCGAAATGTTCTTCTGAACCCTCACCGACGGACCGACACCCTTGAGTTGACCCGAACCCAACGTCCCACTGACATGCAACTCGGTCATCAAATCCACATCACGAGCACACCCCGCACCAACGGTGTAACTGAACTCAACCGTCCTGAACTTCGGATTGATCAAACCGCCGTTCCAGTACACCGCCCAACTGCCCGAGATCTTCGCATAATCAGAACGAACCTCGACGTCGTTGCGACCGATCACCGAGCCGTCAACCTTGGCCGAATCAGTCACGTAGGTAAGACAATCCGGATGAACATCCTTGACCTGCTGAAGGTACTCGAGAGTCCCCGTGCGAGTCAGCACCGACTTCACCGTAATCGTCTCCCCCTCATTGGGGGTTCCGTTCGAGACAGTGCGCACAACCTTGTAGTCATGCACATTTCCCTCCGCCGTCACCG
>NZ_QAJJ01000062.1:0-1646 GCF_003852455.1 Rhodococcus sp. KBW08
CGGTGGAGGAGATCGTTGCGTCGGTGTTTGCCGAGGTGTTGGGTGTCGATCGTGTGGGTCTCGATGACGATTTCTTCGCACTCGGCGGCAATTCGCTGATCGCGACACGAGTGGCGGCTCGGTTGGGTCAGGCGCTCGATGCGCAGGTTCCGGTGCGGGTGCTGTTCGAGGTGTCCTCCGTTGAGGGGCTTGCTGCGCGGGTGGAGTCGGAGGTCGGTTCGGGAGCACGGGCGGCGTTGACGGCTCGGGTGCGTCCGGAGCGGGTGCCGTTGTCGTTGGCGCAGCAGCGGATGTGGTTCTTGAACCGGTTCGAGCCTGAGTCGACTGCGTACAATATTCCGGTGGCGATTCGGTTGTCGGGATCGTTGGATGTGGCGGCGTTGGATGCTGCTGTCTCGGATGTTGTTGCGCGGCACGAGATTTTGCGGACGGTTTACCCTGAGGTTGATGGTGTCGGGTTCCAGGACATTTTGTCTGCGGATCATGTTCAATTGCATCTGTCTCCGGTTGGGGTGTCGGAGTCCGATGTCGTTGGTGCGGTGACGGAGTTCTTGTCGACTGGTTTCGATGTGGCGGTGGAGGTTCCGGTTCGGGCGCGGTTGTTCGCGGTGTCGGAGTCGGAGTTCGTGTTGGCGATGGCGGTTCATCACATCAGTGGTGACGGATTTTCGATGGGGCCGCTCACGCGTGATGTGATGATCGCGTACGAGGCTCGTTCTCGGGGTGAGGTTCCGGGGTGGGCGCCGCTGCTGGTGCAGTATGCGGATTACGCGCTGTGGCAGCGCGAGGTGTTGGGGTCCGAGGATGATCCGTCGTCGGTGATTTCGCGGCAGGTCGACTTCTGGTCTCGGGCGTTGGCGGGGTTGCCGGATCAGTTGGTGTTGCCGTGGGATCGTCCGAGGCCTGCGGTGCAGTCGTTCGCCGGAGGCACAGTTGGAGTGTCGGTGGCTCCGGAGGTTCATCGGGCGTTGATGGAGTTGGTTCAGCGTACGAACACGACCATGTTCATGGTGGTGCACGCGGCGTTTGCGGTGACGTTGGCTCGTTTGTCCGGTAGCGATGATATTGTCATCGGTTCCCCGATCGCGGGACGTGGGGACGAGATCCTTGATGATCTGGTCGGAATGTTCGTCAACACGTTGGCATTCCGCACCAGAGTCGATGCAGGGGAATCATTCAGCGCTTTGCTTGCTCGTACGCGTGAGGCGGATTTGGCGGCGTTTGCGCATGCGGATGTGCCGTTCGAGCGTTTGGTCGAGCTGCTCAATCCGGCTCGGTCGACGGCGTATCATCCGTTGTTCCAAGTGGGGTTGTCGTTCCAGAACTTGGCGCAGTCGACTTTCGAATTGAGTGGCCTGACGCTTTCCGGCGTCGAGTACGAGAGTGGGAACTCGCAGTTCGACCTTCACTTGATCGTGACCGATCATCACGATGAGGTGGGCGCCGCGGCTGGGATAACCGGCATGATCACCTACGCGTCGGCGTTGTTCGACGATTCGACGGTGGCCGGTTTTGCGGATCAGTTCGTGCGCGTTCTCGAAATCATTTCAGCGGAACCGAGTGTCGCTGTGGGCGATATCGTTGTGTTGGGTGAGGTCGACCGCGCGCTCGTCTTGGAGTCCGGTTGCGGGGTGTCTCGTGCTGGT
>NZ_QAJJ01000063.1:0-249 GCF_003852455.1 Rhodococcus sp. KBW08
CGGTCGCCGGTGCCACAACCACCGAGACATCCCACGGTGACGACCTCAACGCTCTGGACCTCGACAAACAAGATCTCGATGTCGGCCACATGCCCTGGATGGGACCACTGAGCATCGGCCGCACCCGCATGATCGCCTGCGACTGCATGCTCGGCGCCGTCCTCCTCGACGAAAACGGCGCCCCACTCGACGTCACCCCACTCAAAAGGCTTGTCACCGCGGCACAACGCACCGCCCTGATCGCCCGCG
>NZ_QAJJ01000064.1:0-279 GCF_003852455.1 Rhodococcus sp. KBW08
CGGTCGCCGGTGCCACAACAGGTGACGGCTCAACACCTGGCCCTGCCGTGGACGACGATCCCGGCATGCTGGATCTCGACACTCCCGATCCCGGCAAACAAGATCTCGATGTCGGCCACATGCCCTGGATGGGACCACTGAGCATCGGCCGCACCCGCATGATCGCCTGCGACTGCATGCTCGGCGCCGTCCTCCTCGACGAAAACGGTGCCCCACTCGACGTCACCCCACTCAAAAGGCTTGTCACCGCGGCACAACGAACCGCCCTGATCGCCCGCG
>NZ_QAJJ01000065.1:0-1543 GCF_003852455.1 Rhodococcus sp. KBW08
CGTGGGTTGGTGGTGGGTGGTTGGGATGGTGTGGGGGTGGCTGTGGGGGGTTTGACGTTGGTGGATGTGTTGGATGGTCGGTTTGCTGGTGTGGGTGGTGGGGGTTTGGTGTGTGGTGGGGTGGTGTTGTCGTGGGGTGAGTTCGATGTTCGGGTGAATCGTTTTGCGCGGTTGTTGATTTCGTTGGGTGTGGGTCCGGAGTCGCGGGTGTGTGTGGCGTTGTCGCGGTCGGTGGAGTTGTTGGTGGCGGTGTTTGCGGTGGTGCGGGCTGGTGGGGTGTTCGTTCCGGTGGATGTGGGTGCGCCGGTGGAGCGGGTGGGGTTTGTGGTGGGGGTGGTGGATCCGGTGGTGGTGTTGTCGCGGGCTGGTGATGGTGGGTGTTTGCCGGTGGGGGTGGGGTTTGTGGATGTGGGTTGTGTTGATGTTTCGGGGTTTTCGGGTGGTCCGGTGGGGGTGGGGGATCGGTTGGGGGTGTTGTTGCCTGAGCATGCGGTGTATGTGATGTTCACGTCGGGGTCGACGGGTCGTCCGAAGGGGGTGGTGGTCTCGCATGCGGGGGTGGTGAATCGGTTGTTGTGGATGCAGGGGGAGTTTCCGTTGGGTGTGGGGGATGTGGTGTTGCAGAAGACGCCGGTGTCGTTCGATGTGTCGGTGTGGGAGTTGTTTTGGCCGTTGATGGTGGGTGCGCGGTTGGTGGTGGCGGATCCGGGTGGGCATCGTGATCCGGTGTATTTGGTGGGTGTGATCGAGCGGTGGGGTGTGTCGGTGGTGCATTTTGTGCCGTCGATGTTGGAGGTGTTCGTGGGGGAGCCTTCGGTGGTGGTGGGGTGTTCGAGTCTGCGTCGGGTGTTTGTTTCTGGTGAGGGGTTGTCGTCGGTGTTGGCGGGGCGGTTTGCGGGGGTGTGTGGTGCGGAGTTGGTGAATTTGTACGGGCCGACGGAGGCGTCGGTGGATGTGACGTTTCATGTGGTGGAGGGTGTTGTGGGGGTGGGTGTTCCGATTGGTCGGCCGGTGTGGAATACGCGGGTGTTGGTGTTGGATTCGCGGTTGCGGCCGGTTCCGGTGGGTGTGGTGGGGGAGTTGTATGTGGGTGGGGTGCAGGTGGCTCGGGGGTATGAGGGTCGTGCGGATTTGACGGTGGGTCGGTTTGTGGCGGATCCGGTGTCGGGGGTGGTGGGTGCTCGGGTGTATCGGACGGGTGATGTGGTGCGGTGGGGGTGTGGTGGGGTGTTGGAGTTTGTGGGGCGTAGTGATTTTCAGGTGAAGGTGCGGGGGCAGCGGGTGGAGTTGGGTGAGGTGGAGGCGGTGTTGGCTGCTCAGGTGGGGGTGGCTGGTGCGGTGGTGGTGTTGAGGTCGGGTGTGGGTGGGGATTTTTTGGTGGGGTTTGTGGTGGGGTGTGTGGGGGTGGTGGTGGACGAGGTGGCGGTGTTGGAGGGGGTGCGGAGGTCTCTTCCGGGGTTCATGGTGCCGTCGGTGGTGGTGGTGTTGGGGGAGTTTCCGGTGACGGTGCATGGGAAGTTGGATCGTAAAGCCCTCCCGGACA
>NZ_QAJJ01000066.1:0-960 GCF_003852455.1 Rhodococcus sp. KBW08
TTGCAACACTTGCCTGGACGCCGACCACCCGTGGAGACCACTCGATCACAGCGAAGTTCGCCGACACGGCGCGTGCCGTCGGTTCCGCTTCGGCGCCGGTGAACGTGAACGTTTCGCAGGCCGATGCTCAGTCCAGCACGACTCTGGCGCCGATCTCGGGCGCGCAGGTCGGCAAGTCGACCACTCTCAAAGCGACTGTGTCCGCGTCGGGCACCGGTGGAACGGTCACGTTCAAGGTCGGCGGAACAGTGCTCGCTTCGGTGCCGGTGGCGGGCAACGGTGAAGCGACGTATGCCTGGGTTCCGACAGTTGCCGGTGCGCAGACCGTCGAGGCTGTGTTTGCCGGCCGATCCGGCGTCACCGGATCGAGCACCACCGCGAATGTGACAGTTGCCGAACAGCCCGCCGGAACGACGAGCTCGACAACAGATCTGAGCGTGGGAGCAGGGCAGGTCGGTGTAGCGCAGACCATCTCCGCTCAGATCAGCCCCGCCAATGCCGGTGGCACAGTCACCTTCAAAGACGGTGAGTCGGTCATCGGCACGGCGACGGTCGACTCCTCCGGAAAAGCCAGCATCTCGTGGAAGCCGTCAACTCAGGGGCAGCGAGTTGTCGCAGCGGAGTACTCGGGCGCCGGAACGGTGACGGCGTCGTCCGATCAGGTCTCCGTCCAGATCGCCGCACCCGGCACCGGTGGAGAACCCGGAACCGGTGGAAGCGGTTCACTCGGCAGCCTGGGCAACATCTTCGGCTCCTAGCCATCGACACCGGTGATGCCCCGCCCGCGTTCGGTGGTGGGGCATCACCCATATCGCTCACTTCTCGAGAAGGAAAATCTATGTCTGTAAGTTCTGCACGTCGTGCAGTTGCAGGTTTGAGTGTGTTTGCTGTTGCTGCGGGGTTCGCGGTGGTGGCGGGTGCCGGGGTTGCGGGTGCGGCTCCGGTGACGGCGGAGGGAAA
>NZ_QAJJ01000067.1:0-1662 GCF_003852455.1 Rhodococcus sp. KBW08
CGGGGTGTCTCGTGCTGGTGTTTCGGGGACGTTGGTGGATTTGTTCGACGAGCAGGTGGTTCGTGGTGCGGATCGTGTCGCGTTGGTGTGTGGTGGTGTCGAGCTGTCGTATGGTGAGTTCGATGTGCGGGTGAATCGTTTTGCGCGGTATTTGATTTCGGTGGGTGTTGGGCCGGAGTCGTTGGTGGCGTTAGTTGTTCGTCGTGGTGTGGATTTGTTGGTGGCGATGTATGCGGTCGCCAAGGCTGGTGGTGGGTATGTTCCGGTGGATCCGGATCAGCCGGCGGATCGTACGGCGTTCATTCTCGAGGCTGCTGCTCCGGTGTGTGTGGTCAGTACTTCTGATGTTGGTTTCGATGCTGGTGGGGTGCCGGTGGTCGAGGTTGATGTTGTCGATGTGTCTGGTTTTTCGGGTGCGCCTGTCTTGGATGTGGATCGTGTTGCGCCGTTGCGGTCGGGGAATACGGCGTATGTGATTTTCACGTCGGGTTCGACGGGTCGGCCGAAGGGTGTGGCGGTTTCGCATGCAGCTGTGGTGAATCAGTTGCTGTGGAAGCGTGAGGTTTTCGGTCTTGATCAGGATGATGCGGTGTTGCTCAAGACTGCGTCGACGTTCGATTTGTCGGTGTGGGAGTTTTGGTCTGCGTTGGTTTCGGGTTCTCGGTTGGTGATCGCGAAGGTCGGCGGTCAGCAGGATCCGCAGTATCTGCTCGATGTGATGTCTGTGTCGGGTGTGTCGACGTTGCATGTGGTTCCGTCGATGTTGGAGGCGTTGGCGGCTGTTGGGGGTGGTGTTCTTCCGTCGGGGCTTCGTCAGGTGTTGGCGATCGGTGAGGCGTTGCCTGCTGATCTGGCGCGGCGTGTACGTGTGTCGAATCCTGGTGTGCGGTTGTTCAATTTGTATGGTCCGACGGAGGCGGCGGTTTCGGTGACCTCGCATGAGGTGACCGATGGTGATGTGTCGTCGGTGTCGATCGGGTCGCCGGAGTGGAATACGCAACTGTTGGTGTTGGATTCGCGGTTGCATCCGGTTCCGGTGGGTGTTGCGGGTGAGTTGTATCTGTCGGGTGCGCAGTTGGCTCGTGGGTATCACGGCCGGGTGGATTTGTCGGCGGAACGTTTCGTCGCGAATCCTTACGGCACTGCGGGTTCGCGGATGTATCGGACGGGCGATGTGGTGTCGTGGAGTCGTTCGGGTGAGTTGGAGTATTTGGGGCGCAGCGATTTCCAGGTGAAGTTGCGTGGGTTCCGGATCGAGCTCGGTGAGATCGAGGCCGCGTTGGTTGCCGTTGATTCGGTGGGTCGGGCGGTGGCTGTCGTGCACGAGGGTGCGCACGCTGGTGAGATGTTGGTTGCGTATGTCACTGCTTCGTCCGGGGCCGACGTCGATGTCGACGTTGTTCGTGAGGTGTTGTCGGCGGGTCTGCCCTCGTACATGGTGCCGTCGCAGATTCTGGTGCTCGATGAGTTCCCTCTCAATATCAACGGCAAGATCGATCGGAAGTTGTTGCCGGATCCGGTGTTCGAGAAGGCTGAGTTTCGGGCCCCGGTGACGCCGGTGGAGGAGATCGTCGCGTCGGTGTTTGCGGATCTGCTGGGTGTCGATCGAGTGGGTCTCGATGACGATTTCTTCGCACTCGGTGGTAATTCGCTGATCGCGAC
>NZ_QAJJ01000068.1:0-622 GCF_003852455.1 Rhodococcus sp. KBW08
GCCACGACGCGACCGTCTGCGATGACTCCGATGTGAGTACACAGTTGTTCGACAAGGGCCATCACGTGACTGGAAAGAATGACCGAGCCCCCTGAGTGGACGAACGAGAGCAGAATGCTCCGAATTCCGGCCGAAGAAATGGGGTCGACAGCTTCGAACGGCTCATCCAGCACCAGTAAGCGAGGGCCGTGCAACAGCGCCGAGGCCAACCCGATCTTCTTCGTCATGCCCGCTGAATAGTCGGCGATGACCGTTCCACCTGCATCGGCAAGATCGAGCGCGGCCAACAGTTCGTCGCGTCGTGCTGCAATGACGTCCTCGGGCATGCCGCGCAGACGCCCGAAATAGGTGAGCAGTTCGTGACCGGTGAACTGGGCGGGCAGCGCCAAACCATCGGGTAGAACGCCGAGCAGACTCTTCGCTGCCACTGGGTCGTTCCACACGTCGTAGCCGTACACCAGGCTGCGGCCGTAGTGCGGGCGAAGCAATCCGACTGCCATCGACAGTGTGGTCGTTTTTCCCGCACCGTTCGGCCCCACCAGGCCGAACAACGAACCTGGGGGCACCGCGAGGGAAAGGTCGTTCACAGCAACTTTCGCGCCGAACGCCATGCAGAGGTGTT